>NZ_JBVJTD010000002.1:751298-801144 GCF_055605965.1 Streptomyces sp. NPDC037126
CAGCAACCACGGGCGAGCTGCCCACCGCCCCAGAACCCCCGGGAGTCCGCGGGCGGAAACGGCCGGACGCGGGGGGTGGACGGGCACATGGGTTTCCCCCCCGCCCCCGTCGCGTGTGATGTCCCGTCACACCGCCGGCTCGGGCTGGACTCCGCCGCCGGGGGTCTGTTCCAGTTCGGTGCCCGTGTCCCCGGGGGCCCGCTCGGCGTGCTTCGTCATGCGCTCCAGCAGCAGCAGCGCGGGTACCGCCAGCAGGGCGAGCGCCATCAGGAACAGCCACGGCCAGCCGGCTCCCAGGCCGAGCAGCACGGTCAGCAGCAGCGGGGCGACCGTCTGGCCGAAGGTCCAGGACAGCTGGTAGACGGCCAGGTACCGGCCGCGCAGGTGCTCGGGCGCCAGGGAGACCGACAGATCATCCGAGAAGGGGGTCGCCACGGTCTCGGCGAGGTTGTAGAGGAACATGCCGACGAACAGGCCGGCCACGGCGACCCAGGCCGGGGCCATGCCCAGGGCCGCGAAGATCCCGAACGCGAGGGCGTTGATCAGGCTGCCGGCGGCGATCACCCGGATCGGCCGGTAGCGTTCCAGCCGCCGGTTCACGAGTGTCTGCGTCGTCGCGACCTGCACGCTGTTGAGGACGAGCAGGACTCCGCCGATCCAGGCGGCCTGCCCGAGGCCCTCGGTCACGAAGACCGCGATCAGCAGGCTCAGGACCAGCGCGGCGAACACGAAGTTGATGTTGATGCCGACGAGCAGCATGTACCGCCGGTCGCGCAGGACGGTCCCGTAGCCGCCCTTCGCCTTCGGTGCCGCCTGCGCCTTCTCCGGCTTCGGCCGGTCCTCGGAGCGGACGGGAGGCCGCCACAGCGCGAGCAGCAGGGCCGCGAGGAGATAGCTCCCCGCGTTGGAGGTGGCGAGGACCCTCAGCCCGGTGGTGCCGTGGTAGCCGACCAGCAGGGCCCCGAGCGCGCCGCCGATCCCCAGGCCGCCGTTGCGCAGCATGTGCAGCAGCGCGAACCAGCGGGGCCGCCGCTCCGGCTCGGCGGCGAGCACCACCAGGCCGCTGCTGGACGTCCAGTACATCGCCCCGCCGATCTGGGTGAGCCAGGCCACCAGGGCGATCTGCCACAGGTCGCCCGCGAGCAGGAATCCCGTGTAGCCGACGGCGGAGACGAGATTGCCGCTCAGCGCCACCAGCCGCGCGCCGAAGCGGTCGATCAGCGGCCCCACGACCATCGCCGTGGGCACGGCCAGGAACCGGGCCAGGGTGAGCGCGCCGCCGATCGACGGCAGCGAGTGGTCCGTGGTCCTGGCGAAGTAGACCAGGATGAAGGCGAGGATGAGACCGGAGCCGATGCTGTCGATCACGGCGGCGTTGGCCAGCTTCCGGTTGCCGCGCAGGTCGGGCACGCCGAGCCTGCGCTGAAGGAAGCCCTCGCGCTCGGGAGAGGCTGTTTCGGGCACGGGTGTGGAAACCTTTCGGGCACACGCCGCTCGGGGCGGCGCACGGGACGGGGGGCAGCCGTATGAAGGGGAGACCGGCGGGACGTCGGGGCGGGCACGGCGACGAACCGCCGCGCCACGGCGATGGTGAGCCGCACACCAGCCTGCCGATGACCGCGACGTGGGCCAATGGATTTCACGTGGGTCGAATCCATGGGCCGCGCGGGGCGGTTCGGGAGGGCACGTGCTGACCCTGAGGTTCTCCGCCGGCGACCTCGCCCGCTCCCGTTTCGCCCGCTCCCCCCTGTGGGAGGTCGTCACGAGCGTGGAGTCGCTGAAGGATCCCGGCCGGCACGCCCTGCACCTGGCCTGGGCCCGGCACACCCGCGACCGGCTGGCCGCGGCCCGGGTCCGGTTCCCGCTGCTGTCCGCGCTGGTGCCGGTCCCGGCCGCGTACGTGCCGGACTTCCTGACACCGGTACCGGAGACCGGCGAGCCGACGCTGGACGAGGAGATCGGCCGGCTGCTGCGCACCGGCCCCGAAGCGGTCCGGGCCGACCTCGACCGGATCCCCGCCCCGTTCGCCCCCGAGGTCGCGGAGTTGCACGAGGCGCCGGCACGCGGTCTGGCCCGCCTCGCGGAGGAGATACGGGCCTACTGGGACACCGCGCTGGCGGCGCACTGGCCGCGCATGGCCCGCCTCCTGGACGGCGAGATCCTGCGCCGCGGGCAGCTGATCGCCCGCGGCGGCACCGAGGCCCTGTTCGCCGATCTGCACCCGGCGGTCGGCTGGGACAACGGCGTACTGCGGGTCGCCCACCCCGGGTACGACGCCAGCCGGGCCCTCGACGGCGGGCAGGGGCTGGTCCTGGTCCCCTCCGTCTTCGTGTGGCCCGGGGTCTTCTCCCAGAGCACCCCGCCGGGTCAGCCCGGTCTGGTCTACCCGGCGCGCGGCATCGGCGCCCTCTGGGAGCGGGGCGAAACCCCGGTGCACGAGGCGGTGGCGGGCATCCTGGGACGCTCCCGGGCCATGCTGCTGACGGAACTGGCGACCCCGGCCTCCACCACGGAGATCGCCGCGCGCACGGGCATGCCGATGCCGACCGTCTCGCACCACCTCACCGCGCTGCGCGCGGCCGGCCTCGCCGTCTCGCACCGCACCGGCCGCAGCGTCCTCTACCTCCGTACGGACCTCGCCGAACGGCTGCTGGGCCGGCAGCCCGACGCCCACTGAAGTCGGTGCCGCGCGGGCGGTTCACGGGCCCGGTGCGGGATGAGCCGGGTTGCCGGCGGGCGGCCGAGACCGGCCCAGCCCCCTTCTCATGGCAGGCGCAGGCACGCCCGCGTCTGCCCCCGTCCGTGCACTCGCGGACATGGCCACCGACCGCCGACCGGGGTACAGGTAGCGGGTCGGATGACCGTTTCTGGGGAGAGGACACCGTGTGCGGACGATACACCGGGGGCACGGGCAGGCGGGAGACAAGGCTCCGGGGGAGACTTCCGGCAGCTCAGCGGCGTTACCGCTGAGCAGCGCCTGGATCCGGCACATCCAGCGTGCGGCCACACCGGCGGCCGGGACGCGTGCCCCGGAGCCCGAGGCCGACCACGCTCACGTACAGCGGGCCGCCCTCGAGCTGGGGGTCAACTCCCCGGCCGAGCCGATGGAGCACGGCCTGCGCACCGAGATGGAGCAGCGCTTCGGAGGGGCGGACTTCAGCGGCGCCCTCGTGCACAAGGGGCCGCAGGCGCGGGAATCGGCGGCGGCCCTGGAGGCCAAGGCCTTCACCAGCGGTCGTCACATCGTCGTCGGCAGTGGGATGACCAAGAAGGACTGGGCACACGAGTTGGCCCACTACGAGGACCAGCAGCTGGGACCGGTCCCGGGCTCGGGCAACGGGGCGGGCGTGAGCATGTCCAGCCCCGGTGACGCGGGTGAGCGCCAAGCCGAGCAGAAGGCGGACCGGGTCATGAGTGCGCCGGCGCCCGTGCAGCGCGACGCCATCATCCAGAACCACGGCGGCGCCGAGGCCGGCAGCTCGTCCGGGCGGCCGGGAAGCGGTGGTTGTGCCGCAGGGGACGGCTGCGGTGTCGGGGGGACGGCTGTCCAGCGACTCCACGTCATCAAGGCGGGCGCCGCGAACTACCCCGTGAAGAACCCCGCTTCCGACGACTTCTTCGTCGGCCAGGAGAAGAACGATCAGCACAGCTGGTTCGACGAGCGATCGGCCACTTCTCCGCCCAAGCCCCACCTGGTGTACGCGGGCCAGGTGGACCTCGCCGTGTCGGACGCGTACGACCTGGCCGTGGAACACGCGGGCAGCGGGAGAGAACCGAAGAACTTCTTCGCCACCGACAAACAGTTCAACGAGTCCGTCAAGAGGCTTCCCGGCGCAAGGAAGGAAATGGGGATCTCCCTCTCCAGGACGGGCAGGTCCCTGGTCATCGAAAGGAAGACGAAGGAAGGGAAGGCGAAGAACGTCACACTGTACGAGATCGAGCCCAAGTACCGGAAGGAGAAGGGCGGGGAGAAGACCAAGGGGCTCGACGTCCGAGGGCCGCAGCGCTGCAATGAGATGCTGGGGTTCGTCACCGGGAAACACACCATGCACCGCAGCGCCGACGACAAGTACTGGGACGTGGTCGAGAAGTTCCTCGTGCGCATGGAACCGGACGGCGGTTGGCACGGCAAGTACGAAGAAGGCGTCGAGAAGGGCGGCGACGGGGACACCAAGGCCTTCCTCGAGATCGTGCACGCCATGAGCGGACGGTTCCAGCACCTGGTCAAGGAGTCCCCCGAGCAGGCCGAAAGGGTGCTGGAGAAACTGGGAGTCAATCAGTACGCCCCCGCTCCGAACGTGGGCGAAGGGATCACGACCATGGCACGCCCCGATGCCGAGCAGGACGCGCTCATGAGCAGCGAAGGGCGGGTCCCGTACCACTTCGGGGGTGTCGTCGCCAGGAGCGGAAAGGACTTCATCACCATGGAGAACTACTACCGCGAACAGCATGAGGACAGCATGAGAACCACCAGCGGCCATGACCCCCTGTGGTATTTCCGCATGTACGGCCAGGAGTCCGGTTCCACCTGGCACGAGCACTGGACGAACTCCGGCAGCGAATTCCTGGGGGCGACGATCACCATCACGCTACGCAACTGACCACATGGAGCCCGAAGAGCGATTACCGATAGCGAGGGATCCTGCGGATCCACGAGTCGTCGCCCATGTCCGCTCGCTCCAGCGGACCGCGGGCAACGCGGCTGTCGTACGCATGGCGAGAGGAACAAGTGCGCCGGACGTGGCGCCGGGTTCGGCCGAACGGGATGCCGATGCGCGAGGAGCGGGCGTCGGTCTCCTGGGGGGCGTCACCGATCCGCCCCATCCGCCCCGTGCGCCGTCGTGACCGCGGCTGGTCCCCCGGCCTCAGTGCCGCACCAGGCAGAACGGATGCCCCGCCGGATCGGCGTAGACCCGCCAGCACCGTTCACCGGAACCCTCGTCCAGCACCTTCGCGCCCGAGGCCAGGACCTCTTCCTGGGCCCGGTCCAAGTCCGCTACGCCGAAGTCGAGATGGAACTGCTGAGGCCGGGTCGGGTCGGGCCACCGCGGCGGCACGTGGTCGGCCACCCGCTGAAAGGCCAGGACGAGCCCGGACGGCGTGTGCAGGGTCGCCCAGCCCTCCCCCACGGCCCATCGCCGATCCTCCCGATTGACAGACCCACCGAGCAACGCCTGGTAAAACGAGGCGAGTTCCGTCGGCGCGGGGCAGTCCAACACCACACACTGCACATCAGCAATCACGAGCCGATCCTAGGCGCCGCCAGTCCGACCGGTTGCCCCGGCCGAGGAACACCCGGCTCGCCCGGGAGACCGCCTCGAACATGGTCAGTTCGGCCGACGACTTCAGGAGGCAGTATGACCGCTGATGACCACGCGGGCTTCGATCCCGCGGCCATGCTCGATCAGATCGGGGCCGCGACCGGGCATCTCATGGAAACGGCGGCCCGGTTCACCGATGCCGACGTGCGTGCGCCTTCTCTGCTGCCGGGCTGGTCACGCGGGCATGTGCTCACCCACCTGGCCCGTAATGCCGACGGCGGCCGGAACCTGCTGATCTGGGCGCGGACCGGGAGGGAGACGCCGGAGTACCCGAGTCTGGCCGCCCGGGACGAGCAGATCGAGGCAGGAGCGGGCCGTGGTACGGCCGAACTCGTGGCCGACCTGCGCAGTGCCGCGCTCCGGTTCGCCACGGAGTACCGCAAGATGCCGCCCGAGGCGTGGAGCCGGAAGGTTCGCTGGACCCGCGGCCAGGAGCGAGCCGCCGCGCGTGCCGCCGACTCCCGGTTGTGCGAGGTGCTGATTCATCACGTCGACCTGAACGCCGGCTACACGCCCGCCCAGTGGCCGGCCGGCTTCGTCCGGGACATGCTCGGCCGGGTGGTGGCGTCCTTCGGCGCTCGCGACGACGCGCCGGCGATGCGGCTGCACACGACCGACACCGAGACCGGCTACGACATCGGCACCGCACGACACGCGCCGATCATCCACGGCCCGCAGACCTCGCTCCTGGCCTGGTTGCTGGGACGCGCCCGAGGCGCCGACCTCGTCGTCGACGGAGCTTCGGAGCTGCCCGGGCCACCCTTCCTCTACTGATCGACAGCCTGGGGTGGCTTCACCATGCCCGTTGAGAGCACAGTGGCCGACTTGGGGGACTTTCGGTGGACGAGGACGAGATCAGGCGTGCGGTGGCACGGGGGATGCAGGACTACGAGAGGTCCCGTCCGAAGCCGAAGGGGATCGTCGCGGAGACGGAGAGCGCCGTGGGCGGCTGCGTGGCGATGTTCTTCGTGGCCCTGCTGATTCTGGGCATCGTTGCCACCTGCAGCAGGTAGCACGTCCCTCGTCCGCGATGCGGCGGGGACTCAGCCGGACCTCAATCGGACGGCGTCACCGGGGACCGCATGCCGAGCCACTGTTCGGCGCCCCATGCCTCGAACCGCTCCACCTCGGTGAACCCGAGTTTCGCCGCGAGGCGCATCGAGCCGGCGTTGGCGGTCTGGGTGGTGAGCACCACGGGCTCGCCGGGAAGGACGCCGTCGAACCAGTCGAGTGCCGCCGCGCACGCCTCGGCGGCGTACCCGAGTCCCCATGCCCGCGGCAGGAACAGGTAGCCGAGATCGGCCTTCCCCGCGGCAGCCGGGCGACGGTGCCCGGTCGCTCTCCTGAGCAGGATCTGGCCGATCATCGCCCCGTCGAGATCGACGACGAAACTCCCGGGCCACCGCTCGGGCACCTCGGGTGTCTCGCGGTCGAGTTCGTCACGCGGGCGGGGACCGCCGAGGTAGGTGTTCACCTCGGGCGAGGCGAGCAGCTCGATGAACGCGGCACGGTCCCGCGCCTGCGGCCCACGGAGCACCAGCCGTTCGGTCCTGATCGGCTCAGGCGGCCAAGCCGCGAGTCCCAGGTCTTCCATCCGCCGCACGCTAACAGACGGTCGAACCGGCCGAAGGTCGAGCACCCGGCTCCCCTACCGAGCGCGCGCGGGCCAGAGGCCCCGGAGGGGTCCGGGGCCTCTGGCGTTCTCCGTGGGTCACTTCAGGACGTTGAGGGTGTTGTTCGCGTCGTCGACGAAGTACACGGCGTCGCGGTCCAGGTCCACCGCGAGGCCGAAGAGCGCGCCCGCGCCGGGCGGGGAGCCGCTGTTGTCGAGCTGGCGGAAGGCCACTTGGCGGCCTGCGGGTGTGGTCTCGACGATGTTCCCGTCACCGCCGTTGACGGTCAGGATGTGGCCGTTGGGCGCGATGGCGAGGCCGAGGGGGCCGTTGAGCCTGCCACCCCTGGTGACGACCTTGCCGGTGCCGGCGCTCGTACGCCGCGTCAGTGCGCGCGGGATGACGGTGATCCGGTTCTTGACGGTGTCGGCGACGTAGAGCGAGCCGTCCTTGGCGAGGCCGACGCCGGTCGGGCCGACCACCAGGGCGGCGGGGTCGGTCCTCTGGGCCGTTCTGGCTGTTGTTGAAGTTGCTGACCAGGACGTTCCCCTTATGGCCGGCCACGTCACCGCCGGCACGCTCCTGGGCGACCTGATCGGCGACTACGAACTCGCCGTCGCCGGGCGCTGAGCCCCTGCCCGCATGCGCGGCGCCGTCCCGCCGGGCGGGGTTTCACCCCCCGGCGGGACGGCGCCGCGCGAAGGAGAGGACCGGACCGAGCGCGAGGATGACGCCGAGTACGGCGTAACCGTGGCTGAGGGTGGTGAGGGAGGCGACCGTCGCGACGAGCAACGGACCGCCCGCGTCGCCGAGTTCACGGCCGAGTTCGGCGGCGCCCATGGTCTGCCCGAGGCGCTCGGCGGGGGTGCTCGCGGCCAGGGCGGCGAAGCCGAGCGGGGTGATCAGCCCGGTTCCGAAACCGATCAGCGCGGCCCCCAGGAGGATGCCGGTGAGCCCCGGCAACACGGCGCAGCCCAGCCCCGCGGCGGCGAGCAGCAGCCCCGCCGTGAGGCCCGTACGGGTCGTGAGCCGCCCCCGGTCCAGCGCCCGCCCCGCCTTCGGCTGGACCACGGCCGCGCAGGCGGCCAGCACGGACACGGCGGCACCGGTGGCGACCGTGCCCAGACCCGCCACCCGCCCGGACACCGGCAGGAAGCCCACCCCGACCGACAGGGCGGCGGTCGCCGCGGCCAGCGCCGAGGTCGGGACGAGGAAGGCGGGGTCGGCCAGCCGCCGGGCCAGATCCAGCACCGTCTGCCGGGCCCTGGGAAGCGGGGGTACGACCGGGACGGCGAGCAGGGCCCACACGGCGACCGCCGCGCCGAGCACGGCCAGGACGGCGAACAGCAGCCGCAGGCTCCCGGCCCACACCAGCACCCCGCCCAGCAGCGGACCGAGGGTGTAGCCGACCGACTTGTAGAAGCCGTAACCGCCGAACGCGCGGCCGCGCTTGGCCGCCGGATTGAGCCGGGCGACCAGCGCCGAGGCGGACGGGGAGAACGCGGAGGCCGCCGCGCCCTGGCCGAGCCGCGCGGCCCACAGCCAGCCGGGGCTGTCCGCCACGACGTACAGCGCGGACGCGGCGGCGAAGGCGACGAGTCCGCCCAGCAGCACCGGGCGCGCGCCGATCCGGTCGGCGAGCGTGCCGAAGACCGGCTTGAGCAGCACCTCGGCACCGTCGTACAGGGCCAGCAGCCCGCCGAGCACGAGCAGTGAGGTCACCGCACCCCTGGCATGACCGCCCAGGCTGGCGGCGATCCCGTGCGCACCGAAGGCGGTGGTGAACCCCGCGGCGTACAGCGGCCACATGTGCCTGGCCGGAGCCGGCTGTTTCACCGGTGCCGTGCTCACGGTTCCCCCTCCGGGCTTTGGCGCGGGGCGGTGAAGACGCGCCCGGCGCGGTCCTCGGGGACGGCCGCCCACTGGTCGAGCCGCGCGCGGGCCTCGGCGGCCTCCGGGGTCCCGGACACGTCGCGCGCCGTCGTCTCGTAGGGCGTGCACTCGGCGTTGCGGATCCCCTCGGCGCACAGCGGCACGCCGGGCGCTCTGATCACCAGGATGAGCCGGCGGCTCGGCGTTTCCATGCTCGGCACACTCCGGAACGTAGCAGGCGGCACACCGTACGACGTCCGCGCGGCCGGACCCTGGAGGCGTCCGCAGGTCGCGCGCGGAGGTGGTGTCAGCGGCCCAGGCGGCGCAGGGCTCGCGCGGCCAGTCCGCGCCACCGCCCCTTGGTGCGTTGCCGGGCGCGGGAGTTCTGGGATGCGGTCAGGTCGGCGAACAGGTCCTCGTAGGTGTCGGCGATGCGCGCGGGGTCGTACCGGTGGGCGGCCCGGCGGGCGGCACGTCCCATGCGACGGCGGGCGGGCTCGTCGGCGATCACCTCGTGCAGCGCGGTGGCCAGCGCCTGCCGGTCGCCCACCGGGACGAGACGGCCGTCGACGCCGTCGTGGACGATCTCGGCGGGCCCGATCAGGGCCGCCCGTCGCCCCCGCACGACCGGTCGTCACCGTCGGCGCCCGCCGCTGACGACCGGTCTCTCCACGTGGGCTCAGCGGGGCTCGCCGAACCAGCGGGCGAGCGCCGGTTCGAGGTCGTCCGCGCCGGCCCAGCACACGTAGCCGTCCGGCCGGATGAGCATCGCCTCGGTGTCGGCCCCCTGCCCCGCCCGGTCCACCCGGTCCGCCCAGGGGCCGGCGATCGCGGCGAACGTGTCGGCCGGGTCCAGCAGGACGCCGCGCCCGGACCGCAGCAGTTCGTGCACCCGGGCCGGACCGAGGTCCAGGTCCGGCGCGGACCGGCCGACGAGCGGATGTGTCTCGGTGCCCGGCATCGGGTAACGGACGGCCATCCCGGACATCAGGTCCGCGAGATGGTGCTGGACGTCCGGGAGCCGGGCCAGCGCCGTGAAGATCTCCCGGGCGGCCAGCACATCCGGATCGCGGGTGCCGGCCCAGTCCATCAGCAGGCTCTGCGCCCGGACGTTGCGCAGTACGGCGGCCCCTGCCGGATGCCGTTCCGCGTGGTACGTGTCGAGCAGGTTCGCCGGTGCCCAGCCGTGCACGGCGGCGCCGAGCTTCCAGCCGAGGTTGAGCGCGTCCTGCATCCCGGTGTTCATGCCCTGCGCGCCGAGCGGAAGGTGGACATGGGCGGCGTCGCCCGCCAGGAACACCCGCCCGTGCCGGTACCGCTCGGCCTGCCGTGACGCGTTGGTGATACGGCGGGCGTAGCGCAGTTCGAGGAGTTGCACCCGCGCTCCGAACACGGTGCTCAGGCCGCGGCGGATCTCCTCCTCGGTCACCGGGACCTCCCTCGGCAGGGAGCAGCCGGGCCCACCGAGTACCAGCCGGCGCAGTTGCCTGCCCTGCGGATCGGTGCCGAGCGGGAACAGTGCCGCCCAGTGCCCGTCCTCGTTCCAGGTGTGCGACGTGGACGGCCCGACGCCGCCCAGCCGCACGTCGGCGGCGGTGATCGTCAACGTGCCCGGCTCACCGGGGAATTCGGCCCGCAGCAGGGACCGTACGGTGCTGTGGGCCCCGTCGGCGGCGACGAGGTAACGGGCGCGCAGGCCCGCACCGTCGGCGAAGGTCGCGGTCACCCCGTCGCCGTCCTGGGCGAGGCCGACCAGTTCGTGGCCCCTCCGGGCGTGGAGGCCGCGCGCGGCGAGGTGCCGCTCGAAGAAGCCCTCGATCACCACCTGCGGCACGGACCGCCAGGGCGGACGGTGCCCGTTGGCATGGAGCGGGAGAGGTATGCCTGCGAAGTGGCCGGTGGTGACGGGGTGGTCTCCGGTGGCCAGCAGGGGCTCCAGCAGCCCTCGTTGGTCGAGCCCCTCCAGTGTGCGGGACTGCACGCCGCCCGCCTTGGACAGATCGCTGCGCTGCGACAGCCTGTCGACCAGCACGGTCGGCACCCCCGCCGTCAGCATCTCGTTGGCCAGCGTCATTCCGGTCGGGCCGGCGCCGACGATGAGCACTTCGGTGTCCACGGACTCTCCTCTGCCGTGTCGATCAGGACGCAGGCAACGCTCCGCCGGCCGAGCCGCCCGAGCCAGCGACCGTCACGATTGCGTCGGTATCCGACACCGGCTAGCTTCAGCCCGGTGGAATCCGACTACGACGAGCTGGATCGGCGGCTCGTGCACGCCCTGCAGATCGACGGCCGGGCCCCGTTCAGCGCCATCGCCGAGGTCCTCGGTGTGTCGGATCGCACCATCGCCCGCCGCTACGCCCGTCTGCGGTCGGCCGGGGCGGTCCGGGTGCTCGGCGGGGTGGATCCCACCGCGCTGGGCGCCGTCCTGTGGCTCCTGCGGGTGCGATGCGCGCCCGCCGCGTCGCTCCCGGTCGCCGAGGCGCTGGCCCGACGGCCCGACACGTCGTGGGTGAGTCTCAGCTCCGGCGGCACCGAGATCACCTGCGTGGTCCGAACCGAGAGCGAGGCGGACAGCGAGGCACTGCTGCTGACCAAACTCCCCCGCACCCCGCGCGTGGAGGGCGTGAGCGCGCACAGCGTCCTGCACGCCTTCTACGGCAGCCCGGACAACCTGGTAGGAAAACTCGGGTCGTTGGACGAGGAGGCGGTCGAGCGACTGCGCCCGCCTGCGCTGCCGCGTCGACCGGGACCGGTGCGGCTCGACGACGGTGACCGCAAGCTCCTCGCCCTGCTCGCCGCCGACGGCCGGGCCGGGTTCGAGCAGTTGGCCGCGGCGACCGGCTGGTCGCCGACGACGGTCCGGCGCCGGATGGCGGAGCTGCGCGAACACGGCCTGCTCTACCTCGACATCGACGTCGACTGGCGCATGTTCGGCGTGAGCGCCCGAACCCTGCTCTGGCTCTCGGTCGCGCCCGCGCACCTGGAGGAGGCCGGCCAGGCGCTGGCCGGGCATCCGGAGATCGCGTTCGCCGCCGCCACGACCGGCCCCACCAACCTGTACGCGAGCGTGGTGTGCGCGAACCAACGGGAGCTGTACCGGTACCTGACCACCCGGGTCGCCGCGCTCCCGGCCATCGCACACCTCGAAACGGCACCGGTGATCAGGACCGTCAAGCAGGCCGCGAACCAGCCGTAGCCGCCGATCGGCCCCTGCCGTTGCCGGATCCCGTCGGCTGTGCGCGCTCACCGCACAAGGAGCCCGCCGGGGGCACTCGGATGCCGCACCCCGGCACCGGCCCGCCGTACCGGATCACGCATTCCGTCGGCCCGCGTGATCGCGATCTGCCACGAAGTCGAGTGGCACGGGAAGCAGGGGCGGTCCAGGATTGACGGGGGCCCAGCTCAGCCGAGAAGGGGGCACCGTCACCGTGATCGACACGGACGAGCTGACCAAGCGGAACGCCGGGTTCGCCGACGGCGGATCGTTCGCCGACCTCAAGCTCATGCCCAGCGGCCGTCTCACGGTCATCGGATGCGTCGACCCCCGTGTCGACCCGTCCGACGTACTCGGGCTCGGGCTCGGCGAGGCAGCGGTGATCCGCAACGTCGGAGGGCGGGTCACACCCGCGACGCTCCGGACGCTGGAGATGCTCTCGAAGGTCGTCCAGGCCCGCACGGGCGGCCCTCGCCCGGGCGTCAACCACTACGCGGTCCTGCACCACACCGACTGCGGGATCACGGACCTGGCCGCGTTCCCCGAGATGCTGGCCGACTACTTCGAAGTGGCGGCCGGAGACCTGGACGCAAAGGCGGTCGGCGATCCGGTCGCCGCCGTCCGCGTCGACGCCGACACCCTCAAGGGGAAGCTTCCGGCCGGAGCCTTCGTCTCAGGGCTCGTGTACGACGTGACCACCGGGCTCATCGACGTCGTCGTCCCGCCCGCGCCAGTGGGAGCATGACACCGCCCGCGGCCGGCGCGACAGCCGTGGGCCTGACCGGTCCGATCGGCGGGTAGGAGCTGTCCAGCATGTGCGACGATCACGGGCATTCGGCGGCGGAGGCGGCGTGGTCGGCGCCTCGCGTCGCGGAGGGACCGGCTGTCGACCCGGTGACGCTGCCCGAGGTCGACGAGGTCAGGGTCACGACGATGGTCGACAACACCTTCGACGCTTTGCTGCCCTCCGCCGAAGGCGTCACCCGGGCGTCGATGGGTGCCGGACGGACCGCCGCGCGTCTTTTCGCCGGCGGCGAGACCCTCGCGGGGCTGCGTGCCGAACACGGCTTCTCCGCCCTGGTCACCGTCCGAAGCGGAAACGCGAGCAGCACGCTGCTGTTCGACACCGGCGCATCGCCGGACGCGCTGGCGGTGAACGCCGAGCGTCTCGGCATCGACGTCGGCGACCTGCAGGGCGTCGTGCTCAGCCACGGACACTTCGACCACGCGGGCGGCTTCGACGGCCTGTCCCGGCTGCGCGGGCGCTCCGGCCTGCCGCTGACCGTGCACCCGGCGGTCTGGACCCGCCGCCGCCTGGAACTACCCGCCGGCCAGGGTCTGGAGCTGCCCACGCTGTCCCGGGGCGCCCTGGAACGCGAAAGCTTCGAGGTGATCGAGCGGCGGCAGCCGTCGCTGCTGACCGGCGGCATCCTGATCACCGGTGAGGTCGACCGCGTCACCGAGTTCGAGCACGGCATGCCGCGCGCACACCAGGCCTGGGACGGGAACGGCTGGCGACACGACCCCACCGTCATCGACGACCAGGCACTCGTCATCCACGTGCGCGGCCGGGGACTCGTCGTCGTCACCGGGTGCGGCCACGCCGGAGTGGTCAACATCGTCCGGCACGCCATGAGGCTGACCGGCGTCGGCACACTGCTGGCCCTCATCGGCGGCTTCCACCTGAGCGGCCCCGCCCTCGAGCCGGTCATCGGCCCCACGGTGGCCGCGCTCACCGAACTCGCCCCCGAACTGATCGTCCCCGGCCACTGCACCGGCTGGCGCGCCCAGCACACCCTCGCCACAGCCCTCCCGAACGCATGGGTCCAAACCAGCGTCGGAACCACGTACACCCTCAGCGCCCCACAGCCGGGAGTTGCCTGATCCCGGCTCAGTGCCTCCGCCGTCGCCGCGGCTGACGGCTGACGACGCGGTCGTGGTGGTGCGAGGACGGCTACGCCTCCGGAACGTGGCGGGGCCCGGGAGTCGTATCCAGCTCCCGGGCCCCTGGGGATGCCACCCAATTGCGCACGCCGGCGGCGTTTAAGAGGTCGGATCAGTCATCATGCCGTCGTGTTCTTCCATTGAACTACCGCACCACGTGAAAGGTGCAGGCGAGAGTCGAACTCGCACCCGACGGCGTTCGCCCGGCCTCGGTCGATCCGGCGATCGGCGGCGATGCTGAGACTGGAGCGAGAGTCTGAGACTGACCGCGGCTGCCTCTGCCAAGTTGGGCTACCCCGGCCCGTTGGTGGTGCTGTGCCGGGGGAAGGACTCGAACCTTCACTGTCACCGCGTGTTTCAGGCTGAACTTCAGTGTCAGCTTGCGCTCATCACGCGGACCGGTCCTCAATCCGGCCCACGCCTGTCGCGCACCCCCGCGCTCGCACGCGGGGGCGATCGTGGATGCTACCGCGGCCGGAGTCAGCCGAACAGGTAGCCGAACACCGCGTCGGCGACCCGATGGTCGGTGACCTCGGTGCCGTTGGCGTCCTCCCGGGCGAACTTCACCGCCTGCTGCAGCTTCTCGACCCGCTCCACCAGCTCGTTCACCCGCCGCGCCGGGAGCGCTCCGGAGAACTTCACGGTCGTCCAGTACCCGATGGGCACGTCTTCGTAGTACACCTCGACCTGCGCCGGATGCTTCTCGGTCGCCTCCGCCTTGACGTGGTTGCGCGGGACCTTCTTCGTACGGATCGTGCGGACCGGGTCCGTCTTCCACCAGTCCGTCGACGGGTCGCGGGTCCAGGACTCGGCGGCGTCGAGGGTGGGGAGCTTCCTGACGAACGTGTGCAGGTCGGTGAGCTGCTTCTCCAGGAACAGGAGGTAGCTGACCGGGACGTCGGCGACGATCGTCCGGCCGTCGACCATGACGTCCGCGCGGGCCGCACAGTTCGCCCAGTCCTTGGTGGCGGTCACGTCGAAGAGCCGGGTGAGGGAAGCGGACATCTCCCGCAGCACGTCCTCGGCCTGCACCTGCACACGCGTCGACTCGGGCGGCAGCTGCTCGCCCTCCTCGTCCTTCGGCTGGTACGTACGCGCGATACCGGCCAGCAGCGCCGGCTTCTGCACCTTGTGGTGCGCTGCGGTGATGTCCTGGAGCGACTTGCTCTTGACACCCTTCTCGACAGCGATGATCTGGTTCAGTTTCGCCACTTCGGGCCCCCCTTCCGAACAGGCAGGAATGTATCCCAGCGGCTCGAACGCCCGCACTCCGTTTATCGCCCCACCGCCCGCGGTGCCTTCGCATGACCGTTGTGATCACACTGGTGGTGCATTAACCTGCTTTGTGGAAGGCGAACTTGCCAGGCGCCTTCCCGCCGCAACGCGGTTCAGGGTCTCAGGGTCCAGCGAGGAACATTCGCGGTACCGACCCGCCCCGTGCACGTGTTGCGGTCGAGGTGAGACTGGGGGGTTGCGGGCCCGACGTCCCGCTAGGACGCCGAGGGCGGCGTCAAGGCACTAACCGAATATGCGGCCTGGACGTCGGCAGGGCCTCAGTTGATCACTTGGACACTCGACAGGGTGCGGTGGTCGATCTGAGACCTGCCACACGCTTGCTCAGTTCGGCCACCCTCACAGAAGGGAACCGGGCAAGTGGACTCTCAGGCCGTCCTCTGGTTGCTGGCATGGGGTGGCGTACTTTCCGTACTCCTCTTCGTCCTTCAAGGTCTCGTTCAGCAGCTCAGCGACTTCCTCGACGCGTGCCGCCCCCTGATCGAGAAGCTGCGGGGCCGAGTCGGCACGGATCGCCGGACCGGTGTCTCGCACCGCAGCGGACCAACTCCGGTACGGAGGCGTTCCGCCCGCGGTCGGGAGGGTGACGAGGGTTCGTGATGTCAGCCGACGCGTCGGTGCGGACGAGTCCTTCGGGACCCGGAACGGCAGCGTCCGGCGACCGACCAGCCTCGTCCGGTTCGCGAAAGCCGGGGCTGCCGGGCGGAAGCGGCCGGCGGCAGGACGAGCCCCGCTCGGCCCGGTCTCCCGTTCCAGATGCTTGCTGCTGCAACGCGCCGCGCCCGGAGAGGGTTCGGTGCACGCCGACCACAGCGGGCCCCGATCAGCGTCGCATCAGTCGCCTGTCAGGGCCCCCTGTCACTCTCTTTCATGTGAACAGCCCCGGGACCACCGGGGCCGGGAACGAGGAGAGGTGCCCGGAGTGGTTGATCGGGGACCGACGAGCGTGTCTCTAGGTCGGATCCCAACAGGGGTCCACGCAGGTTCGAATCCTGCCCTCTCCGCACACATGCAGCCCGCGCTCGCCGCCGACCGTACGGTGGGCGCGGGCCGATCGGCGGCAGGAGGACACCATCCGTCGCCCGGACATCCGTACCGTCGGCACGAACTCCGGCGTGGCGTAAGGGGCTTCGGGCACCCGTCTCCGGCCCCGGAACCATGAGTCGGGCCGCCTGCCGATCGACTCGGCGGGCGTCACCCACCCCCCGACCTCAGCACCGACGCCGCCCGCCGCGAACCCGCCGGGCGAGCCGGGTACCGTATGCCCGAACAGCACACCGCCGGACCACACGCGGGTGTGGTCGGGACGGATGCAGAGGGCTGGTAGTAGCTATGGAAGAGCCGCGTCGCCTCGGCGGCCGGTACGAGCTGGGCCAGGTGCTCGGCCGTGGTGGCATGGCGGAGGTCCACCTGGCGCACGACGCCAGGCTCGGCCGCACCGTGGCGGTGAAGACGCTGCGGACAGACCTCGCGCGCGACCCCTCCTACCAGGCGCGGTTCCGCCGGGAGGCCCAGTCGGCCGCCTCGCTCAACCATCCCGCGATCGCCGCGGTGCACGACACGGGCGAGGACCACGTCGACGGGGTCTCGATCCCGTACATCGTGATGGAGTACGTCAACGGGTCGACGTTCCGCCAGCTTCTCCACAGTGGCCGCAAGCTGCTGCCCGAGCGCGCGATGGAGATGACCGTCGGCATCCTCCAGGGCCTGGGGTACGCCCACCGCAACGGCATCGTCCACCGCGACATCAAGCCCGCGAACGTGATGCTGACCCGCAACGGCCAGGTCAAGGTGATGGACTTCGGCATCGCCCGCGCCATGGGCGACTCCGGGATGACCATGACCCAGACCGCGGCGGTCATCGGCACGGCCCAGTACCTCTCTCCCGAGCAGGCCAAGGGCGAGCAGGTCGACGCCCGATCCGACCTCTACTCCACCGGCTGCCTCCTCTACGAACTCCTGGCCGTCCGCCCGCCCTTCGTCGGTGACTCCCCGATCGCGATGGCCTACCAGCACGTCCGCGAGGAGCCCCAGCCGCCGTCCGTCTTCGACCCCGGGATCACCCCCGAGATGGACGCGATCGTCCTGAAGGCGCTCGTCAAGGACCCGAACTACCGCTACCAGTCGGCCGACGAGATGTGCGCCGACATCGAGGCGTGCCTGGACGGCCAGCCGGTCGCGGCCACCGCGGCCATGGGTTCCGTCGGCTACGGCGGCTACCCCGCCTACCAGCCGACGACGACCCTGCGCACGGACTCCGGCGCGCGCGCGACGACGCCACCCCCGACGAACCGCCACGACGGCGGCCCCGGCCACGACGAGCGCCCGGCCCGCCGTCGGCAGAGGAAGAACAACACGTCGACGACCCTGCTGGTCGTCGCCGGCGTGCTGATGCTGGTCGGCGCGATCTTCATCGGCAAATGGCTGGGTAAGCAGTTCTAGCCTTGAACGGGCACTTTTGCCCGACGAGCCGTGTTTGAGTTTGACGGCCTTCCCTTGGACGCAGGTCACCCCTGCCAGATGTCGGCCACCGAAGGGGCCGACGCACTCGCCTGGGCGTGGCCCGCGCGGGCGGCGGCCGGCCGGCGGGTGTCGTCCGCCATGTTGCGGCCCATCATGCGGCGTGCGGCGCGGTCCGGGGACAGCAGGATGACACGTGTTCCGCCGTCGGACAGTTCCGCGGCCTGCTGCGACGCGCTCGGATGCGGCCCGACCGCCCGCGGAATCGGCGCGACCGCCAATACCCGGCGGTACCCGCGTGCGAGCTGGAGGTTCGCGGTCGAACGGCTGCCGCCGTCCAACCAGCGCCGGCCCGCCACGGTGACCGGAGGCCACACGACGGGTACGGCGCAGCTCGCCGCGACCGCTTCGAGGAGTGCGACGCCGGACTGCGAGTGGAACACCTCGGTCCGTCCGCTCTGCGCGTCGACAGCGGCGATCCGAAGGTCCCGCTCGGGCCAGTCGCGTGCGTCGCCCAGGAGCGCGCCGACCGTCTCGAAGACGTCCGACTCCGGGCCGGTCCGGGCATGCAGTGCCGCCTGCCCGAGGCGTTCGATGGACCGCTGGGGATCGCGGGAGCCGAGCGCCGCCCAGAGGAAGCGTGCCGTCTGGCGCGCTGTCACCGGTAGACGGACGGCGTCTGCTCCGGAGAGCTGGCGCTCGTAGAGATCCGCGGCCGGGACGCCGGACCGTAGCCGGGATCCGAAGACGGCACCGGCGGAGGTGCCGATCACGACGTCCGCGCTGCTGAGGTCGATCCCGGCGTCGGTGAGCCCGGCGAGCACCCCGGTCAACCAGGCGCCGCCCACCGGCCCACCGCCGCCGAGCACGAGTGCGGTGCCGAGCATGTGTCCCCCTCACCGTCAACGACTACGGACGTCCGCCCGCAGGCAGCAAAGCGGGGAGTGGTCCCCGTTTACTCGGCCGACGATAGCATCCGTACCGGGGAGCACTCCCCGGTACGGGGCGAGGAGAGGGAGACATGATGGGCGATGGTTCACGGGTGGGTCGCCGTGATGCGCTGCGCAACCGCAAGTTGCTGACGGACATGGCCCGCGAGGTCTTCGCTGAACAGGGCCTGGACGCCCCGCTGGATGCAATCGCTCGGCGGGCGGGCGTGGGCAACGCCACCCTCTACCGCCACTTCCCGACCCGCGCCGCGCTCGTCGACGAGGTCTTCCGGGATGCGCTGTCGGAGACCGCAGCGGCCGGCGAGCGGGCACGGACAACCGAGGACGCATGGGCGGGACTGACGCAGTACCTGCGTGCGGTGTTTGCGGGTCTGGCCGCAGACCGCGGCACCAACGACCTCATGACCACGAACCTGGAGGGCGTGGCCTCCCTCGAGGTGATTCACGCCCACAACCGCGAAACCATCAAGGGGCTGCTCCGGCGCGGTCAGGAGCAGGGGACCATCCGCCCGGACCTCACCACCGAGGACCTGCTCTTCACCCTGGCAGCACTGGGCAGGGCCGTTCCCGCGCTCACCACGGTCGCCCCGGATGCCTGGCTCCGCCCGCTCACCCTGCTCCTCGACGGCCTCCGCACCACCCCGGCCGCGCCCCCTCTGCCCGCACCGGCCCTCACTTCCGACCAGCTCGGCGAGGTGCTGCTCAACCTGGGTCCACACAGGCGGCATTGAGGCGCTCGCTCCTGCACAAGGCGTTCCAGCGCCGCCGTGCCCGCGCGTCGGACTGTGCGCGGGCGGCGACCACCCCCTCGTGGCGCGCGTCGCTCCTCCTGACCTGCTCGACGGCCGGCTCTACCCGCCGATCAATCTCTTCTATCACTTCGGCCGCAGGGGCCAAGCAGGGTTCAGCCCGGCCCCGGTCAAGGCGCTGAAGACCGTTGATCGCACGCGGCCGGCCCACCCTTTCGAAGGCTCCGTAACCGCAGAGGTCACCGCATCCCCCAAGACGGAGAGGCGGCTGTTCGTCCGCACGCAGCCCTATGGTCCGCCTCCCGGCCCGCTCGGTAGCGTTTTCGCGCACGGTGAGGGCAGTTGAGGGCGGTCGTACCCGCGCTGGGGGCGGCCGGAACGGGGGTGCGGGAACCATGGATCCGTTAACGGCGATAACCGCAGGCCGAGCCGCGGCGGGGCGCCGGTTCGCGTTCTACCTGGCCGTGCAGCTGACCTCCGTGCTGGTACCCGGCCTGGTCGCCGTGACCTGCATGACCGGGCTCCTGCTGCACGCACGCCATCCGCAGCACCCCGGCCAGGCCGTCGAGAGCGCCCTGCGCACGCTGCACGGACCGGCCATGATCCTCGTCGACGTGACCTGGCTGGCCGCCGCGTACGTGATCGGGTACGTCGGCCGGCAACTGGCGTTCCGCGTACTCGGCATCGTCGAGCGACTCAGTCGTCGGCGCCGCGACGTACTGGGTGCGCTGCGCACGGAACTCGAAGCCGTCTACGGAGCACCGGCGCTGCGTCGCTGTCTGAGCACCCACCCCTTACTGGCCCACCTGCTGAACGCAGCGGGCCACGCCGCCACGGTCTCTCAGACCATGCGGCAGCCGGAGGGCGCGCTGCGCGTGGGCAACGCCTACGAGGCCTTCAACTACGCCAAGTCCTGGCTGCGCACGCACAGTCCCGGGCTGGCGCCGGACGCCATCGAGGCGGAGATCAACGTGCTGCTCTCCACCCTGATGCCGATCGTTCTCGGCGCCTGGACCCTCATCGCCCTGGCGCCCCTGGGCGTCACGGCCGCCCTGGCGACCGCGCTGGTCGCCGGAGCCGTGACCGTCCTCACCTTCACCCAGTTGCTGCGTCTGCGCCGCATCGAATGCTGGGAGGCGCTGCGCAACCTTCTGGAGGACCACGAGATGCGGCTGGCCGCCGACCGGCTGCCGACGACCGTCGACCCAGGCTTGGCTGCGCCTACCAGCTCCGCCGGAGACGTTCAGCCGAGCGGAGCGGCGTAGTGGCGCAGATCCGCCAGGATGTCCTCGCATACCGGCCCGGACAGTGAGCACAGCGTCAGGGGTACCCCCCGGTCGGCCATCAGGTGTGCGGCCACTGCCCGGTGATTCCCGTCCAGCAAGATGTGCAGGCCCTCGCCCACCCGGTAGGTCGGGAGGGTGAGCGCCACAGGCCCGGCCGCTGCCGCGAAGGACCGCGTCAACGAGGCGACGGCACGCCTGCGGCGCTCGGGCCAAGCTGGCAGGCTCTGCCCGGCCGTCGCAACGCGCAGCGGTCCGGCTCCCCGTCGCGTCCCACCTGCTCTCGGACCCTGCCTCATCGACCTACCAGACGGTGAACAGCTCCGCCAACCGCCGCCTGCCACAGCCCCGTCCAGCATCTCCACCCCGGCCTCAGCCCACGCCCCGGCCAGCCGCGCCCAGCCGAGCTGCACCCGAGGTCCGGAGAGACGGGAAAACGAGTCCGGCAAGCCGGTCGGGTGTGCTGGCAGACGCCTACCGGCGCGGCGCTGCAGCCGAGAGCCGTCGGCGCTCCGGTCGGTTATCAACCATACGAACTGCCCCATTCGAGAGGGGCTTTGAAGTGGTGATGTCAGTCATGACGGGCGCGCGGGAGCGGGCGCACACCCGGTGCGTACGCCTGCCATGCTCCAACGACCCCGTGGCTGTCCGGGAAAGGGCCTGACGATGGTCATGGGCGCGGACAATACTGGCGACGTTTCGCCAGCTGGACGACAGGCGCCCATGGCGGGCAGGGCCTTCCTGCTCACCCCGTCTTTCCTACTTCGTTCGGAGCGGTGTGGCCGTTCCGGACATCCCACGAGGAAGAGGAGCTTTGTCATGCGTCGTATCCGCTCGTTCGCCGTCGCCTCGGTCGCTTTGGCTGCTGCCCTGGGCGTCGTGCCCACAGCAACCGCGGCCCCTGCCCACGCGGCGGCCTACAACTGCACCTCCGGTTACTTCTGCATCTACGACAACTGGAACGGTGGGGGAACCCGTTGCCAGTGGTCACAACGCAGCAAGGCGAACACCGCCGACGACTGTTCCTTCATCCAGAAGGGACGCAATGTCCGCTCCGTGTGGAACGGAACCGGTCACCGGGTGCAGTACTACACCCAGACCAACTACCACTCACGTGTCGGGTCCACGGGCGCCGTAACGGGCGGCAACCTGCAGGGCAGCTACCAGATCCGCTCCTTCAAGCCCCAATAGGCTTCTGGCGGAGCGATGTTCCAGCTGAGAGCAGGCAGCGTCTTCGCGAATGCGCCGAGCCGTGTTCTCAGCTGGACGACAGGCCCAGCCACTTGGCCCATCCAGGCGGTACACGGCGTGGAACTCGGCGCCGAGCCCGAAGACCGCCTGGCCGTCAAAAGGCTGCCCAGAGGGTGCGTGAGCACGACTGCTCCCAGACATGCCGGCTTCTGCCCCCTGCGCATGGGCCCTATAGACCGTGCGCAGAGGACAGAAGGCCTGGCATGACGAAGCGGGACCGGCCGAGTCGCTCGCGAGGTCAGTAGTTCAGGTGCGGCCAACCAGTCGACGTGCCCGACCTCTGGTTGGGTACCCGACAAGCCCTCCTGACGTGCTGATCACTCGGAGGACCTGATGGCACCTCACCTGCCGACGGACGTCGGCGCGCACCACCATGTTCACCCCAGTACAGAACGCTGCCGGCGGCCAGGGCAAGGCCGATTCCCGCGCCCACCAATGCACCGAAGACACCTCCCGAGGCAAAGCCCAGCACGGCTCCGGTCAGCAATCCCACCAGCGAGGCACGGATGAAGTACCTGCGAATCCTCTCGTCCACAAAATCACCGCCTTTCACAGACCCCTTTGCCCCGCACCACGGCGAATAACCGGCGACTGGTCACATAGGGTGAACCACCCTCAGTTTCGTCAGCCCCGGCTTGAGTCAGGATCCGGGAGGACGACTCGAGCAAGAGGCTCCAGGGCGCCGTAGAGGGCGATCTGGCGGGCGGCGGTGTGAGTTGCGCGGGCACTCTCACCGAAACCGGCTCCTCCTCGGACGGGGTCTACCTCCTCCCGCCTCGCGAAGCCATGCCGCAAAAAAGGCCCCGCAGACAGTCCGCAGCGGCCGGCCCCGCGGACAGGAGGAGCAGGGTTCCACTGCTGAGCCCGCGGGGCCGGTGTATGGCTCACGTACCCTGCGGTGCGCCCGATAAGCCCGATCCCTCCCAACCGCCGTAACAGAGGGCGTTTTTCAAGCCAGTGGGCCCGGCCGTGTCGGCCGGGCCCACTCATGCTCGCGCGAGGCGCTCCTCGCGCCGGGTGCCTTTCGTCTACCAGCGGTACCAGCGGCCCCGACGGCCTCCGCTGTCCGCGGACCGGACGACGAAACCCAGTACCCACACGATCAGCACGATCACCGCGATCCACCACAGTGCCTTCAGCGCGAAGCCCGCGCCGAAGAGGATCAGAGCCAGCAGAAGAACCAGAAGCAGGGGAACCATAGTTATCAACCTCCTGGCCACCGGATGCCCTTACTTCAGCCCTACAAGCGCTCAAGATATGAGTTACTTTCAAGGAACGCGGGGCATATGCGCGCCGCACGCCGTGGACGGTTCCCCCTAGCCGGCCGGTCCCGCAGCACCAGAGCCGGAATGCCTCCGCTGGCGCCGCCTGCCCCCTGGGCACGGGATCCCCTCCCCCGATCGGAGGAGGGGCGGACCCCGATCGGCCGAGGCCCCGTTCAGGACGGTCATCGCCCGGTCGGGCCGGGCGGCGGGCCGATCGAGCGGCCTAGCCTCGATGACTGACCACCTCGTGACGACATAGGAGGACGGCGTGTCCGGTGACTTCGCACGTCTGGCGCGGGGAGAAGCCCCAGGCCGGGCGGACGGCCCCGGTGCGGCCCGCGCCGAGACCGGCGGTGAGGGCCGAGTGGCCCGCCTCGTCACCGATCCGGTACTCGTCACCCCGCTGCTCGTCCCGCACACCCCGTGCGACCCGCCGGGCCCGCTGAGCGCGGCCCGCATGCCGCACACCCGAGTACGTGGGAACGGACGATGAGCAGGACCGGGACAACGACCCGCACGTGCGTCGGCGCGGCGATCGCAACGCTGCTGAGCACGGGTCTCGGCATCGCTCCCGTGGCCGCGGCTCCTCTGGGGCAGGCCATGTCAACTCCCGCGGCGAGCGGCGGTCACGACACGATCACTCCGGTGACCGCGTCCCCGACCACGGTCCCGGTTCCCGTACAAGGCTCGGACGGCAGAACGCACCTGGCGTACGAACTCACCGTGGTGAACGAGAGCCCGCTGCCCGCCACACTGACCGGCGTGACCGTGCGGAGCGACGGCAACGGCGGCCACACCCTGCTGAAACTGGTCGGCGACTCACTCAAGGCGCACTTCCGCCCGTCAGGATCCACCCCTGACGCCGCACCCACCGACCAGCTGGCGCCGGGCCGGCAAGGACGGGTATGGGTCGACGCCGTCGTTCCCACCGGCACCCGGTTCCCGCTGGAACTGCGGCACTTGATCACAGTCAGCTACCCCAAGCCCGTCGGCATCGTCCCCCAGAAGGTGACCGAGTCCGTCGCAGCCATCAATGTCGCCGATCGGCATCCCGTCGTCCTGCATCCGCCGCTCGCCGGAGCGGGCTGGCTCGACGGCAACGGCTGCTGCGAGCAGGTGACCCCACATCGGGCTTCCGGATCCCCGTTGAACGGCACGACCCGGTTCGCCGAGCGTTTCGCCATCGACTTCGTGCGCCTGGACCCCGGCAACCGGCTCTACACGGGAGCCGCGGACAAGGTACGCAGCTACCCGTACTACGGCGTGCCCGTCAGGGCGGCCGCAGCAGGGCAGGTCGTCTCGGTCGTCGATGACCTGCCCGACTCGACACCGGGCCGTAATCCCACCGGCCTTCCACTGGGCGACTACGCGGGCAACCACGTCGTCGAGAAGCTGCCCGGCGGCGAGTTCGTCCTCTACGCCCACCTGAAACCGGGATCGACCAGGGGGCGCGTGCGCGTCGGCCGGCGGGTGTCGACCGGAGCGCAGATCGGGCAGCTCGGTGACTCGGGCAACAGCGACGCCCCGCACCTCCACTTTCAGGTGATGAACGGACCGGACCCGCTCTCGTCGGACGGCCTGCCGTTCGTCTTCTCCCGCATGCGCCTCGAAGGGAACCTCCAGGGGTCGCCCGACGCCCTCTTCGGCGGCAAGGCGGCCGAGATCAAGCCGGTTGGGGAAGGCCGTTGCGGCGCCGACAACACGATGCCCCTCTATCTCGACCAAGTCGGCTTCCCCGGCCGATAGTCGGGCATCGCGGACGACTGCCGCCCCACATCGACGAGCAGGCCCTCGTCCGCGCCAGCCGCCGCCGCTCGGTGCGCCTGCGCGGCCCTGTCCCGCAGCCTCACCGAAGTGGGCGCGGCCTACCGGGAGCAGTTGGACCACCACAACACCCGGGAAACGCCCTCACGGAGAACACAGCGGCAGCAACACACCGGGGCACCGCCCCGCCCCAGTACCGCCACAGCAGGACACCCGCTCCGAGCACAGTGCCGGTCCACGGAGGCGAAGCCCTTACTCCCCCAGCACCAGCCGCTCCAGCGCGGCTCGTGCCCGCGCGTCGGACTGTGCGCGGGCGGTGACCGCGACCGCGAGTTCTCTCACCCACTCGTCGAGCGCCACCGGGCGCCGCGAGAGCACCACGCCGCGGACCTCTTTGCACACCTCGCCCCTGGGACGTCCGTCCGCGAGGTCGAGCACGAGCCGCTGCTCGCCGAGGAACACCTCGACCCGGCCCACGCGGCCCTCGCGACCCGCGAGCCGGTCCGCCATGCTCCGCTTGCGCTCGACGACGACGGAACCCGGCGGCAGCGCCTCCGACAGCGTCCCGGTCAGCACCTGTGCGTAGACCTGCAGGTCGGCCGCGTCCCTGCGCAGCGCGGCCGTCAGCAGGTCGATGGAGTCCGACTCCCCGTCGGGCTCAAACGGAACGGGGTCGTGTGCCGAGGTCATCGCGGGGCCTCTCAAGGTGTGCGGGTTGGTCCGAGTCTGCGCGGCCGAGTGCTCAGCCGTCCAGGCCGAGCACCATCGTCGGGCGCTCGATGACGTGGTCCTCGCGCAGCGGCCGTACCGCCGTGCCGATCGCGAAGAACTCGGTGGTGTGTCCGCCCCAACGATGGTTGTGCGCATTGAGCTGCACTCCGACGACGCCCTCCGCCCGCAGCTCTTCCGCCTCGTGCTGCATCCGTGCCATCGCCAGCTCCCGGGCGTCGTAGAGCGCCTGCGTGAACTGCTCGATCTCCACGTTCTTGCCGATGTTGGACAGCATCTGCCCCATCCGCTGGTGCGCGATGTGGTAGACACAGGTGCCCATCACCATGCCCAGCGGGGCGTAACCGGCGCGGATGAGCGTCCAGAAGTCCTGGCCGTTGAGGTCCGAGGTGAACGGCTGCCCCTTGAGGTTGCGCCAGCTGCCACCGTTGCCACCGGGCGCGGGATGCTCGGCCTTGACGGCGGTACCGATGGCGATGAACTCCGCGATGTCGTTGCCGAATTCGCGGGCCTCGACGCTCAGCCGCACACCGACGATGCCGTCCGCGCCCAGCTGAGCCGCCTCCGCCTCCATACGGGTCATCGCCAGCTCACGCGCGTGGTACATCGCCTGGCTGAGGGTCGTCAGCTCCTGGTTCTTGCCCCAGCGGCCCAGCTGGATGCCCACGTGGTAGATGGAGCTGCC
The DNA here is from genome assembly GCF_055605965.1 of Streptomyces sp. NPDC037126. Taxonomy (NCBI): domain Bacteria; kingdom Bacillati; phylum Actinomycetota; class Actinomycetes; order Kitasatosporales; family Streptomycetaceae; genus Streptomyces; species Streptomyces sp. NPDC037126. The sequence goes on from NZ_JBVJTD010000002.1 coordinate 777,692, forward strand.
CAGAACGAGGCCGATGGGCCTGAATCCGGCCTCGCGCACCAGCAGGAACTCATTGACCGACAGGTCACTGGTGAAGATCGAACCCGGCTTGCCCGGCTGCAACTCGGCCAGTCGCCGCATCGCGTCGGCCGGCACGCCCTGGGCGGACATTCCCTCAGGGGTTCCGCCGGCGGCATTGAAGACGGTCATGAACGGGTTCCCCTCATCGCATATCGGTGGCGGTGCGGCGCATGCTCCGCCGACGTCGTTCCGGGTCGAGCGGCATCACGGTGAGTGTGCGGGGCGGCTCTTCACGTACCGTGAACCGGGCGACGGTGGTACCCAGCAGTGTCGCCTCGGCCACGTGATCCCTCTGGTCGTCACTGCTCCTGCGGGTGCACGACTCCCCCCAGACGCGCAGGCCGCCCGCGGAGAGGATCACGCCGTCGCCGCCCCGCCGCCGTGTCTGCGCCGACAGGTGCGCGCGGGCGTCGGCGCGCACCGCCTGGACCAGCTCGCTCCATCCGCCGACCTCGGTATTGCTCCACGAGCGCGACTGCGCGCGGATGCGGTAGTCGTCGTGGCGTACGCCGATGGACATCCCGTAGAGCAGTTCCACCGGGACCCACCCCGCGGTCACCAGTTTCGCGAACCCCTGGCCGTCGAGGTGGCAGGTGAAGGGCTGCGGCGCCCGCACTGCCCCAGCCGCGCGCACCGCGGTGCCGATCACCTGGAATTCAAGGCAGTTGGGCTGCGCCACGAAGGGCGCCACGGTCAACTGTGCCGCGACCACTCCGTCGCCGCCAAGAGCCGTGCACTCCGCGGTCATTCGCTCGAGGGCCGAGCCACGCGCCCGGTCGAGCACCTCGACGAGCCCGGCCGACGGGGCGCCGCGTCCGGAGAGGGCGATGGGCGCCGGGGCGCTGCTGAAGGCGTACTGCACGCCCCCGTAAAGGCAGTCGTGATAGCCCCAGTACCTGCCGCTGCGCCCCACGTGGTAGACGGCCGAGCCCATGACCTGGCCCACCGGCTCGAACCCCACGGCGCGCAGTGCGGCGAACTCACCTGTGGACAGCGCCGAGGACCACGTCCCGCTGCCCCGCACCTCCGCCATACGCGCGGCTGCCGCCGGGGGCAGCCCAGCCCCCGTCCAGTCCCCGCTCATGGGTACCAACTCCCCCCTCCACGCACCGCCCGAGGCACAGCCCTAAGAGTCTATGCCCGGCCGCCGGGCACACTCGGGGGAGGCCGACGCCGGAGAGCCTGGTGGCATCGACGACCAAGGACCTCCGGGACCCGATGCCGCCAGGACCTCTCCCCCGCCCGCACCCGATCCCTGATCGCACCCGTCGTTCTGCCGGCCCGCCGGGAAAACCCGTTGCGAGTGACCCGCAACGGATGTCTGATTGACCGGCCACCGATCAGGGGAGGGAACATGAGGACGTCGCTGCCCACCCCCTCGTTGCACACCGCTCGCCTTCGGCTGCGTGCCTTCGAGGACGCGGATGCCAACGACCTCTTCGCACTGCACAGCAACGCCTACGTGCTGCGCTACTGGGACGCGCCACCGTGGAGCGAACGCGTGCGCGCCGAGAAGTTCATCACCGCTTGCCGGCAGATGGCGCAGGAGGGCACCGGGGCGCGGCTGGTCGTGGATCGTGTCTCCGACGGGGCGTTCATCGGCTGGTGCAGCCTGAGCAGGTGGAATCCGGACTACCGCAGTGCATCGCTCGGCTACTGCTTCGACGATGCGGCGTGGGGCCACGGCTACGCGACCGAGGCCGCGCGCGCTCTGCTGCGGTGGGCCTTCGACACCTTGGACCTCAATCGCGTCCAAGCCGAGGCCGATACGCGCAACGCGGCCTCCGCCCGCGTGCTGGAGAAGCTCGGCTTCGTGCGTGAAGGGACGTTGCGGGAAGACTGCGTCGTCAATGGCGAGGTCTCCGACTCGTGGGTCTACGGGCTGATCAGGCGGGACTGGCAGCCGTCGTCCGAGCCGGTTCCCGCCCCCTGAGTTCCGTCGCCCGGCACCCCGTATCGGCTCCCCCCGAGCAACTGATCACTGCGCCTCATCCACACACAACGGCTGAAGCACTGTGCCGGACGACCCGCACGGTGGTCACCGGGCGCTGTCCTGGGGAGTGAGGTCGAGGTCGGCCCGTACCCTCCAGCCGGCGCCCGCGGGACCGACGCTGACCTGGCCGCCGTAGAGCGCCGCTCGTTCTCGCATTCCCACCAGGCCGTGTCCTTCCTCGGTCGCCGCGCGGGGACGGCCGATCGGGGTGACCGGCCCGGAGTCCTGGACGGTGAGGGTCAGCCGCGTGTCCTCCAAGACGATCGCCAGGTTGGCCCGCGTGCCGGCGCCGGCATGCTTCAGGGTGTTCGTCAGGGCCTCCTGCACGATGCGGTAGACCGTCAGCTGCACCCCGCTGTCGAGGCCGTCGATGTCTCCGGCCGTACGGTAGACGACCTCCAGGCCGGCGGCGCGCACGCCTTCGCACAGCGCGTCGATGTCCATGAGACCGGGCTGCGGGCTCAGTTCGGGCTCGCTCCGGGGGCCGTCCGCCTCGCGCAACACACCGAGCACCCGGCGCAGTTCGCCCAGGGCCTGACGGCCGGTGTCCCCGATGAGGTGCAGGGCCTCTTCTCCCCGCTCCGGGGCGGTGGCGGTGGCGTAGGCGCCCGCGTCGGCGAGTGTGATGATGACGGAGAGATTGTGGCCGACGATGTCGTGCATCTCGCGTGCCACGCGTGCCCGTTCGGCGGCGACGGCGAGTCTGCCGCGCTGGTCGCGCTCGATCACCAGCCGCGCAGCACGCTCGCGCAGCCCGGCCAGCTGGGCTCGGCGGATGCGGATCACGAGCCCGAGCGCGAGCGCGGCGGTCGCCGTGCTGAGCAGGAAGAAGAGCGCGTCCCAGACCGACATCGCCGCCGACACCCGCGCCGCGACCAGGCCCAGCGCACTCGCGGTGACCGCGCAGGCCCACGGCAGCTGTCGTAGCCGTCCGTGCAGTGCCAGGCTGTACAGGGCGACGAAGAGGGCGACGTCCGCGCGCAGCGCGGCACCGAGGGACCACTGGAGGACGAACACCGCCGTGACGACGCCGAAGGCGGCGGCGGGCGCCCGCCGCCGCCACAGCAGCGGCAGTACCAGTCCGGCCTGCAGGGCCGGCATGACAGCCACGGGCAACCGGGTGAACGCGAGGCGGAAGCGCCGCGGGCCGTCGCCGTCGCCGTCCCCGCCGATCGCGCCGGCCGCGTGCAGCAGGTCCGGCAGACAGAACATCAGGAAGACCACGGCCACCACCGCGGTGTCCAGCACCCATGGGTGGGCGCGGTCGGCCTGCTGCAGCCGCTGGCCGGCCCGGCCGAGCCGGGCGACCAGCGGCCCCATCCCGCTGAGATCTTCGGTGGTCACGGAGGTCACCAGGCCATGATGCGGGTGCTCGCCCCTCAGACGTCGCTGCGCAGCAGCCGGTACGCGGCTCCGGCCAGCGCCAGAGCGGTCCAGCCGAGGAAGACCAGAAGTCCGGCACCCGGCGACAGGGTGGTCGAGTCGTGGGTCAGGGCGAAGATCGACTCGCCCGCGTGGCTCGGGAGGTAGGGGTCGATGTTGCCCTGCCACGAGCTGGGCAGCAGGGACACCAGCCCCGGGACGAGCATGAGGGCGGCGACGAGGACCGAGATGCCGCCGGCCACGGACCGCAGCAGTGCGCCCAGGGCGGCGCCGATCACGCCGACCAGGCCGAGGTAGAGCCCGGCACCGAGCAGGCTGCGGACGACTCCGGTGTGACCCAGACCCATGGCGGCGGGCGTGCCGGACACGATCTGGCTGCCGATGAGGAAGGCGACGAACGTGCCGACGGTCGCGACGACCAGGGCGACCACTCCGTACACCGCCGCCTTGGACCACAGCACGGGCAGTCGGCGCGGTACGGCCGCGAGGGTCGAGCGGATCATGCCGGTGGAGTACTCCCCCGCCGTGACCAGCACGCCGAGCACCCCGAGTGCGAGCTGGGCGAAGTTGGTGCCGAAGAGGGACAGGCTCACGGCCGTCGCGGTGGCGAAGTCGCGGTCCATGTGGCGGCCGGAGTCGAGATTGGACTTGTAGTGGCTCGCGGCGATGACACCGAAGGCGACGAGGAACAGCAGGCCGAGGCCGAGGGTGATCCAGGTGGAGCGCAGGGACCAGAGCTTGGCCCACTCCGACGCCAGCACACGCCGTCCGGTCACCCGGTAGGCGGGCCGCGTCCGTGCGGCCGGTGCGGTCTCGGGGGTCTCGGGGGTTGCCGTGAGGGTGCTCATGCCGCGCTCCCGGAGGTCTCGATGCCGGTCGTGGAGCCGTGGTACTCCACGGCGTCCCTGGTCAGTTCCATGAATGCCTCCTCCAGCGACACCGCCTTCGTGGTCAGTTCGAACAGGGGGATCCCGTGTTCGGCCGCCTTCAGCCCGATCTCGCGGGCGCCTATCCCGGTCACCTGCAGTTCCTCGGAGCCGATCCGGCCGGTGATCTCCACCCCCGGGCCGGCCAGGACGTCCCGCAGCCGCGCGGGGTCGTCCGTCGCGACCTTCACGGTGTCGCCGCCCGCCTCGCGGACCAGGTCCTGCACGGTCGTGTCGGCCAGCAGCCGGCCACGACCCACGATGATCAGGTGGTCCGCGACGAGGGACACCTCGCTCATGAGGTGCGAGGAGACGAACACCGTGCGCCCCTCGGCCGCGAGGGAGGTGAGCAGGTTCCGGATCCACAGGACGCCTTCGGGGTCCAGTCCGTTGACCGGCTCGTCCAGCATCACGGTCTGCGGATCCCCGAGCAGGGCCGCCGCGATGCCGAGCCGCTGTCCCATGCCGAGGGAGAAGGCACCGGCCCGCTTCTTCGCCACGGTGCCCAGACCGGCCAGCTCGACGACCTCGTCGACCCGGCGGTGCGGGATGCCATGGGTCAGCGCGAGCGCCCGGAGGTGGTTGTAGGCCGAGCGGCCCGGGTGGATCGACTTCGCCTCCAGCAGCGCGCCCACCTCCTGCAGCGGCGCCTGGTGACGGGCGTAACGCTGTCCGTTCACCGTGACGGAGCCGCTCGTCGGAGCGTCCAGCCCGACGATCATGCGCATCGTCGTGGACTTGCCCGCCCCGTTGGGTCCCAGGAAGCCGGTCACCGTGCCCGGCTTCACGGTGAAGTCCAGGCCGTCGACGGCCGTCTTCTCCCCGTACCTCTTGGTGAGCTGCTGTGCCTCGATCATTCGCGTTCTCTCTCTCGGACTCCGGCGCCCGACACGCCTGACGCCGCCTCCGCCACGCTAAGTCCGCGATCCGGCGGATCCGGTGGTACCCGGGGACGGAACCGTGCGAGACGAGTAGTACCGAGGTACTACGGCACCAGCGCCCCAGGGCTTCGCTCGGGTGATCAACACCGAAGGATGCTGGATCGCGGCCCCGTCCTATCGGCGGCCGCACGGTACGAGCAACGGCCTGCACGGGATGCGTTCGCCTCGTCGGCGACCATGGCCGAGCAGGCTCCCGAGGCCGCCGGACGTTCCGGTCGCCTGGGTGGCTTCTCCACCAAGGAGACAGGCTCCTAGCCCACTCTCACGGCCACCGTCGAGGAATCGGCCGAGGTGGGCGCGACGGGCGTCCAGCCGTGGTCCGAGGCGCTGCTGCTCCACCGCCGGTTGTCGAAGGTGACCGTCGTGGCGTGCAGGGCGGGGGCGTGGCAGACCAGCCACAGGGCGAGGGACCAGCCTGTGGCTGTGTCGGCGACGGGGTAGTCGACCTCGTCGCCGGTCGCGGGTTCGGCGGCTGGCGGTGTGCCGAACTCCCGCCGCACCGCTGCGGCGACACCGTCAGCGCCTTCGCGGGCGACACCCGCCGTGTCACCGCGACCTGCCCCGGTGTTGTCGAGACCGCTCCCCGCGGTCTGGGTGGCAGGCGGCTTGCTCTTGGTCACCCCGCTCACCACGCAGGTCAGTGCCGGTCCCTCCCGCCCCGTCAACGCGTCGGCCAGAGTTGACGCCATGGCCTCATGTTGTGCGTAGGCCTCCGGGTAGCCGCTGTGCTGGACGTCCTGCGCGGCGACGGTGACCGGCAGATCGACGTAGCCCGGCACCTTGACCAGGGCGTCGAAGAACCTGCCCGACGCGTGGACGGGGTCGCGGAGTTGGGCGGGGCTGCCCCACCCCTGGGACGGGCGCTGTTGGAACAGGCCGATGGAGTCCCGGTCCCCGTCGGCGAGGTTGCGGAGTTCGGACTCCTGGATCGAGGTCGCCAGCGCTATGGTGACGGCCCGTTCCGGCAGGCCGCGCGCATGGGCCACGGCCGCGATCGTCGCGTGGGCTCCTCCGCACTTGGATGGTCCGCGGCAATGAACTGCGGCAGTTCGCGTTTCTGGAGCCGAACGAGGAGGACGAGGGCTTCCACCTGAAGGGGTGATCTGGGCTGGTGGTGACATCCCGGCCGACTCACCAGGTGATTCAGCCCATGTGCCCCGGACGCTCAAGCCGACCCCTACGAGCCGACGCTCCAGCGCCCGTTCACTCGGAGACCATCCGCCCCGACCTGCGAGCCGCCAGGTCAGTCACCGACCTTTTTGCCGAACCAGCCGAGCGACCGGACCACGGACGCGCCGATAAAGAGGATGCCGAGAGGAACGATCGTGAACCAGACGGCATCGGCTTTCACGGCCGCGAGCAGGGCGATGGCGCCGATGGCCAGCGCCAGGAGCACGAGCATGCCCAGAAGGACGCGGATCTTGGAAACCAACGGAGGACTCTCCAATGTTCAGCTGGGCTCGATTGAGGCAGCGAGCTCCCCGGATTGACGCCACGGCTCCATCGGGAAGCTCACAGGGCGAGTCTCCCGACGCTGCCTTCTGAAGGCACCAGCAGAACTACGTAATCGAATACGTAGGTCACCGGCCGACGTGGGTTGGGTGCCGGATGTGGGAAGAGGTGACGCTCCTGGTGGATCGGTTGTCGACCACGAGCAAGCTGTCCGCCCGGAGCTTCATGTGCTCGATTACCCATCGGGGATCGATCTGTCCAGCTCAGCCTTTCGGCAGCTGTCCCGCCTGCTCAGTACCCGACGCCGTGAGCACACCTGAGCCCAGCTCGCCGCCGGCTTCGGCGTCGGGTCCAGCACGGTGCACCGTTACGTGGCCGAGACCGTCGACCTCCTGGCCGCACCCGCGCCCGACCTCGCCACGGCCATTCGAGCCGCGACACGCAAGGCGTTCGTGATCCTCGGCGGCATCCTGCGCACGGCCCCGGCATGCTCGCGGAGTTGGTCATAGGCAGGCGGGATCGACGACGATGCGCCGGCAGGCACGGTCTTTCACTCGGATCACGGGGTGTCGAGAACTTCCTGGAGGGGCACGTCATTCGCCTGCGGCGTCCTCGGCCTCCCAGCGCAGCAGGTCGCCCGGCTGGCACTCGAGCACCTCGCAGAGCGCGGCGAGCGTCGCGAAGCGCACCGCCTTGGCGCGGCCGTTCTTGAGCACCGCCAGGTTGGCGGGCGTGATGCCCACGCGGTCCGCGAGATCGCCCACGGACATCTTCCGCCGGGCCAGCATCACGTCGATGTCGACGGCGATCGGCATCAGATCACCTCGTCCAACTCGGCCTGCATCCGCGCCGCTTCGACGTCGCGCGCGACGGCCTGGGCGAGCAGCATCCGCAGCACGAGCACGATGAGCGCGACCCCCAGGATGGCCACGCCGACCCCGCCCATGATGACGGTGACGCCCGGGTCGTCCCGCTGGCCCGGCGCGTTGATGCCGGTGACCGCGAACCACACGAGGGCAGCCGCCACGATCGCGCCGATCACACCGTCCACGTACCGGAAGGCGGCGTGGGAGAACACGGTTCCGCGTCGCACCATCGCTACCAGCCGCCATACGCAGACCAGGGCCACCTGGACCGACACCATGCCCAGGATCGTGACCAGGCGCAGCGCGGTCAGCGGGAGCGACCCGTCCTCCGGATCGCTCCCGCTGACCAATGCCCACACCATCCCTGCCTGCACGAACACGGTGCCGGTGAGCACCACCACGAGCACGGCACGCAGCGCACGCACGGTCAACTTCCCCATGACCCACCCTTCCATCGAATCACGATGGAAATCTATCGGCACTCGATAGGTTGAGCAAGGACGGAACAGTGAGTGAGCGACAGTGGTGGCGGGACGTCGTACCTATGACACGGTGGTTACGCAAACCGTCTTGTTCTTGTGCTGGACATGACGCGGCGCAGAAGGAGCTCGACACGCCGCAGATCCGGCAGATCACTGAGAGCCTTGGGAGACTGCAGAGCGCACCTCTTACCGCGTCGGTGAGCAAGCCGGCACGACGCCCCTTCGAGATGGCGGGCTGAGTGGACTGGGCGGACTGCAACCGCCCCCAGCAGCGGATCGGGTTCGTTCATGCGGGCGCCAATGCCGTCGGCGTCGCCCTGTACGCCACCTCGCTCGGCACCCGCCTGCGCGGTGGGCACACTGCGCGCAAACTGCTCGGCTGGGCGGGGTTGACCGTCATCGGTGCGGGCGGCGCGCTCGGCGGCCATCTCGCCTACCGGCAGGCGGCACTCACGGGTAGCCGAACGAGCGCCACCCCACACTTGCCGGATCCGCCACAGCGACGTGCACCCATGGCCAGCCGACGGCGCCGTCAGATGCCTGCACTGCTGCGTCGACAGTCATGAGAGCTGCTGTCAGAGCCGCATGCGCGTCGCGCACTCCCGCTATCGAGCAGGGGGACCAAGCGCGGGTCCACGGGCGTAGCGTCCTGTCCCGGCTGGCCGCCTTTGGCGTCGCGGGCCCCTGTGCGTCGGCGCCGGGGGGGCGTGCCGTGGAAAAGGTGCGCTGGACGGTGACGGGGAGGCCGGAGCGGGGGCCGGGCAGGAAGGTCTGCTTCAGCGCCGCCCCGGAGTGGGGGCGCCCCGTCGCGCCGCGTCGTCGGCTTGGCCGCCGGCGCCCAGCAGCCCCGTCGGCGCGAGGCAGCCCTCGGCCTCCAGCCGGGACAGGTCGCGCCGGGACACACGCAGCACCAGGGGCGGCAGGGCGGCCCGCACCGGCTGCACCAGCCGCAGCCAGCCCGGCGCGTACACGGCGGTCCTGCGGTGCTCCATGCCCCGCACGATCCGCGCGGCGATTTCCTCGACGCCATGGACCCGGCGGGCCGGCGCGGGCATGTGGCCGCGCAGTTCCCGCAGCACCGCATGGCGGTCGGCGTCCCGGATCATGTCGGTGTCGGTCCAGTTCAGGTAGGCGATGCCCACGGCGACGCCGCTGCAGGCCACCTCCGCGCGCAGCGCGTGCGCGAAGGCCTCGACGCCTGCCTTCGACGCGCAGTAGGCACTCATCAGCGGAGCCGCCCCGAGGGAGGCGAGGGAGGCGATCTGCAGGTAGTAGCCGGCCGTGGCCCGCAGGTCCGGCAGGAAGGCCCGTGCGGTCTGTGCGCTGCCGGTGAGGTTGACCTCGATCACCCGGCGCCACTGGGCCGGGTCCGTGGCGGTGAACGGACCGCCCTGCGCGACGCCGGCGTTGGCGACGACGACGGACGGCGGCCCGAGACGGCGCCGGACCTCGCGGGCGGCCTCCTGCAGTGCCTGCACGTCGGTCACGTCCGTCTCGAGCGCCAGTGCCGGTGCCGGCAGCCGGGCGACCAGCTCGTCCAGCAGCTGCTTCTCGTGTCCGAGGAGCGCGGTACGGGCGCCTCGCCGGGCCGCCTCGTACGCGAGCGCGGCTCCCACGCCGCGGGCGGCACCCGTGACGACGACGGTCCGGTCCGTCAGGGGACTGTTTCGCACGGCCTCCGCCTTTCACTGTCGGACGCGCCCCGGCTGTCCAGCTCGCTGGCGCGGGGCGCGTACCCGTCCGGCTGCGCGTCAGGCCTCCGCGGCCGGGGGACACGCGGTGTGGTCGGGATGGCCCGGGGTGCGCCGGGCCTCCTTCAGCTCCGCCTCGTACAGGTGGTCCCGGCCTTGGGCCAGTTCCCGGACCGCACTGCGCTCCAGCTCCTGGAACGGGCGGTAGTACGTGTCGTCGTAGGCCTCGACGACCTGGAAGGTCCAGTAGCCGGGCAGGACGTTGCGGCCCAGGATCTCGTCCTGGATCTTGTCCGCCCACTCCGGGTGCCCGGCCTCGCGCAGCAGGCACACCGCCCGGTCCAGTTCCAGGTCGGCGCCGCCGGTGAGCTGGTGGAAGCCGTACAGGTGCCCACGGGCCCGCTCGACGGTCTCCAGTGCCTTCGACAGGGAGCCGAGGGCCTCGACAGTGGTGTCGTCGAGGCCCGGGGGGCGCCGGTGCCGGTGGTCGGGTCCGTCCTGGTGGTCGTTCATGGACACTCCCTGGTGCTGGGCCGCACGTCCTGTGCGGGTACTTCCCGATGTGCCGCCCCGCCGGATGCGGTCCCGGCCGGGGCGGGGCTCAGCGTTTGCGTCCGGTGCGGTCCCGGCGGGTGAGGAGGCGCTGCGCGCCGGCGAGGCCGGGCACCCTGGAGGCGCGCAGGGCGGCGCGGGCCGCGTTGGCGCCGGGGCCGCCGTGCACCCCACCACCGGGGTGGGCACCGGCGGAGGCGAGGAAGAGCCCGGCGACGGGCGTCTCCGGGCGGCCTGTGCCGGGGACCGGGCGCAGTGCCAGCTGCTGGTGCATGGCGGTCGTACCCCCGTTGATGGCGCCGCCCGGGAGGTTGGCGTCGAGTGCCTGGAGCGTGGGCGGCGCGAGGATGCGCCGGGCCCGGACGAGATGGCTGAAGCCCGGCGCGAAGCGTTCCACCTGGCGTTCCACCCGGTCCGCCATGCGTTCCTGGTCGGCGGGGCCCCAGGCGCCCGTGATGCCTTCCTCGCCCGCGTCGGCCCGGATGTCGTGGGGGACGTGCGTGTACGCCCAGGCGGACTCGGTGCCCTCGGGCGACCGGGACGGGTCCGCCGTGGTCATCTGCCCGAACAGGCAGAAGGGCCGGTCGGGCACCTGGCGCATCGCGATCTGGGCGGCGAAGAGGGTGAGTTCGTCCACGCCGTCGGCCAGGTGGACGGTCCCGGCCCGCCGGGCCTGCTCCGCCCGCCAGGGCACCGGCCCGTCGAGCGCCCAGTCCACCTTGAAGGTGGCGAAGTCCCACTGGAAACGCCGCAGATCCTCCAGTACCTGCGCGGGCAGGTGCTCGGGCCCCACGAGGTCCTGGTAAAGCGCGGGCACGGCCACATCGGCGAGCACGGCCCTGGCCGCGGGCACCGTCTCACCGGAGCCGGTGCGCACCGCGACGGCGCGGCCGGCGCGGACCGTGATCCGCTGCACCCGCTCTCCGCACCGGACGTCCCCTCCGCGCTGACGCAGCCGCCGGACCAGCGCGTCCGTCAGTGAGCCGGAACCACCGACGGGAACGGGGAAGCCGTAGGCCTGTCCGAGCATCGACATCAGCCAGCCGAAGCCACCGCTGCCGGCCGACTCGGGCGTGAGGTCCGCGTGCAGGGCGTTCCCGGCGAGGATGAGCCGGCCGCCCTCGCCGCGGAACTCCTCCTCGCCCAGTCGGCGCACCGGCAGGACGAGGGACCGCGCCGCGCGTAGACCGCCCGCCGCGCGCAGGGTCCACAGCAGCCGGGCCGAGGCCTTGACCGGCGGGAACGGAGTGAACAGGGCGTGGAGCAGGTCCGGGCCCAGCGTCTGCCACAGCTCGAACAGGCGCCGCCAGGCCGCTCCGTCGCCGGGCGCGAACGCGTCCACGGACGCGGCGGTGGCGTCGAGGCGCCGGTCCAGCACGGCGCACCGGCCGTCGCTCAGCGGATGGGCCAGCACGCTCGGCGCGTGGCTCCAGCGCAGACCGTGCTCCTCCAGTCGGAGCGTGGACAGAATGGGAGAGGCGGCGGCCAGGGGATAGAAGGAGCTGAAGAGGTCGCTGACGTAGGCGGGATCCACACCCCGGTCGTGACGGACGGCACCCCCCGGCTCGGGCTGTTCCTCGATCACCAGGACGCTCCAGCCGGCATCCGCCAGTACGTTTGCGGCCACCAGCCCGTTGGGGCCCGCTCCGATCACCACCGCGTCAGGCATCTCCGGCTCCTGGCCTGCGACCGGCCCGCCGCGCGGACGCCCGGCGGCGTCCGTTCTCCTGGTCCTCGCAGCACCGGGCGAGCCGGGCGAGCATCGAGCGGTGGCGGACCTGGATCAGCGCCTCGACACCGATGTTGTGCAGTGCGGCCCCGGCCCCTTGCAGCGGGTGCTCGTCGGCGATGATCAGACAGTCCTCGCCCCAGGTGCGCAGCTCGATGGAGAAGCGGGCCGTGCCGAGGAAGCCCGCGAGGATCTCCAGTTCCAGGGCGGAACCCGGCCGGCACTGCCGTACGACCGTCTCGTTGCCCAGCCGGAACGGTCCGAGGCGGATCTCGTAGACGATCGACGCGCCCTCCTCGGGCCACCTGCCGCGCTTCGGCCGCGACCTCCCGGTGCCCACCACCCAGTCGGCATAACGGTTGCCGTCGGCGAGGACGTCCCACACGGTGGCCGGATCGGCCTTGATCAAACGGTGACGGACCGCCATGTGCGCCTCCTGGCCATGTCCGAACAAGGGCCTCACCGGGTGCCCAGCTTCCGGCGGCATCAACCAGTCACCAACCGCGCAGCCGACATCTCCCTCCTGACCGGCGGCGCCCTGCTGCATCATCGGCGCCCTGGTCGCCCTCGCCACCGAAGCCGCGATCGACATCATCGACGAGTACGTCGTCATCCGCACCGATGCATCGTGATCAACGCCCACGGGCACTCACGGGATCAGTGGCGTCCCGGCTGGTTCCTCGACCTGCTGCGGCGTGAGGCGTGGCCCGCGCGCCCTGCGGTGTCCTCATTCTGAACGCTCGGCCGAGAGGCGGGCTCAAGAGGCCGCTCGGCACGAAGGGCAACCCGCTCGCGGCATCGAGTGGCGCGAGAGATCGGCCGGGGACACCGAGCGTGGGGCGCGCCAAGGGAAGGACACCTCCGGGCTCCAAGCGGTGAGGCACGTGTCGGCAGATGCGGTCCAGAAGGAAGCGGCCGTCGCTGCCCGTCAGCAGGCCCTCACACGCCCCGCGCCGCTCAGTGTCCGCTTCCGTCTCCGTGGCTGCGTACGACCTCCTTCACCTTGGCCACCGCGAACCCCCAACCCTGCTCGACGGACGGCTTGGCCGGCACGGCGATCTCGTCGGGATTGGTGAGGACGTCGAGCAGGACCGGGCCTGGAGTGGCGAATGCGCGACGCACCGCGCCCTCCAGTTCGGCCGCTTCCGTCACGCGGATGCCGGTGATCCCCATGGCCTCGGCGACGGCGGCGAAGTCGGGGTTGTCGAGTACGGTACCGAACTCCGGGAGCCCGGCCTGCTCCTGTTCGAGCTTCACCATGCCCAGCCGGCGGTTGTCGAAGACGACGAGCTTGACCGGTAGGCGGTGCGTCTTGAGCGTCATGAGGTCGCCGAGCAGCATGCTCAGTCCACCGTCGCCGCAGAACGCCACCACCTGGCGCTCGCGGTCCAGGCACTGTGCGCCGAGTGCCTGGGGCATCGCGTTGGCCATCGAGCCGAGATTGTAGGAACCGATCAGCTGCCGCTCACCCCGCATCTCGACGAAGCGTGAGAGCCACACCGTGGCCATGCCGGTGTCGGAGGTGAAGACGGCGTCGTCGGCGGCTACTCGGTCCACGAGGGCCGCCAACGCCTCGGGGCGGATGTCGTGGGCACGGTTGTCCAGCGCCGAACGGAGGCGCCCCACCAGGCCCTTGTCGTGTGTGGGGTCTGCCAGCCGGGCCTGGCCGCTACGCCACTGGTCGAAGCGTTCGCGCGCCTTCTCCAGGTGGGACCGGTCACGCGCGCCCTCGGTTCCAGACGGTCCGGCGGCCAGATGGCTCAGGAGGTCCCGTACGGTTGCGCCGGTGTCGCCCACCAGGCCGAGGTCCACCGGTACGCGGCGCCCGATGTGACTGGCCTCGGCGTCCACCTGGATGACGGTGCGGCCCTCGGGATACCAGTCGCGGTAGGGGAAGTCGGTCCCCAGCAGCAGGAGGGTGTCGGCGTCCTGCAGAGCCGAAGCCGCTGCGGGGTTGCCGATGAGCCCGGTCTGACCGACCTGGAACGGGTTGCCGTCGCCCTCGAAGCCCGCCTTGGCTTTGAGAGTGAGCACCATCGGCGCCGCCAGCCGGTCGGCCAGCGCCAGCACGTCCTCGCGTGCCGAGCGGGCGCCCTGCCCGACGAGCAGCGTGACGCGTGCGGCATCGTCGAGCAGTTCCGCGGCCCGTCGTACGGCGGGCTCCTCCGGTCGCGTGAGCGGAGCGTTCAGGGAGAACCGCGCGGGCCGGTCGGTACCGAGTTCACGCTCGCCCAGGTCGCCCGGCACCGTCAGAACAGCCACACCCTTGCGGCCCAGTGCGCTGCGTACCGCTGTTTCCAGCATCTGCGGGAGCTGGTCGGGGGAGGTGATGGTCGCGCGGAAGACGGACACGTCGCTGAAGAGGGTGTCGTTGTCGACTTCCTGGAAGTAGTCGCTGCCGAGTTCCGCGAGCGGGACCTGGCCGGCGATGGCCAGGACCGGGGTACGGCTCTTGGCCGCGTCGTACAGTCCGTTGAGCAGGTGGACGGAGCCGGGTCCCACTGTCCCCATGCAGACGCCAAGGGTGCCGCTGAGCTGGGACTGGGCACTCGCGGCGAACGCAGCCGCCTCTTCGTGCCGGCAGCCCACCCACTCCAGCCCCTCGGTGATGCGGATGGCGTCCGTCAGCGGATTGAGGGCGTCTCCGACGACGCCGAACACCTGGCGCACGCCGAGCTCGCTCAGCGCGTCCACAATGACGCGGGCAACAGTACGGGCCACGTAATCCTCCGGTCACAGATACAGGCAACTGGGTCACACGTACCGCTCATACGGTGAAGCGGTCCGGATCGGCGGCGTTCCAGTCCGCCGCCCAGGAGGCGGGCGGCTCGGCGAGCAACTGCCCTGGCTCGAGCCACTCGTACAGCTCCTCGTAGGAGCGTTCGGTGGTGGGGTCGATCCGTCGGTGGAGCATGTGCGGACGCAGCTGTGCAGGGTCGGTGACGCCCATGGACGCCATGATCTGCAGCGCGCCGGCAACGGTCGCTTCCTGAAACCGCTGAACACGCGGAGTCTTGTCGCGGACGTCGAGGGCGCGGGCACGCCGGTGGTCCTGGGTCGTGACTCCCGTGGGGCAGGTGTTGGTGTGGCAGCGCTGCGCCTGGATGCAGCCGACGGCGAACATCATGGCTCGCGCGGCGTTGCCGTAGTCGGCGCCTTGCACCAGCCGTTTGACCAGGTCGGCCCCGGTGGCGATCTTGCCGCTGGCACCGACCTTGATCCGGTCGCGAAGCCCCGCGCCGACGAGGGCGTTGTGCACCGTCAGCAGCCCCTCCGTGAGCGGGGTGCCCACATGGTCGGCGAACTCCAGGGGCGCCGCGCCCGTCCCGCCCTCGCCGCCGTCCACGACGATGAAATCGGGACCGGTACCCTCCGCCAGCATGGCTTTGCACACGGCGAGGAACTGCCTGCGCGAGCCCACACAGAGTTTGAACCCGGTGGGCTTGCCGCCCGCCAACTCCCGCATACGAGCGATGAAGCGCACGAGTTCGCGAGGGGTGGAGAACACCTTGTGGTAAGGCGGCGAGATCACCGTCCGTCCCTCCGGTACGTCCCGCACCTTCGCGATCTCCGCGTTGACCTTCGCTCCCGGCAGGACCCCTCCGATGCCAGGTTTGGCCCCCTGCGACAGCTTCAGGGACACGCACTTCACGTGATCGTGCGCCGCCTTCGCGGCGAACTCGTCGGCGTCGAAGTCGCCCTCGCGGGTACGGCAGCCGAAGTATCCCGTGCCGATCTCCCACACGAGGTCACCGCCCGGCCGCAGGTGGTACTCCGAGAGGCCGCCCTCGCCGGTGTCATGGGCGAAACCTCCCGCAGCGGCGCCGCCGTTGAGAGCGAGGATCGCGTTCGACGACAGTGATCCGAAGCTCATCGCCGACACGTTCAGCAACGCCATGTCGTAGGGCCGCTCGCAGTCCGGCCCGCCGATCCGTACCCGCGGTGGTGTCTCGGGGACCGGGCACGGGGCCATCGAGGGAACCAGGTACTCGTAACCGGGCCGGTACAGGTCCCGCTCGGTGCCGAACGGCTCCTCCGCATCAGTGCCCTTCGCCCGCTCGTAGACGATGCTGCGCACATCCCGGTCGAAGGGGCGCCCGTCGTAGTTCCGCTCGATGAAGTACTGCTGGAGCTCCGGCCGGATCCGCTCCAGGAGGAAACGGGCATGACCCAGCCCAGGATAGTTGCGCAGCACTGAATGCCGGCGTTGCAGCAAATCCCAGGCACCCAGCAGGCCAAGGAACGTGAGCGGTACTGCCGCGAAGAGCCAGTAGGGCGAAACACCGACGGCGGCAAGTAGAGCCGCGAGCCCGGTGAACAAGATCAGGACAACCATTCCAACGCGTATCACTCCTCGCGCATGTCCCGGCGGACGCTCTCCATGCCTATGTTCGGCTCTGTTCGTCGCCGTCGGTGCCAACCGGGCCTTCGCCCGGCCATCCTGGGGCACGAAGTCAATGGCACGGATCGACACACCCTGCTTCCGCTGTTCAGTCCCCCCGTGGTCCAGTCAGCGACGATCGCCTGCTGCGCCTGAGCCAGGGTGACCTTCCCGGAGCAGACAGCAGTGTGCAGCTTCGTCTCCACCGGGTCCTTCTTGTTGTTCACCCCGGCCCCCTTCCGGTGGCCCGGGTCTGCCGACTCCACCCACTGGTTGCGAGGATCGTTGGGGTCACCGCCCAGCTGCAGACTGATCAGGTGGTCGTACTCGGCATCTCCCACGCGGCCGGTGAAGCCGTACGAGGCGGCGTTCAGCTTCTTCTCCTTGCCGGTCACGTAGGCGGAGGGGCGCACGCCGGAGGTGTAGCCGCCCTTGCGGCAGACCGTCGATTTCAGATTCGCCTGCGTCACCGCCGGAGAGAGCGCACCCGGGGTGCACGTGTGGTCCTCCAGCGGCTCACCGCCCTCCTAGCGGTAGTGGCAACTGCCCGCGGCCGGCTGCTGCTGCACCGCCTGGAGCACCTGGCCGTCCGGGACGGGGTGAAGGAACGCCGCGCGGACACGCTCACGGAGTTGATGCAGCCGGGCGAACGCCAGCGACATCTCCCGGCGACTCAAGGAGGTCGAACGGCAGCTCCCGATGGCGGACGTGCTGGACGTGTTGCTCGCCACCAACAGGATCTCCGTAGGGGTAGACGTGGACCGGCTGGGGCTGAGGGCGGTGATGGGTCAGAGGGCGGACGCTCACCTTCTCGGCCGGGAGTGCCAGGCTGAGCGCGTCGTGCACACCATGACAGCGGGCCGGCGCCCATCGATGTCGCCGAAGGCGTGCTGTGCGTCCTGGGCGCCGTCCCACAACTTCCCCGACGCGTTGTCCACCGGGGCGGATACTGGCCGCAGCTACGCCGGGGCGACGGCGACAGTGCGGGCCCGGGCACCAGAGTGCGCCCGACCCACCCCCAGAACTCCCAGCCCGGCTCGACCTGGACTTCCAGGGCCTTCGCGGCGCAGGCGTGGTGGGCGCGCATGCACGGGCAGCAAGCCGGCACCGGCGGTAACAGCCTTTTCCGACAGCCATGTCGGCGGCCAAGGCTGGCCCCTGGCGTGCGTCGCCTGGGCTTCTCTCGCTGGCAGGTCAGTCGAGGTGGAGTGTGCTCAGTGCGGTGGTCCAGTCGGTGACGATCGACTGCTGCGCCTGGGCCAGAGTGATCTTCCCGGAGCAGACAGCGGTGTGTAGCTTCGTCTCCGCCGGATCCTTCCTGTTGTTCACCCCGGCACCCTTCCCGGTGGGCCGGATCTGCCAACTCCACCCACAAGTTGCGAGGATAGTTGGGGTTGGTCACGCTCGGCATCCCCCTACGGCCGGTGAAACCGTACGAGGCGGCGTTCAGCTTCTTCTTTTTGCCCGTCACATAGGTGGAGGGACGCACGCCGGAGGTGCAGTCACCCTTGCGGCAGACCGTCGACCTCAGACTCGCCTGCGTCACCGCCGGAGAGATCACGCTCGGCGTACGCGTGTGGTCGCCGTGCCCCACCTGAATAGCCCTGTGGGGCACGGCACATGCTATTCGAAAGTGATGGAGAAGCGCTCGGACCATCCGAAGGTTCGATCCTGTTCCTGAACTCGGAGAAGGAGATCGCGAATCTTCTCGAATTCACTCTCGCCGAGCGCTGCTCTACTGAGTTCCGAATTTGTCCAGATGATCTCGATCGGTCGTTTCACGTCTGTGGTCAGTCGATCCCACAGGGCGCTCAGATTGGCACCATAGTACTGGCCGAAATTTAGGGATCGCGACAAGAACTCGTGAACATCCTCTGCAGAGCAAATCCTTGCGCCATCGATTTCAACCCTCACGGTTCATCACTTCCAGTTCGGGAGTTGACAGAGTGGTTCCCCTCCCGCCACTTCCCGATCAACGCCGCGTGTCCGGCTGCACCTACCGAGGCGAGTCACTGCAGCCAGCACGGAGTTGAGGGGGGGGGACAGCCCCTGACGTAGCTCGGGCGGGGGCTGCAGGGGGCGCGCGGGCCGAGCAGATCGCCTGCGTCACCAGCGAACCGGCCCGGCACACCCGCGCACTGGCCCAGGTGGTCGACACGGTGGCTGCGACGTCCGGACGGCTACAAGGCAACGGCCGGTCGGCTGGGCCCGGCGGACCACGCACTCATCTGCCGATGAGCGGGCGTTTCGAGGCTTCCCGGAGACGGGTGCGGACGCGATCGGCGGGGTGGCGTCGGTGTCTGCGCCGGTCGACCGTACACCTCTGCCCGCCAATGGGGAGCGAGTGAGCATGGATCACGCGGGAAACTGCTCACCCGCCGCTTCATGTAACGTGCCTGCCTCTGGCACCCATGCCTACCGTCGTACGTGACCAGGCTCGGTACGTGCGCTCGGTGTGGCCCCTCGTCCATCGGCTCGAGGCCTATTCGGCATCGCAGGCTCTGGCCTCGGATCCAGTCGATTCCGTAGATGTCGTGCCCGTGCTTTCGCCCTTTTTGCCCGCCTCGATGGAAGCGTAGCGCCGCCGTTGAAGCTCATCGCGTTCAATGTCCGGGATCGTCATCGACTCGGCGAGCACGGCGGCAAGCGCGTCCACTTGAGTGCTGTTGATGTCAGCGTGGAAGTGCCACCGGATGTTCTCGTCGCGCGTGATGAGGTCGATCGCCAAGCGCGCGCCTTTGTCCTGTGTGGTTGCCGGACGGACGTATCGCACCCGATCGATCGGGATGACTTGACGGATCTCGCCTTGCTCAAGCAATGCGTTCGTACTGGCCGTGATGACGCGGCGATCCGTGACGGCGACTAGTGTCTTCACCGGGGCCTTGTCCATCGCTGCCGCCAACATCCCCTTCGCTCCACCGAAGATCGCAGAAATGGGATCGGAGGCATCGAGCTCGTCGGGGAAGCCGAGGACACGTAGGGTCTCCCCGTCCTCGAGGAACCATCGCAGGATGCGAAGGTACGGCTCGAGAGCCAGCGACTTGGGCGCGCAGACGACGCCGGGAGCCTCAAGTGGAGGGGCCGGCGGATGGAGAGCGTCGGCAAGAGGCTCGATCGCCTCCAGAAGACGGGCGGAGATCTGGCGGGCTGCGTTCGAGTCTCTCCGCTTCCCCGACAGTGGCAGCGTGTCGCGACCGGGAAGCTCGGCAATGATTCGTAGCTCCCGCGTCAGCGAGTCGACGAGGCTAGTCGACTCAGCAAGAGCGGAGGCGAACTCTTCACGAGAGTCGCGCGCAATGATGGCGACGAGCCGCGCCTCGCCGACGTCGTCGGGTCCAGCAGCTCTTGCCCGCGCGGCGTGGAGCGCCTGGTATCCGGTCCATGCCTTGAGGGAAGACAGAAGGGCGTTGGCGTCGAAGAAGATCGCCGCAGCATTCGTCTGGAGGTACTCACGGCGGCCATGCAGGTCGAGCTCATGGATCTGCCCGATGTGGTCGCGGACGTTGAGTCGGTACAGCTCAAGCTGCTTCTCCAGGTCCGCCTCCCTATCCGCGACCTTGTGCCACAGGGTAGTGGGGACCGATTCGACCTCTCGGGCGTGGTCGACTGCGCGATCGACGGTGGCGACGAGGCCCGTCAGTTCGGCCCACTGCTCGTTGCGGATGGTTGTCAGTACCTGGCTTGTCAGCGCGATGTTGGTCCTTACAAGGCCTGTGACCTCGCTCAACTGCATCTGAAGGCCGATCATGGCCAGCGTCGGCCCGATGGAAGCCGCGGTCTGCACCGCGCTCACCTCGGCCACGGGGATGAAGCGGGCTTGAGCGATGAAGCGGCTGGAGGAGATCACCGTTCCGAGGTTCGCGCCATCCTTGACGGCGAGCGTTGCTCCGGCCCTCAGTAGAGCCTGGGTTGCGTCGCTGATCCTGTAGAGGCCCTGCGCGCTGGCGAATGCGTTTGCGAGGTTGCCGGCCGCGCCTGCCATGTTTCCGATCGAGGCGAGGACTGTGGAGATGCGCTTGCGGTCGGCGGCAGACACCAGTCCAAAGTCGAGGAGATCGGGCTTAAGTTCCACCGGGACTTCACCGAAGACGACAGCAACCCCTGGGAGCACCTCCGCCAGGACCGTCGATGCCGTCGTTGAGTCGATGTCCGAGTCGGGTGTCGGATCGTCCGCAACAGGTGAGTCGGCAGTAAGGCTCTGACCGTTCTCCTCAGGCTCGACGATCCCCATCGAGTCCGAAGGGTCCTGCATGCGATCTCCTCCTTGCGGGGCGCGCAACGGCCAGACGTCGTCGGCGTTCACTGCCGAAGTCTAGGGCTCGGCACCCTGCGGTTCAGCCCGAATCAACCGGACTGATCTCGGACTTGCTGGTGCCAGCCATGGGTGCCTGCGGCGACGCAGAACCGCTCCCGGCGGCGCTTCTCGGCCGCTCCAAGCCGGGCATCGGCAGCCGAAAGGCCTCCCCCGCCTTGAGGCAGATTGATGACCTTTGTCAGCTGCGCGGACGGCTGCCCGCGCGTGCTCAGGACCGCCGGGGCGTGTGCGCTGGCACCGCAACCTGCTCAAGCGCCACCATGCCGCGACCTGCGTCCCGAGGCGATGCGGACGCCCATCCACCGTCCGGTCAATCCGCACCCTGGTCCTGCGCCTCGCCCGCGAAAAGGGCTCGTAGCGGTAAACGCGACAAAGAAGCAGCCCAGAAGAAACTCGACGTCCTCCCCGCCGTCACCCGGAAGAAGGAAGAACCCCTCACCGCCGACCAGATCCGGGAGATCACTGAGAGGCTCGGAGGCATCGCACAACGCATTCAGACCGCCGACGCCGAGAAGAAGGAGCCTCTCTACGAGGCCTGGGCATCACGATCACGTACGACAATGCATCGAGGTGGTGGCGCAAGGGCGACTCCACCTACACGACCTGGCAGTCAGCCGTGGATCCCACTGTGCAAGCAAGCCGTTCGCAGGGCCGCGGGCTGACGGATGAACGCCGACAGCCCGTGAGGGTTCTCGGTATGTCGGGTCCACAACTTGACGGAATGCTCGGTCATCGACCACAAAGAGTGGAGCCGGGCAAGCCCCACCCCGCCGCCATCTCAATGGACGGCTTCCGCACCGTGATCACTCCCGTGCCCCTGCGCCGAATACTTCCGGCCTGAACGCCGGTTGGCCCTGATGGCCGCTACGGGCGAGCGTGCGGGAGCTTGGTGTCGACCCGGATCGAGGCAACCGAGCCCTGTTGTCGCAGCCACGCCTGTCTGCCGCTCATGGAACTCCGTTGCATGCGCGCCTTTGAGCCCTGTCGTTTGGTCTGACGATCTCTCACGCATGTTCCCAGCCGTTTGTGAGAACTCGACGCCATTGCGGGCGATGCGCTGGGTCCTGCAGAGGACTGCTGGCGATGTCGCGACCCAACAGGGCTCTTCTGCCGTGAGCTGGCGAGTGAACTCACCAACGCGACGATCAAGATCCCTGCTGAGTCACGGCCTCGACCGTCACGCTATTCGCCCTGCTGGCAAGTCCGCGTACTGACGACGCCTGGAGAACATCATCGCCTGGCGGTGCTTCAGGGTGTAATCAGTCCTCTACATGATCTCAAGCGATGCGCTTGCGATCGCCGCAAGTACGCTGACTTGAACCGGACCTTCCACTCGGAACCAGATCAATGCCGGCAACGACGAAGAACGGCACAGTTCAAGGGGCAGTCCCTCTGGCCAAGGGGAATCGCTCGGCTCCAGCAGCGTTGCCGTCACCCGATCCAGTGGCGCGGCACCAGGGCCCGGAGGTCGTTCGACTGAACAGAAATAGACGTCGCGAAAGGAGAGCGTCATATCCGGCTTCTCCGGACCCCAGCGCAGCCCCATCTCCAGCGCGTCAAGGTCGTCGATGCGCTCAAGCGAGAGCCGATCCAGGAAGTATCCCTGGCAACGGGGGCCAGCTTCGAGGAACTTTTGAAGCGAACTCATCGGATCACCATCTCCCCAGTCTCATGGTCTTGCGTAACCTGGCCGTTCGGGTCGTACCTCTGTCGGTAATTCCTTTGATTGGGACCAGGATCGATCGAAGGACCGAGCCTCATCACTTCCCCGTTCGGCCTGATCCAAATCTGACTACCGTCCGAGTTGTCATAGCGACGGTATCCACCTTTGGTCTCCGATGTGAATGTGAAGCCTTGACTGAACAGCTCTTGCTCGGCGTCAGCGAGGCTCTTCCCCTGGAGATTGGGAACGCGTGTGACACCACAGGCACTGTTGTGTACCAGCACGGGCGTATTCCCAGCCAGGACATAGTACGTGTGGAGATCGTCGACGGTGAGGTTGTAGGTGCGGGTGTGCTGGTCGAAGGCGCGGTTGGCTTCGACGTGGACGGTGGTGCCGTGGGTGCTGAGGAGCGTGCTGCCGGGTGTGAGGTCGTGGGCCTTGACCCAGTGGTGCGCTGAGGGGCTCCAGAAGGGGTGCTCGTAGGTGGCGGTGAGTTTCCTGGGGCCGTCCGGGGTGGCGATGGTGAGTTCGTCGAAGTGCTTGTCGCCATCAGTGATGATGAGACGGCTGACCCTGCGGGCTGCGGTGCGGCCGGTGAGCGGATCGGTGGCCAGAAGGCTGTCACCGGGGTGGACGGTCTCTATATCCTTGGTATGGCTGTTGGCCATGAGGACCTTGGTGCCGGCCGGGAAGCACTGGGTGCAGCTCGTCGCGTACCGCTTGAAGCGCAAATCTTGCAGCGCTTCCATTCCGCGTTCGAGGAGTTTGAACTTGGAGCTGAGAACGAGGTCTTCGCCGAGTTGGAGGCAGGCGACGGGGTCGCCGCCCTTGCAGGAGTCGAGTTGGCCGAGGCCGAGGAGGTCCTTCTCGACGTTCCACAGCTGTTCGGCCGCGGCGCTTGCGGCGGGTGCCTGGGAGAGGATGGTGCAGAAGGTCTCGTTGTGCTGGCACCAGCGCGCCGGACGTTCGACGGCGTCGCAGCCCAGAACACCGCATCGGTAGCGGGCTTCGGCCTGGCT
>NZ_JBVJTD010000003.1:0-620758 GCF_055605965.1 Streptomyces sp. NPDC037126
ATGTCCACCTTCTGGACCTGCCCCGCCACCTGCGGCAGCCCGCTGCTCACCCCCAGCACCCGGGAGGTCGAGACGACCTGGATCGGACCACCACCACCGGCCGCTATGTGGTCCACGACCACCCCCTGGCCCGTCTCCTGACCGAACAGGTCCGCCCAGCTGGCGTAGAACCCGAAGGACTGGTTGGCGGCGAGCCCCATCGAGGCGATGAGCGCCAACTGGGTGCTCAGCATGAGACCGATCCGCCCGCTGACGGCACGCCAGCTCTGCCGGGCGAGCCGCGGCCACAGCCACACCGTGCTGCCGAACAGCACGGCGGCGACCAGAATCGCCAGCACCAGCACTTTGTTGCTCGTGAGACCCATGGGCTGCTTCCTGCCTGCGTTCTCCGCCCGTGCCGGACGCTCGCTCTGTTGCGAGGTCTTGCCCGGGGCTTTCCTTGGCCTTTGACCCGACTTTCCGGTGGGGAGTGAACCTCTCTCCCCAAGACACCGTCCTAGAGGGCGCAATGTCGCCGGATGCCCGATCGGGCCCGGGTTCAAGGTCTCTCGCAGAACTACGGGATGCGATGTCTGTCAGGATAGATGGGGAAATGTCGGGCGAGGTTCCGGGCCGATCAAGCCGGGCGCGGCGCATACTGCGCGGCCCGCGCCCCGAGGCCGTTCCCACCCTGGTGAGCAGGGCGGCCGCGCTCGTGGGCGTCCTCGACATTGCCGCGGGCGTGTTCCCGCGCTTCCGGCACAGCCGTATGCACGCCATAGCCGAGGTGCTGCCGGGCTCCTTCGGGCCCTTCGCCGCGGCGCTGTCGCTGAGCGCGGGCGTCCTGTTGCTGCTGCTCGCGCACGGGCTCAAACGGCGCAAGCGCCGGGCGTGGCGCGCGGCGGTCGCGCTGCTCCCGGCGGGCGCGGCGGCCCAGTTCGCCTACCGGCACTCGCTGGCCGGCGTGCTCATCGCGGTCGTACTGCTCGTACCGCTGCTGCGTCACCGGGGCGAGTTCGCGGCCCTGCCCGACCCGCGCAGCCGCTGGCGCGCGCTCGCCAACTTCGTTCTCATGAGCGCCGGTTCACTCGTCCTCGGGCTCGTCATCGTGAGCGTCCACCCAGACCGGACGGTCGGCGACCCGAGCCTCGCCGACCGCCTGACGCACGTCGTCTACGGCCTGTTCGGCTTCGAGGGCCCGGTCGACTACACGGGCAGCACCTCCTGGACCGTCGCCTTCTCCCTCGGGGCGCTCGGCTGGATCACCGCGGTCACCACCGTCTACCTGGCCTTCCGGCCCGAACACCCGGCCGCCCGCCTCACCGAGGAGGACGAGGTCAGGCTGCGGGCCCTGCTGGACAAGCACGGCGGCCGCGACTCCCTCGGCCAGTTCGCGCTGCGCCGCGACAAGGCGGTCGTCTTCTCGCCCAGCGGCAAGGCCGCGGTCACCTACCGCGTCATCTCCGGCGTGATGCTCGCCAGCGGCGACCCGATCGGCGACGTCGAGGCCTGGCCCGGCGCGATCGAGCGCTTCATGGACGAGGCCAAGGCCCACTCCTGGACGCCCGCGGTCGTGGGCTGCTCGGAGACCGGCGGTGAGGTGTGGACCCGCGAGACCGGCCTGGACGCCCTGGAGCTGGGCGACGAGGCGGTGGTGGACGTGGCGGATTTCTCACTCGCCGGACGCGCGATGCGCAACGTGCGCCAGATGGTCAAGCGCATCGAGCGGGCCGGCTACGAAACCCGAGTACGGCGCATCCGTGACCTCGGCGAACCCGAGTTGGAGCGCATCCGCCACGCCGCGGAGGACTGGCGCGGCACCGACACCGAGCGCGGCTTCTCCATGGCCCTCGGCCGCGTCGGCGACCCCGCCGACGGCGACTGCCTGATCGCCACCGCCCACAAGACGGACGACGTGCCCGGCGAGTACGGCGACCTGAAGGCGATCCTGCACTTCGTGCCCTGGGGCACGGACGGCGCCTCGCTGGACCTGATGCGCCGTGACCGCAGCGCCGACCCGGGCATGAACGAGCTGCTGATCGTCGCCGCCCTGCAGGCCGCT
The DNA here is from genome assembly GCF_055605965.1 of Streptomyces sp. NPDC037126. Taxonomy (NCBI): domain Bacteria; kingdom Bacillati; phylum Actinomycetota; class Actinomycetes; order Kitasatosporales; family Streptomycetaceae; genus Streptomyces; species Streptomyces sp. NPDC037126. Next base: position 2,042 of record NZ_JBVJTD010000003.1, read on the forward strand.
CCGAAGTTCGGCGTCACGCGTGTCTCGCTGAACTTCGCGATGTTCCGCTCCGCCCTCGCGCGCGGGGAGAAGATCGGCGCCGGTCCGGTGCTGCGCGCCTGGCGCGGTCTGCTGGTCTTCCTCTCGCGCTGGTTCCAGATCGAGTCGCTGTACAAGTTCAACGCCAAGTTCCAGCCCCGCTGGGAGCCGCGGTTCATGGTCTACCGCGCCACGACCGACCTGCCGCGCATCGGCTTCGCGGTCATGCAGGCCGAGGGCTTCGTCAACCTCGCCCTGCCGCTGCCGCGCTTCATGCGCCGCCGCCGCGCGGCCGCCCAGCGGCCGTGCGCGCACGCCGTGCCCGACCGGGACGTCAGAGCGGCCTGACACCCGCGACGGGCACGACCGAGGACTGGCCCTGGCGGAAGCCCCCCTCCCCCCGGGGGCCTCCGCCAGGGCCGCGGCGCGTTCCGCCGCCACCCTGGGCCTACGCTGAACGTATGAACAACCACAGCGGGCGTGGCCTGGTGGCGGGCCTTCCGGCATGGGACCGGTGCGCGGTCATGGGGGTCGTGAACGTCACCCCCGACTCCTTCTCCGACGGCGGCCGCTGGTTCGACACGACCGCCGCCGTCAAGCACGGCCTCGACCTGGTCGCCGAGGGCGCGGACCTGGTCGACGTCGGCGGTGAGTCCACCCGTCCGGGCGCCACCCGCGTGGACGAGGCCGAGGAACTGCGGCGCGTCATCCCCGTGGTCCGCGGTCTCGCCTCCGAAGGCGTGGCCGTCTCCGTCGACACCATGCGCGCCTCCGTCGCCGCGCAGTCGCTGGCGGCCGGCGCCGCCCTGGTCAACGACGTCAGCGGCGGCCTCGCCGATCCGGAGATGATCCCGGTCGTCGCCGACGCGGGCGCCCCCTTCGTCGTCATGCACTGGCGCGGCTTCCTCGACGGCGGCAACGTCGCGGGCGCCTACGAGGACGTCGTCGCCGAAGTCGTCGGCGAACTCCACGCGCGCGTGGAGGCCGTCCTGGCCGGCGGCATCGCGCCCGACCGGATCGTCGTCGACCCCGGCCTCGGCTTCTCCAAGGAGGCCGACCACGACCTCACCCTGCTCGCCCACCTCGACCGCCTGCACGCCCTCGGTCACCCCCTGCTCGTGGCCGCGTCCCGCAAGCGGTTCCTCGGCCGGGTGCTCGCGGGCCCGCAGGGTGCTCCCCCGCCGGCCCGGGAGCGCGACGCCGCCACCGCCGCCGTGTCCGCGCTCGCCGCGCACGCCGGCGCGTGGGCCGTGCGCGTCCACGAGGTACGCGCCACCGCGGACGCGGTACGGGTCGCGCGGGCCGTCGAGGGGGCGCGTACGACGCCTTCCGCGCCGGGGGCCGGCAGCTCGCCCGGGGCGCGTGAAACCGGCCACACGCCGGGGTCCGGTGGCGGACCCGGGGCGGACGGAGACCGGTGAGCGCCCCCCATACCGACGTCGAGCAGGTCGAGGCGGCGAACACCGCCTTCTACGAAGCGCTGGAGAGCGGTGACTTCGACGTGGTCTCCTCGCTCTGGCTCACCCCCGCCGACCTGGGCGTGGACGAGGAGTACCACGACCCGGCGGACGCCGGCGTGATCTCCTGCGTGCACCCCGGGTGGCCGGTGCTCACCGGCCGCGGCGAGGTCCTCAGGTCGTACGCCCTGATCATGGCGAACACCGACTACATCCAGTTCTTCCTCACCGACGTGCACGTCTCCGTCACCGGCGACACCGCGCTCGTGACCTGCACCGAGAACATCCTCAGCGGCGGGCCCGCCCCGGCCGACGGCGGCGAACTCGGCCCCCTGGTCGGCCAGCTCGTCGTCGCCACGAACGTGTTCCGGCGCACACCCGGGGGCTGGAAGCTCTGGTCGCACCATGCCTCGCCCGTCCTGGCCGAGACGGAGGACTCGGACGACGGCGAGAGCGGTGTAAATGGCGTGAATCCGGACGACGACCCTCTCGCCTGAGCGGGTAGGCGCCCCACAGCGGGCCCACTGGGACCAAGAAGTGGTTGGAATCACCTACCGCTGGGTATGAGCGGCTACCAGCCCGTGACGCGGCCTGGTTCCCTGGGGAAAACAGGCGGTGAACCCTCTCGGTCCCGGCCCGGGCCCACGCCCCTGGAGCCCGGTTCTGTCGGTGCCCGCAGGTAGATTCGTCAGTGACCGGTGTGCCGCCCGCACGCGGTACGGGCCGGTCGTTCCCGACGATTGCAGGAGTGATTCGCGTGGATCGTGTCGCGCTGCGCGGCCTGAAGGCCCGCGGGCACCACGGTGTGTTCCCCAAGGAGCGCGAGGAGGGCCAGACCTTCATCGTCGACCTCGTGCTCGGCCTGGACACCCGGCCGGCCGCGGCAGACGACGACCTGGCGAGGACCGTGCACTACGGCATCGTGGCCGAGGAGGTCGTGGCCGTGGTCGAGGGCGAACCGGTGAACCTCATCGAGACCCTCGCCGAGCGGATCGCCCAGACCTGCCTCAAACACGAAGGGGTCGACGAGGTCGAGGTCTGCGTGCACAAGCCCGACGCGCCGATCACCGTCCCCTTCGACGACGTGACCGTCACCATCACCCGGAGCCGAGTATGACCCGATCCTTCCTCCAGGGTCAGAGCGACCCGACCGTCCAGCCGGTGCCCGCCTCGGTCGTCGAGCAGGTGGACGCGGCCGACACGACCCTGCAGAACCCGAAGTGGGCCGTCATCTCCATCGGCTCCAACCTCGGCAACCGCCTGGAGACCCTCCAAGGCGCCGTCGACGCCCTGGAGGACACGCCGGGCGTCCGCGTGAAGGCCGTCTCGCCGGTGTACGAGACCGAGCCGTGGGGCGTGGCCCCCGGCAGCCAGCCGTCGTACCTCAACGCGATCGTGGCCCTGAAGACCACCCTGCCCCCCTCCTCGCTGCTGGAGCGGGCGCACGCCGTCGAGGAGGCCTTCAACCGGGTCCGCGACGAGCGCTGGGGCCCGCGCACCCTGGACGTCGACATCGTCGCCTATGCCGACGTCACCTCCGACGACCCCCAGCTCACGCTGCCCCACCCCCGCGCCCACGAGCGCGCCTTCGTGCTCGCCCCCTGGCACGACGTGGACCCCCAGGCCCAGCTGCCCGGCCTCGGTCCCGTGGCCGATCTCCTCTCGGCCGTCACCCGCGAAGGCGTCGCGGCTCGCGGCGACCTGGAACTCCGACTGCCCGAGTAGTCGTTAAGGTCAAGACGACCACAGTCCGGGGACGGTCCGGGGGAACTGAAGGGACACCGTGAGAGAGCTGCGCATCAGGGTGCTGGTCGGCGTGTTCGTCGTGGCCGGAATCCTGTCCTGGGCGGGGGCCCGCCTCTGGAACTCGATCGGGACACTCCCCAGCGTCCCCCTGGCCGCGCCCATCGTCCTCGCGCTGATCGCGGTGGTGCTGCTGGCGACGGCGCTCTCGCTGCGCGCCCGCTTCAAGGCCCAGCGCGAGCGGCGCCCCGGGGCGAAGGGCGTCGATCCGCTCATGGCGGCCCGCGCGGTCGTCTTCGCCCAGGCCAGCGCGCTGGTCGCCGCGCTCGTCGCCGGTATGTACGGCGGCACGGGCGTCCTGCTGCTGGAGCTCCTCGACATACCGACCCGCCGCGACCAGGCCGTCTACGCCGGCTTCTCGGTGCTGGCCGGCATCGGCGTCATAGCGGCGGCCCTGTTCCTGGAGCGCGTCTGCAAGCTCCCGGAGGACGAGGACGAGAACCACCCGGGAGCGGAGCCGGCGGCGTGACCGCCGGCTCCCCCGGGGCGGGGCTCAGCGCGCCATGATCAGGCTCATGGCCTCGTTGCGCGTCGCCGCGTCCCGCAGCTGACCGCGCACGGCGGACGTTATGGTCTTCGCGCCCGGCTTGCGGATGCCGCGCATGGACATGCACATGTGCTCGCACTCGATGACCACGATGACGCCCCGCGGCTCCAGGATCTCCATCAGGGAGTCCGCGATCTGCGTGGTGAGGCGCTCCTGCACCTGCGGCCTGCGGGCGTAGACGTCCACCAGCCGGGCCAGCTTGGACAGGCCGGTGATCTTCCCGGAGACGGACGGGATGTAGCCGACGTGGGCGACGCCCCTGAACGGGACCAGATGGTGCTCGCACGTGCTGTAGACCTCGATGTCCTTCACCAGGACCATCTCGTCGTGTCCCAGGTCGAAGGTCGTGGTCAGCACGTCCTCGGGCTGCTGCCACAGTCCCGCGAAGATCTCCTTGTACGCCCGCGCCACCCGCGCCGGCGTCTCCCTGAGACCCTCGCGGTCCGGGTCCTCGCCGACCGCGATGAGGAGTTCGCGTACGGCGTTCTCGGCGCGCTTCTCGTCGAACTCGCCGATGGGGCCCTCGCCGTCCAGCGTCACGGGGTCGGTCATCTGGTTCCTCGTTCCTGTGCCTGACGCGTGGCGGCGGCCACACGTCGTCTTGCGGACATACGAACGCCGCGCCCACCAGGCTAGAACCTGGTGGGCGCGGCGTTCATTCCGGGCCGGATCGGCCGAAAGCCGATCAGCTCTCGGAGCGGTCCTCCGGGGTCTGGTCCGTCACCGGGGCGGACTCCGTGGCGGTGGACTTGACCGTGCTGATCGCGGCCGTCGTGCCGTTCGCACCGTTAGTCAGTGCCAGCTCCTTGGGGGAGAGCACCGGCGGGCGGGTGGACGGGGTGCGACGCGAGGAGCCGGTCCACGCGGGCCGCGGCGGGCGCTTGACGATGGGCGCGAAGATCTCGGCGATCTCCTCCTTGCCCAGGGTCTCCTTCTCCAGCAGGTGGAGGACGAGCTGGTCGAGCACGTCGCGGTTCTCGACCAGGATCTCCCAGGCCTCGTTGTGCGCGTTCTCGATGAGCTTCTTGACCTCTTCGTCGACCAGCGCGGCGACCTCTTCCGAGTAGTCGCGCTGGTGAGCCATCTCACGGCCGAGGAAGGGCTCGCTGTTGTCGCCGCCGAACTTGATGGCGCCGAGCCGCTCGGTCATGCCGTACTGCGTGACCATCGCGCGGGCCAGGTTGGTGGCCTTCTCGATGTCGTTCGCGGCACCGGTGGTCGGGTCGTGGAAGACCAGCTCCTCGGCCGCGCGCCCGCCCAGCATGTAGCCGAGCTGGTCGAGCATCTCGTTGCGCGTGGTCGAGTACTTGTCCTCGTCCGGGAGAACCATCGTGTAGCCGAGGGCGCGGCCGCGGGACAGGATCGTGATCTTGTGGACCGGGTCGGAGTTCGGCGAGGCCGCCGCGACCAGGGCGTGGCCGCCCTCGTGGTACGCGGTGATCTTCTTCTCCTTGTCCGACATGATCCGGGTCCGCTTCTGCGGGCCCGCGACCACGCGGTCGATCGCCTCGTCCAGCGCCTTGTTGTCGATCAGCTTCTGGTCACCGCGGGCGGTGAGCAGCGCGGCCTCGTTCAGCACGTTGGCGAGGTCGGCACCCGTCATGCCGGGGGTGCGGCGGGCGACGGCGGAGAGGTCGACGTCGGGCGCGACCGGCTTGCCCTTCTGGTGGACCTTGAGGATCTCCATGCGGCCCTGCAGGTCCGGCGGGTCGACCGCGATCTGGCGGTCGAAACGGCCGGGGCGCAGCAGCGCCGGGTCGAGGATGTCCGGGCGGTTCGTGGCGGCGATCAGGATGACGCCGCCCTTGACGTCGAAGCCGTCCATCTCGACGAGCAGCTGGTTCAGCGTCTGCTCGCGCTCGTCGTGACCACCGCCGAGGCCGGCGCCGCGGTGGCGGCCGACCGCGTCGATCTCGTCGACGAAGACGATCGCCGGGGCGTTCGCCTTGGCCTGCTCGAACAGGTCACGGACACGGGAGGCACCGACACCGACGAACATCTCGACGAAGTCCGAACCGGAGATCGAGTAGAAGGGGACGCCCGCCTCGCCGGCGACGGCGCGCGCGAGCAGGGTCTTGCCGGTACCCGGGCGGCCGTAGAGCAGCACACCCTTGGGGATCTTGGCGCCGACGGCCTGGAACTTGGCCGGCTCCTGGAGGAACTCCTTGATCTCCTGGAGCTCCTCGACGGCCTCGTCACAGCCGGCGACGTCGGAGAAGGTGGTCTTCGGGGTGTCCTTGGTGATCAGCTTGGCCTTGGACTTCCCGAAGTTCATCACCCGGGAGCCGCCGCCCTGCATCTGGTTCATCAGGAACAGGAAGACGACCACGATGAGGACGAAGGGCAGCAGCGACAGCAGGACACCGACGAACGGGTTCTGCTTGGACGGCGACACCGTGTAGCCGTCCGGGATCTGCTTCTGCTCGTACTTGGTCTGCAGCGAGCCGGCGAGGGTCGAACCCTGGTCACCGATGTAGCTCGCCTGGATCTTCGAGCTGCCATCGACCTTCTGGCCGTCCTTGAGGACGACCTTGACGGTCTGCTCGTCGCCTGTGGTCAGCTTCGCCGACTGGACCCTGTTGTCATTGATCGCCGCAACGACCTGGCCGGTGTCCACCGTCTTGTAGCCGCCGGACGAGCCGACGACCTGCATCAACACGACCACGGCAAGGACGGCCAGCACGATCCACATGACCGGCCCACGGAAGTATCGCTTCACGTCCATCCATACGGAGCGGTGTCGCCCCGTCCCTCCTGCCATAGTGAGTTTGATAAGACAGTTCTTCTGACGGTACCCCAGCATTGTTGCCCGAAGCCGCACGGAGCCGTTTCGACGGCTGGGAAACCCGTCTCTGCATGCTTCAACGGCACGGAACCCGCCGGGGTTCCCGATCGTCCTACTGGGCTTGGCCCAAGTGGCTCAGCCGCCGTAGACGTGAGGCGCGAGCGTACCCACGAACGGCAGGTTGCGGTACTTCTCGGCGTAGTCGAGGCCGTAGCCGACGACGAACTCGTTCGGGATGTCGAAGCCGACCCACTCCACGTCGATGGCGACCTTGGCGGCGTCCGGCTTGCGCAGGAGCGTGCACACCTTCAGGGTCGCGGGCTCGCGGGAGCCGAGGTTGTTGATCAGCCAGGACAGGGTCAGGCCGGAGTCGATGATGTCCTCGACGATCAGGACGTGCCTGCCCTTGATGTCGGTGTCGAGGTCCTTGAGGATCCGGACGACACCGGAGGACTGGGTGCCCGCGCCGTAGGAGGACACGGCCATCCAGTCCATGGTGAGGGGGGTGGACAGCGCCCGGGCGAGGTCCGCCATGACCATCACCGCGCCCTTGAGGACGCCGACGATCAGCAGGTCCTTGCCCGCGTACTCCGCGTCGATCTTCGCGGCCAGCTCGGCCAGCTTCGCGTCGATCTCTTCCTTGGTGATGAGCACCTGCTGGAGGTCGGCACCCATGTCTTTCGCGTCCACCCGCATCACTTTCGGTCGTCCCGCACTTACGGCCTCCGGCTGCCCGGACCGGCCGCCGGAGGATCGCTCCGGGAGGTCGGGATTCAGCCCTGCCGAATCACCAGTCTGCCACCCTGCCGCTGGGCGACGACCCGGCCGGGGAGATTGATGGCTCCCTGGCCGCGCCAGCCGGTGATCAGGCGGTCGACTTCCTCGATGTGGCGCGCGAACAGCGAACCGGCCGGGGCGCCGGCCTCGATGGCGGCGCGACGCAGGATCCGGCGGCGCACGGCGGGCGGCAGCGCGTAGAGCTTGGCGCACTCGAGCAGGCCCTTGGCGTCCCGTACCGAGGCGTCCGCCTGGCTCGCCCAGGAGTCGAGCGCGTCGGCGTCGTCGCGGGAGAGCTGGGCCGTGCGGGCGAGCGCCTCGACGACACCCTTGCCGAGGGCCTTCTCCAGGGCGGGCAGGCCTTCGTGCCGGAGCCGGGAGCGGGTGTAGGCGGGGTCGGCGTTGTGCGGGTCGTCCCAGACGGGCAGGGACTGGACCATGCAGGCCTTGCGGGCGGTCTGCCGGTCGAGGTGCAGGAAGGGGCGCCGGTAACGGCCGTCGGCCCCCGAGACCGCGGCCATGCCGGACAGGGAGCGGATGCCGGAACCGCGGGCGAGCCCCAGCAGGACGGTTTCGGCCTGGTCGTCGCGGGTGTGGCCGAGCAGGATCGCGGCGGCGCCGTGGCCTCGGGCGGCGGCGTCGAGGGCGGCGTAGCGGGCGTCGCGGGCCGCGGCCTCGGGTCCGCCCTCACGGCCCACGCTCACGGCGACGGACTCGGCGGGTGCGAGGCCGAGGCCGCGCATTCGCAGGACGACCTCGGCGGCGCGGAGGTCGGAGCCGACCTGGAGTCCGTGGTCGACGGTGATGCCGCCGGCCCGGATGCCGAGCTTGGGGGCCTCGAAGGCGAGCGCGGAGGCGAGCGCCATGGAGTCGGCGCCGCCGGAGCACGCGACGAGCACGAGCGGGGAGGGGAACCGCTCGGCTGTCTGGTCCGGGTGCTCGCCGGAGGTCGATCGGTCGTTCAGGATGTCGTGGAGGACGCGGCGAACCGCCAGGCGTATCGCCGCGACCGCAGGATGGGGACCCATGTCCGGTTCCCTTCATGAAGTTTTCGGGGGGTGAGCCCGAGATTCGGTCACTCAGAGTGTGTAGATGGTGACAGAAGCGGGCCGTTCCCTGAGCATTGCACGCCTACGCATGCCCCACGGTCCCTCGGACGGGTGATTGGAGTGGCGTTCTCCTGCCGTCGGCCGGATTCGTTTCACGGCCCACTCGTGCCGTTCACGACTCGGCCTTGCGGTGCACCCGTGCGATCCAGTCCGCCGGTTTGGCGATCTCCGTCTTGGTGGGCAGGGTGTTGGGCGAGGTCCACGCGCGGTTGAAGCCGTCGATGCCGACCTCGTCGACGACGGCCCTCACGAAGCGCTCGCCGTCCCGGTACTGCCGGAGTTTGGCGTCCAGACCGAGCAGCTTGCGCAGTGCCTGGTCGAGCCGGGAGGCACCCTTGGCGCGGCGCTGCTGGAACTTCTCGCGGATCTCGGCGACCGACGGCACGACGCTGGGGCCGACGCCGTCCATGACGTAGTCGGCGTGGCCCTCCAACAGGGACATCACGGCGGTGAGGCGGCCGAGGATCTCGCGCTGGGCCGGGGTCTGCACCAGCTCCACGAAGGAGCGCCCGCCGTCGTCCTCCTCGCCCTCGGGACGCCCGCCGGCGAGGGACTGGGCGGCCTCCCGGATGCGCTCCAGAAACGTCATGGGGTCGACGTCGGTCTCCGCCAAGAACGACTGGATTTCACCCTCGAGGTGGTCGCGCAGCCAGGGCACGGCCGTGAACTGGGTGCGGTGGGTCTCCTCGTGCAGGCAGACCCACAGGCGGAAGTCGTGCGGTTCGACGTCGAGTTCGCGCTCGACGTGGACGATGTTGGGCGCGACGAGGAGGAGCCGGCCGCCGCCGTTCTCCCCGGCGGGCAGTTCGCGGGTGGCCGGGGCGAACGTCTCGTACTGGCCGAGGACGCGGGAGGACAGGAACGACAGGAGCATGCCCAGCTCGACGCCGGTGACCTTGCCGCCGACGGTGCCGAGGACGGCGTTGCCCGGACTGCCGGCGCGCCGCTCCTGCATCTTCTCCAGCAGGGGTTTGAGGATCTCGCGGAAGCCGGCGACGTTGGCCCGGACCCAGCCGGGGCGGTCGACGACGAGGACGGGGGTGTCGTGGGTCTCCTCGGTGCCGAGACGAGTGAAGCCCCGGACGTGTTCCTCCGAGGCTTTCGCGTGCCGGCGCAGTTCCGCGACGACGGTCCTGGCCTCGTCGCGGCTGACGTCGGGGCCCGGCCGTACGAGCCTTGTCGCGGTTGCCACCGCGAGGTTCCAGTCGACCATCCCGGGAGATGCGGTGCCACCGAAGCCTGTCATGCGTCAACGGTACGTGAGCGGTCCCACTTCGGGCAGGCCGTGACGGGGGCCCGCCGGAGGCGGAGTTCCCCCGGCGTACGGCGCGCCGGTCACCGGCAGCCGCAGGCCGCCAGGGCCGTGGCCGTCCGGTCCAGGGCGGACTGGGCCGCCACGGGGTCGGTCGTGCCGGAGGCGAGGAAGGCGAAGACCAGGAGCCGCCCGTCGGCGTCCACCACCGTGCCGGCCAGCGTGTTCACGCCGGTCAGCGTGCCGGTCTTGGCGCGGACGAGCCCGCCCGCGCCGTCGGTGTACCGGCTGGTGAGGGTGCCGGTGAAGTCGCCGACGGGAAGGCCGGTGAGGACGGGGCGCAGGCCCGGGTGGTCCGGGGTGCCGGCCTTGACCAGGAGGGCGGTGAGGAGGTCGGCCGTCACCCTGTCGTCGCGGCTGAGGCCGCTGCCGTCGTGGAAGGAGGCGCCGGACGTCGGCAGGCCCAGCTTGTCCAGCTGCGCGACGATCGCCCTTGCGCCGCCGCCGAAGTCGGCCGGCAGACCGCTCGCGAGGGCGGTGTGGCGGGCCAGGGCCTCGGCGATGTCGTTGTCGCTGTTGGTCAGCATGCGCTCGACCAGCGCGGACAGCGGCGGCGAGGACACGGTGGCGAGGGTCTGGGCGCGGCTGGTGGCCTTGGAGGGGCCGGGCGGTGTGGTCGTGACGCCGGCCTTCTTGAGGAAGACCGCGAACTTGCCGGCCGCGTCCGCCGCCGGGTCGGCCACGCGGCGCGCCGGGCCCCTGGTGGAGTCGTCGGTGCGGCCCTCGTCGGCGGACAGGGCGCTGACCGGGGCGAGGTTGTCGTTGACGCCGATGGGGTGCAGCGCGGGGCCGCTGTAGAGGGTGGTGTCGTAGGAGAGCTTGATCTTGTGGATGCCGCGTCCCGCGAGGGCCTTCGCGGTCTGCGCGGCGAGCATGCGCAGGCCGGCCCAGCCGCCCGCGTCGCTTCGCGCGGTGAGCGTGGGGTCGCCGCCGCCGACCAGGACGAGTTCACCGGTGTCGGGTTCGAGGGCGGCGCGGGTGGTGAGGCGGTGGTCGGGACCGAGCGCGGACAGGGCGGCGACGGCGGTGGCGAGCTTGGTGGTGGAGGCGGGCGCGAGCGGCCGGTCGGGGTCGACGCCGTACAGGCGCCGGCCGGTGGTCGCGTCGACGACCACCGCCCCGTGGCTGTTGCCCAGCGCGGAGGCGCCCAGGAGGGGCCCCAGGACGTCCGCGAGGGGCTTCCCGGCCGTCGGGGCCTTCTTGGTGTCCACGGGGCTCGTGAGGCCGTCCAGGCCCGCCAGGACGGGTGCGGCGCTCGGGGCGGGCAGCGGTGCCCCCTGCGCCGTGGTGGAGCCGCCGTGATCTGCGCCACCTGCCCGCTCCAGGGCGGCGGCCCGGTCCCGCTCGGCCGTACGCTGACCGTCGGCGTCCCAGGGCCCCGCCAGGGTCACCACGCCGGCGGCCAGCGCCAGGCCGGCGGTGGCGGCGCCGGCGGTGTACTGCCAGGTCCTGGGGGTGCGCGACCGGGGGAGGCCGGTGATCAGCGGTCGTACCGTCCGTGTGAGCCGCGCGACCCGCGGTCCGGCGGCCGTCGCGGCCCGCGCCAGACGCGGTCGTACGGCCTTCGCGACCCGCACCACCTGCGGTCTCGCGGCACGCCAAAACCTCAGCTCTGGCACGACCACCAGCCCCTTTCGCGATCACACACCTGCGTGAGGGACACTTAACCACCAGAACTATGTGCTGATCATGGAGGAGCCACCGGTGGAGTTCGACGTCACGATCGAGATCCCGAAGGGTTCGCGCAACAAGTACGAGGTGGACCACGAGACCGGTCGGATCCGCCTGGACCGTCGCCTCTTCACCTCGACCGCCTACCCGACCGACTACGGCTTCGTCGAGAACACCCTCGGCGAGGACGGTGACCCGCTGGACGCGCTGGTCATCCTGGACGAGCCGACCTTCCCGGGCTGCCTGATCCGCTGCCGCGCGATCGGCATGTTCCGCATGACGGACGAGGCGGGCGGCGACGACAAACTGCTGTGCGTTCCCTCCACCGACCCGCGTGTGGAGCACCTGCGCGACATCCACCACGTGTCGGAGTTCGACCGCCTGGAGATCCAGCACTTCTTCGAGGTGTACAAGGACCTGGAGCCCGGCAAGTCGGTCGAGGGTGCCAACTGGGTGGGCCGCACCGACGCCGAGGTGGAGATCGAGCGGTCGTACAAGCGCTTCAAGGAGCAGGGCGGCCACTGAGCGCCCCCGCGCGACCTACGCGGACGGGCCGCACGCACGCGTGCGGCCCGTTTCGCTTCCCCGCACGTCCGCGCACGCGTGCGGCCGGTGCGGGTACACGTGCGCATACTGAGGCCAGCGGAAGGTGTCGTTCAGGGAGCGGTGCGAGGTGACGGAGGCGGAGGACCGCAAGCCCCGGTCCGACGAGGCGCGGTACGACCCGGAGATCACGTCGGAGTTCGCCATCCCGGCGGGCCTCGACGTCCCCAAGGGGAGCGCGGAACCGGAGACGACCTCCGAGTTCGCGGTGCCGGACGGTCTGGAGACTCGGCAGCCGCCGGGTGCGGGGGCGGAGGGCTCGGCGTTCAGCATGCCGAGCACGTACAGCTCGAAGAGCGCCCCGGCCGCGTTCACGCCCCCCACCGGGATACCGCTGGTCAGCCTGGTCAAGGACGCGCCGTGGCAGGACCGGATGCGCACGATGCTGCGCCTGCCGGTGGCCGAGCGGCCCGCGCCGGAGATGGTGCAGCGGGCGGAGGAGGGCGGCCCCGCCGTCCCGCGCGTGCTGGACCTGACCCTGCGTATCGGGGAGCTGCTGCTGGCGGGCGGCGAGGGCGCCGAGGACGTGGAGGCCGCGATGTTCGCGGTGTGCCGGTCCTACGGCCTGGACCGCTGCGAGCCGAACGTCACCTTCACCCTGCTGTCGATCTCGCACCAGCCGTCGCTGGTGGAGGACCCGGTGACGGCGTCCCGGACGGTACGGCGGCGGGGTACCGACTACACGCGTCTGGCGGCCGTGTTCCGGCTGGTGGACGACCTGACCGACCCGGAGACCCATGTCTCCCTGGAGGAGGCCTACCGGCGCCTGGCGGAGATCCGCCGCAACCGGCACCCCTATCCCGGCTGGGCGCTGACCCTGGCGAGCGGGCTGCTGGCCGGCGCGGCCTCCGTGCTGGTCGGCGGTGACCTGATCGTCTTCTTCGCGGCGGCGATCGGCGCGATGCTCGGCGACCGGCTGGCCTGGCTGTGCGCGGGCCGCGGCCTGCCGGAGTTCTACCAGTTCACGGTGGCCGCGATGCCGCCCGCGGCGATCGGGGTGGCGTTCTCACTGGCGCACGTGGACGTGCGGGCGTCCGCCGTGATCACCGGTGGCCTGTTCGCCCTGCTGCCCGGGCGGGCCCTGGTGGCGGGCGTGCAGGACGGCCTGACGGGCTTCTACATCACCGCCTCGGCCCGCCTGCTGGAGGTCATGTACTTCTTCGTCGGCATCGTCACCGGCGTACTGGTCGTCCTGTACTTCGGCGTGAAGGTCGGCGGCAAGCTCAACCCGGAGGCGGCGCTCAACATCTCCCAGCGCCCCCTGGTCCAGATCCTGGCCTCCATGCTGCTGTCGCTGACCTTCGCGGTGCTGCTCCAGCAGGAACGGTCCACCGTGCTCTGGGTGACGCTCAACGGGGGTGTCGCGTGGACGGTGTACGGCGCGATGCACTACGTGGCCGACTTCTCGCCGGTGGCCTCGACGGCCGTGGCGGCGGGGCTGGTCGGGCTGTTCGGGCAGCTGCTCTCCCGGTACCGGTTCGCCTCGGCGCTGCCGTACACGACGGCGGCGATCGGGCCGCTGCTGCCGGGCTCCGCCACCTACTTCGGGCTGCTGAACATGGCCCAGAACGAGGTGGACAAGGGGCTGGTGTCGCTGGCCAACGCGGCCTCCCTGGCCATGGCCATCGCGATCGGCGTCAATCTGGGTTCGGAGGTCTTCCGGATCTTCCTGCGGGTCGGCTCCGCGGGCAAGCGCCGGGCCGCCAAGCGCACCAGGGGCTTCTGAGCGCGCGGGCGGCTCGGGACCGCGCCGCTCACTGGGTGCGGTGGTCGCCCTGGTCGTAGTCGTACGGGTACTGGTTCCGGCCCGGCGGGTTCTGGCCCTGCGGGTTCTGGCCGTACTGACCCTGCCCGTACTCACCCTGGCCGTACTGACCCTGCCCGTAATGGCTCTGGTCGTACTGCTGCTGCGGGTACTGCTGCCGACCGTAGTGCTGCTCATCGTAGCCGCCCTGGTTCCAGTACTGCTGCTGTCCCTGGTGCACGGGCTGCTGCTGGTACTGGGGCTGCTGGTACTGGGGCTGGTACGGCTGCTCGTACTGCGGTTCCGGGTCGATGCGGCGCAGCCTCGTCGTGGCGTCGTCCATGACCGGCGCCTGCTGGTGGAGGGGTGCCCGGGGCTGCTGGGGGGCCTCCGGCTCGCTCTGCTGGGCCTTCTTGTTCCTGGCGCGGGCGCGCAGGTACTCGATGGCGATCGGGACCACCGAGACGAGGACGATCAGGATGAGGATCGCCTCGATGTTGTTCCTGACGAGCGCGTGCTTCCCGAGCCAGGAACCGAGGAGGGTGACGCCCGCGCCCCACAGGGTGCCGCCTATGACGTTGAAGACCACGAACGAGCGGTACCGCATGCCGCTGACGCCGGCGATGATCGGCGTGAACGTCCGCACGACCGGCACGAAGCGGGCCAGGACCAGGGACTTCGGGCCGTACTTCTCGAAGAACTCGTGCGCCTTGGTGACGTTCTCCTGCTTGAACAGGCGCGAGTCCGGCCGGTTGAACAGGGACGGACCGACCTTCTTGCCGAACATGTAGCCCGCCTGGTCGCCGAGGACGGCGGCGAGGCAGATCAGGGCGATCGCGGCCCACAGCGGGAAGTTCAGCTGGTGGGTGGTGATCAGCAGACCGCAGGTGAACAGCAGCGAGTCGCCGGGCAGGAAGAACCCGATGAGCAGACCGGACTCGGCGAAGACGACGAGCAGCAGGCCCCACACGCTGTACGTGTTCAGCAGATAGTTGGGATCGAGCCAGCTCGGGCCGAGGGCGAGTGTCATCACGGGTCCGGGCTCCTGAGAGGGATGAGGGCGGCTACGGTGTCCGGGTAGTACGGCCGCACAAAGCTATCAACGTGATGTGACCGCCCCAGGTTCCCCCGGTGGCCCCAGGATGCACTGTGGGACGACTGGGAGAAAGCTGTGACTCATGGGACTCGAGGACTACGGCGGTGGCCAGGGGCCGCAGCCGGACGTACTGGTCGTGACGACGAACGACGTGCCCGGCTACCGGGTGCAGCAGGTCATCGGTGAGGTCTTCGGGCTCACCGTGCGCTCCCGGCACCTCGGCAGCCAGATCGGCGCCGGTCTGAAGTCGATGATCGGCGGTGAGCTGAGGGGCCTCACCAAGACGCTCGTGCAGACCCGCAACCAGGCCATGGAGCGCCTGGTGGAGCAGGCGCGCGCGCGTGGGGCCAACGCGGTGCTCGCGTTCCGCTTCGACGTGACCGAGGCCGCGGACGCCGGCACCGAGGTCTGCGCCTACGGCACGGCGGTCGTCCTGGCCCGGGAGTGACCCCCATGCACCCCCGGACCAGGGCCGGTCAGGAGGCGTGGCGGTCGGCGTTGGCGAGGATCGCCGCCCTGAGGTGCTCGGCGAAGCCGGGCCGCCGGCCGTCGTAGTACGCCTTGAAGCGCTGGTCGGACACGTACATCTCGCCCAGGCAGCGGTGCATCTCGTACGGGCACTCGTAGAACCACTTGCCCATGTGCCGCCGGTGCTCCTCGGCCAGGTCCATGGCCGCCTCGGCCGTCGGCGGCTCGCCGGCGGCCAGCAGGGCCGTGTAGCGCTCCGTCCAGGCGTCGGACTCGGCCTGCATGCGCTGCCAGTCGTCCTTGGTGTAGCGGGCGGCGCGGCGCTGCGACTCGGCGTACGCCTCGGTGTCACCCCAGCGCGCCTCCGCCTCCTCGGCGTACTGCTCGGGGTCGTCGTCCCCGAACACCTCGAACCGCTCCTGCGGGGTCAGGTTGATGCCCATCTCGCGTGCCTCCATGGCGTGTTCGACGGCCGCGGCCATCTTCTGCAGCTTCTCGATCCGGGCGGTCAGCAGTTCGTGCTGGCGGCGCAGGTGCGCGCGCGGGTCCGCGTCCGGGTCGTCGAGCAGCGCCGCGACCTCGTCGAGCGGGAAGCCGAGCTCCCGGTAGAACAGGATCTGCTGGAGCCGGTCGAGGTCGGCGTCGTTGTAGCGCCGGTGCCCGGCGTACGTGCGCTCGCTGGGCACGAGCAGGCCGATCTCGTCGTAGTGGTGCAGGGTGCGCACCGTGACCCCGGCGAACCCCGCGACCTGTCCCACGGAGTAGCTCACTTTCCGCTCCTTTTCGTCGGTACGCCGTCCACGCTGCGGCCTCACGCCACGTGAGGTGCAAGTCCGGGTCCGGGTCCGGGTCATTCCGGATGTCGGGCCTGTGCTGTCCGCATATGGTGGCCCAGAGGAGGCACGCCCATGGCCCTGCACAAAGGTCCCGAGAAGCATCAGGAGCGGGTGCTGTCGGTCAACCCGTTCTACGGGGAGGCCAACCCGGTCGGCGGCATGACCGAGGCCCCGCCCACGCACCGGCTCCCGGAGTCCCCGCTGTCCCCGTCCACGGCGTACCAGCTGGTGCACGACGAGCTGATGCTGGACGGCAACTCCCGCCTGAACCTGGCCACCTTCGTCACCACCTGGATGGAGCCGCAGGCCGGGGTGCTGATGGCGGAGTGCCGGGACAAGAACATGATCGACAAGGACGAGTACCCGCGTACGGCCGAGCTGGAGCGGCGCTGCGTGGCGATGCTCGCCGACCTGTGGAACGCGCCGGACCCCGCGGCCGCCGTGGGCTGTTCCACGACCGGGTCGAGCGAGGCGTGCATGCTCGCCGGGATGGCGCTGAAGCGGCGCTGGATGCAGCGCAACCCCGACCGGTACCCGGCCGCGCGGCCCAACCTGGTCATGGGGATCAACGTCCAGGTGTGCTGGGAGAAGTTCTGCAACTTCTGGGAGGTCGAGGCCCGCCTCGTGCCCATGGAGGGCGACCGCTTCCACCTGGACCCGCAGGCGGCTGCCGAGCTGTGCGACGAGAACACCATCGGGGTCGTCGGCATCCTCGGCTCGACCTTCGACGGCTCCTACGAGCCGATCGCCGACCTGTGCGCGGCCCTGGACGCCCTCCAGGAGAGGACCGGTCTCGACGTCCCGGTGCACGTGGACGGCGCGTCCGGCGGGATGGTGGCGCCCTTCCTGGACGAGGACCTGGTCTGGGACTTCCGGCTGCCGCGGGTGGCCTCGATCAACACCTCGGGGCACAAGTACGGGCTGGTGTACCCGGGCGTCGGCTGGGCGCTGTGGCGGGACGCCGAGGCGCTGCCCGAGGAGCTGATCTTCCGGGTCAACTACCTCGGCGGCGACATGCCGACCTTCGCGCTCAACTTCTCCCGGCCCGGCGCCCAGGTCGTCGCGCAGTACTACACGTTCCTGCGGCTGGGCCGCGAGGGGTACCGCGCGGTGCAGCAGTCGACGCGGGACGTGGCCGTCTCCCTGGCCGAACGGATCGAGGCGCTGGGCGACTTCCGGCTGCTCACGCGCGGGGACGAGCTGCCGGTGTTCGCGCTCACCACGGCCGACTCGGTCACGTCGTACGACGTCTTCGACGTCTCCCGGCGGCTGCGCGAGAGCGGCTGGCTGGTGCCCGCGTACACCTTCCCGGCCAACCGCGAGGACCTGTCCGTGCTGCGGATCGTGTGCCGAAACGGCTTCTCCCACGACCTGGCGGACCTGTTCGTGAGCGATCTGTCCCGGCTGCTGCCGGATCTGCGACGGCAGCCGCACCCGCTGGACCGTGACAAGCAGGCGGCCACCGGGTTCCACCACTAGGGGCAGGCGGGCCGAGCCGTTCGGGTCCCCCTCGGGCACGCGGTGCCCGAGGGGGACCCGTACGACGGCGCGCTAGCCGGCCGCCCGCTCCATCGCCACCAGCTCGAACGCGGTCTTCCCGTCCAGGGACTCCCGGATGATGTCCGCGTGGCCGGCGTGCCTGGCCGTCTCACGGATGAGGTGCAGACAGACCCAGCGCACCGAGACACGGCCCTCCGGCGGGAACCAGGGCTGGGGCGGCAGTGGGAACGTGTCGTCCAGGCTGGGCGCGGAGCGGATGAACTTCTCGGTCTCGGCGGCGACCTGCTCCCAGTACGCGAGCTGCGAGGCCACCGTCTCGTCGCCGACCAGCTGGAAGGTCTCGTGCCAGTTCGACTCGTCGCGCTTCATCGCCGGCGATTCCTGCCGGGCCCGGGCGATCCAGCTCTGCTCGACCTCGGCGACGTGCTTGAGCAGGCCGGCCAGGCTCAGCTCGCTGGCACTCGGACGGGTCCGGGCCTGCTCCTCGGTCAGCCCGAGCAGCGCCCGGCGGATCCCGCCGCGCTGTTCCTCGATGAACGCCAGCAGCGCTCCCCGCTCGTCACCGTTCGCCTCCGCGGGCACGTGCGTGACCATGACCGGCCGCCTCTCCTCGGTTCGCCCGGGCGCTCGCCCCGACACGAACGAAGCTACGGGCCCTTTAGGTCAGATCCTGTCCGCAAGGGCCCGCGATTCTCCGGTAACAGCGAGGGCCGTTCGGCACCGGGCTAGAACGGGAACCCGCTCCGTCCGTGCTGCACCGAGATCCACTTGACGGTGGTGAAGGCCTCCAGGGTCGTCTCGCCGTTCAGGCGGCCGAGGCCGGAGTGCTTCTCGCCGCCGAAGGGCACGATCGGCTCGTCGTGCACGGTGCCGTCGTTCACATGGAACATGCCGGTGTCGATCCGCTTGGCGAAGGCGACGCCCCGCTCGATGTCACCCGTGTGGACGGCGCCGCTGAGGCCGTAGGGGGTGTCGTTGACCATCCGGACCGCCTCCTCCTCGCCGTCGAACGGGACGAGGAAGACGACCGGCCCGAAGACCTCCTGCCGCAGCAGCGCGGAGTCGGCCGGGACGCCCGTGAGGACGGTGGGCTCGACCAGGTTGTTGCTGGTGGCGCCGCGCACCAGGGCCGTGGCGCCCTCGGCGAGCGCCTGCTCGACCGCGCCGGAGATCGCGTTGGCCTGCGTGGAGTTGATCACCGGGCCGATGACGGTCCCGGGGTCGCGCGGGTCGCCGACCTTGAGGGTCCTGACCTTGGCGACGAACCTCTCGGTGAACTCGTCGGCGACGGAGCGATCCACGAGGACCCGGTTGGCCGCCATGCAGACCTGGCCCTGGTGGACGAACCGGCTGAAGACCGCGGCGTCCACGGCGTAGTCGAGGTCGGCGTCGTCCAGCACCACCAGCGCGCTGTTGCCGCCCAGTTCGAGCACCGAGCGCTTGAAGTTCGCGGCGCAGACGGTGGCGACGTGCCGGCCGACCGCGTCGGAGCCGGTGAAGGAGATGACCTTCGGGACCGGGTGCTCGATGAACGCGTCGCCGATCTCGGCGATGTCGGTGACGACGACGTTGAGCAGGCCGCCGGGCAGGCCCGCCTCCTCGAAGATCCTGGCGATCAGGGTGCCGCCCGCGATCGGGGTGTTCTGGTGCGGCTTGAGGACCACGCCGTTGCCGAGCGCGAGGGCCGGCGCCACGGACTTCAGCGACAGCAGGAAGGGGAAGTTGAACGGGCTGATCACGCCGACGACGCCCACCGGCACGCGGTACACCCGGTTCTCCTTGCCCTCCACCGGGGAGGGCAGGATCTTCCCCTCGGGGCGCAGCGCCAGGTGGATGGACTCGCGCAGGAACTCCTTGGCGAGGTGCAGCTCGAAGCCGGCCTTCAGGCGTGTGCCGCCCAGCTCCGTGATGATCAGGTCGGCTATCTCCTGCTCACGGTCCTCTATCAGTCTCAGCGCCCGCTCGAGGACCGCGCGCCGGGCGTAGGGGTTGGTCTCGGCCCACTGCTTCTGGGCGCGGGCGGCCGCCCGGTAGGCCTGGTCCACCTCGTCGACCGTGGCCACCGTGATCGAGGCCAGCTTCTCGTTGTCGTAGGGGTTGAAGTCGATGACGTCCCAGGAGCCGGTGCCCGGTCGCCACTCACCGTCGATGTACTGCTGGGCCAGGTCGCTGAAGTAGGACGACATGTGATCCCTCAATCACTAGCGTAGCCAGATCCCGGACACGGTCTGATCGCACGTCATCGTACTTGCGCATCAAGAGAGTTGAAGGAGACCTCGGAGAAGGTCGCGGCTCTCGGCCGGGCCGGGGCTGTCCTGCTGCAGCTCCTTCAGGGCCTGCTCGTACTGGGCGACGTCCTCGCGCTTGTCGAGGTACAGGGCGCTGGTCAGCTGCTCCACGTAGACCACGTCGGACAGGTCGGACTCGGGGAAGCTGAGGACGGTGAAGGCGCCGCTCTCGCCGGAGTGCCCGCCGAAGCCGAACGGCATGACCTGCAGCCGCACGTTGGGCCGCTCGGACACGTCGATCAGGCGCTGGAGCTGGCCGCGCATCACCTCGCGGTCACCGTAGGGGCGGCGCAGGGCGGCCTCGTCCAGGACGATGTGGAACTCGGGGCCGTGGTCCGACAGCAGGTACTTCTGGCGCTCCAGGCGCAGCGCGACCCGCCGTTCGACGTCGTCCGCGCTCGCGCCCTTCATGCCGCGGCGGACCACCGCGCGCGCGTACTCCTCGGTCTGGAGCAGGCCGTGCACGAACTGCACCTCGTAGACGCGGATCAGCGACGCGGCGCCCTCCAGGCCCACATAGGTGGGGAACCAGCTGGGCAGGACGTCCGTGTAACTGTGCCACCAGCCCGCCACGTTGGCCTCACGGGCGAGGGAGAGCAGGGACTGGCGCTCCGCCTCGTCGGTGATGCCGTACAGCGTCAGCAGGTCTTCCACGTCTCTGGTCTTGAAGCTCACCCGGCCCAGCTCCATCCGGCTGATCTTCGATTCGGAGGCGCGGATCGAGTAGCCCGCCGCCTCGCGCGTGATCCCCCGGGCTTCACGCAGTCGCCTGAGTTGCGAGCCGAGCAGCATCCGCCGCACCACCGATCCGGGCTCTCCCGCGCTCACGTTCGCCAGCCTCCCCAACCGTCTTCAGGTGCCGCAGTCTGCCACTAAAAAGCTTCGCGCAGTACTCGTCCGGTTACGGAAACGGAGACAGGTCGGCCGTTTTCGACGAGTCGACGTCGGGAAGAGGTCCGGACCTCTGGCGACAACCACGGCCAAGATGGCGGAAAAAATGGCCAAGAAGCGGTACGGGAGGCCCCATTTCGGTCGCGTGCACGTGCATCTGCCCTTGCATCTGCCCTTCGCATCCGAAACCATGGTGCCGCGCCACCGCTGCATCGCAACGACCGCGAATTCCCGGGAGTGCCTCGCATGGGGACGAATGGATCGACCATGCTCAAGCCGTTACGGCAGGGCCTTCCGCCGTTGGATCCCGCGGCCGTGTCCGATGCCGCCTCCTGCGCCCTGCCGCCCCGTTACGAAGCGGTGCGCGAGGCCCGGCGGTTCACCCGGGGCACCCTGGACCAGTGGGACGTCGGCGACCGCTTCGACGACATATGCCTGGTCGTCTCCGAACTCGTCACCAACGCCCTGCGGCACGCCGCCCCGCCCGAGCGGGGGGACTGCCACCGCGCCGACCCGGGCCGCGCCGACGCCCGCCCGTCCGTACGGCTGCACCTGATGCGCTGGACGGAGCGGCTGGTGTGCGCGGTGCGCGACCCGAGCCACGAGACGCCGGCGCCGCGCGACTCGGACGACTTCTCGGCCGAGTCGGGCCGCGGGCTGTTCCTGGTCGACTCCTTCGCCGACAGCTGGGGCTGGCACCCGCTAGCCGGCACCTTGGAGGGCAAGGTCGTCTGGGCGATGTTCCGGCTCCCGACGGGCGACTGAAGCAACGCCGGCACTTTTGCGCGCCCGGGTTCTACGCGCGTTGAGGCAGGGATTCCTGCCGACATCGTTGCCACCCGGCGCGCGCCGGTCCGGTGATTCCTCAGCTCGCGACGAGGTGGTCGAACTCTCCGTCCTTGACACCGAGGAGCATCGCCTCGATCTCCGCCCGCGTGTAGACGAGCGCCGGCCCGTCCGGGAAGCGCGAGTTGCGCACGGCGACCTCGCCGCCGGGCAGGCGGGCGAACTCCACACAGGATCCCTGCGAGTTGCTGTGCCTGCTCTTCTGCCAGGCCACTCCGTCCAGCTGCGCGGCAGCCATGCCGTTGTACACGTCGTACCCCCCGTACACGCCGTCCACGTCGCGGTCCACAGGTCGCTCCCCGGTGGTGCACTGGCTGGTGGCCATAGATGCTTGGTCAACTGACCCGGATCATAACCCTGTTCACGTGCAGATGCATGAGCAGATGCACGTGCACGCGGGGTGGTCCCGTGATTACAGCTTTGACGTGTGCTTTACCTGGCGATGTGCCGACATCTCACCGAAGCTGTTCCAGCGCCTGCCCAAGAGCAGGCAGGACATGCCCTTTCCATCCTCCGCCCATGATCTTGCGCGCCATCAGCTGAGCCGGGTCGTCCGGATCGAACCCCTCGTGCACTAGGAACAGACGCGTACCGCGCCCTTCCTGTTCCAGGGTCCAGGTGATGGTCCAGTCCGTGGGATTGGCGGGATCGGCGTCCACCCAGCGGAGGGACAGCATCCGCTCTCTGTCGTAGGCCAGGACCTGCACCTCGACGACCCCCGAGAACCGGGTGCCGGGACGCGGGACGGAGGTCATCCGGTACCGATGGCCGACCTCCAGGCGGAAGTCCCCGGCGCCGGGCATCTGCCAGCGGGCGAGCAGCTCCGGCTCGGTCAGGGCGCGCCAGACCTTCGCGGGCGGGTGGGGGAAGAACTGGTCGACGCGGATCGTGGTGAGGTCGTCCGCGTCGCCGTCGGGTTCCGTGTTCATGGACGGTCATCGTCGGGCATGCGGTCGAGGAGATCGCCGAGGCCCTTCAGCCGCTCGCGCCAGAACCGCTCATACGGATGGAGCCAGTCCTGCACGTCCGCGAGCGGGGCCGCCTCCAGGCGGTAGATGCGCTGCCGGCCGGAGCGCTGCTCGGAGACCAGGCCGGCCTCCCTGAGGACCTTCAGGTGTTCCGAGAGGCTCGGGCGGCGCATGTCGAAGTGGTCGGCCAGGGCCTGGACGGGCTGCGGTCCGCGCTCGCGCAGCAGCCGCAGCACCTCGCGGCGGGTGGCGTTGGCGAGCGCGGCGAAGACGCGGTCCTCGGTGGCGGTACCCGTCCCGTTCATGGGGCCGTCAGAAGCCTTCCTTCTCCGTCAGCAGCATCAGACCGTTGCCGTCGGGGTCCCGGAAGGAGGCCATCCGGCCCCACGGGAACTCGTCCGGGCCCTGCACCTCGGTGCCCGCCTCGGCGAGCCGCGCGCAGTCGGCGTCGACATCGGTCGTCACCAACATGATCCCCCGGGCCGAGCCCGGCTCGAAATCCCCCATGCCCGGACCGGAGAGCGTGAAGGCGGTCTGCGCACCCGCGGGCGCCACCTGGAGCCAGCGTCCGGGCGGCATCTGCAGGTCGGCGGTGACCTCGAAGCCGAGCACGTCCCGGTAGAAGCGCAGGGCACGGTCCTGGTCGGCGACGGGGAGGGTGACGAAGGAGGCGTGGGTGACGTTCATGGGCCAGACGATAGGTAGGGAATTCCCTACTGGTCAAGCGTAGGCAATCCCCTACCTGTAGAGCCGGCCCTCCGAGGGCGGGGCGGCCGGCGCGAGCAGGCTCACAACGGATTCCTGCCCGGCGTACGGAAGCGCTCTTGTTGACTGCTGGTAGCTTGCTGCGGGCCGTCCGGCCGAGGGCGGCCGGACGCTACAGCTTGGGAGCCTCACGTGACTTCGGCGACTGCTTCGGTCAGCGCATCGGTCGGTGCAAGGGTGCGGGTCGCGGCCCTGACCGCGGGCCTGGTGGGCGCGCTGACGCTGACGGCGTGCAGCGGCGGCGGCAGCAAGGACCACTCCTCCCCCACGCCGAGCGCGAGCCCGGCGCCCTCGTCGGCCGCGGCCTCCTCGGGCGTGACCGGCGCCTCCACCAAGCTCCAGGGCAGCTGGCTCACCACCAACGGCGGCAGGATCGTGGCGCTGGTGATCACCGGGAAGCGGGCCGGCATCTTCGCGACCGGAGGCACCGTGTGCAGCGGGACCGCGGGCGCCGAGGCCGGCATGCAGATGATCCACCTGGCCTGCACCGACGGCAGCAAGGACCGGGTCACCGGGATGGTCGACTCGGTCGACGGCAAAGCCATGAAGGTGACCTGGTCGGGCAAGGTCGGCCAGGAGACGTACACCAAGGCCGAGGGCGGCAAGCTGCCGTCGGGGCTGCCGACTCGTCCGAAGAAGTGACGCGGGGCGCGGGGCCGATGGGCTTCACCCGGGGCTCGCGGTGGCAGTTCGGGGCTGCCGGGTTCTGCCCGGGTTCCACGACAGCAGCTCCGCGCCACCGGCTGCGACAGCAGTTCCGTGCCACCGGCTGCGACCGACAGCGGCTCGGTTCCGCCGGGCTTGGCCATGGCAGCCTGGCGCCCCGGGAAGCACCTGAAGCGGTGATTCCGTAGGGGCGCGCGAAACGGTGTGCGCCGTAGGCGCCATGATGCTGGGGCACCGTCACGACCTCGATGGGACCTGCTCATGCGCGCCATTCCGCTCACCGTCACCGCTCTCGCCGCCGCCCTGCTGCTGACCGCCTGCAACGACGGCAGCAGCAGCAAGAGCGGTGCAAAGGACAGCTCGGCCTGCGCGATCGGCGGCGTGTCCATGCAGGTCGGGGCGGCGAGCGTCGCCCCGTCGGCCGGTGACACCGGTGAGGTGCCCGTCAGCATCACCAACCAGAGCAAGCCCTGCACCCTGGACCACTTCCCCGGCGTCACACTCGCCCAGAAGGGCGCCTCCGTGAAGCTGTCCGCCCAGAAGGGCTCGAAGGCGCAGCAGCTGAAGCTCGCCAAGGGCGACTCCGCGACCTTCACGATCACCTACGTGCGCGGCAAGGACGGGGACTCGACGAGCCTCGCGGCCACGGAGCTGCACATCACCCTGCCCGGCGGCGACAGCGCGCAGAGCTTCCCCTGGAAGTACGGCCCGGTCGCGGGACAGGGCGCCCAGAGCAAGCCGAACGCCTCCGTCAGCGCCTTCCAGCAGGTCGGGGACTGAGCCTCACTCCAGCCGGGGGCGCGCCCTGACCTGGGCACGGTCGGCAGCCGCCGCGCCCTCCGTCCAGCCCGCGGCGTCGCTCACCCCGCGCAGCCGGGTCGTGGTGGTCTCGGGGAACATGCGCTCCAGGCGGCCGGTGACGGCTATCGCACGCGTGGCCAGCACCGGCAGCAGGTCCTGGGTCACCTGCGTCTCGGCGGCGGCCGCGAGCCGGTCGCCGACGCGGTGGGCGTAGGCCGCGAGGAAGGACTGACGGAAGGTCTTGGTCCGTTTGCGCCCGCCGGCCCGCTGGGCCGCCTCCGCCTTGGTCATCGCGTGCGTGGCCTGCACCAGCAGCGAGGTGTAGAGCAGTTCGACGGCCTCCAGGTCCGCCTCGAAGCCGACGACCGTGGAGAAGCCCAGCGGTTCGTTCCACACCGCGCGGCAGTGGTTGGCGGTGGCCACGGCGTGCAGCAGGACCGCCTTGGCCTGCTCGTACGGCGGCTCGACCCCGATCCGGCAGGCTCCGGGCGCGTCCGGCGCGGGGGCCTCGGCGGCCAGCAGCGCCTCGTCGACGCTGTGCCGCGCCATCAGCTCCTGCGCCTTGGCGCTCAGCGCCTCCGCCTCCTCCGGGAAGCCGGTCGCCTCGGCCTTGGCGAGCAGCGCGCGGATGCGGGTGAGCATGCGGGAGGCGGCCGGGGCGGACGCGCGCCGGGTCTCCTCCTCCAGGGGCTCCAGGGCGGGCAGGCGCAGCAGCAGGCGGTACAGCTCCAGGACCGCGGTGGCGTGCGAGAAGCGGTCGGCCTCGCGCGCGGGGCCCTCGGGCAGGTCCTCCAGCTGGGCGGTCCAGCGGCGCCCGCGCGGACGGTCCCGCCCGGACTGGGCACGGATCAGCGCGGCGGCCTGGCGCGCGTGGGCCTCCTCCAGCTCGCGCCGCACCAGGCGCACGACGTCGGCGGGCTGCCAGCCGCGCTGCCACGCCGTCGCCACGAACTCCTCGCCCCGCCGCGCGAGTTCCGCGTCGGCGGCGGGGTCGGAGGCGAGCAGGGAGGCGCCCGTGTCGAGGCCGGTGTCGGTGTCGTCGTAGAGCGCGGCCCGGAAGGCGCGTTCGACCGTGCTGGCAGTACTGGTCACACCGCCGATCGTGCCACGCCCCGCCGACAGCACCGGACAACTGTCCACAGCCTGTGGACAACGCTTCACCTCGCTGTGCCGCCGACGATCGCACAGAAGCGGGGCAATCTCCGGCAAGAAGGGCGAGGTGAACGCCAGTGTCAACCATCGGTTGACAGCAGCCGGTGCGCAACCTACGGTTGACACATGGCGACCAACCCGAACATCACGGCTTCCGTACGCCTCGACGACCTCATCGAGGCCATCAAGAAGGTCCGCACCGAACCCCTCGAACAGCTCCAGGACGCGGTGATCGCCGCCGACCACCTCGGTGACGTGGCCGACCACCTGATCGGGCACTTCGTCGACCAGGCCCGCCGCTCCGGCGCGTCCTGGACCGACATCGGCAAGAACATGGGCGTCACCCGGCAGGCGGCACAGAAGAGGTTCGTGCCGAAGGAGTC
The DNA here is from genome assembly GCF_055605965.1 of Streptomyces sp. NPDC037126. Lineage (NCBI taxonomy): Bacteria > Bacillati > Actinomycetota > Actinomycetes > Kitasatosporales > Streptomycetaceae > Streptomyces > Streptomyces sp. NPDC037126. The sequence goes on from NZ_JBVJTD010000003.1 coordinate 28,528, forward strand.
CACCGACCTCGACCCGAGCCAGGGCTTCAGCCGCTACACCCCCCGCGCCCGGAACGTGGTCGTCGCCTCGCACAACGAGGCGGTGGCCGCCCGCAACCCCGAGGGCAGGCCCGAGCACCTGGTCCTCGGGCTGCTGGCCGAGCCGGAGGGTCTGGCCGCGAAGGCGATCACCGCCCAGGGGGTCCTCCTGGACGCCGTACGGCAGGCCGCGACCGCCGCACTGCCGCCGGCCGCGGACGAGGTCCCCGATCTCATCCCCTACGGCCCCGAGTCCAAGAAGGTCCTGGAACTCACCTTCCGCGAGGCCCTCCGGCTCGGCCACAACTACATCGGCACCGAGCACATCCTGCTGGCCCTGCTGGAGCACGAGAACGGCGAAGGCGTCCTCAGCGGCCTCGGCATCACCAAGGCGGCGGCCGAGGAGTACCTCGGCAAGGTCCTGGCGCTGCTCCTCGAACAGCGCCAGGAATCCGCCCAGGAGGACTGAAACCGCAGGTCACGGCCATTGTCAGTACCCCCTGCCACACTCGCAGTCATGACCGACCGGTGGGCGCTCGCACCGGCCGAGGACGGCGGCGTGGAAGTCGCCCCCCTCGGCCCGGACGGGCTGCCCGCCGGGCCGGTGCGGCGGGAGAGCGATCCCGCCGGGGCGGTGCGGAGCCGCCCGGAGGTGACGCGCTGGGTGTGGCGGTCGACCGCCGACGTCTACCCGCGTCTGCTCGCCACGGGGGTGCGAGTGGAGCGGTGCTACGACGTCGAGGACGCCGAAACACTCCTGCTGGGCCACGAGGGCCGGTACGGCGAGCCACGCTCGGCCGCCGCCGCCCTGGCCCGCCTCCGCGGCGGCCCCGTACCGCCCGATCCGCCGCAGCGCGCGGCCGAACCGGGTGCCCAGTCCCCGCTGTTCGAGCCCACCGGCACCCGTCTGCCGCTGGCCGACCTGCTCGCGGTCTACGCCGACCAGCAGCGGCGGCACGGCCGGACCGCCCACCCCGACCGGACGCGGCTGCTGACCGCCGCCGAGTCGGCCGGGATGCTGGTGGCGGCGGAGATGAACCACGCCGGGCTGCCCTGGAGCGCCGAGGTCCACCGCGGCCTGCTGCACGACCTGCTGGGCGAGCGGTACGCGGGCCGGGGCGAGCCGCGCCGCCTCACCGAGCTGGCCGACCAGGTCTCCGCCGCCTTCGGCCGCCGGGTGCGGCCCGACCTGCCCGCCGACGTGGTGAAGGCCTTCGCCCAGGCCGGGATCAAGGTGCGTTCCACCCGCCGCTGGGAGATCCGGTCCGTCGACCACCCGGCCGTCGAGCCGCTCCTGGAGTACAAGAAGCTGTACCGCATCTGGGTGGCGCACGGCTGGTCCTGGCTGCAGGACTGGGTGCGCGACGGCCGCTTCCGCCCCGAGTTCCAGGCCGGCGGCACGGTCACCGGGCGCTGGGTGACCAACGGCGGTGGCGCCCTGCAGATCCCCAAGGTGATCCGGCGGGCCGTGGTCGCCGACCCCGGCTGGCGGCTGGTGGTGGCCGACGCCGACCAGATGGAGCCGCGCGTCCTGGCCGCGATCTCCCGCGACCCCGGACTGATGCAGGTCGCCGGCCAGGAGAGCGACCTCTACCAGGCCGTCTCCGACCGGGCCTTCTCCGGCGACCGCGACGAGGCCAAGCTGGCCGTGCTCGGAGCGGTCTACGGCCAGACATCCGGCGACGGCCTGAAGAACCTCGCCGCGCTGCGCCGCCGTTTCCCCCGGGCCGTCGCCTACGTCGACGACGCGGCACGCGCGGGCGAGGAGGGCCGGCTGGTGCGCACATGGCTGGGCCGCACCTGCCCGCCGGCCGCCGGCGCGGGCGAGGACGCGGCGGAGGAGGCGGGCATCCCCGTCGGCGAGGACGACCCCGAGGCGCCGGCGGACGGCCAGGCCGCGTGGGTCCCCGGCTACGCCTCCACCAACTCCCGCGCGCGGGGCCGCTTCGCGCGGAACTTCGTCGTGCAGGGCAGCGCCGCCGACTGGGCCCTGCTGCTGCTCGCCGCCCTCCGCCGGGCCTGTGCGGACCTGCGGGCGGAACTGGTCTTCTTCCAGCACGACGAGGTGATCGTGCACTGCCCCGCCGAGGAGGCGGACACGGTCGTCCGGGCCATCCGCGAGTCCTCCGACCTCGCCGGGCGGCTCACCTTCGGCGACACACCGGTGCGGTTCCCGTTCACCACGGCGGTGGTCGAGTGCTATGCCGACGCCAAGTAGGCCGGTCCGGCCCGCCGGTTCAGTCCGCCAGCAGTTCCCGCAGCTCCGCCTGCACCGCCTGCTCGTCCGTGCCGCCCAGTGCCACGAGCGCCGCGCGCCAGCTGTCGTGCGCCTCCGCCCGCCGCCCCTGCTCACGCAGCAGCAGACCGTGCTGGTGGCGGGCCAGGCCGCCCATGTAGCGGTCGGCGCGGGCGTCGGCCCGGCGCAGCAGCTCGGCGCACTCGCTGCCCGCCCGCTCGGACTCCCCCAGCTGGCGCAGCGCGCGGACCAGGCCGAGCCGGGTCTGGGACTCGCCGTGCCAGTCGCCGTGACCGCCCAGGATGCGCAGGCTCTCCTCGAAGTGCCGGGCGGCCGAGGCCGGTTCGGCCAGGCTGAGATGGGCGTAACCGATGTTGCAGTGCGCCGAGTGCTGCACGATGACCGCGCCGATCGCGTCCCCGATCGCCAGCGAGCGGCGGTGCTGCTCGATGGCGGTGCGCGGATCGGTGTGCTCGTAGAGGTTGCCGAGATGGCTGTGGGTGACGGCCTCGCCGTAGGGGTCGTTCAGCTGCCGCGAGTAGGTGAGGCTCTGCCGGAGCGCCTCCCCCGACTCCTCGAACCGTCCGAGCCCCTCCAGCAGCAGCCCGCGGTTGTTCAGGCAGCGCCGGATCCGGGAGGCCACGCCGAGCCGCCGCCAGATCTCGAGGGACTGGTCGGTCAGGGCGAGGGCGTCGTTCTGCCGGCCGGTCAGGAAATGCAGGCCCGCGAGGTCACCGAGCGCGTACGCCTCGGCCGCCGCGTCCCCGAGCCGCCGCGCCGCCCCGAGCGCGGCCCGCCCGAGCACCTCCATCTCCGCGACCCGTCCGTTGCGCTGCGCATACGGGAAGAGCAGCCGCGCGAGCGCCGACAGGTGCGCGGCCTTGTGCGGGTCGGTCGTGTCCGCGTTCCGCGCCACCAGGGCGACGACGTTCTCCAGTTCCGTCTCCCCCCAGGCGAACGCCTGCTCGGCCGACTCGAAGAACGGCAGCGCGGCCACGTCCGCCGCCAGCTCGGCAGGCTGCGCCGAGGTGGGCCGCCGCCGGTCCTCCCGGTCCAGCCCCGGCTCCACGACCACCATCAACACCCGCTCGGCCACGGCCGCGTACCAACGCAGGGCGGCCAGCTCCAGGGTGAGCGGGGCGGTGCTGACGGGGGCGGGGGGTGTGGGCGGATCGAGGTCGGGGCCGGGGTGAGGGGCCGCCGATCCGAGCGCGGGGGCCGGGTGGGAGGCGGCGGTGCCGGGCGCCGGAGCCGGGGGCGCGTCAGGGGCGGGGGCCGGGCGGGAGACTGCCGTACCGGGGGCGGGGAGCGTGGTGAAGACGGCTTCGAGGGGGGTGGTGTGGAAGTCGTCGTGGGTGTCGGCCAGTTCGCGGGCGAAGTCGCGGACCAGGTCGTGGGGGGTGTAGCGGCCGTACGCGGTCTCCTCCAGCAGGGCCACGTCGACCAGGCGGTCCAGCGCGGCCTCGGCCCGGCGCTCGTCGGTGCCGGTGAGACGGGCGATGAGCGGGGCGCCGTACGTCGGCAGGTCGAGCGCGCCGATGCGGCGCAGGGCGAGGGCCGCGTCCCGGTCGGCCTCGCGCTCGGCGGCTGCAAGCGCGTCGTGGGCGACGGCAAGGGAGCGCCGGACGCTCAGGTCGTCGTACTCCAGGTGATGCAACCGCCCTCCGGTGGCGGCCAGTTGACCGGCGAGTACGTCCGGGGTGAGGGCGCGCCGGGCGGCGAGCCGGGCGGCGACCACCCGCAGGGCCAGCGGGAGCCTGCCGGTCAGTTCGACCAGGGCGTGCCCGGCGTCCAGTCCCTCGCGGCCGCTCACCGCGCGCAGCAGGGCCGCGCTGTCCTCGCCGGTCAGCGGGCCGAGCGGGAAGCGCCGGGCACCGTCGACGGCGGTCAGCGGCGAGCGGCTGGTGACGATCACCGCGCAGCCCGGTCCGGCCGGCATCAGCGGCCGTACCTGGGCCGCGCTGGCCGCGTCGTCCAGCACCAGCAGGGTGCGGGTGGGGGCGAGCAGTGAGCGGAGCAACGCGGCGGCCGCGTCCGGGTGTTCGGGGATTCTCCGGGGCTCGGCGCCGAGGTCGCGCAGCAGTGCGCCGAGCGCCTGCACGGAGCTGAGCGGGGTCATGCCGGGCGTCGCGCCGTGCAGGTTGACGTAGAGCTGGCCATCGGGGAAGCGTTCCCGCAGCTCATGTGCCACGTGCAGGGCGAGCGCGCTCTTGCCGACGCCCGCCATGCCGGAGATCACGGCGACGGCGGGGGCCGGGGCGGGCGGCTCGTTCAGTGCCTGGCGCAGCGCCCGGCGCGCGTCGGACCGGCCGGTGAAATGGGCCGGCGGAGCCGGGAGCTGGGCGGGGCGCGGGATCTGCCGCGCGGCCGGGTTCCCTTCGCGCGGGGAGCCGGCGACGACCGCCGGCTCCCCACCGCCGTGGGTCGCCAGGTCGGTGGCGGCGTCCACGCCTTCGCCCTGGCGATGTCCCCCGGCCGGTCGCCGGAGGTCGCCGTGCCCCTTGTCGCGGTGCCGCGTCTGCGCGCTCGCCGTGCCGTCGCTCCCCCGCAGCACCTCGACATGCGCCTCCCGGACCGCCGGGCCGGGCTCGACGCCGAGTTCCTCGACCAGACGGGCGCGCAGATCGCGGTGGACGGCGAGGGCCTCGGCCTGGCGCCCGGTGCGGTGCAGGGCGAGCATCAGCTGCCGGTGGTACGCCTCGCGCAGCGGATACTCGGCGACGAGGGCCGCCAGCTCGGGGACCAGCGCGGTCAGTCGTGCTCCGCCGAGCGCGAGTTCGGCGTCGTAGCGCCACTCCAGGAGGAGCAGCCGCGCCTCCTCCAGGCGCTGCACGAGGGCGTAGCCGCCGAGATCGGCGGGGAGCCCGCTGAGCGGGGTGCCGCGCCAGAGCGCGAGCGCGGCCGTGCACGCCCGCGCGACGCCGGTCCAGTCACGCCGGGCGTGCGCGGCGCGCGCCTCGGTGACCCGGGCGTCGAACACGTGCACGTCCAACTCGCCTTGGTCGACGCGCAGCAGATAGCCCGGCGGTACGGCCCTCAGCCGCTCCGGGTCGTCCAGGAGCCGGCGCAGCCGGGTGACGTGGTTGTGCAGGGAGGCCTGCGCGGAGACGGGGGGCGCACCGCCCCACAGGGCGTCCTTCAGCGACTCGACCGACACGACCCTGCCGGACTCCAGCAGCAGGGCGGCGAGCAGGGCCCGCACCTTGGGGCTGCCGATGGGACGGACGCCGTCGTCGGAGGCGTCGACGGTGGCGGTCGCCGGCTCCGAGGGGCCCGGAAGGGGGGAAGAGACCTGGCCGGGAGCCTCGTACGAGATACCGTACGGCGGTCGGTCGTAGAGGACCGGCGGCCCCAGCAGTCCGAACCGCAGCTCGTACCGCCGCATCACGCCGCTCCCCTGCCTTCCCGCGCGGTCGGGGCCGACCATGCTCCGCGACGGGCGGGCGCCCGCCGTCCCCTGGCGGAATTCCGTCCTGTTCACAGCGGTTTCCCGCCACCTTCTGCGTGCCGCTGCGGCTCCGGAACGGCCTGTCCAGCGCCCTGTTTCGCTGTCACTCGGCGACTTCCGGCCAACCGGCTCGCGACCTGCCGACGAACCGTTGGCCACATGTTAGCGATCCGTTGGCGCCCCCTGATGTGATCATTCCATCGGATCTGGCCCGACGGCGCGCGCGTATGTCGCGTAACTCGGGGGAGTGTCGCCGTAGGCCGGATCCGGGGACGCACACGCGCCCCGGTCGGCGGAGGTGAACGACCGGGGCCGCGTCCCGTCCCCCCTAACGGGACCCCCTTTCACGGCGACCGGGTCAAGGACTCCGGCGTACCGCCCGGATCGGGCACTCAGCCGCACCGGCGGGCCCCGCCAGGAACTGCCGTCCGTCGAGCGGACCTAGGCATCACGCGCGTCAACCGGCGCGGCAGCCCCGCCGGCCGGGCAGTGCACGACCCCCTCGCGCCGGTCGACGCGGGCCCCTCCGCCGGCACTCCCCCGGCGGGCGCCACCCGCTGTCCGCCGCCCCCGCCCGCAGGTCAGATCACCGGCGGGCGGCCGAGTCGGGTGAGGCGGTGGACCGTGCGCCAGCGCATGGGGCGGCGCTCGCCGGGGGATTCCCTCAGGCCCTCCAGGAAGCCGCCGAACCACGCCTTCAGCCCGGCCGTGGAGCGGGTGCGGGCGAGAGTGAGCAGCGTCCAGACGGCGAGGTGCACCGGGATGAGCGGCAGCGGCAGCCGGCGCCGGACGAGCCAGACGCGGTTGCGGGCGTTGACGCGGTAGTAGATGGCATGCCGGGCCGGTGAGGTCTTGGGGTGCTGGAGAAGCAGCTCGGGCGAGTAACGGATCTTCCAGCCGGCATCGACGGCCCGCCAGGCGAGGTCCGTCTCCTCGTGCGCGAAGAAGAACTCGGCAGGCCAGTCCCCGGTCTCGGCCAGCATGTCCATGCGCAGGGCGTGCCCGCCGCCGAGGAACCCGGTGACGTACCCGCCGCGCATCGGGTCGGACTTGCCGACCCTCGGGACGTGCCGCTGCTGGGTCTCACCGTGCTCGTCGGCGATGCGGAAGCCGACGATGCCGAGGCGCGGGTCGGCGGCGTACAGGTCCCGCACCCGGCGCAGCACGTCGGCGTCGACGAGCAGCCCGTCGTCGTCCAGCTCGACGACGACATCGACGTCACCGAACTCCCGCAGCCGGGCGAGGGCCACGTTCCGGCCGCCCGGGCAGCCGAGGTTCTCGTCCACGTCGATGGTGGTGACCTCGCCGGGCAGGGAGAGCCGGTCCGCGAACTCGGGCAGCCGGCAGCCGTTGCCGACGATCACGATGCGGGCGGCGGGGAGGTCCTGCTTGGCCACGGACTCCAGCAGGGCGTCGACCTCGGCGGGCCGGTTGCCCATGGTCACCACGGCAACGGCGATCCTCGGCTCCACCACGTCCCTCACCCCATCCGGCCGACGACGGCACCACGCCCTGACCGCGCGGTGCGCCCATCGTTCACCAAGATGTTGCCCCAGGTCCGTGGGTTCGCCCGACCCCGATTGCCTTTGCATCCTTTTTGCGGCGCTTTGCCCGCGACAGACGAACCCCGGCTCCCCGCATGACCAAGCCCCCGTACGGTTCTTACCGGCCGGAGCCGCGGCTCACCTCACCGGTCCGGCGCGGTACCCGCCGAGCCGGCGGACCCACGCCCCGCACGCGAGTGGTCCGCCCCGGACACGACGAAACCCCGGGCGGACGAAGTCCGACCCGGGGTTCCAGTGGAGCCGCTTTCGGGATTCGAACCCGAGACCTACGCATTACGAGTGCGTTGCTCTGGCCATCTGAGCTAAAGCGGCACGCCGACTGCACCAATGGTGCGATCAGCAACGTCGGTAAGTCTACACAGTTTCCGGGGGTGCTTCGTACCGGCCCCGGAGCGGGTGGCTCCGGTGCCGGCGGTGGGGCTATGAGCAGCGCTTTCCGACGGGTGGCGGGGTGCCGTGGAGGAGGTAGGTGTCGATCGCGGAGTCGATGCAGGCGCTGCCGCGGCCGTACGCGGTGTGGCCGTCGCCGACGTACGTCAGGAGGCGTCCCGAGGCCAGCTGGTGGGCCAGGGAGCGGGCCCAGCGGTAGGGGGTCGCCGGGTCGCGCGTGGTGCCGACCACCAGGATCGGGCCCGCGCCCTTCGCCTCGATGCGATGCGGCGCTCCGGTGGCCTTCACCGGCCAGTACGTGCAGTTCAGCGAGGCCCAGGCGAGGCCGTCGCCGAAGACCGGGGACGCCTTCTCGAAGGCGGGCAGGTCCTTCTCCACCTGGGCGGGCCCGCTGAAGGTCGGCGGCAGGTCCAGGCAGTTCACGGCGGCGTTGGCCATCATCAGATTGCTGTAGTGGCCCTTGGCGTCACGCTCGTAGTAGGTGTCGGCGAGGGCGAGCAGGCCCGCGCCGTCGTTGTCCTTCATCGCCGAGGTCAGCGCCTCGCGCAGCTGCGCCCACGTCGTCTGGTCGTACATCGCCTCGATCACACCGGTGGTGGCCAGCGACTCGACCAGCTTGCGGCCGTCCGCGTCGCCCGTCGGGATGGGGTGGGCGTCCAGCTTGTGGAAGAAGGCCGTGAGGTGGTCGCCGACCTGCGCGGGCGTGGTGCCCTTGCCGCCGAGCGGGCAGTCGGAGTGCCGTACGCAGTCCCTGGCGAAGGCCTGGAACGCCGTCTCGAAGCCGGCCGTCTGTTCCACGTTCATCTGGAGGGAGTCGAGGGACGGGTCCATGGCGCCGTCCAGGACCATACGGCCCACCCGCTTCGGGAACAGGCCCGCGTACGTCGCCCCGAGGAAGGTGCCGTACGACGCCCCGACATAGTTCAGCTTCGGGTCGCCGAGCACCGCCCGCAGGATGTCCATGTCCCGCGCCGCCTCGACGGTGGAGACGTGTCGCAGCAGGCGCGCGGAGTGCGCCTCGCAGTTCGCCGCGAACTTCTTGTCCGACGCGACCACGGCGTCCCGTTCCTGCTGGTCGTCGGGGGTCAGGTCCGTCTTCGTGTACGCGTCCATCTGGGGGCCGTTGAGGCATTCCACGGGCTCGCTGCGGGCGACGCCGCGCGGGTCCATCGCGACCATGTCGTAGCGGGCGCGGATCTCGGCCGGGTAGCCGATGCCGGCGTACTGCTGCAGGTAGTCGATCGCCGAGCCGCCCGGACCGCCCGGGTTGACCAGCAGCGAACCGAGGGGCTTGGCCTTGCCGGTGGCCTTCTTCCGGGCCACGGCGAGCCGCAGGTCGCCCGCGCCCGGCCTGGCGTAGTCCAGCGGGGCCTTCATCGTCGCGCACTGGAAGCCGGGGACGCCGCAGCTGCGCCACTGCAGCCGCTGCGTGTAGTACGGCGTCAGTGCCGACGGCGTCGAACTCGGCAGCGCGGCCAGGACCGCGTCCGCCGCGTTGCTCGCCGACGTGGTCGAGCTGCCGGCGGAACAGGCGGACACGAGCAGGGCTGCGGCCATGAGGAGGGCGGCCGCGAAACGGGCCGGTTTCCGGGTGCCGGGGGATGGCCTGGTGTGCATCAAGCGAGCGTAACGCTGCGCGACGCTCCGGATGCGTTGCGTACGCCATGTGGCCTCGTACGGGGGACAGTGTCGGCGGCTTCGTACCAAGGGCATCGTCGGTCGGCCTCCCGGTGACGGTCCCCCGGTCCTCCAAGAACAGCCCTCCCCGGCAGCGGTACCGCTCATTCCGGCCGGGCACCGCTCCTTCCCGCCGGGTTCGGCCCGAGCACGCGCCTCCCGGCCGGGTTCTCACCCCGCCCGCAGTGCCATCGTCATCGCCTCCACCGCCAGCAGCGGCGCCACGTTGCGGTCCAGGGCCTCTCGGCAGGCGCCGATCGCCTCGATGCGGCGCAGGGTGGACTCGGGACGGCTGCCCCGGGCCAGGCGCTCCAGCGCGTCCTCGGCGTCGGCGTTGGCGATCGCCACCCGGGAGCCGAGCTGGAGGGCGAGGACGTCGCGGTAGAAGGCGGTGAGGTCACCGAGGGCGATGTCGAGGCTGTCGCGCTGCGTGCGGGTTCTGCGGCGCTTCTGCATGTCCTCCAGGTCCTTCATCACTCCCGCCGTGCCCCGTGGCAGCCGGCCGCCCTGCACCGCGCCGAGCGCCGCCTTCAGCTCCTCGGCCTCCTTGCCGTCCATCTCCTCGGCGAGCTGCTTGGCGTCCTCGGCGGCCGCGTCGACCAGGTCCTGGGCGGCCTTGAGGCACGCGCCCACCTCGTCGAGGCGCAGGGGCAGCTTCAGCACGGCCGCGCGGCGCTCACGGGCCGCCGGGTCGGTGGCCAGGCGCCGGGCGCGGTCCACGTGCCCCTGGGTGGCACGGGCGACGGCAGCCGCGACCTCCGGTTCGATGCCGTCGCGGCGCACGAGCGTGTCGGCGACCGCGTCCACGGACGGGGTGCGCAGGTTCAGGTGGCGGCAGCGGGAGCGGATGGTCGGCAGGACGTCCTCGATGGAGGGGGCGCACAGCAGCCAGACCGTGCGGGGGGCGGGCTCCTCCACGGCCTTGAGGACGGCGTTGGCCGACTTCTCGTTCAGCCGCTCGGCGTCCTCGACGAGGATGATCTGCCAGCGGCCGTTCGCCGGGGCGGTGAACGACTTGCGGACCGTGTCCCGCATGTCCTTCACCAGGATCTCGGAGCCGACCGCGGCGACCGTCGTGACGTCCGCGTGGGTGCCGAGCAGCGCGGTGTGGCAGCCGTCGCAGAAGCCGCAGCCGGGAGATCCGCCGAGGGCGCGGTCGGGGCTCACGCACTGCAGGGCCGCGGCGAAGGCCCGCGCCGTCTGGTTCCGGCCCGCTCCGGGCGGGCCCGTGAACAGCCAGGCGTGGGTCATCTTCGACGCCTCCGGCAGCGGCTCGGCCGCCGCGACGGCGGTGACCAGGGCGTCGGCGTCCCGCGCGGCGGCGTCGAGCACCGCGCTCACCTTCTCCTGACCGACGAGGTCGTCCCACACCGTCATGGGTCAAGCCGCCCTTTCCGTCCCACTGCGCCTTCCGGATCCATTGTGCGGGTGCGCACTGACAACGGGGACCACGGGCCGTGGAGAGGAGCGGAGGAGCAGCGGAGGCGGGCCGACGGCGAGCGGCGCCCGTCCGGACATGGACGGGCGCCGCTTCCTGCTCGCACCGGAGGGACCGGGTCAGCCCCGGCGGCCGCGGCCCCTGCGGCTCTGGTCCTCGCCGGAGTCGCCGTACTCCTGGTCGTCGTACGAACCGAACAGCTCGTCCGCCAGGGTCGGCAGGTCGTCCAGCGGGGTCTCCTCGGCCCACTCGGGGCGGGGCCGACGGCGGGGCGTGCCGTCGGCGCCCAGCTGGGGCATCTCGCGCGTGCGGCCCTCGGAGCCGTCGGCGGACCGCTCTTCCCGGAAGAAGCCGGGCGGTACCCGGTCCGCCGGGTCGTCGCCGCGCACGGGACGCAGTACGGCGGTCTCGTCGGCCGCGCCCGGGGGCACCGGCGGCAGCACGGCGGTCTCGTCGGCGGGGCCGGCGGGGACCGGGGGCAGCACCGCCGTCTCGTCCGCGGCGCCGGGGGCCACCGGCGGCTGCGGCAGCTCGGCCGTCACCTCCGAGTCGGCGTGGGCGCCGCGGGCGCCCTTGGAGTCCTGGACGTCACGCGTGTTCCCGGCGGAGCCGTCGCGGTCCACGCGCACCGGGCGCAGCACCGCGGTCTCGTCGGTGCCCGGGGACACCACGGGCGTGGGGACCGTCTCCTCGGCACCCGGGGTCGCGCCCCGCCGCCTGTCGGCCCTGGCCGCCTCGGGCGACACCACCGGCGTCGGAACCGTCGACGCGTCCGGGACCACGCCCGGTGCGGCCGGACGGGACGTGCCGGACCGGCGGGCGGCCGCGTCGGCGGCCGACGCGGCCTCGGCCGCCTGCCGGCGCGCCTCCTCGGCCCTCAGCAGGGCCTCCTCGGCCTTGCGCTGCTTCTCCAGGCGCCGCGCGTCCTCCTCGGCACGCAGCCGGGCCTGCCGGGCCTCTTCCTCGGCGCGGAGCCGGGCCTGCCGGGCCTCTTCCTCGGCGCGCAGCCGGGCCGCTTCCTCGGCCTGCTTGCGGCGCCGCTCCTCCTCCGCCCTGCGGCGGGCCTCCTCCTCGGCGCGGGCCTTCTCCTCGGCGAGCAGCCGCTGCCGCTCCTCCTCCGCGCGCCGGGCCGCTTCCTCGGCCCGCTGCCGGGCCTCCTCCGCCTGCCGTTCGGCCTCGCGGCGCTGGGCCTCCTCCAGCTCGCGCCGCTTGCGCTCCTCCTCCTCGGCGCGCAGCCGGGCCAGCTCCTCCTGGCGCTCGCGCTCCAGGCGCTCCTCCTCGGCCTTGCGCGCGGCCTCTTCCTCGGCCTTGCGGCGGGCCTCCTCCTCGGCCTTCTTCCGCGCCTCCTCCTGGGCCTTGATCTCGGCCTCGGACAGCGGCAGCACGGTGTCGAGCCGGTGCCTGATCACCGTGGTGACGGCCTCGGGCTCCTGGCCCGCGTCCACGACCAGGTAGCGGCCGGGGTCGGAGGCGGCCAGGGTGAGGAAACCGGCCCGCACGCGCGCGTGGAACTCCGCCGGCTCCGACTCCAGCCGGTCGGGCGCCTCGGTGAACCGCTCGCGGGCGGCCTCCGGGTCGACGTCCAGCAGCACCGTGAGGTGCGGAACGAGCCCGTTGGTCGCCCAGCGGTTGATGCGGGCGATCTCGGTCGGGGACAGATCGCGGCCGGCGCCCTGGTAGGCGACCGACGAGTCGATGTAGCGGTCGGAGATCACCACCGCGCCGCGCTCCAGGGCGGGGCGCACGACGGTGTCGACGTGCTCGGCGCGGTCGGCGGCGTACAGCAGCGCCTCCGCGCGGTGGGACAGGCCCGCGGAGGACACGTCCAGCAGGATCGAACGCAGCCGCTTGCCCACGGGCGTGGCCCCCGGCTCGCGGGTGAGCACGACCTCGTGGCCCTTCGCGCGGATCCACTCGGCGAGCGCCTCGGCCTGGGTGGACTTGCCCGCGCCGTCGCCGCCCTCCAGGGCGATGAAGAAACCGTTGCCCGTCGGCGCCTCGACCGGGTCGTCACCGCCCAGCAGGGCGTCCTTGAGGTCCTGGCGCAGCGGGATGCCGGACCGGTCGTCGACCTTGGCGAGCACCAGCGCGGCCACGGGCAGCAGCAGGGCGCCGACCAGCATCAGCGTGAAGGAGGCGCCGCCGTGCGCGAACACGAACCGGCCGTTCTCCAGCCGGTGCCGGCCGATGAGCCCGGCGACCACCGGGGCGATCACCGCGCCGAGCGCTATGAAGACGCGGACCACGGCCTGCAGGTGCTCGGTGGTGCGGGCCCGGCGGTAGTCCTCGGTCTCCTGGTCGAGCAGGGCGTGCCCGGTGTTGGCCGCCACGCCCGCGCCGATGCCGGCCAGCGTGACGATCAGGAGCACGGTGGTGACGTCCGGGACCAGCCCGGCGGCCAGCAGGGCGATGCCCGTGAACGCGATCGCGAGGGCGAGCAGCCGGCGCCGCGAGAGGGAGGGCAGCACCGAGGGCGCCGTACGGATGCCGAAGGCGACTCCGCCGGTCAGACCCAGCACCAGCAGGCCGTACAGGACCGGGCCGCCGCCCAGGTCGGTGGCGTGCAGGACGCACACCGAGACGGCGGACGCGATGGCACCGGCCACGGCGGCGCAGGCCGGGACGAGCAGCGGGATGGCGCCCGTACGGCCCTTGTCCACGCCGGTGCCGGTGCGCGGACGGCGCAGTCCCTCCAGCGGGGACCGCGCGCGGGGGGTGCGCGTGTCGGGCAGTTCGAGGAAGGTCAGCACGGACAGGGAGGCGGCGAACAGGCCGGCCGCCACATACGCCCCGAGGGCCGCGTGGTGCTGGTCGAACCAGACCAGGCCGGTGCCCAGCAGGTTGTTGAGCAGGCCGGCGACGACCAGTGCGGCGGCCGCCAGCGGGACCGCCAGGAAGCTGGTGCGCAGCGCGAGGCGGCGCAGGGCGTCCATGTGGTCCGGCAGCGGCCGTACGGTGGCGCCCTCCGGCGGCGGGGCGGGCAGCAGGGCCGGGGCCGCGCTCTCCCTGCACACCGTCCACAGCCGCTCGGCGACGCCGGTGACGAAGGCGGTGACCAGGAGCACGGCGAGTGCGTTGTCCGGGGTCCAGTCGATCCACAGGGGCGCGACGATCAGCAGCGCGGCGCGCACGCCGTCGGCACCGACCATGGCCCAGCGGCGGTCGAGCGGACCCTCCTGGGCGGTGAGCGTGGTCAGCGGACCGAGGAGCACCGCACCGAACAGCAGCGCGGCGAGTACGCGCGCCGCGAAGACCGTCGCCACTGCGAACGCCACGCCTCGGTACCCACCGCCGAACGCGCCCTGGTCGATCGCCGCCTGAAGGACGAGGACGACCAGGACGAGGAGGGCGAGGGTGTCACCGACACCGCTCACCAGCTGTGCGCTCCACAAGCGCCGCAGCTGCGGTCGGCGCAACAGGGAACGGACGGCGCGCTCGCGGGAGTCCGCGACAAGGGCGTCGTCCGGTGGTGGGGTGTGGGCCGTTGGCTGCTCGGCTCGCGTCATGCGTTCAGCCTATCCGCAGGGACCGACACCACACCCCGCCCGTCCTGGCATGCGCACGCCCCGACATCAAAGTGATGCCGGGGCGTGCGCTTCGCGAAGCCGGGAAGGCGGCTCGGCCGCCCGTCCGGGGAACCGGTCGGGTGTCAGTCCTCCGCGCCGGTGGACGTCGCCTTGGAGGCCGTCGCCTTCTTGGCGGTCGTCTTCTTCGCCGTGGTCTTCTTCGCGGCCGCGGTCGTCGTCTTCTTCGCCGCCGTCTTCTTGGCGGCGGTCTTCTTCGCCGGAGCCGTCTTCTTCGCGGCCGTCTTCTTCGCCGTGGTCTTCTTGGCGGGGCCCTTCGCACGCTTCTCGGCGAGCAGCTCGAAGCCGCGCTCCGGGGTGATCTCCTCGACGCTGTCACCGGAGCGCAGGGTCGCGTTGGTCTCGCCGTCGGTGACGTACGGGCCGAAGCGGCCGTCCTTGACCACGACCGGCTTGCCGGAGACCGGGTCCTCGCCCAGTTCCTTCAGCGGCGGCTTGGCGGCGGCCCGGCCACGCTGCTTCGGCTGGGCGTAGATCGCCTGCGCCTCCTCCAGCGTGATCGTGAAGAGCTGGTCCTCGGTCTGCAGCGAACGCGAGTCCGTGCCCTTCTTCAGGTACGGGCCGTAGCGGCCGTTCTGCGCGGTGATCTCCACGCCGTCGGCGTCGGTGCCGACGACCCGCGGCAGCGACATCAGCTGCAGCGCGTCCGCGAGCGTCACCGTGTCCAGCGACATGGTCTTGAAGAGGGAGGCCGTGCGCGGCTTGACCGCGTTCTTGCCGGTCTTCGGGGTGCCCTCGGGCAGGATCTCCGTCACGTACGGGCCGTAGCGGCCGGCCTTGGCGACGATCTGGTGGCCCGACTGCGGGTCGGTGCCCAGCTCGTAGTCGCCGCTGGGCTTGGCCAGCAGCTCCTCGGCCAGCTCGACGGTCAGCTCGTCCGGCGCCAGGTCGTCCGGGATGTCGGCGCGCTGGTGCTGCTCGGTGTCCTTCTCGCCGCGCTCGATGTAGGGGCCGTAGCGGCCGACGCGGAGCACGATCCCGCTGCCCACCGGGAACGACGACACCTCGCGCGCGTCGATCGCGCCCAGGTCGGTCACCAGCTCCTTGAGGCCGCCGAGGTGGTCCCCGTCGCCGTTGCCGGCGTCGGCCGCGCCACCGGTGACGGTGCCCTCGCCGAAGTAGAAGCGCTTCAGCCACGGCACGGCCTTCGCCTCACCGGCCGCGATGCGGTCGAGGTCGTCCTCCATCCTGGCGGTGAAGTCGTAGTCGACGAGCCGACCGAAGTGCTTCTCCAGGAGGTTCACGACGGCGAAGGACAGGAAGGACGGCACCAGGGCCGTGCCCTTCTTGAAGACGTAGCCGCGGTCGAGGATCGTGCCGATGATCGACGCGTACGTCGACGGGCGGCCGATCTCGCGCTCTTCCAGCTCCTTGACCAGGGAGGCCTCGGTGTAGCGGGCCGGGGGCTTGGTGGCGTGGCCGTCGACCGTGATCTCCTCGGCCGACAGCGCGTCGCCCTCGGCGACCTGCGGCAGCCGGCGCTCGCGGTCGTCCAGCTCGGCGTTCGGGTCGTCGGCGCCCTCGACGTAGGCCTTCAGGAAGCCGTGGAAGGTGATGGTCTTGCCGGAGGCGCTGAACTCCACGTCCCGGCCGTCGGCGGCGGCGCCACCGATGCGCACGGTGACGGAGTTGCCGGTCGCGTCCTTCATCTGGGAGGCGACGGTCCGCTTCCAGATCAGCTCGTAGAGCTTGAACTGGTCGCCGGTCAGGCCGGTCGCGGCGGGCGTGCGGAAACGATCACCCGAGGGACGGATCGCCTCGTGCGCCTCCTGCGCGTTCTTCACCTTGGCCGCGTAGGTGCGCGGCTGCGGGGGCAGGTAGTCGGCGCCGTAGAGCTGGGTGACCTGGGCGCGGGCGGCCGCGATCGCGGTCTCGCTCAGCGTCGTGGAGTCCGTACGCATGTACGTGATGTAGCCGTTCTCGTACAGCTTCTGCGCGATCTGCATCGTCGCCTTCGCGCCGAAGCCGAGCTTGCGGCTCGCCTCCTGCTGCAGCGTCGTCGTACGGAACGGGGCGTACGGCGAGCGGCGGTACGGCTTGGACTCGACGGAGCGCACGGAGAAGTGGGTGTTCTCCAGGGCGGCGGCGAGGGCGCGTGCGTTCGCCTCGTCGAGGTGGAGGGTGCTCGCGCTCTTGAGCTGTCCGAGGGAGTCGAAGTCGCGGCCCTGCGCGACCCGCCTGCCGTCGACGGTCTGCAGGCGCGCGACCAGCGACGACGGGTCCGACGGGTCTCCGGCGCGGCCGGTCGCGAAGGTGCCCGTCAGGTCCCAGTACTCGGCGGAGCGGAAGGCGATGCGCTCGCGTTCCCGCTCGACGACGAGACGAGTGGCGACGGACTGGACACGGCCGGCCGACAGCCGGGGCATGACCTTCTTCCACAGCACCGGCGAGACCTCGTAGCCGTACAGACGGTCGAGGATGCGGCGGGTCTCCTGGGCGTCGACCAGCTTCTGGTTGAGCTGGCGCGGGTTGGCGACGGCCTCGCGGATCGCGTCCTTGGTGATCTCGTGGAAGACCATCCGCTTGACGGGGATCTTCGGCTTGAGGACCTCCTGGAGGTGCCAGGCGATCGCCTCGCCCTCCCGGTCCTCATCGGTGGCGAGGAAGAGCTCGTCGGAATCCTTCAGCAGGTCCTTGAGCTTCTTCACCTGCGCCTTCTTGTCGGCGTTGACCACATAGATCGGCTGGAAGTCGTGTTCGACGTCCACACCGAGGCGGCGGACCTCGCCGGTGTACTTCTCGGGCACCTCGGCGGCGCCGTTGGGAAGGTCACGGATGTGCCCGACGCTCGCTTCGACTACGTAGCCGGGGCCGAGGTAGCCCTTGATCGTCTTCGCCTTGGCAGGCGACTCGACGATGACGAGTCGGCGGCCGCCCTCTGCGGTCTCGCTGGTCGGGGACAACTTGGCTCTTCTCTCCGGTCGACGCTATGGCCTCCCCAGGCCCTGGTCCCGGGGTCGCGGCGTACTGCTGGCTCGTGTGATGCTGCGGAGTGTGACGGTACATCCCGCCCCCGTGTCAAACGGGAAAAGCCCACAACGGCCACTCGAACGGTAACCCGACTACCGGCATTCCTGCCGCCCGGAGTACCGGGTACCCCTATGGCCGCATGTCCGGAGCGTGACGCTCTCTTTACTCTGGCGGCACCCCCGCGACCCCGTGGCCGCCGGTGTCAGAGGCGGGTGAGGCAGTACACGCCGAGGGCGAGTGCCAGGGTCCCGGTCAGGCTCGCGAGGGCGGCCGATGCGAGCCGATTCACACCGTGCGCCACCGGCTCCCCGCGTCGCAGACGCGTACCGGTCCAGGCCAGGAGAGCGCCTCCGAACAGGGCGAACACCAATCCCGCGAAGATCGCCGGCTCGCTCTCCATCCCCCGCCACCCCTTCCCCGCCGATACGACTCCGCCCAGCGCGGGGAGAGTGGCACGCGCGGGCGACGGACGGACGACATCGGGGTGAACGGACAGGCGGCGGGTCGTCCGACGTGCCGGTCGAACAGCGCGCCTTCCGATCGGGCACACGTATTTTTCCGGCCGTTTTCCCGGCGCGGGCCCGCACGGCGCTGTGGCGGCGATAACAAGTCTCGTTCCCCGGCCGACGCGCGAGCCCACGCGTACGGCAGTCGCGCGGGGTCCCCGGAGGTGATCCGCACGCGGGTACGACGGTTCGCGGATCCGGGGTACGGCAGCGCCCGCCGCCGTACCCCGCCCGCCCGGTTTCAGCCCGCCGGCTCCAGGAAGCCCTGCTCCACCAGCAGCCGGATCTGCGCGGGCGTCCGGTCCCGGAGCAGCACCGGGTCCTCCCCCACGAGTTGGGCGATGGCGTCCAGGATGCGGCCCGCGCTCAGCGTGCCGTCGCACACGCCCGCGAACCCGGCGCCGACCGTGTCCACCTTGGTGGCCCGGCGCATACCGCGGTGCTGGCGCAGCACGACATGCTCGGGGTCCTCGGCGCCGGGCAGCCCGACCTGCTCCTGCACCACTTCTCCGGCCAGCCTGAAGTGGCTTTCGAGCAGCGCCGCGTCGTCGTGTCCCCTGAGGTAGTCGAGGCGCGCGAAGTGCGCGCGGATCGTCTCCCCGAGGGGCTGCTCGACCGGGTGCGGCCACTCCTCCACGGTGACGGAGGGTTCGGCGGCGCCGGTCCTGCGCAGCGTGATCCAGCCGAAGCCGACCGCCTTGACCTTGCGCGCCTCGAACTCGTCGAGCCAGGCGTCGTAGCGTGCCTGGTACTCCGCCGGGTCGCCGCGGTGGTCACCGGCGTCCCTCAGCCACAGCTCGGCGTACTGCGTGACGTCCTGCACCTCGCGCTGCACGATCCAGGCATCGCACCCGCGAGGCACCCATGACCTGAGCCTGTCCTGCCAGTCCTCCCCTGCCACGTGCTGCCAGTTGGCGAGGAACTGCGCGAACCCGCCCTCGTTCAGCCGTTCCCCCGCCTGCTGAACGAGCGAGCGGCACAGATCGTCCCCGCCCATCCCGCCGTCCCGATAGGTCAGCCGGGCACCCGGGGAGATCACGAACGGCGGGTTGGAGACGATCAGATCGAACGTCTCGTCGTCCCGGACCGGTTCGAACAGCGAGCCCTCGCGCAGCTCGGCGGCGGACGCGCCGGAGAGTGCCAGCGTGAGCGCGGTGACGTGCAGCGCGCGCGGGTTGAGGTCGGTGGCCGTCACGCGCGTGGCGTGCTGCGTGGCGTGCAGTGCCTGGATGCCGGAACCGGTGCCGAGGTCCAGCGCGGAGGCCACGGGGGTGCGCACGGTGATGCCGGCGAGCGTCGTGGAAGCGCCGCCGACGCCCAGGACGACGCCCTCGTCGCGCTGTCCGATGCCGCCCGCTCCGCCGACCGCGCAGCCGAGGTCGGAGACGATGAACCAGTCCTCGCCGCCGGGACCACCGTAGGGGCGCACGTCCACGGTCGCGGCCACCTCGTCACCGCCCACACGCGTGAACCACCCTGCCTCCAGGGCCTCCTCGACCGGCAGAACGGCCGCCACGCGCGCGTGGGGCACGGGTTGCTGGAGCAGGAACAGCCGTACGAGCGTCTCCAGGGGTGTGTCGCCGCGGGTCGCCCTGAGGGCGGGCACGGTCTCGCTGCGGGCCAGCGCCGCGTACGCGGGGGCACCGAGCAGCTCGAGCAGTCCGTCGGCGGTGAAGGAGGCGGCCAGCAGCGCGTCCCTGAGGCGCGCGGCGACGTCGGGCCGATCGGAAGCGGGCAGAGAGGCGAGTCCGGAGTCAGTCACGCCCCCATTGTGGCCCGTACGGCCCAGGGGAGAAGGCCTCAGCACGCCCGCCACCGGACACCGGAAGCCGGTGCTCCGCCCGGCCTTGACCGAAGCGCCACGAAGGACCGCCCTGGCCCGGGCCGCCGGCATCGCGCCGACCGCCGACGAGCCGAGGGCAAAGCGTCGGCCCGTGGCCCCGGCCCAGAACAAGCGGCCGACGGCGGGACGAGCACGAGGGGCAGCCGGCAGCAGGACACGCTCGAAGCGGGCGGCCACCGGCGGGTGTGGCCGGGGAGCACGCGCGCCCACCGGCGGAACAGGCACGGAACGGGCGGCCACCGGCGGGCCTGGCCGGGAGCAAGAGCCCACTGGCGAGCCCGGCACAGAGCCCGGCCACCGACGGAGTGGACACGAAGCGGGCGGCCACCAGCGGGCCTGGCCAGGATTAGGCGCCCACTGGCGGCCCGCACAGAGCCCGCGGCCACAGACGGGACGGGCACGAAACAGGCAGCCACCGGGCGGCTCAGCCGGAGCGGACCGCGCGCCGGCGGGCGCGGCGCGGAGCGAGTGCCGGGGGCGCCGGGGCGCTGGGGGCAGCCGGCGGTCGGACCAGCGCGGGCCCGCCCGGGGCGGCCCGCGGTCGGCCGGCGGTCAGCCCGCCGTCGATCCCGTGGAGGGCGACGCCGACGAGGCGATCTTCTTGCAGCTGGCCTGCTGCGCGACGGCGTCCTGGACCTCACCCTGCTGGAGGTTCTTCAGCGCCTCGGTGCCGCTCTGGTGCTTCTTCTCCAGGTCGGTCATCTGCACGGCGACGTCGTGCAGACCGGAGGCGAACTTCGCCTGGTCCTTGGTGTTCAGGCCGTCGACCTGCTTCTTCAGGTCCGCGTAGGAGGACGCGAGGCTGTTGAAGCTCTTCACGACGTCCTGCAGGCGCTTGGCGCCGCCGTCGACCCCGGGGGGCGCGCCGGCGTTGCCGACGGCCGTGGCGATCGCCTTGTAGCCGTCGGCCATGTCCTGGAAGGCCTGGGAGTCGGTCTTCTGCAGCGTCTCGGGCTTGGCGGTGTCGGCGGCCGTGGTGCTGATCGCCGCGTTCGCCGCCTTGATCTTGGCGTCCTGCGCGGGCACCGCGTCGCACACCGACTTGGCCCAGGCGACCAGCTTGGGGTCGGGCCCCTTGCTGCCACCGCCGCTGCTGCATCCCGTCAGCGCTGTCACCAGTACCGCACCGCCGGACAGTGCGGCCGCGAGCTTCTTGTTCACCGGATCGGTCCCTTCCCTGGCTCTCGGCCCCCGGACCCTACACGCCGAACGCACACCTCCCCCATCCCGATCACCCCCTAAGTAGTATTTATGGCGTTTTGCACCACCGAGAGAAGGCTCACGACGTGGGCGTGCCCACACATACGGGCGGGCGGGCGGCACGTCAGCACGCGCCGTCCGCCCGCCCGTTGAGCAGGCCCCTTCCGGTGGGCCTACGAAACCACCGCCGCATCGGGCGAGTTGGCGACCCGCTCCGCGCTCTCGTCGTCGCCGACGGCGATTCCACGCCGCTTGGAGATGTACACGGCGGTGACGATCACCAGGAGCGCGAGGATCGCGATGCCGATCCGCACACCGAGGTTCTTGTCGTTGCCGTACGAGAACTTGATCACAGCGGGTGCGATCAGCAGCGACACCAGGTTCATGACCTTCAGCAGCGGGTTGATCGCCGGGCCGGCCGTGTCCTTGAAGGGGTCGCCGACCGTGTCGCCGATCACCGTGGCCGCATGGGCCTCGCTGCCCTTGCCTCCGTGGTGGCCGTCCTCCACCAGTTTCTTGGCGTTGTCCCAGGCGCCACCGGAGTTGGCGAGGAACACCGCCATCAGCGTGCCCGCACCGATCGCACCGGCGAGGTAGGAGCCCAGGGACCCGACGCCGAGCGTGAACCCGACGAAGATCGGCGCCATCACGGCGAGCAGACCGGGCGTGGCGAGCTCCCGCAGGGCGTCCTTGGTGCAGATGTCGACGACCTTGCCGTACTCGGGCTTCTCGGTGAAGTCCATGATCCCGGGCTTCTCACGGAACTGCCGCCGCACCTCGAACACCACCGAACCCGCCGAACGTGACACGGCGTTGATGGCCAGTCCGGAGAAGAGGAAGACGACCGCGGCCCCCGCGATGAGGCCGACGAGGTTGCTGGGCTGCGAGATGTCCAGGGACAGGCTCATCGGTGCGCCCGGCCCGGTGAGTTTCGCCCCCACGTCCTGCACGTTGGTGGTGATCGCGTCGCGGAACGACCCGAACAGCGCCGACGCGGCGAGCACGGCGGTGGCGATGGCGATGCCCTTGGTGATGGCCTTGGTGGTGTTGCCGACGGCGTCCAGGTTGGTGAGCACCTGGGCGCCCGCGCCCTCGACGTCGCCGGACATCTCGGCGATGCCCTGCGCGTTGTCGGAGACCGGCCCGAAGGTGTCCATGGCGACGATCACACCGACCGTGGTGAGCAGGCCGGTGCCGGCGAGCGCGACCGCGAACAGCGCGAGCATGATCGACGTGCCGCCGAGCAGGAACGCGCCGTACACGCTGAGCGCGATCAGCAGGGCGGTGTAGACGGCGGACTCCAGGCCGACCGAGATGCCGGCCAGGACGACGGTGGCCGGACCCGTGAGGGAGGTCTTGCCGATGTCCCGGACCGGGCGCCGGTTGGTCTCGGTGAAGTAGCCGGTCAGCTGCTGGATGACGGCGGCGAGCAGGATGCCGATGGCCACCGCCACCAGGGCGAGGATCCGCGGATCGCCGTCCTTGCCCTTGATCGCCGCGTCCGTGACGCCCTTGAGGGCGGAGTACTTCGAGGGCAGGTAGACGTAGACCGCGATCGCGACCAGGACGAGGGAGATCACCGCGGAGATGAAGAACCCGCGGTTGATCGCGCTCATCCCGCTGCGGTCGGTGCGCCGTGGGGCGACCGCGAAGATGCCGATCATCGCGGTGATCACCCCGATGGCGGGCACGAGCAGCGGGAAGGCGAGTCCCGCGTCACCGAAGGCGACCTTGCCGAGGATGAGCGCGGCCACCAGGGTGACGGCGTACGACTCGAACAGGTCGGCCGCCATGCCGGCGCAGTCGCCGACGTTGTCGCCCACGTTGTCGGCGATGGTCGCGGCATTGCGGGGGTCGTCCTCCGGGATGCCCTGCTCGACCTTGCCGACCAGGTCGGCGCCGACGTCGGCGGCCTTGGTGAAGATGCCGCCGCCCACACGCATGAACATCGCGATCAGGGCGGCGCCGAGGCCGAAGCCCTCCAGCACCTTCGGTGCGTCGGCCGCGTACACCAGCACCACACAGGAGGCGCCCAGCAGGCCGAGCCCCACCGTGAACATGCCGACCACGCCGCCCGTGCGAAATGCGATCTTCATCGCGGTGTGCGAAACGGTGGTGAGATCCTTTTCGGGTTCACCCTCGGCCGGGGTTGCCTCCCGGGCCGCGGCGGCGACGCGCACATTGCTGCGTACGGCGAGCCACATGCCGATATAGCCGGTGGCCGCCGAGAACGCCGCACCGATCAGGAAGAACACCGATCGTCCGGCACGCTGATTCCAGTCGTCCGCGGGCAGCAGCATGAGCAGGAAGAAGACCACCACGGCGAATACGCCGAGCGTGCGCAGCTGACGCGCTAGGTACGCCTTGGCGCCTTCCTGGACCGCCTCGGCGATCTCCTTCATGCTGTCGGTGCCCTCGCCCGCCGCGAGCACCTGGCGCACCAGGATCCCGGCGACGACCAGCGCGGCGACGGCGACCGCCGCGATGACGGCCACCATGACCCTGTTGTCGCCGGTCAGGACCGCGGCTGCGAGGGGTGTGGGGTGGACCAGCTGATTGGGGGTAGAAAGCCCCGCCATTCGTCCTCCTTGACGCTTGGGCTGAGCTCAAGATGTGGACGGATTGTAGGTACCCGCGAGTGATCTAAACAGGGGACGGTAAACGGAATTGGCCTTCTCGTGCTCTTCAGCAAATGATCGAGGACACGCCACCGAACCCGAAAGAGGTAATGCCCCAAAGGCATTGACGACCGCATTGACGCTTGATCAAATTATCGGGCTATTGATCGTGAATTCCTTCACGAATTGGCGGCGGGGCCGGAAAACGCGACAAGGGCCCTGCTCAGCAGGGCCCTTGTGAACGTGCGCGGCGGCTTCAGACGAGCGCGGCGGCCGGCGGGTTCGCCGGCCAGGTCATCCGGATCAGCCCGCCGTGCTGCCCGGTGGTGACCTCCACGTCGTCGACGAGGCCGCTGATGACCGCGAGGCCCATCTCGTCCTCCTCGGCCTCGGCTTCGCCATCCGCTGCCGCCCCGGGCGTGTCGCCGCCCGGCGTGGCGTGTGGGGCCTCGTCGCCGACCTCGATGGAGAACTGTTTCTCCTCTTCGATCAGCGCGACCTTCACCGGCGCGGTGATGCCCACGCTCTGGTGCAGTCCGACGGCGCGGGAGCAGGCCTCGCCCACGGCGAGCCGGACCTCGTCCAGTACGGCCTCGTCCACTCCGGCCCTGCGCGCCACCGCTGCCGCCACCAGTCGGGCGGTCCGGACGTGCTCGGGCAGCGCGCTGAAGCGGAGTTCAACGGTGGCCATGCATCCCCCTCGCAACTACGGGCGTGCGGTCGGGGCGGGGCCGCCGGGAGCCCGCCCCCTCATGTACTTCGATACCCGGTTCCGCGCCCGGACGCACCGGCCCGGGCCCGGGTGTCACCCACCGGCGCCGGCTCGTCACCGGTCGGCGAACCGACCGGTGACCCGGCGTCGGCCAAGTGGCCCCGCAGCGGTCCGACGACAGCGTCAGTCGGTGGCCGCCACCGCTTCCTCGACCGAGGTGTGGATCGGGAACACCTTGGTGAGGCCGGTGATGCGGAAGATCTTCAAAATGCGCTCCTGGTTGCAGACCAGGCGCAGCGAGCCCTCGTGGGCACGCACTCGCTTCAGGCCGCCGACCAGTACGCCGAGCCCGGTGGAGTCGAGGAAGTCCACGCCCTCCATGTCGACGACGAGGTGGAAATTCCCGTCGTTCACCAGCTCGACCAGCTGCTCGCGCAGCTTGGGCGCGGTATATACGTCGATTTCGCCACCGACCTCGACGACCGTACGATCGCCGACGGTACGGGTCGACAGGGACAGGTCCACGGATCCTCCAGCACCTTGCTATCGAGCGGTCGTCCCTCGGGGACCTCGGCTTGCGGCCCCCGGGACGCATCGCCAGCCGCGATGGCATTCAATCACTTACCGGCAGGCGTGCACGACGCCTTGACTCCATTGTCCGTCACGCCAGTGACACACTCGGTGCCAATGGCCAAGAATCACCGATCCGATCGACCCCCGGCGGACCCGGCGTCCAGCCCGGCTCCAGGCATGGTTCTGGACCGGCTCGCCTCCGGGCCGAGTCGGGCTGCGCGCATCACTCATACGGAGCACTTGCCCCCGCGCGAGGGCCGCCATGCCGTCTGGCCTGATCGAATTCGGTCCGAAGTGATCGCCGCCGTTCAGGAGTGCGGCATCGAGCACCCCTGGGCGCACCAGGCGCTGGCCGCCGAGCACGCCCTGGACGGCGATTCGGTGGTCGTCGCCACCGGCACCGCGTCCGGCAAGTCCCTGGCCTATCTCGTCCCCGTGCTGTCCACCCTTCTGGATGGTGCGAAGGCGCCGAACGGCCGAGGGGCCACCGCCCTGTACCTCTCCCCCACCAAGGCCCTCGCGGCGGACCAGTGCCGATCGGTGAAGGAACTTTCACAGCCGCTGGGCACCGCGGTACGCCCGGCCGTGTACGACGGCGACACCCCGTTCGAGGAACGCGAGTGGATCCGCCAGTACGCCAACTACGTCCTCACCAACCCCGACATGCTGCACCGCGGGATACTGCCCGCCCACCCGCGCTGGTCCTCCTTCCTGAAGTCGCTCAGATACGTCGTCGTCGACGAGTGCCACACCTACCGGGGCGTCTTCGGCTCGCACGTCGCCCAGGTACTGCGCCGATTGCGCCGCCTGTGTGCCCGCTACGGCGCCTCGCCCGTCTTCCTGCTGGCCTCCGCGACCGCCGCCGAGCCCTCCGTCGCCGCCCGCCGGCTGACCGGTCTGCCGGTGGTCGAGGTCGCCGACGACGCCTCCCCGCGCGGGGAGCTGGTCTTCGCCCTCTGGGAGCCCCCGCTCACCGAGCTGCACGGCGAGAAGGGCGCGCCCGTACGGCGTACCGCCACCGCCGAGACCGCCGACCTGCTGACCGACCTGACCGTGCAGGGTGTGCGCTCGGTGGCCTTCGTACGGTCCCGGCGCGGCGCCGAGCTGATCTCGGTGATCGCCCAGGAGAAACTGGCCGAGGTCGATCGCTCCCTGGTCCGGCGTGTCGCGGCCTACCGCGGCGGCTACCTCCCCGAGGAGCGCCGGGCCCTGGAACGCGCCCTGCACTCCGGCGAACTCCTCGGACTGGCCGCCACCACGGCCCTGGAGCTGGGCGTGGACGTCTCCGGCCTGGACGCGGTGGTGATCGCCGGCTACCCGGGCACACGCGCCTCCCTGTGGCAGCAGGCGGGCCGCGCGGGCCGCTCCGGCCAGGGCGCCCTGGCCGTCCTCGTCGCCCGCGACGACCCCCTGGACACCTTCCTCGTCCATCATCCCGAGGCCCTGTTCGACCAGCCGGTGGAATCGACCGTCCTCGACCCCGACAACCCCTACGTCCTCGCCCCGCACCTGTGCGCCGCCGCCGCCGAGCTTCCGCTGACCGAGGAGGACCTGGACCTCTTCGGACCCGCCTGCGCGGACCTGCTGCCGCAGCTGGAGGCCGCGAAGCTGCTCCGCCGGCGGACGCGGGCCTGGCACTGGACCCGCCGGGAGCGGGCCGCCGACCTCACCGACATCCGCGGCGCGGGCGGACGCCCGGTGCAGGTCGTGGAGTCCGGCACGGGACGCCTGCTCGGCACGGTCGACGCGGCCGCCGCGCACTCGACGGTCCACGAGGGCGCGGTCCACCTGCACCAGGGCCGCACCTACCTGGTGCGCACCCTCGACCTGGACGACTCGGTCGCCCTGGTCGAGCAGGCCGACCCGCCGTATTCGACGGTGGCCCGGGACACCACGTCAATCTCCATCCTGGAGACGGACACCGAGATCCCCTGGGGCACGGGCCGCCTGTGCTACGGCTCCGTCGAGGTCACCAACCAGGTGGTCTCCTTCCTCCGCAGACGCCTCATCACCGGTGAAGTGCTGGGCGAGACGAAACTCGACCTCCCTCCTCGTACGCTGCGCACCCGCGCGGTGTGGTGGACGGTCACCGAGGACCAGTTGGACGAGGCCCGGATCAACCCGGAGATCCTCGGCGGCTCCCTGCACGCCGCCGAGCACGCCTCGATCGGCATGCTGCCCCTGTTCGCCACCTGCGACCGGTGGGACATCGGCGGCGTCTCGGTGCCGCTGCACCCGGACACCCTGCTGCCGACGGTCTTCGTCTACGACGGCCACCCCGGCGGCGCGGGCTTCGCCGAGCGCGCCTTCCACACCGCACGGGACTGGCTGGCCGCCACCCGCGAGGCCATCGCCTCCTGCGAGTGCGAGGCCGGCTGCCCGTCCTGCATCCAGTCCCCCAAGTGCGGCAACGGCAACGACCCGTTGCACAAGAGGGGCGCGGTACGCCTCCTCACGGTGCTGCTCCGAGGGGCACCGGAGCAGAAGGAGGACGAGGAGAGGCTGGGCGAGCCGACTCCGCGGCAGGCCACGCACGGCTGAATCGGGCGGGGCACTCGCACGGCTGAATCGGCTGGGGGGATGAGTGCCTGACGGCTGGCTGGGGCGGGGGCTGGGCGGGTGCTTCGCATCTGACCGGGGCGGTGCCTGACGGCTGGCCGTGAGCCCGGCAGCGGACCGATGCCTCAGGGGCTCACTGGCGGCAGCGGCACGGGGCCTTCGCGGCTGACCGGGACGGGTTTCTGACGGCTGGCTGTGAGCCCGGCAGCGGACGGGTCTCCCGGGACCACGCTGGTGGCGACAAGGCGGGTGCTCACGGCTTACCGAGGCGGCACCAGCGCCGGTGCCCGGCGGCCCACCGAGAGCCCGGCAGCAGACGGATCTCCCGGGACCTCACTGATGGCGGCGGGGTCCTTCGCGGCCTACCGAGGCGGCACCAGCGCCGGTGCCCGGCGGCCCACCGAAGGCTCGGCAGCGGGCGGGTGCCCCGCGGCTCACTGGTGGCGGGCGCTCGGGTACCTCGCGTGAGGGAGGCGGCATCGGAGTGAGTGCCTCGCGGCTCATCGGGGCGGCGGCTCGGGTGCCCCGGTCGTGACCGGGGACCGCGGTGCGGTGGGTGCCTCGGTGCCAGCCGGCGGCGGCAGCGGGACGGGTGCCCCGCTGCCGGCCGGAGGCGGCAGCGGGCCCGCCGGGCCCGCTCTGGCCCTGACCTCCGCCGTGAACGGGCCCCTTCCCGAGGCCGCGGTCACGTCCGACGTCTCGCCCTCGATCACGCACCGCACCAGCCGTACCCCCTGGACCGTCGCCAACCGCCCGGCCCGGCCGCACGCCGCCGCACCGCCCTCGGCCCAGTGGTCCGCCGCCGCGAGCGCCGCCAGATCCGCGCCGCCGGCCACCCGGTGCCGGACGACCACCGCCTGCCCGAGAGCGAGCACGGCCCCGAACACCACACAGAGCACGGTGACCGCCCCGAGACTCCAGACGGTGGCGGACCCCTGATCGGAACCGGGCCGACCCCGCGCCCGCCGCCCGGGCCGGAAGCGGCCGGGCCCTCGGAGGGATTCGGCCCGCCTGCAGGCCCGGTCACGCTTCACGGTTCCGCCCTTCCGGACCGAAGCAAGCCCTTGGACAGATTCGCGCCGGTCAGGGGCGCGACCTCGCTTCATGACCCCGGCTCCTTCGCGCCCACCGTGTCCTCGGCCAGTGCCACCGCCTCCTCGCGCAGTTCGAACGGCAGCCCGCTCAGTACCGGCGGTCTGGCCACCACCGTCACCCGGACCTGGTCGCCCTCGCGACCGACCGTCACCTGTGCACCACGCGGTGCCGCCTCCCGGGTCACCGTCAGCACCGCGTCCGCCGGGTCCTGCCGGGCGGCGGCCCGGGCGCCCGTGTGGGCCGCGTCCACGCACTGGATCTGCGCGGCCACCACGAGCAGCCCCCAGACCAGCGCCATCGTGAACGCCACCAGCACACAGAGCACCACGGCCGCCTCCGCGGTCACGAACCCACGGTCCGCCCCTCGCTCACATCCGCGCACTGAGGGCCTTCTTCACGATGTTCTGCAGTTCCTCCCGGACCTCGCCGCTGGTGACGACCTCGTAGAGCAGCAACGCGAACCCGACGGCCGCGATGATGCCCATCGCGTACTCGGAGGTCACCATTCCGGCGTCCCCACGGCACGCCCGCCGCAGCCTCACCAGTGCTTCCTTGATCTTCCTGTTCATTTCAACCCCCGTGCAGTACACGTCTGTTCTGTCTCGACACCGGTCACTCGTCATCGATCGCTCCCCTAGTGCCTCACCTCCTCCCGATCACCCCGCCCGCCAGCCCGATCACCACGGGCACCACGCCGATCGCGATGAACGCGGGCAGGAAACACAGCCCCACCGGCGCGGAGATCAGTACGGCGGCCCGACGTGCCCGGGCCGTCCCGGTACGGGCCCACTCCGCCCGCGCGTCCTGGGCGAGGCGGGTCACCGGAGCCACCGCGGGCAGCCCCGACTCGTCGGCGCGCTCCAGCAGCCGGGCCAGGGACCCGGCGCCGGGCAGCGCGGCCAATCTCCGCCAGGCACCGCCCGGTTCACCGCCGAGCCGCACCTCCGCCGCGCCCCGCGCCAGCGCCTCCCCGACGGGACCGCCGAGCGCCTCCCCGACCGCCTGAGCTGCGATCACCGGGCCGGCACCGGCCGCGATGCAGGCCGCCAGGAGGTACGCGGCAAGCGGAAGCTGACGCGCGGCCACGGCGTTGTCGACGGCCCCCTCCCCGGCCGCCCCCGTCTGACGGCTCCGCCACCGCCACAGCACGGCACCGGCGCCGGCCCCGAGCAGAGCCCCGGCCACTCCACCGACCAGTACCCACACACCGACCGCCGCGCCGACGGGCGGCAGCCACCGCCGCATCGCGCCCGAGAGCTCGAACGACGTCCCTGCGTCGGGCACTTCAAGGGCCAGCAGCTCCGCGATCCTCCGCCGCGCCCGCCGCCGTCGACGGACCGACTCCACCCGGACGACGCCCCATCCGAAGGCCACCGCCACGGCCACGACCATCCCCAGCCTGTGCACAACATCCCCGCTCACACCGCTCCGCCTCCCTCCACAACCCGAACCACCCCGCCACGTCCCCACTCCCCACCGACCGCCCGGCCCGCGCCCCAACTCCCGCCATGCCCCCGCACCACGCCGGCTCCGGCCCTCCATCCCCACACCCCGAACCACCCTCCGCGCCGCGCCCCCTCGCCCGCCCACCGTCCCGGCCCAGCCCGACTCCCACCCTCCGAACCACCGCCGGCTACGCCCATCCCCCGGACCTGAACCACCCGACGGCCCAACACCCCGCCCACCACCGTCACCTCCATCGCACCCCCGGCCCCCGCGCCCCCTTTCACACCACCCCCGCCCCCCGCACGATCCGGTTCGACCACCACATGCCCGCCGCCTCGAACAGCGTCCCGGTCAGCAGGCAGCCGAGGCCGGCGCCGGTGTGAAGGAGCACTCCCAGGGGGTGGGCGCCCATGGCCGCGCCGAGGAGGAGACCGAGGGCGGGGAGCGCGGCGAGCAGCACCGCGGTCGCGCGGGCGCCCGCCAGTTGGGCGCGCAGGTCGGCGCGTTGGTCCCGCTCGGCGCGCAGCGCCCCGTCCAGCCGGTCCAGGCCGGCCGCGAGTCCGGCTCCCTGGTCGACGGCCACCCTCCAGCACGCTGCCAGCCCCAGCAGGCCCTCGGCGCCCGGCTGCCCGGCCGCCACGGCCAGCGCGCCGGGCACGTCCCCGCCGAAGCGGGCGGCCGCGACCACGGCCGCCTGCGCGTCGCCGAGCCCGCCGGAGTCCCGCGCGGCCCGCAGCAGCGCCTCGCCGGGCTGCCGTCCGGCCCGCACCTCCCCGGCGAGGGCCCCGCACAGGGCGATCACCGCGTCGGCCCGCCGCTCCCGGCTCTGCCCGGCCTGCCTGGCCTGCCGCACCCGGCGCAGCACGGGCACCCCGGCCGCCCCCGCGACGACCGGAATCACCGAGGCGCCCAGCAGCGCGAGCCCCAGCCCGGCGGCGAGTGCCCACCACTCGGCTCCCCACCGGCCGCGCAGCCGCCGCAGTTCCGCCTGGAGCCGCTCCCAGGGCGGTGGCGCCGTCGCCACCACTCCGCCGCCCACGAGCAGCAGCCGGGCATGGCGCATCCCGTGGTGCCGTCCTCCCAGCAGCCACACCAGCGCGCCGAGACAGATCAGCGCGGCCCCCATGGATGTCCCACCGATCACTTCCGTCACCCCTCTCCCTCGTCTCCGAACTCACCCGCGGCACCGAGAAGCTGCCGCAGCCGCCCCCAGCCGCGCTCCCGCGCGAAGGCCCGCTCGCCCCAGCGCAGTGCCGGCACCGTCCGCACCAGGCCCGTGGGGTCCCGCTCCAGCACATGCACCTCGGCGATCCGGCGCCGCCCGGACCGGTCCCGCGCCAGGTGGATCACGACGGAGAGGGCGGCCGCCAGTTGGCTGTGCAGGGCAGCCCGGTCCAGCCCGGCGGCCGTGGCCAGCGCCTCCAGCCGGGCCGGCACATCCCCGGCGGCGTTGGCGTGGACCGTGCACGAGCCGCCCTCGTGGCCCGTGTTCAGCGCGGCGAGCAGGTGCACGACCTCGGGTCCGCGCACCTCGCCGACGACCAGCCGGTCGGGACGCATCCGCAGCGCCTGGCGCACCAGGTCCTCCAGGGTGACCAGGCCGGCGCCCTCCTGGTTGGCGGGCCGGGTCTCCAGCCGGACGACGTGCGGGTGGTCCGGTCTCAGCTCGGCCGAGTCCTCGGCGAGCACGATCCGCTCGCCCGGTCCGACCAGGCCCAGCAGGGCGCTCAGCAGGGTGGTCTTGCCGCTTCCGGTGCCGCCGCTCACGAGGAAGGACAGCCTGGCCGCGAGCAGTGCGCCCAGGATCCGGTCGCCGCCGGGCGGCACCGTGCCGGCCGCGACGAGTTCGCCGAGGGTGAAGGCCCGGGGCCGTACCACCCGTAGCGCCAGGCAGGTGCAGCCGACGGCGACCGGGGGCATGACCGCGTGCAGCCGGGTGCCGTCGGGCAGCCGGGCGTCCGCCCAGGGCCGGGCGTCGTCCAGCCGGCGTCCGGCCACCGCGGCCAGCCGCTGCGCGAGGCGTCGTACCGCCGCCGCGTCGGGGAAGGTGACCGCCGTCAGCTCCAGGCCGCCGCCGCGGTCCACCCACACCCGGTCCGGGGCGGACACCAGCACGTCGGTGACGTCGGGGTCGGCGAGCAGCGGTTCCAGGGGGCCGGTGCCGACCAGTTCGGACCGCAGGTGTGCGGCCGCGCCCAGTACCTCTGCGTCTCCGAGCACCCGGCCCTGTTCGCGCAGCGCCTGGGCCACGCGCGCGGGGGTGGGCTCGGCGCCGGTCTCGGCGAGCCGGCGCCGGACGCCGTCGAGCAGGGCCGCGCCGTCGGCCGGGGCGAGGCCGGGGAGGGTCATCGGGGGCCTCCCGCCTCGGCCAGGGCGCGCTCCCAGAAGTTCAGGCAGAAACGGGCCAGCGGGCCGCGTCCGGTCACGCCGGGAGGATCTCCGCCGCCCTGCGGGCGCAGCAGCGCCGGTTCGACGGGCACGTCACCGGCCAGTGGCAGGCCGAGCAGCCGCGCCACCTCGCCGTCGTCCAGACCGGGCGCGTACGGCCCGCGCACCGCCACCCGCAGGTCGCGGACGACCATGCCGACGGCTGAGGCCACCCGTCCGGCGGCCGCGACGGCCCGCAGTTCGGCGGGGACGACGAGCAGGGCCAGGTCGAGCTGGGCGAGGGCCTCGCCGACCCCCTCGTCGAGCCGGCGGGGCAGATCGACCACGACGGTGCCGCCGCGCCGACGGGCGGCGGCGAGCACCGCGCGCACGGCCTGGGGCGGGATGCCGACGCAGTCGCCCCGGTCCCAGCTGAGCACCCGCAGGGAGTGCAGCTCGGGCAGCGACTCCTCCAGGGCCCCGCCGCCGACCCGGCCGCGGGAGGCGGCGAAGGCGGGCCAGCGCAGTCCTTCGGCGCCCTCGCCGCCGAGGAGTACGTCGAGTCCGCCGCCGAGCGGATCGGCGTCCACGAGCAGGGTGCGCAGTCCCTCCCGCGCGGAGGTGACGGCGAGCGCGCACGAGAGCGTGGAAGCGCCGGCCCCGCCCCGGCCGCCGATCACGCCGACGGTGAGGGCCGGGCGGCCGACTCCCTCGGCGACGTCGGCGATGCGGTCGACCAGCCACTGCTCGCCGTCGGGAAGCATCAGGACGTGGTCGGCGCCGATCTCGACGGCTCGTTTCCACACCCCCGAGTCGTCCTGGTCCCGGCCGACGAGAACCACTCCGCGCCGGCGCGCGGCCCCGCGCACCCGGCGGACGGCGTCGTCCCCGACCAGGACGAGCGGGGCCGCTTCCCAGCCATCGGCGTGGTCCGGCATGCCGTGGTGCACCTCGGGTGTGGCGCCGGCGGCCGCGCACAGGCGCAGCAGGTCGTCCAGGAGGTCGGCGTCCTCGGTGACGATGAGCGGCCGGCCTCCGGTGGTGGGCCGCGGGTCGCGGGTGACGGTTCCGGACACGTGTGTTCCCCCTTCGCTGCGTGTTCCGCGCAGCCCCTGCGGCCACGCGTTTCCCGAACGTGTGAAGAACCGGCAAGCGGTCTCCATATGAGCGGCCGATAGGAACCGGCCATACGCGCTCCCTGCAATCGGAACCGGCCAGGAACTCGCCACGGCCGGAGCGCGCTGGAATCACGGTGCAGCGATCGTCGAAATCGTGTGGATCTTGGTCGAAAACCGTGCACAACTCCGGCCCTGTGAATAAATCCGTCACCCATACCGGTGACCTCTGCACTGATCCCGGCGCGACTTCCACAGCGCAGCGTTGCGATTACCCTGGGTAATGAATCATGGGCATGACGAAGGGGCGGTCACGGCGCCACAGCGCCGGCCGCGGGGCCGGGTCAAAGCGGGGAGAGTGGACGAAAATGCGTCCGGACATGCGACGACCCCCGCCGGGGGGGAGAGCGGGGGTCGTCCCCACGGCCGACTCGGGGGGGGAGGAGCCGGACCGGGTTAGCACGGTCGCGAACGATCCGTGACTTCCATGGTGTACCCGAGAGCCTTCTCAGGCAAACCCACGCGCCCCACCTTACGCCGAATGGTGGGCGCCTATGCTCAGGGACGTGGAAAACCACTCCTTGCCCCGCGCAGCGGCCTTCTTCGACCTGGACAAGACGGTCATTGCGAAGTCCAGCACGCTCACCTTCAGCAAGTCCTTCTACCAAGGCGGGCTGATCAATCGCAGGGCCGCGTTGCGCACCGCATATGCCCAGTTCGTCTTCCTGGCCGGCGGCCTGGACCACGATCAGATGGAGCGCGTGCGCGAGTATCTGTCGGCGCTGTGCCGGGGCTGGAACGTCCAGCAGGTGCGGGAGATCGTCGCCGAGACCCTGCACGACCTGATCGACCCGATCATCTACGACGAGGCCGCCTCTCTCATCGAGGAGCACCACACCGCCGGACGGGACGTGGTGATCGTCTCCACCTCGGGCGCCGAGGTGGTCGAACCGATCGGCGAGCTCCTGGGCGCGGACCGGGTGGTGGCCACCCGCATGGTCGTCGGCGAGGACGGCTGCTTCACCGGGGAGGTGGAGTACTACGCCTACGGCCCGACCAAGGCGGAGGCCGTCCGCGAGCTGGCCGCGTCCGAGGGCTACGACCTCGACCGGTGCTACGCCTACAGCGACTCCGCGACCGACGTGCCGATGCTCCAGGCGGTCGGGCACCCGCACGCCGTGAACCCGGACCGGGCGCTGCGCCGCGAGGCGGCCGCGCGCGGGTGGCCGGTGCTGGAGTTCCGCCGCCCCGTACCGCTCAAGAAACGGCTGCCCACGCTCTCCGTGCCGCCGCGCCCGGCACTGGTCGCCGCGGCGGCCATCGGAGCGGCGGCCGCGACCGCCGGTCTCGTCTGGTACGCCAGCCGGCGACGGGGCATCGACTGACCTGCGCCCGTTTCACCCCTTTTTGAACATGAAAGTAAAGAAGTGCGGACAGGGGTTCCGCTTGCTCCCGCACGGCAGTACAAAGAAGTCAGGCCCGCGAGACCAGAGGACATCCGAGAGGATCACCTACCACTACGCACTTGGCCCACGGACCCCGCATGGACATCGAGCACCCACGCGACGTCGACCCGTCGATTACGGGCCAGCCGCACCAGGTGACGGGCAAAGAATCCCGACCTGATGGGCAACACATCGAGGACGCTTGGTAACCCGGTGAACATGCCAGCGGCGGTACGAGCACTCGTACCGCCGCAACCCTTTGCAGGGGGTTCTTCTCAGGCCGCGCCGCGCTGCAGCGCCTCGCACACCGCCGTGGACTCGCGCGCGCCCAGCTCGACCGACCTGCCGCAGTGGGCGATCCAGGCCGCCATGCCGTCAGGGGTGCCGGAGACGTAACCGTCCAGGGCGGCCAGATAGGAAGCACGGCCCTGTTCGGCGTGACCGACCTCGGCCGGGCAGACCGCCTTCGGGTCCAGACCGCTGCCGATCAGCACGATCCGCTCGGCCGTGCGCGCGACCAGCCCGTTGTGCGAGGCGAAGGGGCGCAGCGCGAGCAGTTCGCCGTGCACCACGGCGGCCGTCACCAGGGCCGGCGCTGACGTGCCCGCGATGATCAGGTCCGCGAGTCCCTCCAGCCGCCCGGAGACCTCCTGGGCGTCCGGCAGCGGCAGCTCGATCAGCGACTCGTCCACCGCCTCGCCGGCCTGACGGGGCCTGCCGACCCGGTCCTCGTTGCTCGCCGCGGCCACCAGGTGCAGCCGGGCCAGCACCCTGAGCGGCGACTGGCGCCAGATGGACAGCAGCTGGCCCGCCTCGGCCGTCAGCCGCAGGGCCCCGCCCACGACCCGCGCCTCGTCGTCGGCGCCGAAGTCGGTGCGCCGCCGCACCTCCTCCAGGGCCCAGTCGGCGCCGGAGAGCGCCGCGGAGCCGCGGGCTCCGCGCAGAGCCGCCTCGGAGGTGACCGCGTTGCTGCGGCGCCGCATGATCCGGTGCCCGTAGACCCGGTCCACGGCCTTGCGCACGGATTCCACGGACTCGGCGACTCCGGGCAGCGAACCCAGGGCGGCGAGCGGATCGGCGGTCGCGCCTGTCGTACTCATGAGTACGACACTACGCACCCGATCGGCAGACCCCACGAAGGAGTGGTCTTCTTCACTAACTCCTGACACGTACAGCTACAGCCTCACTACTCTTTGTGAACATGAAAATTGCTTTCGTCGGGAAGGGCGGCAGCGGCAAGACCACGCTCTCCTCCCTCTTCATCCGCCATCTCGCCGCGGCCGGCGCGGCCGTCGTGGCGATCGACGCGGACATCAACCAGCACCTCGGGCCGGCCCTCGGCCTCGACGAGGCCCAGGCGGCCGCGCTGCCCGCGATGGGCGAGCGGCTGCCGCTGATCAAGGACCATCTGCGCGGCACCAACCCGCGCATCGCCTCCGCCGCCACGATGATCAAGACCACCCCGCCCGGCGAGGGTTCGCGGCTGGTGCAGGTGCGCGAGCCCAACGCGATCTACGACGCCTGCGCGCGCCCGGTGGAACTCGACGGCGGCGCCGTCCGTTTGATGGTCACCGGCCCCTTCACGGACGCCGACCTGGGAGTCGCCTGCTACCACTCCAAGACGGGAGCGGTGGAGCTGTTCCTGAACCACCTCGTCGACGGCCCCGACGAGTACGTCGTGGTGGACATGACGGCGGGTTCGGACTCCTTCGCCTCCGGCATGTTCACCCGCTTCGACATGACGTTCCTCGTCGCCGAGCCGACCCGGAAGGGGGTCTCCGTCTACCGCCAGTACAAGGAGTACGCCCGCGACTTCGGCGTCGCCCTGAAGGTCGTCGGCAACAAGGTCCAGGAGCAGGACGACATCGACTTCCTGCGCGCGGAGGTCGGCGAGGACCTGCTCGTCACGATCGGGCACTCGGACTGGGTGCGGGCCATGGAGAAGGGCCGCCCGCCCAGGTTCGACCTCCTGGAGAAGGCCAACGCCCGTGCCCTGCACACTCTGCGGGCCACCGCGGACGCCACGTACGAACAGCGCGACTGGGAGCGCTACACCCGCCAGATGGTGCACTTCCACCTGAAGAACGCGGAGGCGTGGGGCAACGAACGCACCGGGGCCGACCTGGCGGCCCAGGTCGACCCCGCCTTCGTGCTCGGCGAGAGCGTGGCGACTCCCGCCTGACCGCCACCGCTTGACGGCTACCGCTTGTCCGCCGGCGCCCCCGGCACGCCCTTGGGCGCCGGGGCCGGGTGGGCGGTGAGGAAGGACGCCCAGCCCTTCCTCGGGGCCTCGCCCACGTTCAGGGTGCGCAGCTTCTCCAGGGTCTTCGGGTCCTGGGCGTCCAGCCAGTCGACCAGCTGGTGGAAGGAGACGCAGCGCACCTCGGGCTTGTTGCAGACCTCCTTCACCACGTCCTCGATGGCGCGCATGTAGGTGCCGCCGTTCCAGGACTCGAAGTGGTTGCCGATGATCAGTGGCGCGCGGTTGCCGTCGTAGGCCCGGTAGAAGCCCTTGACCAGGCCGTCGCGCATCTGGTCGCCCCAGTAGTCGAACTTGTCGGGGTCGCCCTGGGTCTGGGTGCCGGACTGGTTGACCATGAAGTTGTAGTCCATGGTCAGCTGCTCATAGGTGTGTCCCGGGAAGGGCACCAGTTGCATCGACAGGTCCCACAGGCCGTCCTTCTTCTTGGGCCAGACCTGGTCGTCGACGCCGCTGGAGTCGTAGCGGAAGCCCAGCTGGCGGGCTGCCGCCATGAAGTTCTTCTGCCCTTCCAGGCAGGGGGTGCGGGCGCCGATCAGCTCCTTGTCGTAGTCGAAGGGCAGCGGAGCCGCGTTCTTCATGCCGGTGTTGGTCTTCCAGCTCTTGACGAAGTCCTTGGCCTGGGCGATCTCGCTCTTCCACTCGTCCACCGACCAGGTGCCGACCCCGCCGTCGGGCCCGCAGAAGTGACCGTTGAAGTGGGTGCCGATCTCGTTGCCCTCCAGCCAGGCCAGCCGCGCCTGTTTGACGGTGTCGGCGATCCCCTGCTGGTCGTTGAAGCCGATGTCGGAGCGGCCCGGCGAGTGCTGCGGCGGCTTGTACAGGTCACGCTTCTCCTCCGGCAGCAGGTACACGCCGCTGAGGAAGAACGTCATGTTCGCGTGATTCTCCTTGGCGACCTTGCGGAAGTGCGAGAAGAGCTTCTGGCTGTCCTCGCCCGAACCGTCCCAGGAGAAGACGACGAACTGCGGCGGCTTCTGACTGGGCTTCAGCCGCTCCGGCCGGGGAAAATGGGGCTGCGAACCGGTGTACGCGGTGGATCCGTCGCCGATCAGCCGGAGCACGCTCTGGGGTGCCGGCGCCGGCGCCGGCGCCGCCTTCTGCGGTCCGGACGCCCCTTCCTTCGAACCGCTCGGGCCGCTCGCGCAACCGGCGAGTGACGCGGCGCAGGCCGCGGCGACCACGGTGCCGACGGCGATCCTCTGGGTGGCGGCCATGTTCCGCCCACCTTCTTCCTTCTCTCAGACGAACGCTGACGAGGACTTTGTGTGGTGCTTCGCCGGGATTGCACCGGCGGCCTCGCCAAGATCGCACGGGACAGAGAGGGAATTAGTACGACAAGCCGATCAAATGATTAGTTCATCCATGTGAGGGATCGACTGATCCGTTTGCCCCGAAAAGTTATGTGCAGTCTTTACGTGGCATTACCTTCCTTTTACGGGGCGTTACTCCATCCCGCCCCCACACCGCTCCGGAGGAGACGGGACCATGTCCGCCTGCGCACCCCCTCACGCCGACCACCCCCAGCCGCCACCCCGGCCCGCCCCCGCGCGCCGCCGCGGAACGGTCGAGGGCGCCGATCTGTCCGCGTCCGTCGCCGTGTTCCTGATCGCCCTGCCCCTCTCCCTGGGCATCGCCCTCGCCACCGGCGCCCCGCTCCAGGCCGGACTCGTCTCCGCGGCCGTGGGCGGACTCGTCACCGGCCGGCTCGGCGGCTGCCCGCTGCAGGTCAGCGGCCCCGCCGCCGGACTCACCGTGGTCACCGCCGACTTGATCCACCGCTACGGCTGGCGGGCGACCTGCGGCATCACCGTCCTCGCCGGTCTCGCCCAACTCGGCCTCGGCTGCCTGCGGGTGGCGCGCGGTGCGCTCGCGGTCAGCCCGGCCGTGGTGCACGGCATGCTCGCCGGGATCGGCATCACCATCGCCGTCGCCCAGCTGCACATCGTCCTCGGCGGCAGTCCGGACAGCTCCGTACTCGCCAACGTGCGTGCGCTGCCGGCGCAGTTGGCGCGACTGCACCCGGCCGCCGTGTCCATGAGCGTGCTGACCCTGACCCTGCTGCTGTCCTGGCCGCGCCTGCCGGGCCGCGTCGGCAGGCAGCTCCGCAGGGTGCCGGCCGCCCTGGTCGCCGTCGCCGGGGCGACCGCGACCGCGTCCCTGACCGGCCTCTCCCTCCCCCGGGTCGACCTGCCGTCCTGGAGCAGTCACGCCCTGGCAGGGCTGCCCGACGGGCCGGTGCTCGGGATCGCGGCCGCCGTGCTCACCACGACCCTGGTGTGCAGTGTGCAGTCACTGCTCGGAGCGGTGGCCGTGGACAAACTGGTCGCCACCCGGCCCGGGCCGCAGTCCCGCGTCGGGCGTTCCGATCTCGACCGGGAGCTCCTGGGGCAGGGCGCGGCCAACGTCGTCTCCGGCGCGCTGGGCGGGCTGCCCGTCGCCGGGGTGGCCGTGCGCAGTACCGCGAACGTGAAATCAGGTGCCGTCAGCCGGAACTCCACGATGCTGCACGGCGTTCTCGTAGTAGTCGCCGCGCTGCTGATGGTCCCGGCCCTGGAGGAGATCCCGCTCGCCTCCCTCGCCGCCCTGGTGATGGCCGTCGGTATCCAGATGGTGTCCCT
This sequence comes from Streptomyces sp. NPDC037126, assembly GCF_055605965.1. NCBI lineage: Bacteria > Bacillati > Actinomycetota > Actinomycetes > Kitasatosporales > Streptomycetaceae > Streptomyces > Streptomyces sp. NPDC037126. Next base: position 68,214 of record NZ_JBVJTD010000003.1, read on the forward strand.
GCACCACATCCGCACGGTGACGCGCCACCGAGAAGTGCCGGTCTACGCCGCGACCACACTCGGCGTGGTGCTCCTGGGCGTCCTGCAGGGCGTCCTCCTCGGAGTCGCCGTGGCGGTCGCCGTCGCCCTCAACCGCCTCGCGCACACCCGTATCACCCATGAAGAGAAGGGAGGAGTCCATCACGTACACATCCGAGGCCAGCTGACATTCCTCGCGGTGCCCCGGCTGAGCAGAGTCCTGCATCTTGTACCCCAAGGCGCCCACGCCGTGGTGGAGTTGGACGGGTCGTTCATGGACCACGCGGCGTACGAGTCGCTGCAGGACTGGCGCAGCACCCACACCGCGCGGGGCGGTGCGGCCGAGCTGTCGGGCCGGCGTGGCGGAATCCGGACCGCCGGGCCGACCACCTCGTCCGCGGAGTGCCGCTGCCGGCCCTGGACGCCCTGGCGCGACCACCGGTCCTGCTGCGCCGAAGGCTCCGGGGCCCCGGCGGGCCGGGAACTGGCCTGTGGCATCGGCTCGTTCCAGCGGAACACCGCGCCGCTGGTGCGCGAGGAGCTGGCGCGGCTCGCCCGGGAGGGCCAGCGGCCCGGGCAGCTCTTCCTCACCTGTGCGGACTCCCGGCTGGTCACGTCGATGATCACCGCCAGTGGTCCCGGCGATCTGTTCGTCGTCCGCAACATCGGCAACCTGGTGCCGCCGCCGGGCGAGGAGCACGGCGACGACTCGGTGGCGGCCGCCGTCGAGTACGCGGTGGACGTGCTCGGGGTGCGCTCCATCACGGTGTGCGGGCACTCCGGCTGCGGGGCGATGCAGGCACTGCTGAGCGCCGGACCGGCGGGCGGGAGCACTCCGTTGGGGAGGTGGCTGCGGCACGGGCTGCCAAGCCTCGCGCGGCCGGCCGGCGACCGCCGCGCCGGGCCCCGGCTGGCCGGGCGGGCCCCCGCGGACGCGGTGGAGCGGCTGTGCCTGGCCAACGTGGTCCAGCAGCTGGAGCACCTGCGGGCCCACGAGCCGGTCGCGCGGGCACTGGCCAGGGGCGAGCTGGAGCTGCACGGGATGTACTTCCACGTCGGCGGGGCCCAGGCCTACCTGCTCGACGAGAAGGGGGAGAACGCCGAGTTCGAGGAGGTGACGGGAGCCGAGGAGGTGCACACTCCGGTGTGAGAGACGGGCCGCCACCAGCCGATGAGGACAGGTCTAAACCAATTTTACCGTCGACCCTTGTCATTGGACCCCCCTGTCTGATGAGCTGTGGCCTGGGACACATCGGACACCCTTCGAATGGGAGATGTCGTGAGTAACGAGAGCCTGGCCAACCTGCTGAAGGAAGAGCGCAGGTTCGCGCCCCCCGCCGACCTGGCCGCACACGCCAACGTCACGGCGGAGGCGTATGAGCAGGCCAAGGCTGACAGGCTCGGCTTCTGGGCCGAGCAGGCCCGCCGCCTGACCTGGGCCAAGGAGCCGACCGAGACACTGGACTGGTCGAACCCTCCGTTCGCGAAGTGGTTCAAGGACGGCGAGCTGAACGTCGCGTACAACTGTGTGGACCGGCACGTGGAGGCCGGGCACGGGGACCGCGTCGCCATCCATTTCGAGGGCGAGCCCGGCGACAGCCGCGCCATCACCTACGCGGAACTGAAGGACGAGGTCTCCCGGGCCGCCAACGCGCTGCTGGAGCTGGGTGTCCGCAAGGGCGACCGCGTCGCCATCTACATGCCGATGATCCCGGAGACCGCGATCGCGATGCTGGCCTCGGCCCGGATCGGCGCCGCACACTCGGTCGTGTTCGGCGGCTTCTCCGCGGACGCCCTCGCGACCCGGATCAAGGACGCGGACGCCAAGGTCGTCATCACCTCCGACGGCGGCTACCGGCGCGGCAAGCCGTCCGCGCTGAAGCCGGCCGTGGACGAGGCGATCGGCAAGGTCGACAACGTCGAGCACGTGCTCGTGGTCCGCCGCACCGGGCAGGACGTGGCGTGGAACGACGAGCGGGACGTGTGGTGGCACGACCTGGTCGGGCGGCAGTCCGCCGACCAAACCCCGGAGGCGTTCGAGGCGGAGCACCCGCTGTTCATCCTCTACACCTCGGGTACGACGGGTAAGCCCAAGGGCATCCTGCACACCTCCGGCGGCTATCTCACCCAGACGGCGTACACCCACTGGGCCGTCTTCGACCTGAAGCCGGAGACGGACGTCTTCTGGTGCACCGCCGACGTCGGCTGGGTCACCGGGCACTCGTACATCGTGTACGGGCCGCTGGCCAACGGCGCCACGCAGGTCATGTACGAGGGCACGCCGGACACCCCGCACCAGGGCCGGTTCTGGGAGATCGTGCAGAAGTACAAGGTCACGATCCTCTACACGGCGCCGACCGCGATCCGGACGTTCATGAAGTGGGGCGACGACATCCCCGCCAAGTTCGACCTGAGCAGCCTGCGGGTCCTCGGCTCCGTCGGCGAGCCGATCAACCCCGAGGCATGGGTCTGGTACCGCAGGACCATCGGCGGCGACCGGACCCCGGTCGTGGACACCTGGTGGCAGACCGAGACCGGCGCGATGATGATCTCGCCGCTGCCCGGCGTCACCGAGGCCAAACCCGGTTCGGCGCAGCGCCCGCTGCCCGGCATCAGCGCGACGGTCGTGGACGACGAGGCGCGCGAGGTGCCCGACGGCGGCGGCGGCTACCTGGTGCTGACCGAGCCGTGGCCGTCGATGCTGCGCACCATCTGGGGCGACGACCAGCGGTTCCTCGACACCTACTGGTCCCGCTTCGAGGGCAAGTACTTCGCCGGTGACGGGGCGAAGAAGGACGACGACGGCGACATCTGGCTGCTGGGCCGGGTGGACGACGTGATGCTCGTCTCCGGGCACAACATCTCCACCACCGAGGTGGAGTCGGCGCTCGTCTCGCACCCCTCGGTCGCCGAGGCGGCCGTCGTCGGTGCCGCCGACGAGACCACCGGCCAGGCCATCGTCGCCTTCGTGATCCTGCGCGGCGCGGCCACCGAGACCGAGACACTCGTCGGCGAACTGCGCGACCACGTGGGCGCCACGCTCGGCCCGATCGCCAAGCCCAAGCGGATCCTGCCGGTGGCGGAGCTGCCCAAGACCCGCTCCGGGAAGATCATGCGCCGGCTGCTGCGCGACGTGGCCGAGAACCGCCAGCTCGGCGACGTCACCACACTCACCGACTCCACCGTCATGGACCTGATCCAGACCAAGCTGCCGGCCGCACCGAGCGAGGACTGAGCGGGCAGGACTGAGAGGGGTCCCGAGGGGCACCCGGCGTGGACGCGCCGGGTGCCCCTTCGGCGTCTACCGTGAAGATCACCGGTTCCGGTCACCCATCGCTTTGGTAAAGTAAGTAAAGCGTCATCGACGCGACAAGCTCGACAGGTGCGCCGGGAAGTCTGGTCGGCATGTGAGCCGACCCGTTCACCCACCGGAGGTCCCCGTGACCGCGTCCCGCACCCCGAACCCCGCCCGCAGGGCGCTCGGACGCCTGTCCCTGCCTGAGCGGACCTTCGTCGCGGACGCGCTGCGCACGGAGACCGTCGGCGGTGTCCTGCTGCTCCTGGCCTCCGTCGCGGCGCTGGCCTGGGCGAACATCCCCGCCCTGCGCCACAGCTACGAGACGGCCGCCCACTTCGCGTTCGGGCCCGCCGCCCTGGGGCTGCACCTCTCCGTCGCCCACTGGGCCGCCGACGGGCTGCTCGCGGTGTTCTTCTTCGTCGCCGGCATCGAACTGAAACGCGAGCTGGTCGCCGGGGACCTGCGCGACCCGAAGGCGGCCGTACTGCCGGTGGTGGCCGCGCTGTGCGGCATGGCCGTACCGGCACTCGTCTACACGCTCACCAACGTCACCGCGGGCGGCTCCACGCAGGGCTGGGCGGTGCCCACGGCCACCGACATCGCCTTCGCGCTCGCCGTCCTCGCGGTCATCGGCACCTCCCTGCCCAGCGCCCTGCGCGCCTTCCTGCTCACCCTCGCCGTCGTCGACGACCTCTTCGCGATCCTGATCATCGCGATCTTCTTCACCGCACGGCTCGACCTCGCCGCGCTGGGCGGCGCGGCCGTCGGGCTGGCGGTCTTCTGGCTGCTGCTGCGTAAGGGGGTACGCGGCTGGTACGTGTACGTGCCCCTCGCCGTGGTGATCTGGGCGCTGATGTACAACAGCGGCGTGCACGCCACCATCGCCGGCGTGGCCATGGGCCTGATGCTGCGCTGCACCACCCGCGAGGGCGAGGAGCGTTCGCCCGGCGAGCACGTGGAGCACCTGGTGCGGCCTCTTTCCGCCGGGCTCGCCGTACCGCTGTTCGCGCTGTTCAGCGCGGGTGTGGTGGTGTCCGGCGGGGCGCTCGTGGACGTGTTCACCAAGCCGGAGACGCTCGGTGTCGTGCTCGGCCTGGTCGTCGGCAAGGCCCTCGGGATATTCGGCGGCACCTGGCTGACCGCCCGTTTCACCCGCGCCTCCCTCAGCGAGGACCTGGGCTGGGCCGACGTCTTCGCGGTGGCCTCGCTGGCCGGGATCGGCTTCACGGTGGCACTGCTCATCGGCGAACTGGCCTTCGTCGGCGACGCCGTCCTCACCGACGAGGTGAAGGCGTCCGTCCTCACCGGATCGCTGCTGGCGGCGGTGTGTGCCACGGTGCTGCTGAAGATACGCAACACCAGGTACCGCAGGCTGTGCGAGGAGGAGGAGCGCGACGAGGACCGCGACGGCGTCCCCGACATCTACGAGCAGGACGACCCGGCGTACCACCTGCGCATGGCCGAGATCCTCGAGCGCAAGGCCGCCGAACACCGGCGGATCGCCGCCGAGCGGGCGGCCGCGGCGCGCGACGGACTTGCGGAAGTACCGGGCGGGGCAGGCGAGGAGGGCGGCCGTCGGGCATGATCTGACGAGACGGTACAAAACAAGACGGCCACGATGAGCGGGACGGCCGCACAATGACGGCACACTTGCGGCACGAGAGACCTCGTAAGGGAGAACGCGATGAGCGCACCCGACGGCAGCCCGGTCGGCGCCGAACGCAGCATCGGCCAGCTGTTCGCCTCGGCGACGACCGAGATGTCGGCGCTGGTGCACGACGAGATCGCGCTGGCCAAGGCGCAGCTCAAGCAGGACGTGAAGCGCGGCGCGACGAGCGGCGGGGCCTTCTCGATGGCGGGCGCCATCCTGGTGTTCTCGCTGCCGATGCTCAACTTCGCCCTCGCGTACGGCATCCGCACCTGGAGCGGCTGGAACCTGGCCGTCTGCTTCCTGCTGTCCTTCGCCGCGAACGTGCTCGTCGCCGGCGTCCTCGCGCTGATCGGCACGGTGTTCGCGAAGAAGGCCAAGAAGGGCAAGGGCCCGCAGAAGGTGGCCGCCTCCATGAAGCAGACGGCGAACGTCCTGCAGAACGCCAAGCCGCACCCGCGCCCGGAGCTGCCCGAGGACCGCGCCCCCGCGGCCATCGAGGCTGTGGCACGCTCGTCGTCATGACGGACCCCGCCGCCCCCTCGGCCGTACGGATCGACCTGCCCCACGGCCGCAAGGTGATCCACCGCGACGTCGCCGCGAACGGCGCCCGCTTCCACATCGCCGAACTCGGTGACGGCCCCCTGGTGCTGCTGCTCCACGGCTTCCCGCAGTTCTGGTGGACGTGGCGGCATCAACTGGTGGCCCTCGCGGACGCCGGTTACCGGGCGGTGGCCATGGACCTGCGGGGGGTCGGCGGCAGCGACCGCACGCCCCGCGGCTACGACCCCGCCAACCTCGCCCTGGACGTCACCGGGGTGATCCGCTCGCTCGGCGAACCGGACGCCGCGCTGGTCGGCCACGACCTCGGCGGCTACCTGGCCTGGACGGCGGCGGTGATGCGGCCCAAGCTCGTCCGGCGCCTGGCCGTGGTGTCGATGCCGCACCCCCGGCGCTGGCGCGCGGCCATGCTGCGGGACGCCCGGCAGACGGCCGCCAACTCCTACATCTGGGGATTCCAGCGCCCGTGGATCCCCGAGCGCCAACTCACGGCGGACGGCGGCGAGCTGGTGGGCCGTCTGCTCCGGGACTGGTCCGGGCCACGGCTGCCGGAGGACGACACCGTGCGGACGTACCAGCGCGCCATGTGCATCCCCTCCACGGCGCACTGCGCGATCGAGCCGTACCGCTGGCTGGTGCGCTCGCTGGCCCGCCCGGACGGCGTGCAGTTCTACCGCCGGATGAAGCGGCCGGTGCGGGTGCCCACGCTGCATCTGCACGGTTCACTCGACCCGGTGATGCGCACGCGCAGCGCGGCGGGCTCCGGCGAGTACGTCGAAGCGCCGTACCGCTGGCGGCTGTTCGACGGCCTCGGGCACTTCCCGCACGAGGAGGACCCGGTGGCGTTCTCCACCGAACTGGTCAACTGGCTCAAGGATCCCGAGCCCGACCGGTGACCACTTGGTGACCGTTCCGACGCGCGCAGTATCCGCTTCCTGAACACTTGTCCCTCGAACGGCCACATGCCTGCCGCATACGCCAATTGGGCGGCGCTCAGGCGGTTATCGACCTTGGGGCGGGGGCAGACGTCGGGGTATGGGCTGGACGCACGACTACAGTGACGCACCCCGCAACCGCCGCTCGGCCACTGGTCTGAGCACGCCTCAGCGAGGCACTCCGCAGCTCGCGGAGGCGGACCTCAGGGTGGGGATTCCGCGCATCCTGCGCCGGAGGGCCCGCTGGGTCTCGATGCGTCTGCGTCACCCGCGCGGGTGACCGCCCGCGGGGCGGATCACAGCGCGCAGCTGTCCGTACCCACCTGCTCGTTCGCCGTGCGCCCGCGCGCGATGTCGGGCCGGATCTCGTCCGCCGTCAGCGCGTAGCCGGTCTCGGCGTCGTCGAGGGACTTGGCGAACACCACGCCGTAGACCTTGCCGGCGGGCGTGAGCAGGGGGCCGCCGGAGTTTCCCTGGCGGACGATCGCGTACAGCGAGTAGACGTCGCGGCGGACGGTGCCGCGGTGGTAGATGTCCGGGCCGTTGGCCGAGATGCGCCCGCGCACGCGCGCGGCGCGCACGTCGTACGAGCCGTTCTCCGGGAAGCCCGCGACGATCGCGCCGTCGTCGCCGGCCGCGTCCCTGGCGGAGAAGTTCAGCGGTTTCGCCTTCAGGTCCGGCACGTCGAGGACGGCGATGTCGCGCTTCCAGTCGTACAGGACGACCTTCGCGTCGTACTTGCGGCCCTCGCCGCCTATCTGCACGGTCGGCGCGTCGACGCCCCCGACGACGTGCGCGTTGGTCATGACCCGGCGGTCGGCGAAGACGAAGCCGGTGCCCTCCAGCACCTTGCCGCAGCTCTGGGCGGTGCCGGTGACCTTGACGATGGAGCGCTGGGCGCGGGTGGCGACCGGGCTTCCGGCGAGGGCCGGGTCGGGCGGCTGCACGTCCTTGATCGGCTCGTTGGCGAAGGGGCTGAAGACCTGCGGGAAGCCGTTCTGCGCGAGCACGGAGGAGAAGTCCGCGAACCAGGTGTCGGCCTGCGCGGGCAGCGCCCGGGAGACGCCGAGCAGCACCTTGGAGCCGCGGACCTCCCTGCCGAGGGTCGGCAGGGTGGTGCCGGCGAGGGCGGACCCGATCAGCCAGGCGACCAGGAGCATCGCGACCACGTTGACGAGCGCGCCGCCGGTGGCGTCCAGGGCGCGGGCCGGGGACCAGGTGATGTGCCGCCGCAGCTTGTTGCCCAGATGGGTGGTCAGGGCCTGGCCCACGGAGGCGCAGACGATGACGACGATCACGGCCACGACGGCGGCGGTGGTGCCGACGTCCGAGTTGCCGGTCACGGCGTCCCAGATGACGGGGAGCGTGTACACGGCGGCGAGGCCGCCGCCCAGGAACCCGATCACCGACAGGACGCCGACGACGAAGCCCTGGCGGTAGCCGACGACCGCGAACCACACGGCCGCGACCAGCAACAGGATGTCCAGCACGTTCACTGCTTCAGGCCTCGCCTACTCACTCCGGTCCCCGCGAGCAGGGCGGGGTCCGCCCGCCACGCAGTGGCTGTGGGACACCGCGTCCCCCGGGAAAACACAGCACGGGGATCACCCTGTCATGAGCGCCAGTCGAGCGGGACCTGCTTATCCCGGTCCCAGGGGCGCTCCCAGCCCGCGAAGTGCAGCAGACGGTCGATCACACCGGCCGTGAAACCCCACACAAGGGCCGATTCGACCAGGAATGCCGGGCCTCGGTGACCGCTGGGGTGGACGGTGGTGGCGCGGTTGGCGGGGTCCGTGAGATCCGACACGGGGACCGTGAACACCCGCGCCGTCTCGTTCGGGTCGACGACGCCGACCGGGCTGGGCGCGCGCCACCAGCCGAGCACGGGCGTGACGACGAAGCCGCTGACCGGGATGTACAGCCGGGGCAGCACGCCGAAGAGCTGCACACCGGACGGGTCGAGGCCGGTCTCCTCCTCGGCCTCGCGCAGCGCGGCCCGCAGCGGGCCGTCGCCCTGCGGGTCGCCGTCCTCGGGGTCGAGCGCGCCGCCGGGGAACGACGGCTGGCCGGCGTGCGAACGCAGGGAACCGGCGCGCTCCATGAGCAGCAGTTCGGGACCGCGCTCACCCTCGCCGAACAGGATCAGCACGGCCGACTGTCTGCCCGAGCCGTTCTTCGGCGGCAGGAAGCGGCTGAGCTGGAGCGGCTGGATCGTCTCCACCGCTCCGACCACCGGGTCCAGCCAGACCGGCAGCCCCTCCCGGCTGAGCGTCGCCGCACCGCCCTGTGTTTCGCCGGCCCTCGTCATCGCCGCCCCCCGTCGCTCTTCCTGTCCAACGCCCGAGGGCCCCCAGATCGTTCCGTCACGCGGCCCCCAGTGGCGGAGCCGGCCTGCCGCCCGCGTCCAGGTAGGCCTGCGGGGGCTTGAGGCGCTGGCCCGGGAAGCCGCCCTTCTCGTACTTGAGGAGCTTCTTCGCCTTCTCCGGGTCGGTCTCGCCCTCGCCGTAGGCGGGGCAGAGCGGGGCGATCGGACAGGCGCCGCAGGCGGGCTTGCGGGCGTGACAGATGCGCCGGCCGTGCCAGATCACGTGGTGGGACAGATCGGTCCACTCGCTCTTCGGGAACAGCGCGCCGACGGCCGCCTCGATCTTGTCCGGGTCGGTCTCGGCGGTCCACTGCCAGCGCCTCACCAGCCGCTGGAAGTGCGTGTCCACGGTGATCCCGGGCCGCCCGAAGGCGTTGCCGAGCACGACGAAGGCGGTCTTGCGGCCGACGCCGGGCAGCTTGACCAGGTCCTCCAGCCTCCCGGGGACCTCGCCGCCGAACTCCTCGGCGAGCGCCTTGGAGAGCCCCATGACCGACCTGGTCTTGGCGCGGAAGAACCCGCAGGGACGCAGGATCTCCTCGACCTCCTCGGGGTTGGCCGCGGCCAGGTCCTCGGGGGTGGGGTACTTGGCGAAGAGCCCGGGTGTCGTCTGGTTGACGCGCAGGTCGGTGGTCTGGGCCGACAGCACGGTGGCGACCAGGAGTTGGAAGGGGTTCTCGAAGTCCAGCTCGGGGTGGGCGTACGGGTACACCTCGGCGAGCTCCCGGTTGATCCGGCGGGCGCGGCGGACCAGGGCGGTGCGGGACTCCCCCGTGGGGGGCTTCACGGCGACCTTCTTCGCCGCGGTCTTCTTCGCCGCCACGGCCTTCCCGGCGGCCACGACCTCCTCGGCGGGCGCGACCTTTCCGGCCGAGACGGCCTTCCCGGCGGGCACGGCCTTCCCGGCAGAGGTGGCCTTCTTGCCCGGCGTGTCCTTTTTGGCCGAGGCGGCCTTGTCGGCACCGGCGGGCTTCTGGGCGGCGGTGGCCTTCCTTGCGGGCGCGGCCTTCCCCGCAGAGCGCCCCTCGGTCTTTTCAGCTGTTTTTCCGGTTTTCCTACGATCGCCGGGACCTTGTTCGCCCACAGCGGAATCGCGACGTACAACCACCCGCGCAGCCCCCTTGGCCTGTGCTCTCACCGGCGTTTTGGACACCCGGCCAGCCTAAAGCCCGGCACCCTCATCCGCCCCGGACCCGGAAGATCGGCCCCCGATTGGACCCCTGACGCTTACCCCGGGACACCTGTGCGGCATCCTTGTGACAGATCACACTGTTTGGACCGTCCGGCAAAATGGGGAACACGGTCCCCTGGCACACGGGGGAGCAAGATCCCCTGAGCAGGTCGACAAGGAGAGAACTCGTGGACGACGTTCTGCGGCGCAACCCGCTCTTCGCGGCTCTCGACGACGAGCAGGCCGCGGAGCTTCGCGCCTCCATGAGTGAGGTGACCCTGGCTCGCGGCGACTCGCTGTTCCATGAAGGGGACCCCGGCGACCGGCTGTACGTCGTCACCGAGGGCAAGGTCAAGCTGCACCGCACCTCCCCCGACGGCCGCGAGAACATGCTCGCCGTCGTCGGCCCCGGCGAGCTGATCGGCGAGCTGTCGCTGTTCGACCCGGGCCCGCGCACCGCCACCGCGAGCGCGCTGACCGAGGTCAAGATGCTCGGCCTGGGCCACGGCGACCTCCAGCCCTGGCTGAACGTGCGCCCCGAGGTGGCCGGCGCCCTGCTGCGGGCCGTCGCCCGCCGTCTGCGCAAGACCAACGACGCCATGTCCGACCTGGTCTTCTCCGACGTTCCCGGCCGTGTGGCGCGCGCCCTGCTGGACCTCTCCCGCCGTTTCGGAGTGCAGTCCGAGGAGGGCATCCACGTGGTGCACGACCTCACCCAGGAGGAGCTGGCCCAGCTGGTCGGCGCCTCCCGCGAGACCGTGAACAAGGCGCTGGCGGACTTCGCGCAGCGCGGCTGGCTCCGCCTGGAGGCGCGGGCCGTGATCCTGCTGGACGTCGAGAGGCTCGCCAAGCGCTCGCGCTGAGCCGGCCGGGGGCCGCACGCCCCCGCGAGACCGTTCCGACCCGTGCGGCCTGTTCCCGAGCGCCGCACGGGCCGGAGTCGGCACAGTGAACCCATGCCTGAACCGATCCGGCCCAAAGGCCTCGACGCCCTGGGCTTCATCGAGCGCGAGGGCTCCCTCGCGCGCGTGCCCGGGCCCTTCCGCCCGGTGGTGGCCGCGGCCCGTGACCGGGTGCTGGACGTCTTCGGGGCGCGGCTGCACAGCGCGTACCTCTACGGGTCGGTTCCGCGCGGCACCGCGCGCGTGGGGCGCAGCGACCTGGACCTGGTCGTGGTGGTGCGGGCCGAACCGGCCGACGCGGACCGGGAGGCCGTACGGGCCCTGGGCGCGGCCGTGGGCGAGGAGTTCCCGCAGATCGACGGCGTCGGCACGCTGCTGTACGGCCGGGACCGGCTGCTGAGCGACCAGGAACGGTACGACATGGGCTGGTTCGTCGCCTGTCTGTGCACCCCGCTGCTGGGCGACGACCTCGCCGAGTACCTGCCGCGCTACCGCCCCGATTCCCCGCTCGCCCGTGAGACCAACGGCGACCTCGCGCTGCGGCTGCCCCGCTGGCGGGAGCGGATCGGGACGGCAGGGGACAGCGAGGCGGCCCGGCGGCCGCTGGTGCGCTTCATGTCCCGCCACCTCGTCCGCACCGGCTTCACGCTCGTCATGACCCGCTGGAACGGCTGGACGAGCGACCTGGGGGAGATGGCCGAGGTGTTCGGCGCGTACTACCCCGAGCGGGCCGCGCAGATGCGTACGGCGGCACGGTACGGCCACGAGCCCGTCGGCGACCCGGAGGTGCTGCGGACCTGGGTGGACGACCTCGGGCCCTGGCTCGCGGCCGAGTACGCGCGCGTGCACGGCGTGAAGGCGCCCCGGCCCGGGGACTAGATCAGCCCGTGCTCGCTGAGGTAGTCCATCTGGGCCCGCACCGACAGTTCCGCCGCGGGCCACAGCGAGCGGTCCACGTCCGCGTACACGTGGGCGACGACCTGGGCCGGGCTGCGGTGGCCGTCCTCGACGGCCGTCTCCACCTGGGCGAGCCGGTGGGCGCGGTGGGCCAGGTAGAACTCGACGGCGCCCTGGGCGTCCTCCAGGACCGGCCCGTGGCCCGGCAGGACGGTGTGCACGCCGTCGTCCACCGTCAGGGACCGCAGACGGCGCAGGGAGTCCAGATAGTCGCCGAGGCGCCCGTCGGGGTGCGCCACGACGGTCGTGCCCCGCCCGAGGATGGTGTCGCCGGTGAGCACCGCCCGGTCGGCCGGGAGATGGAAGCACAGCGAGTCCGCGGTGTGCCCGGGGGTCGGTACGACCCTCAGCTCCAGGCCGCCCACGGTGACCACGTCCCCGGCGGCCAGGCCCTCCTCGCCGAGGCGGAGCGCCGGGTCCAGGGCACGCACGCGCGTGCCGGTCAGCTCGGCGAAGCGGCCGGCGCCCTCGGCGTGGTCGGGGTGGCCGTGCGTGAGCAGGGTCAGGGCTATGCGCTTGCCGGCCTTCTCGGCGGTGTCCACGACCACCCGCAGATGGCCATCGTCGAGGGGACCCGGGTCGATCACCACGGCCAGGTCGGAGTCGGGCTCGGCGACGATCCAGGTGTTGGTGCCGTCCAGGGTCATCGCAGAGGCGTTGGGCGCGAGGACGTTGACGGCGCGTTCGGTCGCGGGGCCCGAGAGGACCGCGCCCCGGGGCTGGCCCGGAAGGGTGCTTGCGTCGGTCATGCGGAGCCTCCACCGGTGCTCGCAGGAGCCGTCGGGACGTGCTTCGTGAACTCCTCGTGCCCAGGCCAGGACAGGACAATCTCACCGTTCACCAGGCGGGCCCGCGCCATCACCGGTGTCATGTCGCGCGCGGGCGCGGCCGCCAGCGCCTCGGCGGCGGTGCCGTACGGGTCCAGCTGGCGCAGGGTGGCGATGGTGGGCGGCATCATCAGCAGCTCGCCCCTGTCGTACCCGGCGGCGGCCTCCGCGGGGCGGATCCACACCGTGCGGTCGGCCTCCGTGGAGGCGTTCCGGGTGCGCTGCCCGGCGGGGAGGGCGGCCACGAAGAACCACGTGTCGTAGCGGCGGGACTCGAACTCCGGGGTGATCCAGCGGGTCCAGGCACCCATCAGGTCCGAGCGCAGCACCAGCCCGCGCCGTTGCAGGAACTCGGCGAAGGACAGTTCGCGCGCCACCAGCGCGGCACGGTCGGCCTCCCAGTCCTCGCCCGTGGTGTCGCCGACGACCGTATCCGGGCCGGGCCCGGCGAGCAGCACGCCCGCCTCCTCGTACGTCTCGCGCACGGCCGCGCAGACGATGGCCTGGGCGCCCGCCTCGTCGACACCGAGCCGCTCGGCCCACCACGCGCGCGGGGGGCCCGCCCAGCCGATACGGCGGTCGTCGTCGCGCGGGTCGACTCCGCCCCCGGGATACGCGTACGCGCCTCCGGCGAAGGCCATGGAGGCGCGTCTGCGCAGCATGTGGACGACGGGTCCGGTCTCGGTGTCCTTCAGGAGGAGCACCGTGGCCGCGCGCCTGGGGGACACCGGGGTGAGGGTCCCGTCCGCGAGCGCGCGGATACGGTCCGGCCACTCCGGGGGGTACCACTGACCGTTCGCCATGGCCGGAGGCTATCCCGTGTAGGGCGAATGTTCGAGAGGGACCCGAGGTCAGCGGGCCGGCACGGGCTACGGAAGCAGCTCGACCTGGATCTCGACCTCGACCGGCGCGTCCAGCGGCAGCACGGCGACGCCGACCGCGCTGCGGGCGTGCACGCCCTTGTCGCCGAGGACCTCGCCGAGCAGCTCGCTGGCGCCGTTGACGACACCGGGCTGACCGGTGAAGTCGGACGCGGAGGCGACGAAACCGACGACCTTCACCACGCGCGCGATGCGGTCCAGGTCGCCGGCGACGGACTTCACGGCGGCCAGCGCGTTCAGCGCGCAGGTACGGGCCAGCTCCTTGGCCTCCTCCGCCGTGACCTCGGCGCCCACCTTGCCGGTGACCGGCAGCTTGCCCTCGACCATCGGCAGCTGGCCGGCGGTGTAGACGTACACGCCGGACTGCACGGCCGGCTGGTACGCGGCCAGCGGCGGTACGACCTCGGGCAGGGTCAGGCCGAGTGCGGCCAGCTTCTCCTCGACCGCGCTCATGCCTGCTTCTCCCGCTTCAGGTAGGCGACCAGCTGCTCGGGGTTGTTCGGCCCGGGCACGACCTGGACGAGCTCCCAGCCGTCCTCGCCCCAGGTGTCCAGAATCTGCTTCGTGGCATGGACGAGCAGCGGCACGGTTGCGTATTCCCACTTGGTCATGGGGCCGACTGTAGCCTCTGCGACCCGCTGGTCAGGCGGCGCCGTTGTCCACAGGTCGTGTACGGACGTGTGACCGACTACGCCCCCCGTTATCCACAGCCTCCCGCGTGACCGTCGGCAGGACTGGTTAGTCTCGAAGGCGTGAGCAGGCTCCAGGTCGTCAGCGGCAAGGGCGGGACCGGAAAGACGACGGTCGCCGCCGCCCTCGCGCTGGCCCTCGCGACCGAGGGGAAGCGGACGCTTCTCGTGGAGGTCGAGGGCCGGCAGGGCATCGCACAGCTCTTCGAAACGGAGGCGTTGCCGTACGAGGAGCGGAAGATCGCGGTCGCGCCCGGGGGCGGGGAGGTGTACGCCCTCGCCATAGACCCCGAACTGGCCCTTCTGGACTACCTCCAGATGTTCTACAAACTGGGCGGTGCGGGCAGAGCCCTGAAGAAGCTCGGCGCCATCGACTTCGCCACCACCGTCGCGCCCGGCATCAGGGACGTCCTCCTGACGGGCAAGGCGTGCGAGGCGGTGCGCCGCAAGGACCGGGCGGGCCGGTTCACGTACGACTACGTCGTCATGGACGCCCCGCCCACCGGCCGCATCACCCGCTTCCTGAACGTGAACGACGAGGTGGCGGGCCTGGCGAAGATCGGCCCGATACACAATCAGGCCCAGGCCGTGATGCGGGTCCTGAAGTCGCCGGAGACGGCGGTGCATCTGGTCACGCTGCTGGAGGAGATGCCCGTCCAGGAGACCGCCGACGGCATCGCCGAGCTGCGCGCGGCAAGGCTGCCGGTGGGCCGGGTCATCGTGAACATGGTGCGGCCCGAGGTGTTGGACGCGGACGATCTGGAACTCGTACGGACCGTGGAGCGTTCCTCTGTCGCGCGGGCCCTGTCGGCCGCGGGCCTAGGCGGGGCACGGCGCGGCGGGAACGCCGAGAAGCTGGTCGACCCGCTGCTGGCACAGGCCGCGGAGTACGCCGAGCGGTACGCGCTGGAGCAGGAGCAGCGCGCGGTCCTGGGCGAGCTGGACCTGCCGCTGAACGAACTGCCGCTGCTCGCCGAGGGCATGGACCTGGCGGGCCTGTACGAACTCGCCACCGAGCTGCGGAAGCAGGGGTTGACATGAGTCCGGACCCGGCCGAGGCACAGGAGAACGCCCGCCGCATCTCCCCCGTGCGCGTCCTCGACGTCGACCCGCTGCTGGACGACCCGAAGACCCGCATCGTGGTGTGCTGCGGCTCGGGCGGGGTCGGCAAGACGACGACCGCGGCCGCCCTGGGCCTCAGAGCGGCCGAGCGGGGCCGCAAGGTGGTCGTCCTCACCATCGACCCGGCCAGGCGGCTGGCCCAGTCGATGGGCATCGACTCCCTGGACAACGTGCCGCGCCGGGTGAAGGGCACCGAGGGCGACGGCGAACTGCACGCGATGATGCTCGACATGAAGCGCACCTTCGACGAGGTCGTGGAGGCGCACGCGGACCGGGAGCGGGCGGCCGCGATCCTGGCGAACCCCTTCTACCAGTCGCTCTCGGCGGGCTTCGCGGGCACGCAGGAGTACATGGCGATGGAGAAGCTGGGCCAGCTGCGGGCGAAGGACGAGTGGGACCTGATCGTCGTCGACACCCCGCCGTCCCGGTCGGCGCTGGACTTCCTGGACGCGCCCAAGCGGCTCGGCTCCTTCCTGGACGGCAGGCTGATCCGCCTGCTGACCGCGCCCGCCAAACTGGGCGGCCGCGCGGGAATGGCCTTCCTCAACGTCGGCATGTCGATGATGACCGGGACGCTGGGCAAGCTGCTGGGCGGTCAGCTGCTGAAGGACGTCCAGACGTTCGTGGCCGCGATGGACACCACCTTCGGCGGTTTCCGCACGCGCGCGGACGCCACGTACAAGCTGCTCCAGGCCCCCGGCACGGCGTTCCTGGTGGTCGCGGCCCCGGAGCGGGACGCGCTGCGCGAGGCCGCGTACTTCGTGGAGCGGCTGGCCGCGGAGGACATGCCGCTGGTGGGTCTGGTGCTCAACCGGGTCCATGGCAGCGGTGCCGGCCGGCTGTCGGCCGAGCGGGCGCTCGCCGCCGCGGAAAATCTTGAGGACCCCCGCATTGTGGATCAGGGGGACGGGAAAGCTGGACTTCGTAACTCTCCCGACACGTACGGCAGTTCACGACCTCCCGCATCCGAGGCCGCAACCGGCGCCACCGCTTCCGAGGAAGGCTCCCCCGCCGACGAGGAACGCTCCGTCGACCGGCTCGCAGCGGGCCTGTTGAGACTGCACTCCGAACGCATGCAGCTGCTGGCACGCGAGCAGCGCACGCGCGACCGCTTCACCGCCCGCCACCCCGAGGTGGCGGTGGTGGACGTACCCGCACTGCCCGGCGATGTGCACGACCTCACAGGCCTGCGCGACATCGGGGGCCGGCTCGCGGCGGGCGCGCAGGCGCGGACCGAGCCGTCGTAGCGGGCGCGGCGCATCGAGCCTTCGCGGCAGGCGTGATGGACCGTGTCGTAGCCCGGCCGCCACGGCGGTCCGAGGCGTCGCGCGGTAAACACGCGGAGGTGGATGCCCGTCCGGGCGTACCGAGCGGGTGGCGTGGAGGACCGCCAGGGGACTCGCAGGCACGCGGGGCCGTCGGCGCAGGGGCATGCCCCAGGACACCCGTCGGCCCTGCTCCGCACCCAAGGGTGCATCCGGCGGCGCAGCCCGCACGCCGCGGACCGACGGCACCTGTCCGGCCGTTGCCTTCCGTGGCTCACACCCGGCCGGATGGTCCTTCGGCCTATGCCGGAGGGGGATGCCCTCAGCTCACCGCCGCGTAGTTCTCGTACACCTCGTCGCTGTCGAGAGGCACGATCCCGACTCCCCGCTCGTACTCCAGGCGGGCGGTTTCCAGCAGCCTGCGCCAGGAGGTCACGGTGGGCCGCCGGCGCAGCAGTGCGCGGCGCTCCCGCTCTGTCATGCCTCCCCACACGCCGAACTCGACGCGGTTGTCCAGCGCGTCCGCCAGGCACTCGGTGCGTACCGGGCATCCGGTGCACACCGCCTTGGCCCTGTTCTGCGCTGCTCCTTGAACGAACAGTTCATCCGGATCGGTAGTGCGGCAGGCAGCCTGCGCACTCCAGTCGGTTACCCAGCCCATACCGGCGCCGTCCTCTCCCGAATCGAGGCTCCCCCACGGCGGCAGCGGCATATTCACCGCCGCCAGTTGAGGACGTTACGGAAGGTGGGGACAGCGCAACACCCCCTTCGGGCCCAATCTTGAATGGCCCGAACGGACTATGGGTAAGCGGCAGATCACCCGCGGGAGTGAGCTGGTGACATACGTGACCATCCAGGCAAACCAGGACGGCTGTGGTGCGCCACACCGGGCACCAGGTGACACACGAGGCGGATTCGGACACGCCCCCATCAGAAAGTCGGGGTACTTCCGGAACGATTCGGGGTAGCCGGACGTATTGATACGTGACCGCACCGCTGTGACAGTTGAGAGCAGCTTAGGCCAAGGCCTGCGCGCGTGTCCGGGAAATGGAAACGTAGGCAGGTCAGGTCGCGCTGCAATCACGATCCGGCACCCGAACATCCCGAGGGGGAGCCGCTCCCTCGGAACGCTCATGAGTACGGATTAGGCTGCCCCCATGCCAAAGAAGCGCTCGGGTGGTGGTCTGTCGCCAACGCAGCAGGCCGCCAAGTTCCTCGGTGTCAGTGTGCTCGCCGGAGCCGTGATGGCAGGCATCGCGCTGCCTGCCGCCGGCGCGCTCGGCCTCGCCGCGAAGGGCTCGGTCAAGAGCTTCGACGAGATCCCGGCGAACCTGAAGAGTCCCCAGCTGAGCCAGCGCACGACGATCCTGGACAACCAGGGGCACCAGATCGCGACCGTCTACTCCCGCGACCGTACGGTGGTCGACCTCAAGGACATCTCGCCGTACATGCAGAAGGCGATCGTCGCGATCGAGGACTCGCGCTTCTACAAGCACGGCGCGATCGACCTCAAGGGCGTGCTGCGCGCCGTGAACAAGAACGCGCAGTCGGGCGGGGTCGCGCAGGGCGCCTCCACGCTCACCCAGCAGCTGGTGAAGAACTACTTCATCGAGGAGGCCGGCGACGACCCGACGAAGGTCGCCGAGGCCACCCAGCAGACCATCGGCCGCAAGATCCGCGAGCTGAAGTACGCGATCCAGATCGAGAACAAGCTCGGCAAGAAGAAGATCCTCGAGAACTACCTGAACATCACCTTCTTCGGCGAGCAGGCCTACGGCGTCGAGGCCGCCTCCCAGCGGTACTTCTCCAAGCACGCCAAGGACCTGAACCTGCAGCAGTCGGCGCTCCTCGCCGGCATCGTGCAGTCCCCGAGCCGCTACGACCCGGTCAACGACGAGGCGGAGGCCACCAAGCGGCGCAACATCGTCCTGCAGCGTATGGCCGAGGTCGGCGACATCTCCCAGAAGGAGGCGGAGGAGGCCAAGCAGCAGCCGCTCGGGCTGCACCCGAGCCGCCCGAAGAACGGCTGCATCACCGCGGTCCAGGGCGCCGGCTTCTTCTGCGACTACGTGCGCCAGGTCTTCCTCACCGACCCCGCCTTCGGCAAGTCGAAGGCGACGCGGGCGAAGCTCTGGAACCAGGGCGGCCTGACGATCCGTACGACGCTCGACCCGCAGGCGCAGCAGTCCGTGCAGGCGTCCATCAAGGACCACGTCTACAAGTCGGACGGCGTGGCGACGGCCGCGACGATCGTCGAGCCCGGTACCGGCAAGATCCTCGCCATGGGCCAGTCCCGCCCGTACGGCTTCGGCCAGAACGAGACCCAGATCAACCTGTCGGTGAACCAGGACATGGGCGGCGGCGCCGGCTACCAGCCCGGTTCGACGTTCAAGCCGATCGTCGCGGCGGCCGCCATCGAGGGCGGCAAGCCCGCGACCCAGGAGTACCCCTCGCCGTACGAGATGCCGTACCCGAGTCCGGTGTCCGCGTGCGACGGCAAGACCTGGCGCAACGACCCGAACAAGCCGGCCAAGCTGACGAACGAGAACGAGTCGGAGCACGGCCCGTACAGCATGAAGGAAGCGACCGCCAAGTCGGTCAACACCTACTACGTGCAGCTGATCAGCGACATCGGCATCTGCCCCGTCACCGACATGGCGAAGAAGATGGGCGTGGCGCGCGCGGACGGCCGCAAGATCGACCAGGCGCCCTCGATCGCGCTCGGCACCCAGGAGATGTCCCCGCTGACGATGGCGAACGCGTACGCCACCTTCGCCTCGCGCGGCATGTACTGCACCCCGGTCGCCATCGAGTCGATCACGCAGAAGATCGGCAGCCAGGTGAAGTCCCTCGCGGTGCCGCGCTCGACCTGCTCGCGCGCGATGTCGGAGAAGACCGCCGACACCGTCAGCACGCTCCTCAAGGGCGTGGTCGAGGACGGCACGGGCCAGGAGGCCGGCCTCGGCGACCGCCCGAGCGCGGGCAAGACCGGTACGACGGACGAGCGCTTCGCGGCCTGGTTCGTCGGCTACACCCCGAACATGGCCGGCGCGGTGTGGGTGGGCGACCCGCAGCACAAGCGGAAGATGATCAACATCACCATCGGCGGTGTCCCGCACGACAAGGTGTTCGGTGGTGAGGTCCCCGGCCCGATCTGGCGCGACATGATGACCGGCGCGCTGGAGGGCAAACCCGTCCAGGACTTCAACCTGGTCGACATCCCCGACGACAACGGCTCCGGGGACGGCCAGGGAAAAGGCAACGGGGGGGACAACGGGGGGACCAACGGCAACACGACGGGGCAGGTGATCGGGGGACTGATCGGCGGTCTGACGGGCGGAGGTCCGGGCGGAAACACCACGGGTGACGCCACCGGCGGCGACAACGGCGGCGCCGTCCCGAACCCGACGATCTCCCTCCCCGGGAACCTCTTCCAGGGCCAGACGAACGGCGGGACGAGGGGCAACGCGAACGGGGGGCCACGGCGGTAGGCCCTCGGCGTAGTACGACGGCGGGGCCGCACCCTGGGGAGGGTGCGGCCCCGCTGTCGTGGGCGCCGGCGCCTCGGCCCGCGCCGGGGCACCAACCGTGTCGGGACTCTCAGCTCTGCCCGGGGGCCTCGGCCCGCGCCGGGACTCTCAGCTCTGCCGGGGCACTTAGCCTTGCCGGGGGTCTCAGCCCTGCCGGGACTCTCAGCCCTGCCGGAGGTCCCCGCCCTGCCGGGCCCTCAGCTCTGCCGGGGCCCTCAGCTCTGCCGGGGCCCTCAGCCCTGCCGAGGCACTCCGCCCTGCCGAGGCACTCCGCCCTGCCGGGGCTCTCAGCCCTGGAGGAGCTTCTTCACCACGGCGGCGACGCGGCCGCCCTCGGCCAGGCCGGCGACCTTCGGGTTCACGATCTTCATAACCGCGCCCATGGCCCGCGGCCCCTCGGCACCCGCGGCCCTGGCCTCCTCGACGGCCTGGGTGACGATCGTGTTCAGCTCCTCGTCGGAAAGCTGCTTGGGCAGGTACTCGGCGAGCACCTCGCCCTCCGCCTTCTCCCGCTCCGCCGACTCGGCGCGACCACCCTGGGCGAAGGCCTCGGCCGCCTCGCGGCGCTTCTTGGCCTCCTTGGTGATCACCTTGAGGATCTCGTCGTCGGACAGCTCCCGCTTCTCCTTGCCCGCGACCTCCTCCTTGGTGATCGCGGCGAGCGTCAGCCGGAGCGTCGAGGAGCGGAGCTCGTCGCGCTCCTTGATCGCGGCGTTGAGGTCGTCCTGCAGCTTCGACTTGAGCGTGGTGGTCATGAGTCGATTGTCGCAGGTGTGCCGCCGCGAACGCCCCCTGATTTAGGGGTCGGCCGGTCCCGGCGGGGTCCGGGGGTCTGACACGATGGTCGTATGCGCGCGCGATACGGAGTTCCCCTGGGAGTCTTGGCGGCAGGCGCCGCCGGTCTGGTGTACGCGGTGGGCTTCGAGGCCCGCTCCTTCCGCCTCCGACGGGTGACCGTCCCCGTCCTCCCGCCGGGCATGCGCCCGCTGCGCGTGCTCCAGGTGTCCGACATCCACATGGTGAGCGGCCAGCGCAAGAAGCAGCGGTGGCTGCAGTCGCTGGCCGGGCTGCGCCCGGACTTCGTGATCAACACGGGCGACAACCTGTCGGACCCGGAGGGCGTCCCCGAGGCCCTGGACGCACTCGGCCCCCTGATGGAGTTCCCGGGCGCGTACGTCTTCGGCTCCAACGACTACTACGGCCCCAAACTCCGCAACCCCGCCCGTTACTTGCTGGAGAAGACGAACGGCCGCCACGGCCTGAACGGCAACCCGCCCGCCGTGGGCGCCCTCCACAACCCGTGGGAGGACCTGCGGGACGGCTTCGACGAGGCGGGCTGGCTGAACCTGACCAACACCCGGGGCGTCCTGAAGGTCGAGGGCGTCTCGATCGAGCTGACCGGCCTGGACGACCCCCACATTAAGCGTGACCGCTACGCCCGGGTGGCCGGCGGCCCCTCCGGGACGTACGACTTCTCGCTCGGTGTGGTCCACGCCCCGTACCTGCGCGTCCTCGACTCCTTCACGGCGGACGGCTACCCCCTGGTCCTTGCCGGCCACACCCACGGCGGCCAGCTGTGCATCCCCTTCTACGGCGCCCTGGTCACCAACTGCGACCTGGACACCGACCGGGTGAAGGGCCTCTCCACCCACTCGGCCGAGGGCCGCACCTCCTACCTCCACGTCTCGGCGGGCTGCGGCACCAACCGCTACACCCCGATCCGCTTCGCCTGCCCGCCCGAGGCGACGCTGCTGACGTTGGTGGGGCGGGAGTGACGTACGGGGAGTGAACCCGGGTGGCTAACCCACCCGGGCTAGTCCGAATGGCCCGCCATGTCCCCCACTCCTAGCGTGAGGGCATGACCGCCCCGATACCCAGGGACATCCCGGACCTGCCCGCGGTCCCGGGCCCGCCCCTCCTGCTGCCCTCCCCGGTGCCGGCGACGGCCGTGGTGGCCCCGGCCCACCGGCCCCTGGCAGCGGCGTTCCGCCTGCTGATCGCGCTGGCGGCAGCCGGCGGCGTGGCCCTGGCGGCCCTGCTGAGCACCCCGTCCCACGCGCTGAGCTACTTCAGCGTCCAGGCGAACGCCCTGCTCGCCGTGATCATGCTGCTCTCGGCGTCGCGAGCCTGGCGGGCCCGGCGCCCCCTGCCGTCCACGGTGACCGGCGCGGCGCTCCTCTACGTCCTGATCTCGGCGCTGGTCTACCACCTGCTGCTGGGCCACACCGCGCCGCCGTTCTCCATGACCGGCGCGACGACGGCCCCGGAGCGGTGGCACGCCCAGTGGGCCACCCTGCAGCTCCTGCACACGGTGGTCCCGGCGGCGGCCCTGCTGGACTGGCTGTGCCTGACGCCCGCGGCCCGCCTGCACCTTCGCCAGGCGGCGGGCTGGCTCCCCTATCCCCTGGCCTACCTGGTCTTCTACCTCGCCCGCGCGGCCTTCCTGCCGGCCTCCCGCCCGTCCCGGTACCTCTATCCCTTCCTGGACGTGGCGACCCACGGCTACCGCAGCACCCTGGCCAACGCGCTCCTGCTCGGCCTCGCGATGTACGCCCTGGCCGTCCTCCTGGTGGCCCTGGACCATGTCCGCCCGACACCACTCCGCCGCCGCTTCTGAATCGGATTTCGTCTCCGGCCACCTGTGGGCTAAAGTAAACGACGTCGCCGCGACAAGCAGCGACATCGGGGTGTAGCGCAGCTTGGCAGCGCGCTTCGTTCGGGACGAAGAGGTCGTGGGTTCAAATCCCGCCACCCCGACAGCCGTAACAGCAGATCAGGCAGGTACTGAATTCAGTACCTGCCTGATCTGCTTCCGTGCTCCCCGCCTATGGTGCTCCGGAGGGACTCGCCTTCACACGGTCACGGGAACCGGGTGGATTTCGTCGGCCCGGTGACCGGCACGTTCGTGGATACGTTGGACCGCTTCGGCCGAAGGAGCCTCCGAGAGGCAGTAGACCGTGCCGGACTCCGGGTCCGCCCAGGCCTTCTCGAAATGAACGCCTTCTTCCTGCTCAATGGCAAGATCGGCCCCGTGGGCCTGCTTCAGCTGGTCGGCCGTGATGCCGTTCATCCCGTGGTGGACATCCATGAACTGGGGCATGATTTCGCGCCTCCTCGCGGCTCTCGCGCCCCGGCGAACTGCCGAGCCGCGCTGGCCGGCTCCGTCATCTCCATCCTGTGCCCGTACGACCGCGACGGCGACCGTGCGGACACCGGCCGGCGGGTTCCCGGCTCGGCTGGGGCAAGTCCCAGGTCACGAGGGCAGGGGGGCGGCAGGCGGGGACCCCGCCGGGGTGGTGGTCCCGGCGGGGGTGGTGGGGCTAGTCGGAGAAGTAGAGGTAGTTCCAGGGGCCGAACGTCGTCGTGTTGACGTAGTCGCCCGAGGACGGGTCGACGTACGAGACGCGGACGCGGGCCTTGATGCCGGACTTGCCGGGGGCGCCCAGGTTCACGGCGCACGTGCCGTTGGAGGCGAGCTTGAAGTACTGCGGGCTGCTGTCGGTGGTGTACCACTTGCCGGACTGGTAGACCTGCAGGTCGATGCGCTCCTTGCGGCCCGGGTAGTACGACATGGTCGTGGTGATCACCGGGGCGCTGCTCTTGTGGAACCAGTAGTACGTCGTCGAGCCGATCTTGGCCTTCTTGTAGTACTTCGACACCACGGTGGAGTTCTTCACCTGGGCGTAGGCCGTGGCCTTGACCGTCTTCGGCTGGTAGCGGGCGTCGCCCTTGAAGACCGCGGTGACATCGGTGTCGCGGGTCATGTCGACCGTCGCGGTGATGTTGCCGTTGGAGTCGACCTTCCCGGTCCTGACCAGCTTGTTGGGCCTGTCGCCGCCGTAGGGGTTGGCCCAGATCTCGACCGTGCGGTTGTTGTACGTCGTACCGAGGTGCGCCGTGAACTTCACGTCGGTGCCGTAGGTGTACACCTTGCCGTTGCCGTTGCCGTTCAGGCTCAGCGAGGTCGCCGCGCGCGAGACGTCGACCATGTCGGTGGCGGTGACCGCGGAGTGGGCGGTGTCGCCCGCGTACGTCACCTTGTACGTGACCGTGCCTCCGGCGGGCGGGGTGTCGGAGAAGGAGTACGTGCCGTCCTGCTTCACCGTGACGGCGGGCAGCGCCTTGCCGTTCGGGGAGTCCAGGTCGGTGCGGGTGACCTGGAGCTCGACGCCGGCCGGCAGCGGCACGGACGCGGTGATCCTGCCGGTGACGGTGAGCGGCTTGGCTCGGGTCGCGCTCGCGGGGGCGCTGGCCGTGAGGGTGGGGCCGTTCAGGTTCGCTCCGGTGAGCGCCTTGAGCGTGTAGCCGCCGCTCTCGACGTCGGTGCCGACGAGCGCGAAGAGCCGGGAGTCGTCCGGCGCCCAGGCGAGGCCGGCCGTGCGCGAGGTGCCCTCGTCGTAGGTGTGCAGCGGCAGGGTGGCGTTCGGCTGGTACGTCAGGATCTTGCTGCCGTTGACCTGGGCGACGAGGCCGTTGGAGGCGATGTCGGCGAGCTGGCCGCTCGGGTAGGAGCCGGCGGCCTTGAACGCGCCGTCCGCGTAGGCGTCCCGGTCCCTGCCGTTGACCAGCACCTGCTTGCCGCCGGGCACCAGGTCGATGTCCCCGATGCCGTTGTTCAGCGAGTAGTTGCCGAAGTGCCAGGCGACCAGGGCGGGCTTGCCGCTGGAGACGTCGAGCACGGCCATCGAGTCCGTGGACAGCCCGGTCTCGCCGACGGCCAGGATGCCCGGCTGGGACGGGTCGGTGTCCAGCAGGGCCTGGCCCCAGATGCCGACCGAGGTGCCCTCGGTCGGGAACTGCGTCAGCGTCACCGGGTCGGTGCCGCTCGCCGGGTCCACCGACGGGTCGACCGAGCCGAGGTCGCCGTCCCACTGGTCGCCGTACGAGAACCACACCTTGCCACCGCTGAACGCGACATGGCGCGGGCCGTAGTTGGTGGAGACGGTGTAGCGGGCCTTGACGGCGAGGGTGCTCGCGTCGATGGCCCATATCTCGTGGATCTCCGGGGCGGCCGCGTACACGGTCGACCCGTCGTCCGAGACCGTGAGGTCGCTGACGCCGGTGACTCCGGCGACCGAACCCAGGACGTTGCCGGAGTAGTCGGCGGCCGTGACGGTGCCCGCGGTGCCGTCGCCGACGAACACCCGCTTCACGGCGCCGTCCACCGCGAGGCCGCCGGGCGAGGTGACATGGGCGGCCGACGCGGCCGAGGCGGTGCCGGCCGCGCCGAGGCCCAGCGCCGCCGATCCGAGGAGGACCGCGAGCGCTGTCGCGGTCGAGATGCTGCGCATACGCACAGTGCTGTTACCCCCACAAGGAAACCCGGTGCGTGACCGGGTAGATGTGTGCGCCGCGCGGCACCCGGACATGACCGCTGGACTGCGGCGATGTGCGGGGCGCGGCTGCTGGGGGCAGCGTATGGCATGGCTGTGACAGTTGAGGAGGGGGTTTCGGCTACCGAGGGGAATCCACTGCACGCGCTTGCTTCTTCGGCCGTCGGACCACGACGAGGCCGTCGGCGTCGTCGTGGTCCGAACGCGGTTCCCCCTCGGCGGGGTACGGCCGGGCGGCTA
This sequence comes from Streptomyces sp. NPDC037126, assembly GCF_055605965.1. Taxonomy (NCBI): domain Bacteria; kingdom Bacillati; phylum Actinomycetota; class Actinomycetes; order Kitasatosporales; family Streptomycetaceae; genus Streptomyces; species Streptomyces sp. NPDC037126. Next base: position 93,956 of record NZ_JBVJTD010000003.1, read on the forward strand.
CCGTCTCCCCGACTTCTTCCGCGGGCACAATGCCGCGCGGACGGCGGCCTCGACATGGGCCGCGAGGTTGGCCTGGCCGAAGGCGTTGGGGTGCACGATCGTGGCCCGGTTGCCGCCGGAGCAGACCATCGTGACGTGGACCAGTGAGATCTCCGTCGGCCAGTAGGGGGCGGCCTTCCCGCAGAAGCCCTCCACCCACTTCGTCGCCCGCGGCCGGCACGCGTCGTGGCCGGCGCTGGAGGCGGCGGTGTCGACGTACGTGTCGCCGTGACGCTCCGCCAGGGACCGGATGATCCCGTTGAGGTGGGTGATCACACCGTGCTGCCAGGCGATGTCCCCGTGGGTCATCGAGGCCGTCTGGCCTCCCACGAGCCGGACGGCCAGCTCGGTGGTGTCCCTGCGGTCGCAGCCGCTGGGGTCCGCGGGGAAGATCGTGGGGTAGCCGACCGCGATGATCTTCGCGTGCGGCGCCCTCTGCCGGACGGCACGCAGCATCGCGTCGTACTGCCGGATGATCCGGTCGTACTTGGCCTGGATCGACTCGCGGTCGAGGGGCGGCCCGCCGCGCTCGTAGGCGTCCCGGCAGGGGGTGGCCCTGTCGGGCCGGCCGGCGCCCAGGAGCAGGCAGGCCTCCTCCATGGCGGCGATGGGGAGGTTGTTGAGGCCGATCCCGATCGTGACCACGTCGGTCCCGGCGTCCAGGTGGGCCCGGTCCACCTGGGGCGGCACGCCGGGCCAGCCGCCGGGGGGCTGCTGGACGGGGTCGATGGGGGTCTGGCGGTCCACGGTGATCTCGCCGATGGCGGCGTTGCCGCAGCTGACGTCGGTCAGTTCCACCGCCCGGCCCGTGGGCGGGCGCGCGGTGAGGGCGCGCTCGGCGAGGTAGGGGTAGGCCCCCGTCGTACGGGCGCACCCGTCCCGGTCCGGGCTGCCCAGCGGCGGGGTCGGATCGCCGACGAACACCCCGGCGGTGTACGAGTCGCCGAGGGCCGCCCACCGCACGGGCTTCGGCGCCGTCGAAGCCGTGGCGGGAAGGGCGGTCCCGAGCGTCAGCACGGCCAGCGCGCCCAGCGCGGCACTCCGGAGGGCGGCCCTACCCGGCAGCGCCCGTCGCGCGGCTCTTCCGCGTCCGTGTGACACGGTTCCCGACACTCTGGTGCGGAACATGCGTCTCTCCTGGGAGGTGGACCTGAAGTGCGGGTGCCAAAGGGCCGTGCCGGGGTCAGCAGGACGCGGGCGGGATGCTCTGGTCGTACTGGAAGACGTTGCGCGGGTCGTACTTCGCCTTGAGCTTGCGCAGCCGGTCGAAGTTGGATCCCCAGTAGGCGGTCTCCCAGTCCTGCAGGCTGACGTTCGGCACGTTCACGTAGGCGCCGTGTACGTAGGGGCGCAGTGCCTGGCTGAACTCGGCGATCCAGGCCTGGGCGCGCGGGGTGAGCGGGTCGCAGATGCCCGGCTGGTCACTGCGCTTGCCCCAGCCGACGCCGGGCTCCGCGTAGAAGAGCGCGTCGCGGTGCGGGAAGGCCGCGCCGCCGCGGGGGTTCTTCCTGACGTTCCCGCCGAACGCCTGGACGAAGTAGTTGCTGTCGTCCGTGGGAGCGGACTTGACGAAATCGGAGACGATGTCGATCGCCTTGCCCGGGAACGGCTTCTTCGTGAACTGGGAGTAGAACTTCCAGTTCGCGGGCTCGACCTCGATCGGGACCTGGAAGCCCGCGTAGACGTCGCCCCAGTTGCCCACCTGGGTCGTGACCTGGGGGCTGCCGATCGACAGGAGCGGGGCGAGCAGCTTCTTCGCCTCCGCGGGGGTGCCCTCCGGCAGGACCCCGAACAGCAGGATCTGGTTCCGGTGGGCTTCGAGCTGCGTGCCGAGGCGGACGTCGGTGTACGGCGCGGTGCGCTGGTAGGCCTCGAAGAGCCTGCGCAGGTCGCCGGTTCCGTCCCAGGTGGCCTGCAGATACGTGACGCTCTTCAGCGGGGCCAGTTTGTAGGTGAGGGAGGTGACGATGCCGAAGTTGCCGTTGCCCGCTCCGCGCAGCGCCCAGAGCAGGTCCGAGTTGTGGTTCAGGTCGGCCTTGATGACCTTGGCACACTCGCCGCCCTCCGCGACGACGATCTCGGCGCCGATGAGGCTGTCGCAGGCCATGCCGAGCCAGCGGGTGAGGAAGCCGAAGCCGCCGCCGAGCGTCGCCCCGGACAGACCCACGCTGCCCTCGGTGCCGGTCGTGACGGCGAAGTTCTGCTTCGCGAGCGTGGTCACCGCTTCCAGCTGGTTGAGTCCGGCGCCGACCGTCGCGATGCGGGCGCCGGCGTCGATGTGGACCGACTTCAGTTCGCTGATGTCGATCACGAGGCCGCTGTCGACGTTCGACCAGCCCTCCAGGGCGTGGCGGCCGCTGCGGATCCGCACCGCGACGTCGTTCTGCCGCGCCCAGGTCAGGGCGTTGACGACGTCCTGGGTGTTCTGGGCGAAGACGATGACCAGCGGGTAGTGCGAGAAGAGCTGGTCCCAGCCGAGGCGCGCGTCCGTGTATCCGGAGTCCTCGGGGCGGACGATGCGCCCGGTCAGCCTGGCCGGCGGGCATTTCGCCCCTTGTCCTTCGGCGGCGCCGGTCGCGGCACTCGCGGCGGAGGCTCCGGTCATGGCACTCGCGTCGGCGGCCGCGGCGCCGGGCACGACGACCGCGCCGGCACCGGCGACCGCCGTCGCCTTGAGCATTCTCCGACGGGAAAAGTCGTTCATGGTCCGTTTCCTCTCGACCACCAGTGGGTGCAAATGTGCCGTTATAGGCGATTTGTGCGAGGTGGACACTAGCAAGGGTGATCACCAGGACCGCCCCAACACGCTGCGATCACAATCGGGGGTGCTCCCCGCTTGCGCGCGCGAAGTTCCGGTCCGATGCAACCCGGCCCCGTCGCCGTGCGTATAGGAGGCGATACCGCGTCTCACATGGGGGATTTCATGCACCTGGACCATTCGGCCGGTCGGACCGCCGGCCGTCTCGGCGCCGCTTTCGCGGCCTGTGTCGCCCTGCTCTCGGCCGTCGGCTGTTCGGTGGACTCGGGTACGGGCGTTCGTACCGCCGCCGCCTCCGCGCCCGCGAAGGCCACGGGCGCCGACCGCGGCGGCGAGGGCGGGGCGTCCGGGGCGCGCCCGGCCCCGTCCGTGCCGGAGCCCGCCGTGCTCGCGCAGGCGACGGCACACATAGCCGACGGGCAGACGGTCGGGGTGGGCATGCCGATATCCGTCACCTTCCCGCGGCCCGTCCCCGCGGCCGAGCGCAAGGCCGTGGAGAGCCGGCTGCGCGTACAGACCTCGTCCGGCACGCCCGGGGCCTGGAGCTGGGTGAAGGACGTGAACCTCCTGGACGGGGAGCGCGTCGACTTCCGCCCCGAAACCACCTACTGGCGGCCCGGCACCGAGGTCGCCCTGCACCTCGGCTCGCACGGCGTCCGCCACTTCACCGTCGGCCGTTCGCTGATCGCCACGGTCGACGCGAGGACGCACGAGATGACCGTCCGCACCGGCGGGAAGGCGCAGCGCGTCCCGGTCACCACCGGACAGCCCGGGCTGGACACCTGGAACGGGTCGATGGTCGTCATGGACAAGCAGTCCACGGTGCTCATGGACTCCCACACCGTGGGCCTCGGTGACGAGTACCGCGGCACCTACCACTGGGCCGTGCACCTGACGACATCGGGGACGTACGTGCACGAGAACCCGCGCGCGAACACCGAGGCCGGGCACCGCAACGTCACCCACGGCTGCGTCGGCCTCGCCTCCGACGGCACCGCCAGGCGCTTCTACGACCAGGTGCGCGTCGGCGACGTCGTCATGGTCGTCGGCGCCCACAAAGCCCCCGTCGCGGCGGGCAACGGATACGGCGACTGGAACCTGACGTGGAAGCAGTGGCTCGGGAACAGCGCCGCCGGTCCGACCACGACCGCGTGACCCCGGCCGCCGCCGCGCCCGGCCCGCCCCGCCGAGGAGAGCACGACAAGGTGACCGAGGACGAGTTCGACCTCTTCCACGCGGCCGCCCACCCGCGGCCGGTCGGTCAGCTGCACGCCCTGACGGGGGACCACGCCGAGGCCCAGGACGCGGTGCACGAGGCGTTCGAGCGCGCCTGGGACCGGCGTTCGTCGGTCCTGACCGGCGAGCGGGATCCCGAGGCGTGGATCCGTACGGTGGCACACCGGCCGGCGATGAGCCGCCGGCGGCGGGGCCGCCACTGGTGGGAGCTGGTCCGGGGCGCGCCGGCGCCCCGGACCGTGCCCGAACCGAGCCCGGACCACGTGGCGTTGGCCGCCGCTCTGCGGCGCCTGCCCGGCGCCCGGCGCAGGGCGATCGTGCTGCACCGCCTGTGCGACCTGGGTGTGGAGCAGACGGCCGCCGAGACCGGCGCGGCCGTCGGCACCGTCAAGGCACGGCTGTCACGCGGCCGTTCGGCGCGCGCCGCCCACCTGGTGAGCGAGGCGCCCCACCCGATGGAGGAAGCCCGTGTCTGACCGGCCGTCACCGCGCCCCCTGACCGGGGCGGAGCTGACCGCCCGGCTCCGGTGCCTGACCGCCCTCGGTACGGCCCAGGTCCCGGCCGCGGGGGCACTGGTGCGGAACCGGGCGGCGATCCGCCGCCGCGACCGGCGCGTTCTGCTCTCCACCGGCGCGCTGGCGGCGGCGGCACTCACCACCGTCAGCCCGGCCGCCCTCCGCTGCCCCGCCGAGCCGGCCGCGGCCTCACCGGCCCGGCCCCCGGCACCCGTCCAGCGGGTGACGATCGACCTGGACGCCCGCACGCTGACCATCGGGCGCGAGAGGTTCCCCGTCGCGGCGCCGGCGCCCTTCTGCCCGATCGGCGAGACGACGGTCACGGTCACCGCCAAGTACCCCGTGGTGAAGGTCCGTTCCGGCCGGTTCGGCGGGCGTTCGAACGCCAGGCGGTGGGCGGTCGTCTTCACCGACCGCGGTCACCACCAGCGGCTGCTGCTGTTCGAGCTGGACCCCGCCGACCGCGGCGCGCTGGGCGAGGACCGGACCCTCGGCTCCGTCGCCCTCGCGCCCGGCACCGGGAAGCACGTGTACGACGCCGTCAGGCCCGGCGCACGGGTGCGGATCAAGGGCCGGCCGCCCGCGAGCACGGCCTCCGACTCCGTCTGCGTCGACCGTCACCCGCTCATCGACGGCCGCTGACGGACCGCGGGCCCTCCCGGGGACGCCGGGAGGACCCACGGTCCGGGTGGGATCAGGAGCAGAGGTTCACGTGGCGGGCGGCCAGGATGTGGTTGGCCGCGTCGATGAGGCGGCTGCGGGTGAGGTGGCCGCTGGAGACCGCGCCGGTGATCGCCTTGGCGATCGCGGTCGTCTGGGCGCCGGTGTTGCCGCCGAGGTCGAACATGATCATGTCGGCGCCGGAGCGCAGGGCCTGGACGGCGGCGCTGGGAATGGTGAAGCCGGCGCCGGAGATCGCCTTGGCGCTGAGCGAGTCGGTGACCACCAGGCCCCTGAAGCCCAGCTTGCCGCGCAGCTCCGTGGTGATGACGGTGGGTGACAGGCCGGCGGGATTGGTGCTCAGGCCCGGCACGACGTTGTTGGAGATCATGATGGCCGGGGCACCGGCCTTGATGGCCGCCGTGAACGCCGGAACGGCCACCTTCTGCAGGGTGGACCAGGGCAGCGTGCGGGCGGGGCCGAAGTCGGAGTTGTAGGTGGAGCCGCCGATGCCCGGGAAGTGCTTGACGACGGGTATGACGTTCCCGGCGCGCAGCCCGTTCATGTACGCGACGCCGTCCTTGGAGACCACCGCGGTGTCGCCGCTGAACGACCGCCATCCGTCGGGGTTGGTCTTGCTGGGGGCCACGTTCCGGCCGTCGACGTCGACCACCGGCGCGAGGTCCGCGTTCACCTGCGCGGCCGACATCTTGGTGGCGACCTTGGTGACGTTCTGCTGGATCTGGGCCGGGGTCCAGTGCGTGCCCATGTACGAGGCCCAGGGCAGGGAGCCGACGAGGTTCGCCATGCGCTGGATGCCGCCGCCCTCCTCGTCGGTCATCACCAGCAGGCCGACGTGGCCGGGCACATGGGTCTTCAGCGCGGTCAGCCGGGAGCCGAGGTCGGACGGCGCCTTGCTGCCGAACAGCACCACACCGCCCGCACCGGCGCTCACCTCGGAGTTGGCGTCGGACACCGAGGTCTCCGACACCGGCACGGCGATGGTCAGCATGGCCAGCCGCTGGTTCGACCATCCGGCCAGCTTCGAGCTGTTGGTGCAGGCGGTGGCGGCGGTGAGGTCCGGGTTGAGGGACGAGGGGGACGGGGAGGCGGTGGGCGCGGTGGGCGGGGCGAGGGACGCCCCGGGGCTGGTGGCGTGCGGGGCCGCCTTGGGGGCGCCGGTGCCGCAGCCCGCCAGGAGCACCACCGCGAGGGCGGTGGCGCCCAGTCCGGGGGTGGTCGTGGCCCGGCCGGGGAATCGCGCCGGTGCTGTCGGTCTTGTGCGGTCACGGTGCGACGGGTTCATCGCCCGGCCTCCTTTCGGGAGACGCGACGGATCCCGTCGCGCTGAGGGCCGTATGTGCGTGAGGTGGACTTCACGAAGCGTGTGATGCACTCCTGCAGGCATTTGTTCGCCGGCCCCGGTCGACGTTCCCCTCAGCATCTCGCGTTTCGGGGTCGGCCGAAAGTGGACCGGCCGCGGGCCCCGGCGTCGGGCGGGACCGGCGGCGTACGACGACACCGGCCGGGAACGGAGGAAGCCCGCGGCGTCCGGAGCGGACGGAGCCGTGGGCTTCCTCTGTTCTGCCGGGGCCGGTATGGGCCGGCCGGGTGGTCGCGGGGTCAGGCGGCCAGCTGGACCTCGGTGCCCGGCTGGGCGCCCGGGTAGGCGTCGACGACCAGGTTGAGCTGGCGCTGCATGTACCAGATGTTGAGGCCGAAGACGAAGGTCAGCCAGGTGCTCACCGCGGGGCTGCAGGTCACCGGCAGGCCAGCCGCGCGCTGGGCGTTCGCTATGGCCTTGCCGGTGTTGTGGAACGAGATCAGCGGGGCGACGAGGGTCCACCCCAGGAAGATCATCACCAGCACGCTGCCCCCCGGGCTGAGGGTGCGGCGCCGGTCGAACTCCTGCAGCTCCTTGTGGATCTTGTAGTACCAGACCAGCTGATAGATGCCGAGGGTGACGATCGGCAGGCCGAGCCACACCGCGACCGGTCCGCGGCGCTTCATGGCCAGACCGGGCAGGCGGACCGCGGCCGGGACGCCGGCGGTGCCGGGCGCAAGGGGGCCGCCGGCCGGGTTCGCGACGGCCGGATCGGCTTCGGTGGTGGGCTTGATCTCGTCCATGTTGTGGGCTCCAGTGGCTGGTTCTGGTCTCAGCCGCAGCAGGATGGCAGCAAGTAAAGGCGGCGTGAAGATAGTTGGCTCTTCAATGAAGCTTCGTCACGTGATTGTGATCAGCCCCGTCCCGGGGGCGGCGGCGAGCCACAAGTCGCCTGCGCACAGGGGAACTTGCCGTCCGGTTACGGCTCGGTGACGTCCGCTCGGCTCCGGGCTTCCCCCGTCTGTCCGGCGCGGGTGGTGACGAGGCCGACGGTCACGTGGCCCACACCCGCGGGGGCGGGATCTCGCCGCGGGCGACGTCGTCCCGGCGGAGCCGAACAGTCCCGTGAACGCCGTCGACGACGCCACGGCCGCCGCCATCGTCGCCGCGCGGCCGATGGGGCGTCCCTCAGGGATGGCGGCCCGCCACGTCTCCGCCGGGGTCGTCCGCGAGGGTCACGCGGGCCGTGATGCGTTTGCCCACGGGTTCCCGGTGGGCCTCGAAGCTCTGGCACACGGCCATCACTATCTCCAGGCCGTGCTGCCCCACGCGTCCGGGATCGGCCGCACGGGCCACCGGGAGCACGGTGTCGCTGTCCCAGACGGTGACCTCGACGCCGCCGCCGATCAGCTCCAGGTCCAGCAGACAGGGGCCCGGAGCGTGCTTGCAGGCGTTGGTCATCAGCTCGCTCACCACGAGCTGCACCACGCCCATCGCCCGGCCGGACACCGGGAGGCCGTGCTCGGCCTGCACCTGGGCCAGGAAGCCGCGGGCCAGCTCACGGGCGTCGGGAATGTCACCGGAATGGCGGCCCTCGTAGGCCGCCGAGGCACGGATCAGCATCAACTCGGTCATGTGGGTCTGCTGCGCATCCCGCTGTCCGGCGGCGCCGTCCATGCCATCGCCCTCTGCCTGAGCGTCCGATCTCGCCAGTGCGGTTACCCCGGGATTCCCGCCCCACTCAGTCGTCCCACCCGCAGCGCCGGCCCGGCGGGTCGGCGGGGTCGCCGTGCGCGGCCCGGGGTGCGCCCGTCACACACGGTCACGACGACCCCGGGAGCATGTCCGGGCCCTCCATGATCACGGCAAACCATGTCGTTCCGGGCAATCCAAACGGGCCTCCCCGACGTATCCAAGTAGAGCGGCAGACCGGGGTCCGTCCCGGTCGGCCGGTCCCGTGCAGTCGCGCGAGACGATGGGAGGAAGGGTGTGACCATCATGCGAGCACATCGTGCGTGGCGTCTCGTCGGGGTGTCCGCGGCCAGTCTCCTGATGGCCGGCGGCGCCGCGGTCGGCGCGGCGGGCACCGCCGGCGCGGCAGCCCCCGCTGTCCACACTCATGTGGCGACCGACCGGTGCTTCGGCAACGACTGGCGCTGCTTCGACAACGGCGGGTTCCGCTTCGGCCACCGCTTCGACGACGGTTTCTTCGGCAACCGTTTCGGCTTCAACGGGTTCAACGGGTTCGACAACGGCTTCTTCGGCAGTCGCTTCGGCAACACGCCCTTCGTGATCGTGGTCCGCTGACGGTCGCCGCAGGCCCGCCCCGGGGGCGCGTCCGCCACGGACGCGCCCCCGATCGGCCGTAGGAGTGGGCCGGCAGGGAAGAGGCCCCGCACCGGGGCGCACGCACGGCTCTTCTCGGGCGCTCACCCGGCGAACAGGTCGAGCGCGCGCCCGGTCCCCGCGTCGGCGTCCAGCACCGGGTCGCCGCCGAGGACCGCCCGCTGCAGTCGCTGGAGCCGCTGGGAGGGCTCGATGCCCAGCTCCTCCACCAGATGGGTGCGCAGGCTCTGGAAGACGTCCAGGGCCGCGGACGGGCGGCCGGCGCGGTAGAAGGCCACCATGGACTGCGCGTGCAGGCTCTCGTGCAGCGGGTGCCGGGCGGTCAGCGCGGTCAGCTCGGTGAGCAGCTCCGCGTGGCGGCCGAGCCGCAGCTCGACGTCGTTGCGCCGTTCCAGCAGCCCGAGCCGGCTCTCCTCCAGCCGCATCTTCTCGATCTCCAGCAGCGGCCCGGTGCGCACGTCGACCAGGGCGGGACCCCGCCACAGGCCGAGGGCCTCCCGGAACCAACGGGCCGCCTCCTGGTCCTCGCGCCGTTCGAAGGCGCGGCGGCCGAGGGAGGACAGCCGGTCGTACTCGTGGACGTCGATGCTGCCGGGCTCCGCGCGCAGGAGGTATCCCCCGTGCCGGGTCAGCAGCAGGTCCTTGGAGCCGCCGGGCTCCCCGTGCAGGGCGGTCTCCATGCAACGGCGGAGCTGGAGGATGTACGTCTGCAGCGTGCCGAGCGCGCTGCGCGGCGGGACGTAACCCCAGATCTCCTCCATGAGCGCGGAGACGGGCACGACCTGATTGGCGTAGATGGCGAGCAGTGCCAGGATCTGCCGCGGCTTCGACGCCGTCGGCAGGATCGGCACACCTTCCAACTCGGCGTCGAGAGACCCCAGAACGCGGATCTGCATTCGGCACCCCCTGTCTCAATCCCTCAATCGTCGGACCTCGAACGTGCCATGCGGCACCGCCCGCCGACAGTGCTCCAGTCCCCTCCGCGGACTGTCTTCCTCCTGCTCCCGGCGTGAACAATTCATGGTCGGCACAAGGGTGTTCGACGACCGTGCCGCCACGGACAGCGCCTGCCGCCGACGACCCGAGCGGGACTCGAGCGGGCCCGGCCGCTCGGCGAGCTGGCCGCCCGGGCCGCCCCAGGTGACACGGGCCGGTCCCGGGTGCTCGCCGCGCACTTCGGCGACGTACGCACCGGGCTGAGCAACCACCACCACGGCGAGGACGAACTGCTGTGGCCGCCGATGCCGTCCCGGGTCGGCCCGGAGCGCGAGGTGGTGCTGCGCATGGAGGCGCAGCACGAACGCGTCGCCGGGACGCTGTCCGCCGTCGACGCCCTGATGGCCAGGTGGGCGCCCCCCAGGACCCCGCGCCCGTGGAAGGGCGCGGAGCCCCGTGTGTGCGAGGCGGTGGAGCACAACAGCCGTACCCGAACCCGCCTTTCGTCCCGAGCGGCCCCAACGAGGCCGTGGCGGGCGGCCGTTCCCCACGCACTCCTCACAGCCGTCCGACATGGTCAGGTCTAGACTGGACGTCGGACGTACATCAGGCACGCACAGTCACGACACGAGAAGAGGCTCGTGCACGGGGATGAACACCACCGACCGGAGCACGTCCGCAACGCCTTCCCGCCCGCCGCAGTACAGGGCGGCCGCCGCCGCCAGGACCGCCCGGGGCATCCTGGTGGCCGCGCTCCTGTGTTACCTGGGCATCACGATCCTCAACCTCCTGTCCGAGCACCCCGGTCCGCGCCGCATGGCCGTCGGGCTGAGCTCGCTGGTGCTGGTCTTCCTGCTGCAGCTGGTGCACTCGGCCCCGGAGGCGGGCGCGGCCCCGGTGCGGCGCAAGGTGCTCACCCTCACCGCCCAGGGCCTGCTGTCGTACCTGCCCCTGCTCTGGTACGGCCTGTCCTGGGGCGCCATGGCCGGCTTCTTCGCCGGCTCCCTGCTGCTCCTGCTGCCCCCTCGATGGGGCTGGACGCTGTACGGGGCCACCACCCTCAGCCTGCTCGTCCCCGGGATCCTGGCCGGACGCGGTGCCGTCGACGTGGTGTACATGTGCCAGACGACCGCCCTGACCGGTCTCGTCGTCTACGGTCTGACCCGCATGGGGAGCCTGGTGGCCCAGCTGCACCGGGCCCGCACCGACCTGGCGCGGCTGGCCGTCACCAAGGAGCAGCTGCGCTTCTCGCGGGACCTGCACGACCTGCTCGGGTACAGCCTCTCCGCGATCACCCTCAAGAACGAGCTGATCCACCGCCTCATCCCGGCCCACCCGGTGCGGGCCCGGGAGGAGGTCGACGAGGTACTGCTGATCTCCCGTCAGGCGCTCGCCGACGTGCGCCGGGTGGCCAGCGGGTACCGGGAGATGTCGCTCACCGCCGAGGTCGCCTCCGCCGAGTCCGTGCTGACCGCGGCCGAGGTGTCGGTCCAGGTCGAGCTGGACGACTCGGTCGGCTCGTTGCCCGTCCAGACGTCCACGGTGTTCGCCACCGTGGTGCGCGAGGGCGTCACCAACCTGCTCCGGCACACCAAGGCCTCGTACTGCCGGATCTCCGCGCGGGTCGCGGACGGCGCGGTCCGGCTCACGATGGTCAACGACGGCCTGGTCACCGGGTACGGGGACCCCTCCCCGCACAGCGGCTCGGGGCTGGGCAACCTGCAGAGCCGGCTGACGGCCCTCGGCGGCTCGCTGACGGTGGAGAACCGCTCCGCGGCGGGCGGCGACGAGGTCACCTTCCGGCTCGTCGCCGAGGCGCCGGCCCCGGACGGCGGCGGGGAGCCGCCCCGCTCCGCGGAGAGGGTGCGCTGAGCTCCCCGGGGAACACACCGGCGGAGAACAGAACGCGCTTACGGATTCCGGCGCCTGAGAAGTTCCGCGGCGGCGTCCCTTCGATAGGATCCGGACACGGAGTCCGCCAGGATCACGTGCTGGGGACGGGGGAACGGACATGATACGGATCCTGCTTGCCGAGGACATGCACATGGTCCGCGGAGCACTGGTCGCCCTGCTGGGCCTGGAGGACGACCTGAAGGTGGTCGTCGAACTGGAGCGCGGTGACGCGATCCTGAACGCGGCGCGCGAGCACCGGCCGGATGTGGCCGTCATCGACATCGACCTGCCGGGCCTGGACGGGCTCAGCGCGGCCGAGCTCCTGCACGAGCGCATCCCGGAGTGCCGGACGCTGATCCTCACCAGCCTGGGGCGCCCCGGCACCCTGCGCCGGGCGATGTCGGCGCGCGTCTCCGGCTTCCTGCTCAAGGACGCGCCGCCCGGCGACCTCGCCCAGGCCGTCCGCCGGGTCGCGGCCGGCCACCGGGTGATCGACCCCCAACTGGCGCTCGCCGCCTGGGGCGGCAGCGAGAGCCCGCTCACCACCCGCGAGACCGAGGTGCTGCAACTGGCCGCCGAGGGCATCGAACCGCACGAGATCGCCGAGCAGTTGCACCTGTCGACCGGCACCGTGCGCAACTACCTGACCACCATCGTGGCCAAGCTCAACGCCCGCAACCGGGTCGACGTCATCCGCATCGCCCGGGAGTCCGGCTGGCTGCCGTAGGCCGCGCGGTCACCCCCCGGTGACCGCCACTCCGGCCCCGGTCAGGTAGTCGAGGATCGCCAGGGTCAGCTCGGCGGGCAGCGGCAGCGCCTCCACCATCGCGTCCGGGGTGACGGGCCAGCCGAGCAGCGACAGCACCCACATCGCCTCGGGCCGGTGGACCACCACCCGGTGCTCCAGCGTCCGGCACTCGACCGCGAACGAGGACCCCCGCACGGTGATCGTCACACCGGGCCGCAGATGCAGCGGCCGCTGCGGCGCCGGCCGTATCCGCGAGAAGCCGGCGGTACGGCCCACCGGCACCACCGAGAGCACCGGGCCCCTGAGGTCCTCCAGGCCGAGAGTCCTGATCACCATGTGGGAGAGCCGGTGCAGCACCGGCAGCAGCACGGCGTAGGTGTCCGGAGGCCGGTCCTCCGCGTCCGGCCACGGCACCAGGTTGGCGAGCCGCACCGGACCGAGCTCCATCCGGCGCAGCGCCTCGGCCACCGCGGGCGCGGGATCCTCCACCCGTTCGGTGCCGGGCGGCCCGCTGAGCGCCAGCGTCCGCCCGTCCGCCTCCCACTCCACCACCACGTCCTCGCGCAGGGACCACAGATGGTGCAGGCGCAGCGCAATGTCCTCCGTGCGTCGCGGGTTCACGGTCTACGGACCTCCTCGGAGCACCCAGCCGGACCGGCACAGCCCCCGTTGGCCCGTTCACGCGCACCCACGAGTATGGGGGCGCGGGCGGCCCCGCAGGCAGCGAACGGCTCACACGGGCGACGTGAGGAAGTCACGGGCGCCTCCGTCCGCGCACACCCCCGGGCGACCCGCCGGACGTGGGCGCCTCCTCCCGCGAGATGTCCGGCTGCGACGGCGGGCCGGCTGCCTGCCACGCCCGAGCCCACCGGCGGCCCCCGCCGGAGAAGATCTAGGCTCTTCCCGTAGGACATTCGTTTCGTCTGTGGGGTCCGTGGCGTGGTGAGGGAAGTCCCGTTGAACTTCTGGTCGATCTATCAGCATGGCTTCGCACGCGTCGCCGCGTGCACGGGCCACACCGTCATCGCCGACCCGCACGCCAACGCCGGGGCGGTCCTGCGCCAGGCACGGCGCTGCGCCGAGGAGGGCGTCGCCGTCGCCGTCTTCCCCGAGATGGTGCTGTGCGGCTACTCGATCGAGGACCTGCTGCTGCAGGACCCGCTGCTCGACGCGGTCGAGTCGGCGCTCGCCGAGGTGGTGGCCGGGACGGCGGACCTGCTGCCGGTGCTGGTCGTGGGCGCCCCGCTGCGCCACCGCAACCGGATCTACAACTGCGCCGTGGTCGTCCACCGCGGCCGGATCCTCGGCGTGGCACCCAAGTCGTACCCGCCGAACTACCGGGAGTTCTACGAGCGCCGGCAGATCGCCCCGGGCGACGACGAGCGCGGCGGGACGATCCTGGTCGGCGGCGAGCCCGTGCCGTTCGGCGTGGACCTGCTGTTCGCGGCGGACGACGTCCCCGGCCTGGTGCTGCACGCGGAGATCTGCGAGGACATGTGGGTGCCGGTGCCGCCGAGCGCCGAGGCGGCCCTGGCCGGCGCGACCGTCCTCGCCAACCTCTCCGGCAGCCCCATCACGGTCGGCCGGGCCGAGGACCGCAGGCTGCTGTGCCGCTCGGCGTCCTCGCGCTGCCTCGCCGCCTACGTCTACGCGGCGGCCGGCCTCGGCGAGTCGACCACCGACCTGTCCTGGGACGGCCAGACCATGATCTACGAGAACGGGGCGCTGCTGGCCGAGTCCGACCGCTTCCCGCTCGGCGAGCAGTTCGCGGTGGCCGACGTCGACCTCGACCTGCTGCGCCAGGAGCGGCAGCGGATGGGCACCTTCGACGACAACCGGCGCACCCACGCAGCCCGCACCGCCGACCTGCGGACGGTCTCCTTCCGCCTCGACCCGCCGGCCACGGACCTCGGGCTCAGGCGCCGCGTCGAGCGCTTCCCGTTCGTGCCCGCCGACCCCGACCGCCTGGCCCTGGACTGCTACGAGGCCTACAACATCCAGGTCGCCGGACTCCAGCAGCGGCTCGCGGCGATCGGCGGCCCCAAGGTGGTCATCGGCGTCTCCGGCGGCCTGGACTCCACGCACGCGCTGATCGTCGCCGCCCGGGCGATGGACCGGGCGGGCCGCCCGCGCAGCGACATCCTGGCCTTCACCCTGCCCGGCTTCGCCACCAGCGACCACACCAAGGACAACGCCCACCGGCTGATGCGGGCGCTCGGCGTCACCGCCGCCGAACTGGACATCACGCCGACCGCGCGGCTGATGCTCCAGGAGATGGGCCACCCGTTCGCCTCCGGCGAGCCGGTGTACGACGTCACCTTCGAGAACGTGCAGGCCGGCCTGCGCACCGACTACCTGTTCCGGCTGGCCAACCAGCGCGGCGGCATCGTGCTGGGCACCGGCGACCTCTCCGAGCTGGCGCTCGGCTGGTCCACGTACGGCGTCGGCGACCAGATGAGCCACTACAACGTCAACTCCGGCGTGCCCAAGACGCTGATCCAGCACCTGATCCGCTGGGTCATCAGCAGCGGCCAGTTCGACGAGGAGACCGGCCGGATCCTGGCCGCGATCCTCGACACCGAGATCAGCCCCGAGCTGGTGCCGGGCGAGGAGATGCAGTCCACCGAGTCCAAGATCGGCCCGTACGCGCTGCACGACTTCACCCTCTTCCACGTGCTGCGCTACGGCTTCCGGCCCTCCAAGACCGCCTTCCTGGCCTGGCACGCCTGGCACGACGCGGACGCCGGCGCCTGGCCGCCCGGCTTCCCCGAGGCCAAGCGGGTGGCGTACGACCTCACGGAGATCCGGCACTGGCTGGAGGTCTTCTGTCGCCGCTTCTTCGCGTTCGCCCAGTTCAAGCGCTCGGCCATGCCGAACGGCCCCAAGGTCTCGGCCGGCGGCTCCCTCTCCCCCCGCGGCGACTGGCGCGCCCCCTCGGACGGCAACGCGCGCGCCTGGCTCGCCGACCTCGACCGGTTCGACTTCGAGTCGGCCGCCGCGGAGCGCTGAGCGGCCCCGGGCGTCAGTTGTTCCAGGTCTCGTCGTACGGGTCGTGCGGGACCGGGACCGGCGTGGCGGACGTGACCTTCAGATAGGGGACGGGGCCGTTGTTGACGGGGTCGTGGGTGAGCCGGGGGACGTAGGTGCCCGTGATCTCCAGCCAGGCGTCCGGGCGCAGGACCGGCGGCAGCTGGCCGGTGAGCGCGATCTTCACCGGCTGGGCGTCCGCCGCGCAGCAGTTGAGGGCCATGCGGACCAGGTAGGGCGCGCCCGAGTGGTCCAGGGCGAGGAAGCCGGTGACCCGGACCGGGCGGCCGTGCAGGGAACGGCCGTGGTCGTAGGCCGCGCGGGAGGCGTAGTCGACGACGGAGAGCGGGACCGGGTCGCCGGCGGGCACCGGGCCCAGGGCGTACGGCTTCTGCAGGGCCGTACCGGCGCGCAGGGCGCTGTAGGAGCCGAGCGCCGGCGGGGCGATCAGGATGAGGGCGAGCAGGGGGAGCAGCAGCAGCCAGGAGATGCGGGGTTCGGGGTGGGAGTGCCCCTGCTCCGGGCGGCGCCCGCGCCGGCGTTCGTACCAGGCCGTCGCCAGCGCCGCCACGATCAGCACCGCGCCCGACGCCAGCAGCAGCGGCTGCAGCCCCGCCTTCACGTAGCGCAGGTACAGCCCGGTGCTGCCCGCGTGCAGCAGGGCGGCACCGAGCAGGAACATGACGGCGGCCTGGGCCTGGCGGTTCACAGCAGCACCGTCCCCGTGACGACCGCGCCCGTGACGGCCAGTACGAACGTGGCGGGCGCGAAGCGGAGCGCGAAACCGCGGCCGAAGGTGCCGGCCTGCATCGCGAACAGCTTGAGGTCGATCATCGGGCCCACCACCAGGAACACCAGCTTGGCCGTCATCGAGAACTGGGTGAGGGAGGCCGCGACGAACGCGTCCGCCTCCGAGCAGATGGACAGCAGCACCGCCAGGACGGCGAGGGCGAGCACGGCGACCAGCGGGTTGCCCGCGGCCGTGCGCAGCCACACCGCCGGGGTCGCCGCCTTCAGCGTGGCCGCGGCCATCGCGCCCAGCACGAGGAAGCCCCCGGCGTGCATGGTGTCGTGCCGCACCGAGTTCCAGAACGTCTCACCCCTGGTCTCGCCCTCGTGCGCGCCGTGGGCCGGCGGCCGCAGCCAGTCCGTGCGGCCCACGCGCTGCCACAGCCAGCCCATCGCGCACGCCACCAGCAGGCTCGCCAGGAACCGGCCCACCACCATCTCCGGGTCGCGCGGGAAGGCGACGGCGGTGGCGGTGAGCACGATCGGGTTGATCGCGGGCGCGGAGAGCAGGAAGGCGAGGGCGGCGGCCGGGGTCACGCCCCGGCGGACCAGGGCGCCCGCCACCGGCACCGAGGCGCACTCGCAGCCTGGCAGCACCGCGCCCGCGACACCGGCCACGGGCACCGCGAGAGCCGGGTGGCGCGGGAGGGCGCGCGCGAAGAAGGACGGCGGCACGAACACCGCGATCGCCGCCGAGAGCAGCACGCCGAGCACCAGGAACGGCAGCGCCTGGACGGTCACCGCCACGAACACCGTCATCCAGCTCTGCATCAGCGGGGTGCCGAGGGCGCCCCGGATCCGGGACTGGGCGAGCACCGCCAGCACGAGCGCCAGGGTCAGCACCAGCGGGGAGCTGAGCCGCCGGCCCTCCTGCCGGGGCCCCGAAGGGTGTTCCGGCGCCCGCGCGCCGGTGCCGGGCGGGGCGTCTTCGGTGATGGCCACGAACGGGTACCTCCGGCTGGTGGGCTGCCTCCCCCTCAGTACGCCGCCGGTCCCACGAGCGTTCATCCCGTTGCTGGAACCACTCCTCCCCTTGGGGCAGTCTTTTCCCTCGTGGTGAGCGTTCCGTATCAAGGAGGGCCGGGCGGCCCGCACATGGTGGTCTGCGGGGACGACGGGCTGGCGCACCGGCTGGCCGCCGAACTGCGCGGGGTCTACGGCGAGCACGTCACCCTCGTGGTGCCGCCGACCGAACGCATGGCCGGGCCCCCGGTGGTCGGGCGGGCCCGGGCCGCGTCGGCGGCGCTGCTCGACCGGATGGTCAGCGCCGCGGTCGGCCGGGGCGCCGCACCGGCCCCGCCCGCACCGGCGACGGCGGGCAACGGCGGCGGCGACCGGGTGCTGGAGGCCGTCGCGCTGACCGAGGCCGTCCTCGCGGAGGCCGGGGTGGAACGGGCCGCCGCGCTCGCCCTCGTCCACGACGACGACGAGACCAACATCCGTGCCGCGCTGACCGCCCGCCGGCTCAACCCCCGGCTGAGGCTCGTCCTGCGGCTCTACAACCGGCGGTTGGGCCAGCACATCGAGGAACTCCTCGACCAGGCGGCCGCGTTGGCGTACGGGGACGGCGACGGGGGCACCGAGGCGTCCACCACCGTGCTGTCCGACGCGGACACCGCCGCGCCCGCCCTGGCCGCCACCGCGGTCGCCGGCACCAGCAAGGTCGTGCAGACCGAGGGGCTGCTGCTGCGCGCCGTGGAACGCCCGCTGCCCGGCGACGGGCAGTCCGCCGGTTCGGGTCTGTACACCCTGGCCCTGCTGTCGGGCGGCGATCCGGCCGGCCCGGACGGCGCCGGGGAGCAGGAGCCGCGGCTGCTGCCGGACGACGAGGAGGTGCGGCGGGCCGGCGGGCGCACGGCCGTGGTGCTGGAGCAGGTGTCGTCCGCGGGCGGGACGGAGTCGGCCGCGCCCGGCCGGGGGGTGGGCGGGGTACCGCCGCTCGCCTCGCTGTTCTCCCGGCGGCTGCGCTGGTCGCTGGCCGGGCTGGTGGGCTGTGTGGTCGCGCTCGCCGTCGCGCTGTGGGCGGTGACCCCGCGGATCCATCCGCTGCGGGCCTTCTACCTCACGCTGCTCGACATGTTCGCGATCGACGACCCGGCCCTCGGCGCACCGCTCGGCCGCCAGCTGCTCCAACTGCTGTCCGGCCTGGTCGGCCTGCTGCTGCTGCCGGTCCTGCTGGCCGCCGTCCTGGAGGCGCTGGGCACCTTCCGCACCGCCTCCACGCTGCGCAAGCCGCCGCGCGGACTGGGCGGGCACGTGGTGCTGCTCGGGCTCGGCAAGATCGGCACCCGGGTGCTGACCCGGCTGCGGGAGCTGAACGTGCCCGTGGTGTGCGTCGAGTCCGACCCTGAGGCCCGGGGGCTCGCGACCGCGCGGCGGCTGCGGGTGCCGGTGGTGCTCGGGGACGTCACCCAGGAAGGCGTCCTGGAGTCCGCCAAGATCCACCGGGCGCAGGCGCTGCTCGCGGTGACCAGCGCCGACACCACCAATCTGGAGGCCGTGCTGTACGCGCGGTCCGTACGGCCCGATCTGCGGGTCGTACTGCGGCTGTACGACGACGACTTCGCCACCGCCGTGTACCGCACCCTGCGGGCCGCGTACCCGCAGGCGCTGACCCGCAGCCGGAGCGTCACCCATCTGGCCGCGCCCGCGTTCGCCGGCGCGATGCTCGGGCGGCAGGTGCTGGGGGCGATTCCGGTGGAGCGCAGGGTGCTGCTGTTCGCCGCCGTCGACGTGGGCGGGCACCCCCAGCTGGAGGGCCGGACGGTGCGGGAGGCGTTCCGGGCCGGTTCCTGGCGGGTGCTGGCGCTGGCGGGCCGGACCGACACGCCTCCCGGTCATGTGCTGGAGAAGGGCGACCGGGTGGTGGTCGCCGCGACTCGCCGGGGGCTCGCGGAGCTGCGCTGAGCCCTTCGCTCAGGAGGCGCCCAGATGCCTCGCCGCGAAGTCCATCTCCAGTCTCACCTGCTTGATCCGCTCGTCCACCACCAGCGAGCCGTGTCCCGCGTCGTACCGGTACACCTCGTGGACGGCGCCGCGGGCCTCCAGGCGCTTGACGTAGTTGTCGATCTGGCGGATGGGACAGCGCGGGTCGTTGACGCCCGCCGAGATGTAGACCGGGGCCTTGACGCGGTCGACGTAGGTGAGCGGGGAGGACGCCTCGAAGCGCTCCGGGACCTCCTCCGGGGTGCCGCCGAGGAGCGTGCGGTCCATGGCCTTCAGGGCCTCCATCTCGTCGTGGTACGCGGTGACGTAGTCCGCGACCGGGACGACCGCGACGCCCACCGTCCACGCCTCGGGCTGGGTGCCGAGGCCGAGCAGGGTGAGGTAGCCGCCCCAGGAGGCACCGGTGAGGACGAGGCGGCCGGGGTCGGCGAGGCCGGAGGAGACCGCCCACTCGCGGACCGCGGCGACGTCCTCCAGCTCGATCAGGCCGACCCGGTGCTTGAGGGCGTCGGTCCAGGCGCGGCCGTAGCCGGTCGAGCCGCGGTAGTTGATGCGGATGACCGCGTAGCCCCGGTCGACCCAGGCGGCCGGGCCCGCGGCGAAGGAGTCGCTGTCGTGCCAGGTGGGGCCGCCGTGCAGGTCGAAGACGGTGGGCAGGGGGCCGCTCGCACCCGCCGGCTTCTGGATCAGGGCGTGGACGCGGCCGCCGGGGCCCTCCACCCAGACGTCCTCCACCGCGACCGACGGCGGGCAGGCCAGGCCGGGCGGGTCGAGGACGATGCCGCCCTTGGTCGACCGCACCGCCGGGGGCTCGGCGGCCGACGACCACAGGTACTCCACGCTGCCGTCGGGCCGGGCCGTGGCACCGGAGACCGAGCCGGGCGGGGTGGGGATGCGGGTCAGCTCGCCGTCCGCGAGGCCGTAGCGGAACAGTTCGCTGCGGGCCTCGAAGCTGTGGGCGATCAGCAGGGCCGCGCCGTCCGGGTACCACTCGGCGCTGACGTCACCGGGCAGGTCGAGGGCGAGGTCGGTCTCCCGGCCGGTGGCCACGTCCCACACCAGCGGCTCCCAGCGGCCCCGGCGCTGGTGCCCGATGAGGAGCCGGCTGTCGCCCTCGACCGGGGCGAAGCCCAGCACCTCCAGGCCCAGCTCCTCGGTGCCGCCCTTGGTGTCGTCCAGCTCGGCGACGGTCGTGCCGTCCGGGCGCAGCACGCGCAGCGCCGAGTGCATGGCGTCGCCGTGCTCGGTGTGCTCGACGGCGATCAGGGAGCCGTCGTGCGACAGGTCGCCGACGCCCGCCGACTCGCGGTGGCGGTAGATCTCGACGGTGCCCGCGCCCTCGCGCGCGAGGTGGATCGTGGTGCCGTCCTCGTCCGTGGAGCGGCCGACGACCGCCGTGCGGCCGTCGCGGGCCAGGGCCAGGCCGGCCGGGTAGGAGGGTTCGAGGCCCGGGACGCCCGGCTCGTCCGGCCCGCCCGTGAAGGGCTGGCGGCGCCAGACGCCGAACTCGTCGCCGTCCTTGTCGTCGAACCACCAGATCCAGGCGCCGTCCGGGGAGAGCACGCCGTCCGTCGTGCCGTTCGGCCGGTGTGTCGCCTGCCGTTGCTCGCCCGTGGCACGGTCCCAGGCGTACAGCTCGTACGTGCCCGTCGCGTTCGACACGAACAGGGAACGGTCCGGCGCGTCCTCCGCCCAGTCGGGCAGGGAGACCCGCGGCGCCCGGAAGCGCTTCTCCCAGTCGGGCGTGTCCGGCGTCTGCTGCGCGGGCGACGCGCCGCTCTCACTCATGGCCCCAGTCATGCGCCCATACTGCCTGGCCGCGGCGACAATTGGGTGGCGGGTGTGCGCAGCCTGTGGATAACTTTCCGATCATGAGCGCAACGACCGCGGCCGCGTCCGTCCCCGAGGGCTGGCGCGAGGACAACCGGGCCCTGTGGGACGAGCGGGTGCCGGTCCACCTCGCCGGTGAGTACTACGACCTCGCCGGCTTCCGCGCCCGCCGCGACGTGCTGCGGGACTTCGAGACGGCCGAGGTCGGCGACGTCACCGGCAGGACCCTGCTGCACCTGCAGTGCCACATCGGGCTCGACACGCTCTCCTGGGCGCACCGCGGCGCCGCGCGCGTCGTCGGCCTGGACTTCTCCGCCCCGGCCGTCGAGGCGGCCCGCTCCCTCGCCGCCGGCCTCGGCCACGGTCCGGAGCGCGCGGCCTTCGTCACCGGCGACGTGTACGACGCGGCGCGGACGGTGCCCGAGCCGTCGTACGACATCGTCTACACCGGGCTCGGCGCCCTGTGCTGGCTGCCCGACATCCGGCGCTGGGCCGAGACCGCGGCCTCGCTGGTCGCCCCCGGCGGCTTCCTCTACCTCGCCGAGTTCCACCCGATCACCGAGTCCCTGGACGACGCGACCGGCACCCGGATCGTGCGCGACTACTTCTCCCGGGACGCCCAGGTGTACGACGAGCCCGGCACCTACGCCGACCCGGACGCCGCCACCGTCCACAACCGCAGCGTGGAGTGGCAGCACACCCTGGGGGACGTCGTCTCCGCGCTCGCCGCGACCGGGCTGCGCCTGGAGTTCCTGCACGAGCACGACGTGTCGCTCTTCCCGCGCTTCGGGAACTTCGAGGTGCGCGACGGCTACCACCGCTTCCCGGCGGACCACCCGCGCATCCCGCTGGTCTACTCGCTGAAGGCCGTCAAGGACTGACCCCCGGGCGGGGCCCCGGCGGGGGCGCCGTACCGTGGAGGGCGTGTACCGGTTTCTGCTGACTCCCCGCTGGTGGGGCATCAACGTCTTCGTGCTGCTCGCCATCCCGTTCTGCATCTTCATGGGGACCTGGCAGCTGAGCCGGTTCGAGGGCCGGGTGCACGACAGCCGCGCCGCGACCCGGCAGGCCGCGTCCGACCAGCAGGAGGCCGCACGGCCGCTGGACTCGATGCTGCCCGTCGACAAGGCCACCTCGGGCCGCCGGGTCACCGCGCACGGCCACTACGGCAGTCAGCTGCTGGTGCCCGGCCGGCAGCTGGGCGACAGGAACGGCTTCTACGTGCTGACCCTGCTGCGCACCGGCTCCGGCAAGTCGCTGCCCGTGGTGCGGGGCTGGCTGCCGGGCCGGGCCGACGCGGCGAAGGCACCGGCCCCGCCCGCCGGCGAGGTGACCGTCACCGGCGCGCTGCAGGCCTCCGAGACGCCCGGCGACAACGGGGTCGGCGCACAGAGCGGACTGCCGGCCGGGCAGACCGCGGCGATCAGCTCGGCCTCGCTGGTCAACCTGGTGCCGGACCGGCTGTACGACGCGTGGGTGACGCTGGACCGGGCCGACTCGGGGATGAAGGCCGTGCCCGCGACCGCGCCCGAGGGCACCGGTCTCGATCTGAAGGCGTTCCAGAACCTCGGCTACACGGGCGAGTGGTTCGTCTTCGCCGGCTTCGTGGTGTTCATGTGGTTCCGCCTGGTGCGGCGGGAGGCGGAGGCGGCCCGGGACGCCGAGCTGGGTCTGGTGCCGGAGCAGGACTCCCCGGTCACCGTCGTCGGCGGCTGACCCCGCCGCGCTACGCCCCCGCCAGCACCCCGGTGTAGTACACGGTCCCCGCGCACTCCCCCGGCACCACCGCCGACGCGGCCGGCGAGCCGGTGGGGGCGGTGTGGGTGACCAGCACGCTGCCGTCGGCCGTGCCGTCCTCGGAGTACAGCTGGGTGGTGGTGCCGGCCGAGCCGCCGGTGTCGGTCGTGCCGTCGGTGGCACCCGCGTCCTGGGTGGGGGTCGGGTCGGGCGTCGCGCCGCCGCCGTCCGTGCCGCCGGTCGTGCCGCCGCCCGTGGTGGGGCAGGTCTCGGAGGGCACGAAGGCGAACTTCTCCTGGTAGGCCGAGCCCGGCTGGAGGACCAGTCCGGAGACCTCGAGGGACGGGTCGGGCAGGCCGGTCGCCGCGTCCCCGGACGTGTGCCGGGTGAGGACGATCTTGGCCTGGTCCGCGGCGCCCTGCGCGCTCGCGCCGATGGTGCCGGGACCGCCGACGGTGCAGGCGGTGGAGGAGACGTTCATGACGCGGAAGCTGCCGTAGACCACGCCCGCGGAGTCCGGTGCCGCGGCGCTGCCGGTGGCCGAGCCCAGCTGGGCGGCCGTGCACACCGGGACGCCCGCGGTCTCGCTGGCCGAGGGGTCGGCGCCGGTGGAGCCGGTGGCGCCGCCGCCGTCGCGGCCCTTCTGGTCGTTCTTCCCGGGCTCCTTGCCGGGCTTGACGCTGCTGCTGCCGGCGTCCTTGCCGCCGTCCGGGCCGCCGCCCTTGCCCTTTCCGGGGCCGGTGCCGCCCTGGGCCTGCGAGGACTGGCCGGCCATGGCGGTGTTGGGGTCGGTGCCGCCGCCGGAGTCCGAGACGTGGACGAGGGCGGGAACGGCCGTGCCGAGGAACAGGGCCGCGGCGGCCATGCCGACGGCGGCCTGCCGCTTGCGGGCCCGCCGGGCGGGTACGGCCCGGCGCAGGTGCTCCAGCGTGCCGGTGCGCGGCTCGATGTCGTCGACCGTGGAGTGCAGCAACCGGCGCAGGGCCGACTCGTCCGATTCGAGCCCGTCGGGGCCCTGGTCGAGCCCCCCGGTGCCCTTTTCGTCGGGGCCGTGGTTCACAGTTCTGTTCCCAGCGTGCGGTGACGTGTGGTCGTGCTCGTGATGCTTCGTCGGTTCAGGTCGTCCCTCATGCCGGCGCCTCCATGGCCACCCGCAGCGCGGCGATGCCCCGTGAGCCGTACGCCTTCACCGAGCCCAGCGAGATGCCGAGCGTCTCGGCGACCTGGGCCTCGGTCATGTCGGCGAAGTAGCGCAGCACGAGGACCTCGCGCTGGCGGCGCTGCAGGCCCTTCATCGCCTTGATGAGGTCCCGGCGCTCCAGCTGGTCGTAGGCGCCCTCCTCCGCGCTCGCCATGTCGGGCATCGGCTTGGAGAGCAGCTTCAGGCCGAGGATGCGCCGGCGCAGCGTGGAGCGGGAGAGGTTGACGACCGTCTGCCTGAGGTAGGCGAGGGTCTTCTCGGGGTCGCGGACGCGCTTGCGGGCCGAGTGGACGCGGATGAAGGCCTCCTGGACGACGTCCTCGCAGGAGGCGGTGTCGTCGAGGAGGAGGGCGGCGAGACCGAGCAGCGAGCGGTAGTGCGCCCGGTAGGTCTCGGTGAGGTGGTCGACGGTGGTCCCGGCGACCGCGGTGGTCTCGGCCGCCGCGGTCTCGTCGGAGCCGTCACGCTGACTGGGTATGCGGGCGGGCCGCGCTGCGGGCATGGGCGCGATCACCGGCATGCCGCCGGGCGTGCGGGGCCGGAGCGCCGCACGCGGCGGCCGGAGGGCCGCGGTGCCGCGGGCCGCAGTGAGTTCGAGTACCTCTGCCACGCCAGTTGGACACGTCTGCCCCCGCCAGGGTTGTACGTGCCGGGCGTCACATGTGCGACAGACGGTGGTGCCCCAAGTGCCGTCATGCGTCCCGCTCTTCCCCTATGTCCGGTATGGACGGGCGTGTCGACGCCCGGCCCGATCACGGCGCCCCCACGCCCCGAAGAGTGACCGCAAAGACGCTCCCCGCACTCCGCGCGGTTGCGGAGGGCGGGGAGGAAAATCCTCTGTTGCCCGGGGAAACGATTCAAGTGGTTTGGACCATGCTCCCGGCCACACTTCTTACCCGGATCCTACAAAGCGGCTACCCGAGGCCTTCGGGCCCGGTCCCCTCCTGCGCCACCAGCTCCGCGATCTGAGCGGTGTTCAGCGCGGCTCCCTTGCGCAGGTTGTCGCCGCACACGAACAGTTCCAGGGCGGTCGGGTCGTCCAGCGCCCGCCGCACCCGGCCCACCCAGGTGGGGTCGGTGCCCACGACGTCGGCCGGGGTGGGGAACTCGCCGGCGGCCGGGTCGTCGCAGAGCACCACGCCGGGCGCGGTGGCGAGGATCTCGCGGGCGCCGTCGACCGTGACCTCGCCCTGGAAGCGGGCGTGGACGGTCAGCGAGTGCGTGGTGATCACCGGTACCCGCACACAGGTCACGGCGACCGGCAGCCTGGGCAGCCCGAGGATCTTGCGGGACTCGTCGCGGACCTTCATCTCCTCCGACGACCAGCCGTCCTCCGCCAGCGACCCGGCCCACGGCACGACGTTCAGCGCGACCGGCTCCGGGAACGGCCCGGTGCTGTCCCCGACGGCCCGCCGCACGTCACCGGGGGCGGTCCCCAGCTCGGTCCCGGCGACCAGCGACAGCTGGGCCCTGAGCGTCTCCACACCGGCCTGCCCGGCCCCGCTCACCGCCTGGTACGACGACACCACCAGCTCGCGCAGGCCGAACTCGGCGTGCAGCGCGCCCAGGGCGACGATCATGGTCAGGGTGGTGCAGTTGGGGTTGGCGATGATCCCGCGCGGGCGGTTGCGCACCGCGTGGGCGTTGACCTCGGGCACCACGAGGGGCACGTCCGGGTCCATCCGGAACGCGCCCGAGTTGTCGACGACCACCGCGCCACGGGCGGCGGCGACCGGCGCCCACTGGGCGGCGACCGCGTCCGGGACGTCGAACATGGCGATGTCGACCCCGTCGAAGGCCTCCTCCGACAGGGCCACCACCTCGACCTCCTCGCCGCGCACGGCCAGCTTGCGGCCGGCCGAGCGCGGGGAGGCGATCAGACGGATCTCGCCCCAGACGTCCGCGCGCTGGGACAGGATCTGGAGCATGACCGCACCGACGGCTCCGGTCGCTCCCACGACCGCGAGCGTCGGCTTCGCGGTCATCGGCCGGTGCCTCCGTAGACCACGGCCTCGTCCGTGTCGGAGTCCAGCCCGAAGGCGGTGTGCACGGCGCGGACGGCCTCCGGCACGTCGTCCTTGCGGGTGACGACCGAGATGCGGATCTCGGAGGTGGAGATCAGCTCGATGTTCACGCCCGCGTCGGACAGCGCCTCGAAGAAGGAGGCGGTGACGCCCGGGTTGGTCTTCATGCCCGCGCCGACCAGGGAGATCTTGCCGATCTGGTCGTCGTAGCGCAGCGAGTCGAAGCCGATGCCGGAGCGGCCTCGCTCCAGTGCGTCGATCGCCTTGCGGCCCTCGGTCTTCGGCAGCGTGAAGGAGATGTCCGTCAGGCCCGTGGAGGCGGCGGACACGTTCTGCACGACCATGTCGATGTTGATCTCGGCGTCGGCGATGGCGCGGAAGATCGCGGCGGCCTCGCCCGGCTTGTCCGGGACGCCGACGACCGTGATCTTGGCCTCGGAGGTGTCGTGCGCGACACCGGAGATGATGGCCTGCTCCACCTTCTGGTCCCCAATCGGCTCACTGCTGACCCACGTGCCCTGCAGTCCGCTGAAGCTGGACCGGACGTGGATCGGGATGTTGTAGCGGCGGGCGTACTCCACACAGCGGTGGAGCAGCACCTTGGAGCCGGAGGCCGCGAGCTCCAGCATGTCCTCGAAGGAGATCCAGTCGATCTTCTTCGCCTTCTTCACCACGCGCGGATCGGCGGTGAACACGCCGTCGACGTCGGTGTAGATCTCGCAGACCTCGGCGTCGAGGGCGGCGGCGAGGGCCACGGCCGTCGTGTCGGACCCACCGCGGCCGAGCGTGGTGATGTCCTTCTTGTCCTGGCTGACGCCCTGGAAGCCGGCGACGATGGCGATGTTGCCCCGGTCGAGCGACTCCCGGATCCGGCCCGGCGTGACGTCGATGATCCGGGCTTTGTTGTGGACCGAGTCGGTGATCACACCTGCCTGGCTGCCGGTGAAGGACTGGGCCTCGTGGCCCAGGTTTTTGATCGCCATGGCCAGCAGGGCCATGGAGATCCGCTCCCCGGCGGTCAGCAGCATGTCGAATTCCCGCCCGGCAGGCATCGGAGAAACCTGCTCGGCGAGATCGATCAGCTCGTCCGTCGTGTCGCCCATCGCGGAAACGACGACGACAACCTGGTTGCCGTTCTTCTTCGCTTCCACGATCCGCTTGGCGACGCGCTTGATGCCCTCGGCATCGGCTACGGAGGAGCCTCCGTACTTCTGCACGACAAGGCCCACGTGCGCTCCTCGCTCGGTTCGTTTGTGTCGGCTCAGTCTATCGAGCGTCCGAATTCCACCATCGCGCTCCCGCATGGTGAGACATCGGCCGCTCGCTTCCGGAAGGGCTCTTGCCCACCACACGGGCGACCACGCGGAAAGTGCCCCGGGTCACAGAGACCCCGGTTGAATCGGCATTCAAACGTTCCGACGGCCAGGGGGGCCTGTCCATGACCGACACACTGCTCGCGGCGATCGTGCTGCTCGGTGCCTGCGTCCAGTGGCTGACCGGAATGGGGTTCGCCCTGGTCTGCGTGCCGGCGCTGGTGCTGCTGCTGGGCCCCGCCGACGGGGTGGTGCTCGCCAACTGCGCGGCCGGGGCGATCAGCGTCGTGGGCCTGGCGGGCGGCTGGCGGCGGGTGCGGCCCGCGGCGATGGTCCCGCTGTGCCTGGCCGCGGCCTGCACGGTACCGGCGGGCGCCTGGCTGACCCGCCATCTCCCGCACCCCGTACTGCTGTTGGTGATGGGCGGCCTGGTGACGGCGGCCGTCCTGCTCGTCATGCGCGGCGCCCGGGTGCCGGCCCTGCGCGGCGGCCGGGGCGCGGTGACCGCCGGGGCGCTGGGCGGCTTCATGAACGCGGCGGCGGGCGTGGGCGGCCCGCCGGTGTCCCTCTACGCCCTCAACGCGGGCTGGACGGTACGGGAGTTCGTGCCCAACGCCCAGTTCTACGGCGTGGTCGTCAACGCGTTCTCCCTCGCGGCGAACGGGCTGCCCCGGCTGGCCCCGCCCCAGTGGGCCCTGGCCGCCTCGGCGATGACCGCGGGCGCCCTCGCCGGCCACGCGGTCGCCGCCCGCATACCCGAGCACCGGGCCCGGCACCTGGTCCTCGTCCTGGCCCTGGCGGGCGGCGCCACGGCGATGACCAAGGGCCTGTGGGGGCTGTGGCCCGGCTGAGGCCGGCCGGGCCCGAAGGCTACCGGCCCTGCTGGATCCCCAGGGGGCCGCCGATCTCCTCCGCCATCACGCGGCCCGCCTCGAACTCCAGGGTCTCGTCGCCCATGGCGGGCTGGTCGGTGTCGAGACCGTCGAGCTCCTCGAGGGGCTGGTTGAGGCGGACGTGGATGAGGACCGACTGCAGGGCGCGCAGGACCGCGGACGCCGTGGGACCCCAGTTGGAGAAGTAGGAGAACTGCCACCACCACAGGGCCTCCGTGGTGCGGCCCGCACGGTAGTGCACCATGCCGTGGCGCAGGTCGGTGATGATGTCGGCCAGGTCGTCGGAGATACGGGCCGGCACGGGGGCGCGGCGCGGCTCGTAGGGGTCGAAGACCTCGGAGTAGACGTCGATGGGGTCCAGCAGACGCGCGAAGTTCTCGCGGATCGCGTCCACGTCCGCCTCGGGCCCCGGGTCGGGCTCGTAACGCTCCTCCGGAACGATGTCCTCGTGGGCGCCCAGACGGCCGCCGGCCAGCAGGAGCTGGGAGACCTCCAGGAGCAGGAAGGGGACCGCCGATTCGGGTTCGTCGCCCTTCGCCACCTCTGTGACGGCCACCAGGAAGCTCTCCACCTGGTCCGCGATCTGGACCACGAAGTCGTCCGGGTTCTGCGTCGTGTCGTGCAGCGTGGCGTCAGACATCTAGGAGTCGTCTCCCCTCGAAGGCGCGGCCGAGGGTGACCTCGTCCGCGTATTCCAGGTCGCCACCCACCGGGAGGCCGCTGGCCAGGCGGGTGACCTTCAGGCCCATGGGCTTGATCATGCGCGCGAGGTACGTGGCCGTCGCCTCGCCCTCGAGATTCGGATCGGTGGCCAGGATCAGCTCCGTGACCGTCCCGTCGGCCAACCGCGCGAGAAGTTCCCGTATACGCAGGTCGTCGGGTCCCACACCCTCGATCGGGCTGATCGCGCCGCCGAGCACGTGGTAGCGGCCGCGGAACTCGCGGGTGCGCTCGATCGCGACGACGTCCTTCGGCTCCTCCACGACACAGATGACCGTGGGGTCGCGGCGCGGATCGCGGCAGATGTTGCACAGCTCCTCCTGTGCCACGTTGCCGCAGGTCGCGCAGAAACGGACCTTCGCCTTGACCTCCAGGAGCGCGTGCGCGAGCCGTTTCACGTCCGTCGGCTCCGCCTGCAGGATGTGGAAGGCGATCCGCTGCGCGCTCTTGGGACCGACGCCGGGCAGCCGCCCCAGCTCGTCGATGAGGTCCTGGACCACGCCTTCGTACAACGGACTGCCCTTCCTGGAGACCTTTCGGTACGTACGCTAGTTGGCCCGGACTCAGAACGGCAGACCGGGGATGCCCGTGCCGCCGCCGAGACCCTGGGCCAGCGGTCCGAGCTTCTGCTGCTGGAGCGCCTGCGCGTTCTCGTTGGCCGCCTGCACGGCCGCCACGATCAGGTCGGCGAGGGTCTCGGTGTCGTCCGGGTCCACCGCCTTGGGGTCGATCTGCAGGCCGCGCAGCTCACCGGCGCCGGTCACGGTGGCCTTCACCAGGCCGCCGCCCGCCTGTCCCTCGACCTCCGTGTTCGCCAGTTCCTCCTGCGCCCGCTGCAGGTCCTGCTGCATCTGCTGGGCCTGCTGGAGCAACTGCTGCATGTTGGGCTGGCCACCACCGGGGATCACGATCAGCTCCTCTACGTTCTTCTCCTTGGCACGAGCCTACGTGGTCCGCGCGACCATCACACCGCCACTCTTTCGAGTGAGAAAGGTGCCAGTCCTATACCTGATCAAGGCGCCCTTCCGGGCGGAAAAGAGAGGAAAGCTACGTCCGGGCCACCCATTGGGCGGTAGGAAGGGTGCCGCGCGTCGGCATGGAATGTCACGCAACGTGACCGGTCGTGATCAGTAGGGAGTGCCGGGTGGGTCAGCCGGAGATGCAGCCCGAGGGTCCGCCTCAGGACGGGCGGGGCGAGGGTGCGGCCGGACTGCGGCCGGGTGATCTGACCGGTCGTGCCTTCCCGCTCGGGGACTGGGGGGAACCCGCCGAGCGGCTCGACGAGCTGTACCGGTGGGTCGAGCAGGGCGCGCTGCGGACGGCCGACTGGTACCTGCGGGACCGGGTGTGGAAGCGGCGCGGGGCCCGGGTGCTGCGGTCCGGGGCGGCGGCGGGCGCGGTTGCCGGGGCCGCGCTGCCCCTGCTGGACCTGACCGGGGCGGCCGCCGGGGTGGCGCCCTGGGGGTGCCTGGCGCTGCTGCTCGCGGTCTCCTGCGTGGGCGTCGACCGGTTCTTCGGGGTGACGTCCGGCTGGATGCGCGACGTGGCCACCGCGCAGGCGGTGCACCGGCGGCTGCAGGCACTTCAGTTCGACTGGGCCTCGGAGAGCGTCCGCGAGGTGCTGGGCCCGGCGGAGGGCACCGCGAGCGAGGCCGCCGACCGGTGCCTGGGCGTGCTGCGGCGCTTCTCGGAGGACGTGACGGAGCTCGTGCGCACCGAGACCACCGACTGGATGGTGGAGTTCCGCACCGGCGCGGCACCGCTCGGCATCCAGGCGGCGGTGGCGTACGTGCCGCGGCAGGAGTCGGGGGGCCCGGGCGGCCGTTTCCCGCTGCCGCCGGCGAACGGGACCCGCCCGAACATGCCCCGGCAGCGGCCGCCGGAGCCCCGGTGACCCGCCGGGCGGTTCCCCGGTAGCCCGCCAGGCGGCTACGCGCAGAGCTTCATCCCCTCCGGGGTCCAGCACGGCACGTGCCCGTGGGTGCGGATGACGTCCTGGCCGTTGCCCCGCGACAGATACGTCAGGAAGCTGGAGACCAGGGAGTCCGCGGGGGGCCGGCCGTAGGTGTAGGCGTACTCGATCTCGCGGTAGGGATAGCGGCTGTGCCCGTGCTCGATCGCGTCCACCGAGGGCGCGTCCCCGTCCAGGCCCAGCACGCGCAGCCCCTTCGCACCGGTCGCCAGGTTCAGCTCGCTGTAGCCGATCGCGCCGGGCAGCTGGGCCACCTCGGCCAGCACCTGGTCGGTGGAGTCGAGTTCGCAGCGGGTCACCGGCGCCGAGGGGTAGTCCTTGTGGACGCAGTCGACGGAGGAGTTGGCCGTCTCGCCCCGCCCCAGCACCCGCCGCTGGAAGACCTGCCGGGTCCCGGAGTTGGCGTCCCGGCTGACCAGGTGGACGGGGAGCGGACGGCCGCCCAGCTGGGCCCAGTCGGTGATCTGCCCCTGGTACAGCCGGCGCACGTCGGCGGTCGACAGGTTCCGCACGCCCACGTCGTCGTTGACCACCAGCGCGAAGACGGACAGCGCGACCCGGTTCTCGCGCAGCTCGGGCATGCCGCCGGGCTTGGGCCCGTCGGAGAGGGCGACGACCGGCGGTGAGCCCTTGGCCTTCCAGGCGGCGCCGTCGGCGGCCAGCTCCCGTGTCCCCGCGGTGGATCCGTGGGCGTCGACGGTGATGACGGCCCCCTTGCAGTCCTCCTGGTACTTCTTCGCCACCTCCCGCACGACCGGCTCGAACGCGGTCGACCCGGTCACGGTCAGCCGCCCCTTCTCGCAGCCGATCGGCGGCGGGCTGCCGTCGCGGGCGACGACGATCGCGGCCAGGGTCACCACGCACACGGTGAGCATGATGGTGATGGACCGGGAGGCCCGGCTGAACAGGGGCGGCTTGTCGTCCGGCGTGGCGCTGCGGTTGGGATGGACCTCGCCCTCCCGGATCCCGCCGATCAGCCGAATCCCGTGGCCCACGTCCCCGCCCGAGAGCAGCACCAGCAGCTTGAAGTGGTCGCCCTTGTTGAGCGGGACACGCGGGATGTGCAGGGTGTTGTCCGCATAGCCGAAGCCGCGCTCGGCGGTGAAGTGGTCCATCAGGTGGTCGGTGCCGCTCGGCTGGGTCACCGAGACCCCGCGGACGGTCCGGCCGGTGAACACCGCGGTCAGGCCGTGCCGTTCGGGGCCGGTGTAGTCGTCGCGGTCGATGCCCTGTGAGCCGTCGTTCTCGACGCGCAGCAGGACGAGCGTGGCGTCCGACATGCCCGGCACCTCGTCGAAGAGCCCCAGGCGCCGGTTGGCCCGCCCCGACCGCACGTCGTCACCGATCGGGTTGTCCATCTGCACGCGGTAGCCGACCCGCTTGCGCCGCGGCACCCGGCGCTCGTACCAGACCATGCCCGCGGACGCGGCGATGCCCAGCAGCGCCGTACCGACGGCGACGACGTTCTCCGCGCTCAGCCACTCCATGTGGGTGCCCCCGCCACTCCCCGGAGCCGGATGGAGGAGTCACGGTACGCGCCGGAAAGGGGACGAACGGGACGCGTCCACGGAAGTTCGCCGGACGTTCAACCACCCCGTGGGGCACGGGAGTCGGCCGCCGCCACCCCGTCACTGCTTGCTGTACGTCAGGCTCTCCCCGCCGCCCTGCTGGGTCCGCTTCAGCCGGCCGCCCGAGAGCAGGGAGACCTCGGTGGCCTCGCCGGGGGAGCAGGAGGAGGCCGGGGCGCCGGAGGTGACGGTGGACGGGCCGATCTCCAGCGGGCCGGGGCCGGGGGCCTGGGTGAGCTTGGCCGTGAAGACGCAGTGGTACGTCCCGCCGTCGTCGGTGGGCCCGTCCGCGACCAGCGTCAGCACGCTGTCCCCCACCTCGCCCTGCCGGATGGTCAGTTGGCGGGTTCCGGTCCCGCCGGTGCTGTCGATCGTC
The DNA here is from genome assembly GCF_055605965.1 of Streptomyces sp. NPDC037126. Taxonomy (NCBI): domain Bacteria; kingdom Bacillati; phylum Actinomycetota; class Actinomycetes; order Kitasatosporales; family Streptomycetaceae; genus Streptomyces; species Streptomyces sp. NPDC037126. The sequence goes on from NZ_JBVJTD010000003.1 coordinate 126,808, forward strand.
GTGGCCCAGGTCCCCAGGTACGCCTCCGGGACCGCCCCGTCGGAGGGGGTGGCGGCGGAGGCGGAGGGGGACGCCCCGGACGGGGCCGGGGTGGGCGCCGCGGAGCTCTCGGGCGGTGCGGGGGTGGCCGTCGGCGCGGGGCTGACCGTGCCACCGCCCTTGCCGTCGCCGTCGCCCTGGTTCATCAGCGCGTACACCGACCCGCCCGCGCCCAGCGCGACGACCAGCGCGATCACGACGAGCAGCGCGGTCGAACGGCCGTTGCGCCGCTCCGGCTCCGGCGGCACGCCGACCGGGACGGGCCCGTAGGGAGGAGTGGAGCCGAGGCCGCCGCCGTAGGGGCCCCCGGCGTAGGACTGGTACGGCTGCGGCGGGTACCCGTAGGCCGCGGCGGGCTGGGGGTGCTGCTGGGCCTGCTGCGGCGGGTACCCGTACGACCCCTGCGCCGCCCCGAACCCCGGGGGCAGCCCGGACGACGGGGTCCGCCCCGACACGACGGTCGGCTGGTACCCGTCCGCGGACCCCCCGTCAGCCACCCCCGGCACGGTCCCGTCGGAAACGGGGGCATGCTCGGGAGACCCCGCACTCCCGGGCCCGCCACCGGCACCGGCACCGGCAGCACCGAAGCCGTCAGACGCCCCGCCGAATCCCCCACCCGCCGGGGCCGCTCCCGCTTCACCGGAGCCACCCGCAGCCGCCGACGGTGCTCCCGCCCCACCGGGGCCACCCGCACCCGACGACGATGGCCGCACGGGTGGTGCGGGTGGGAACCCGGACCCGGCCGCAGGCCGGGTGCCCCCCGACGCACCGGCACCGGACGACGCACCGGACGACGCCCCCGCCCCGGAGGACGTCGTCCCCTCCGGGTCCTCCACCTCCAGCAGGCCCACCGCGTGCCGCCCCAGCTGGGCGACCAGCGAACCCGGGAGCCAGGGGTCGCGGGACCGGCCCCCGGTCACCGTGTCCTCCGCGCCGGTCCGTTCGAGGACGGCGTCCAGCGAGGGCCGGGCCCCGGGATCCTTGCGCAGGCAGTCCCGGACCAGGTCGGCGATCCCCTCCGGCACCCCCTCCAGGTCCGGCTCCTCCTGTGCGATGCGGAACATCAGCGCGTGCACACCGCTGTTGGAACTGCCGAACGGCAGCGCCCCGGTCGCCGCGTACGCCAGCACGGACCCGAGGCAGAACACGTCGCACGCCGGCGTGATGCGGTCACCCCGCACCTGCTCCGGCGCCATGAACCCGGGCGAGCCGACCAGCGAACCGGTCCGGGTCAGCCCCTCCCCGCCCACGGCGGTCGTCTCCAGCGCCCGGGCGATCCCGAAGTCGATCACCCGGGGGCCGTCGATGGTCACCAGCACGTTCGACGGTTTCAGGTCCCGGTGCACGATCCCGGCCGCGTGGATGTCCTTCAGCGCGTGCGCGAGCCCGGCCGCGAGGATCCGTACGGACCGCTCGGGCAGTGCGCCGTGGTCATGGCCCACCACCTGCTGCAGGCTCGGCCCGGCCACGTACCCCGTGGCCAGCCAGGGCACCTCGGCCTCGGTGTCCGCGTCCAGCACCGGCGCGGTCCAGTACCCGCCGACCCGCCGCGCGGCCTGCACCTCCTGCCGGAACCGCGCCCGGAACTCCTCCTGCTCGGCGAGCTCCTCGCGGACCACCTTCACGGCGACGGTACGGCCCCGGTCGGACCGGGCCAGGTACACGTGCCCCATGCCGCCCGCACCGAGCCGCGCCAGCAGCCGGTAGCCCCCGATGCTTCCCCGCGCCTCGCCCGGGGGCGCCCCCTGCGGGTCCCCCGGTCCCAGCTTCTCCATGGCCGCCCCGCCTTCCCCCCGGACATGTGCAACAGACCGAGAATAGTGCGGTCGTACAAGGTGCCGGGCGGGGCTGTCTCTACGGTTCCGTAACAGGCTCGCCCGGCCTCGGAAGCGGCCCGCGGGGGCCTGCGGGCACCTCCTGTCGACAACCTGTCGCTAAAACCCCCCGCCCACGGAACAGGACGCCGATACCCCGTCCGCATGCCGGACATTTACGCTCGCCCGCATGACCCCTCAGCCCAACCCCGGAGCCGGCGCCGCAGTGAAGGCCGCGGACCGTGCGCACGTCTTCCACTCCTGGTCCGCCCAGGACCTCATCGACCCGCTCGCCGTCGCCGGCGCCGAGGGGTCGTACTTCTGGGACTACGACGGCACGCGGTACCTGGACTTCACCAGCGGGCTCGTCTTCACCAACATCGGCTACCAGCACCCCAAGGTCGTCGCGGCCATCCAGGAGCAGGCGGCGACGATGACGACGTTCGCGCCCGCCTTCGCCGTCGAGGCCCGTTCGGAGGCGGCCCGGCTGATCGCCGAGCGCACCCCCGGCGACCTGGACAAGATCTTCTTCACCAACGGCGGCGCCGACGCCGTCGAGCACGCGGTGCGCATGGCCCGGCTGCACACGGGCCGCCCCAAGGTGCTCTCCGCCTACCGCTCGTACCACGGCGGCACCCAGCAGGCCGTGAACATCACCGGCGACCCGCGCCGCTGGGCCAGCGACAGCGGCACCAGCGGTGTCGTCCACTTCTGGGCGCCGTACCCGTACCGCTCCCGCTTCTACGCCGAGACGGAGGAGCAGGAGACCGCGCGGGCCCTGGAGCACCTGGAGACGACGATCGCCTTCGAGGGCCCGAGCACGATCGCCGCGATCATCCTGGAGACCATCCCCGGCACGGCCGGGATCATGGTCCCGCCGCCCGGCTATCTGGCCGGGGTGCGCGAGCTGTGCGACAAGTACGGCATCGTCTTCGTCCTGGACGAGGTCATGGCCGGCTTCGGCCGCACCGGCGAGTGGTTCGCGGCCGACCTGTTCGGCGTCGTACCGGACCTGATGACCTTCGCCAAGGGGGTGAACTCCGGCTACGTGCCGCTCGGCGGTGTGGCCATATCGCCGCGGATCGCGGAGACCTTCGGCAAGCGTCCCTACCCCGGCGGGCTCACCTACTCCGGGCACCCGCTGGCCTGCGCCGCCGCCGTCGCCACGATCAACGTGATGGCGGAGGAGGGCGTGGTCGACAACGCCCGCCGGCTCGGCGAGACGGTGCTCGCGCCGGGCCTCGCCGCCCTGGCCGACCGGCACCCGAGCGTCGGCGAGGTCCGCGGCGTCGGCATGTTCTGGGCGCTGGAGCTGGTGCGGAACCGGGAGACCCGCGAGCCGCTGGTGCCGTACAACGCGGCGGGCGAGGCGAACGCCCCGATGGCCGCGTTCGCGGCCGCCGCGAAGAAGCACGGCCTGTGGCCCTTCGTGAACATGAACCGCACCCACGTCGTGCCGCCCTGCAACACGACCGAGGCCGAGCTCAAGGAGGGTCTGGCCGCGCTCGACGCCGCGCTGGGCGTCGCCGACGAGTACACGGTGTGACACCGTGTGACCCCAGGCGTGGGCATCACGGACCGTGACCGGTCCAAGGCTGCCGCCGGGCCGATCCGAACGCGTAAGGTGACGTGCTCGTAAGACTTAGCGAGTACGTACGAGTACGTCACCCGGACGCGTGAGGAGAGGCCCGGACCATGCCCGCCAACGGCGCCGTGACGCGCAGCACCCTGCGCCAGCAGATCGCGGACGCCCTCCGTGACGAGGTGCTGGCGGGGCGGCTGCGGCCGGGCCGGGCGTTCACCGTCAAGGAGATCGCCGAGCAGTACGGCGTCTCGGCCACCCCCGTCCGCGAGGCGCTGGTCGACCTGTCCGCGCAGGGCATCCTGGAGGCCGACCAGCACCGCGGCTTCCGGGTGCCCGAGTACTCCCTCGCCGACTACCGGAACATGATCGAGGCCCGGGGCCTGGTCACCGACGGCATGTTCCGGGCACTCACCACCGGCCACCCCGCCTTCCGGTCACCGCCGGACGACCCCCGCACGGCGGCGGTCCTGGCGACGGTGCGGCGCCGCGGCGAGGAGGCCCAGCGGGCCGCCGCCGCGGGCGACCTCACCATCCTCATCGGCTACGACCTGCGCTTCTGGCGCGAGCTGAGCGTGCTGTTCGGCAACCCCTACCTCGCCGACTTCCTGCACCGGCTGCGCGTGCAGTCCTGGGTCTGCGCGGTGCAGCACCTGCTTCGCCTCCCCGACCTGCGCGGCCGTCTCTGGGCCGGGCACACGGAGCTGGTGGACGCGCTGGCCCGCCGCGAGGCCGAGACCGCCCGCCGGATCGTCGCCGCGGCCAACGCCCATTCCCTGGCGCTGCTCGAAGGACTGGCCGGTAGCTGAGCGGACGAGAGGGTATGGGACCCGCACCGCACCGACTACCCTTCCCTGACCACCTGCTGCCGTGCGGGTACGCACGCGCCGATGCGAGGAGCCCTCTTTGGCCTGTGACCTGTGGCTGGTACCGCTCGTCGACGTGTTGTGCCACACCCCGGACAACCCCTTCGCCGACGAACTCGCGCTCTACAACAACGCGCTGGCCGCGGCCGGGCTCCCACCGGTACCGGTGTACCAGTACATGCCGGGCCTGACCGGCGAGGTCGCCCCCGTGGCCGGCTTCGACTACGACGCCCTGCACTTTCTGCGCCGGGCGTATCTGCTCCAGCTGTGCGGGCTGCCGGTGACCCCGGTGGACGAACTGGGCGGCGACTACGAGCAACTGCTGGAGATGTTCGAGTCCACGGCCCAGCAGTCGCACCTGGTCTGGCACTACGACCACGCGGGTGCGTACGTGCCGGTCGACTTCCCCGAGCCGCTGTCCAACGACGAACTCCTCGCGGGCGGCGGCCCCTTGGGGTCCTCGCAGACGCTGCTGCGGGAGCTGCAGTCCGTGGCCCCGGCGATCGGGATCGATCCTGCCAACCCCCCGGCGGCGCCCGCCCCGCCGTCGGCCCCCACGGAGCTGGAGGAGCCGGCCGTCCCCGCCCCCTACGACCCCAGCCCCTTCGCCCGCGAACGCCACGTGTGGCTGGGCCTCCACGCGGCGGCGACACGGTCCCTCGCCCAGGGCTCGATGATCGTGTTCAGCTGAGTGCCGGGCAGGCGGGGCACCGGCAGCCCGTCGCACCCGCGGTGCGGCCCGTGCGCCCGTGTCCGGACGCACGGGCCGCACCGCGGTGCCACGTGCACGGCCCCTCCGGACCCCGGCGGGGTCAGCCCTGGGGCAGGGGCCGGCCGAGCTGTGCGAACAGGCCGAGGCGGGCGCCCTCACCCAGCGGCTCGTCCACCTCGTGTCACGGACGCCCGGCTCAGAAGACCGGCGTGCCGTTCTGCGTCAGCTTCCAGTTGGTGTCCGCGAAGTCGGCCGGGTCGAGGCTCTTCTTCGCCGTCACGTAGTCGATCATCAGCTGGCGGATCTCGTTGGTCGAGCTGTAGGCGATGTCCGCCGCGGCGATGTGCGGGTAGCCCGAACCACCGTTGGCACGGTAGTTGTTGACGGCCACGACGAAGACCTGGTCGGCGGCGACCGGGGCGCCGTTGTAGCTCAGGTTCTTGATCCGGGACCCCTCCGGCTGGGCGATGTCGATCTCGTAGTCGACGCCCGCCGCCGTGTCGTACATGTAGTCCCAGAAGCTGTTGGCGTTGGTGAGGGTCGCGGTGTCGACCTTCGTGCCCGCGGGGACCTGGTGGTAGTACTTCGCCGCGTACTCCAGGTAGTCCTTCAGCTGGGCACCCGTCAGCTTCTTGCCGTAGAGGGTGTTGTCGTAGATGTACAGGCCGGCGATGTCCTTGATGGTGACGTTGCCCTGGGGGATGTCCGCCGTGCGGCTGAAGGGCGCGGCCACGGAGATCAGCGGGAGCGCCGCGTCCGCCGCCGACAGGCCCGCCTTCACCGTCTCCGTCTGGACCTTGTGGATGAAGTCCATGATCGGGACGTCCTTCCAGCAGGAGTCCGCCGCCGAGAGGTCCGCCGTGCAGGTGCCCACGGGCGTGTTCACGTACTTCACGACCAGCTCGTGGTCGGCCTGCAGGAGCTTCTTGATCTCCGGGTCCTCGTCCACCGTGTTGGGGTTGAGGGTCTGGGCCTTCTTGCTCGTCACCTTCCACTGGCCGTGGTGGAGTTCGAGCTCGAAGTCGAAGACGCTCAGCCGGTAGCCCCAGCAGTACGGCTCGGAGAGCAGGACGTCCTCGCCGGTCTGCTCGTTCTTCACGGCGTACGACGGCACCTCGACGTGGGTGTGGCCCACCAGGATGGCGTCGATGCCGGGCACCTGCTCCGCGACCAGGTTCGAGGCGTTCTCCACGTAGGGGAGCTCGTCGCCGTAGGAGGACGAGCCGTCCAGGCCGGAGTGGTCGGTCAGGAACACCACGTCACAGCCCAGCGCGCGCAGCCGCGGCACGTACTTCCTGGCCTGCTCGACGAGGCCCGGGAAGACCATCTTGCCGCTGACGTTGTCCTTGTCCCACAGCGCGATGCCGGGGTTGGTGAGGCCGAGGATGCCGACCTTGATGTCGGGGGCGCCGGGGACGCGGATGCGCTTCACCGTGTACGGGTGGAAGGCGGGGCGCAGGGTCTTGGCGTCCAGGGCGTTCGCGCCGAGCAGCGGGAAGCGGCACTGGCTCTCGAACTTGCGCAGGACCTCGATGCCGTAGTTGAACTCGTGGTTGCCGAGCGCGGCGGCGTCGTAGCGCATGTGGTTCATGGCGACGGCCATCGGGTGCTTGGGGCCGGGCTTGCCGTTCGTGCCGGTGATCGGCTCGACGCGGGCGAAGTAGTAGGCCAGGGAGGTGCCCTGGATGATGTCGCCGGCGTCCACGAGGAGGACGTGGTCCTCGCCCTTGGCCTCGCGCTGCTGCTTGATGAGGGTGGCGACCCGCGCCACGCCCACGGAGTTGCCCGCCTTGTCGCTGTAGGCGGCGTCCAGGTAGTAGTCCCAGTCGAAGACGTGACTGTGCAGGTCGGTCGTGCCCAGGATGGAGAACGACCAGGTGCGCGGCTTGTGGCCGTGCTTCTGCTCGGCCGCCTGCGCGGGGGTCGCCGCGACGGTTCCGGCGGCGGCGACGGCCGCTCCGGTGACAGCCGACTTCTTCACGAACTCCCGGCGGTTCATGGGACTGTGAGGCATTCAGGGCTCCTGGGAGGACTGGAGTGCGAAGGGGGTGCGACGGTGCCGTGGGGAGGCTACCCGCGTAGATGGTTCTCGTCCACGCATCAACCGGGAACCAGGAGATGACCATGTCCGGGTCAAGGATGAGTCAGTACCGGGGAGTTCATGGACGGCGGGTGAACGTCAGGGGGCACCGGTGAACAGAGGGGAACGCCCGACTCGCCTCCCGCGCCGGGGAGTTCGGGAGCCTTCCGCGTCCGGCGCCGCCGGTGTCAGACGCGGCCGATGAGCTTGATCTCCGGCGGCCACAGCACCCCGCTCGCCACCAGCAGGGAGGGCCCGAGATGGATCGGGCACACCCGCAGCGGCGGCTTGTTGTGCCGGGCGACCTCGAAGACGGCGGGGTCGGAGCAGTCCGTGCCGTCGGCCCGGCCGCCCTCACCGCCGTACGGTCCCCGGCACAGTGCGTTCCGGTGGACGCTCATGGCTCCATTGTCCACCGGGCCCGGGACGGAGGAGCGCCCGCCGATCGCGCCCGGAGGCGGATCGGCGGGCGCTCCCACCAGCGGGTGTCGCCTAGAGGAACGAGTTGATCTCGATCGTCTCGTCCCGGCCCGGGCCCACGCCGATCGCGGAGATCGGGGCGCCGGACATCTCCTCCAGCGCCTTCACGTAGTTCTGGGCGTTCTTCGGCAGGTCGGAGAAGGACTTCGCCTTGGTGATGTCCTCGGACCAGCCCGGCAGCGTCTCGTAGACCGGCTTCGCGTGGTGGAAGTCGGACTGCGAGTACGGCAGCTCCTCGACCCGCTTGCCGTCGATCTCGTACGCCACGCAGACCGGGATCTGCTCCCAGCCGGTGAGCACGTCCAGCTTGGTGAGGAAGAAGTCGGTCAGGCCGTTCACGCGGGTCGCGTAGCGGGCGATCACGGCGTCGAACCAGCCGCAGCGGCGGTCACGGCCGGTGGTGACACCCCGCTCGCCGCCGATGCGGCGCAGCGCCTCGCCGTCCTCGTCGAACAGCTCGGTCGGGAAGGGGCCGGCGCCGACGCGGGTCGTGTACGCCTTCAGGATGCCGATGACCCGGCTGATCTTCGTCGGGCCCACACCGGCGCCGGTGCAGGCACCGCCGGCGGTCGGGTTGCTGGACGTCACGAAGGGGTACGTGCCGTGGTCGATGTCCAGGAGCGTGCCCTGGCCGCCCTCGAAGAGGACGACCTTGTCCTGCTCCAGGGCCTGGTTGAGGATCAGGACCGTGTCGGCGACGTACGGCCGGATCTGCTCGGCGTAGCCCAGCAGCTCCTCGACCACCTGCTCCGCGGCGATGGCCCGCCGGTTGTAGAGCTTGGTGAGGATCTGGTTCTTGACGTCGAGGGCCGCCTCGACCTTCTGCTCCAGGATCGACTCGTCGTACAGGTCCTGGACCCGGATGCCCACGCGGTTGATCTTGTCTGCGTAGGTGGGGCCGATGCCGCGACCGGTCGTGCCGATCTTCCGCTTTCCGAGGAAGCGTTCCGTCACCTTGTCCACCGTGACGTTGTACGGCGTGATGACGTGTGCGTTGCCGCTGATCAGGAGCTTGGACGTGTCCACGCCGCGCTCGTTCAGACCGCTCAGCTCGGAGAGCAGGACCGACGGGTCGACGACGACACCGTTACCGATGACCGGCGTACAACCGGGAGAGAGGATTCCGGAAGGGAGGAGGTGGAGTGCATACTTCTGGTCGCCGACGACGACCGTGTGGCCGGCGTTGTTGCCGCCCTGGTATCGCACCACATAGTCCACCGAGCCACCGAGCAGGTCGGTGGCCTTCCCCTTGCCTTCGTCACCCCACTGAGCACCGAGCAGCACAAGTGCGGGCACGCGCGTACACCCCTTCCGGGCGGGGCATGTCCAAGGTCAGGAGCGTGGGCGTAAGGTTCACCGCCGCGTGCCCACCGCGACCGTCGTTGGCCGCACAACCGTCGGACCGGATGCCCCGGAATAGACGAAGCCCCTGGCGCAATAGCGCAAGGGGCTCTTGCACAAAGATGCTACCCGAGGAAGCGAGGCAGGACCGAGGTGGCGACTTTCGCGACGTCCGATCAGCTGCTGGTGATCATCGATCCGGCGGCACGGCAGACGGACGGAGAGTCCGTACGCATCGTGAAAGACGTGCTCAGCGCGGGTGCGGCGGCCAAGGTCTGCCTCCCGGACGGGCCGGAGGAATTCGCCCGGGCCCTGGGCCGGCGGGGGTCCCGGCGGCCGGTGGTGGTGGGCGACGACCGCGCCCTGGTGCGTGCCGTGACCCTGCTGCACCGCCGGCGCGAGCTGACCGGATGCGCGCTGTCGGTGGTGCCGGTGGGCGGCTCGCTCGCCCTGGCGGCCTCCCTGGGGGTGCCGACGGGCGCGGTGGCGGCCGCGCGGGCGGTCCTGGACGGGGCCGAGCGGTGCCTGGACCTCCTCGTCGACGACAGCGACGGCCTGGTGCTGGGCGCGCTGGGCATCCCTCCGGCGCCGCCCCGGGCGGCCGCCCCGGCACGGATGCCCGTCGCCGCGGGCCGCACCTGGTACCGCTCGCTGGTCCGCACCCTGGCCCCGCGCCCGCCCCGGCTCGCGGCGGTGCCCTCACCCGGGCCCGCGCGGCTGCGCGTGGAGGTCGACGGCGAGACGGTGGTGGATCTGGGCCAGCCCGTGGAGGCGGTGTCGGTGACACCGGGCACGGGCGGGGTGGCCGAGGTGGAGGTACGTCCGCTGTCGGTGGGCGCGGAGGCGACGCCCCTGCGCGTCTCGGGCCACACGGTGACGGTCACGGGCGCGGACTTCCGCTACCGGGCGGACGCGGCCGTCTCGGGCCCGGTGCGCCGCCGGACCTGGCGGGTGGCGGAGGCGGCCTGGCGCCTCACACTGCCCCCGGCGTGACGTCGGAGGTCCGGCGACACCCGCGCGACCGCGCCGGCCCTTTGCCCGGCACCGTGGCCGGTGCCCCCAGGCGCGGCGGAGCCGTGCAGCTCGGCGGCAGCGAGGCCGGTGCCCCGGTCGCGGCGGCGGCGCGGTTCAGCTCCGTGGCAGCGAGGCCGGTCTCGGCGGCACGGTTCAGCTCAGCGGCACCGTGACTGGTGCTCCCGGTCGCGGCGGAGCCGTTCAGCGGCCGTACTTCTGCTCCCGGTAGGCCCGCCAGCGCTCCATCATCGCGGCCACGTCCTGCTCGACGAACTCGAAGAAGTCCAGCGTCTGGGCCAGCCTGCGGCCCGCCGGGGTGTCCGGGCCCAGGCTGGTCACGCCCTCGCGCAGGGCCTCCTCCCAGCGCTTGATGATCGCCTCGCGGCTGGTGAGGGCCTCGTACCACTGGTCGCTGTGCACCCGGTACCGCTCCCGGCGCGAGCCGGGCTCCCGCTCCCGCGAGACCAGGTGGACCTGGGCGAGGTAGCGCACCGCGCCGGAGACGGCCGCGGGACTGATCCGCAGCCGGTCGCCCAGCTCGGCCGAGGTCAGGGTGCCGGTGTCGGAGGCCAGCAGCGCGGCGAAGACCCGGGCCGGCATGCGCGGCACGCCCGCCTCGACCAGCTGGGCCGCGAAGCGCTCCACGAACTGCGAGACCGACTCCGGGTCCCGCTCCACCGCTCCCGTGCTCGACTCCGTCATGCCGCCACCCTATCGGGGATTCATGCCCTTCCTTAACTTCACAAATTTCTGAAGCGAGCGTACGTTCTGAAGCATGACGAAGGCAATCACGGCCGCCGGACTCCACAAGTCCTTCGGCCGTACCCACGCGCTGGACGGCCTGGACCTGGCCGTCGAGGCCGGTGAGGTGCACGGCTTCCTCGGCCCCAACGGCGCCGGCAAGTCCACCGCCATCCGGGTGCTGCTCGGGCTGCTGCGTGCCGACGCGGGCGCCGCGCAGGTGCTGGGACGCGACCCGTGGCGCGACGCCGTGGAGGTCCACCGGCGGATCGCCTACGTGCCCGGCGACGTGACCCTGTGGCGCAACCTCTCCGGCGGCGAGGTCATCGACCTCTACGGCCGTCTGCGCGGAGGCCTCGACGGCCGGCGCCGCGCCGAACTGGTCGAGCGCTTCGAACTCGACCCGACCAAGAAGGGCCGCACCTACTCCAAGGGCAACCGGCAGAAGGTCGCCCTGGTCGCCGCCTTCGCCTCCGACGTGGACCTGCTGATCCTGGACGAACCGACCTCGGGCCTGGACCCGCTGATGGAGGAGGTCTTCCGGCGCTGCGTCGAGCAGGAGCGCGAACGCGGCCGCACGGTCCTGCTCTCCTCCCACATCCTCAGCGAGGTGGAGCAGCTCTGCGACCGGGTCAGCATCATCCGCAAGGGGCGGACCGTGGAGACGGGGTCCCTGGCCGAACTGCGCCATCTGACCCGGACCAGCGTGAGCGCCGAACTCGCTGCCCCGCCCGACGGACTGGCCGGTCTGCCCGGCGTGCACGACCTCGACGTGCACGGCCTCCGGGTCCGGCTCCAGGTCGACACCGACAAGCTCGACGGCGTCCTGCGCGCGCTCGGCGCCTGTGGCGTCCGGACGCTGACCTCGACCCCGCCGACGCTGGAGGAGCTGTTCCTGAGGCACTACGCGAACGACACCGCGGACACCGGCGAGGTGCCGGTATGACCGCGCCCGCCCTCCGCGAACGGACCGGCGGCTCCCGCCCCTTCGCGGGCACCGGCACCCTGGTGCGCTTCGCGCTGCGCCGCGACCGGGCCATGCTCCCGCTGTGGATCGCGGTGATCGCGCTGATGGTCCTCTCCATGCCGGGCGCGCTGCAGAGCGTGTACGGCACCCCGGCCGCCCGTGCCGACCTGATGCGGCAGATGGCGACGAACACCTCCCTGCGCGCCATGGTCGGACCCGTCTTCGCCGACTCGCTCGGCGCGCTCACCGCCTGGCGCGTCGGCGTCTACGCGGGCGCGCTCGCCGCGGTGATGAGCCTGCTGGTCGTCATCCGGCACACCCGGGACGAGGAGGAGAGCGGGCGTCAGGAACTGGTGTCGTCCGGCATGGTCGGCCGGCGCGCCCCGCTGACGGCCGCCCTGCTGACGGCCGCGGCCGCGAACGCCGTGCTGGCGCTGCTGATCGCGGTGGGTCTGGCCGGGCAGGGCGGCGCTGGCGCGCCGGCCTTCGGGCTCGGGGTCGGCGGCGTCGGGATGGTCTTCGCCACCATGGCGGCGATCGTCGCCCAGCTGACGGAGAGCGCGCGGCTGGCCCGCGGACTGACGGCTGCGGTCCTGGGCGCGGCCTTCGTGCTGCGCGCGGCGGGTGACTCGGCGTCCGCCGACGGCTCCTCGGTGCTGACCTGGCTGTCGCCGATCGGCTGGCTGGAGAACGTCCGCGCGTTCGCGGCCGAACGCTGGTGGCTGCTGCCGCTGTTCGCGGTGGCCGCACTCGTCCAGGGCGCGGTCGCCTACGAGCTGGCCGGCCGACGGGACGTCGGTATGAGCTTCCTGCCCACCCGCCCGGGACCGGCCGCGGGCCGTCTGGGCACGGCGGGCGCCCTGGCCTGGCGGCTGCAGCGGGGCAGCCTGCTGGGCTGGAGCGCCGGGTTCCTCGTGGCGGGCGTGGTGTACGGCGGCGTCGCCACGGGGGCGGCCGATCTGGTGAAGGGCAACAGACAGGCCCAGGAGATCTTCCGGCGGATGGGCGGCCAGTCGGGCCTCACCGACGCGCTCCTGGCCGCGCTGATCGGCATGCTGGCCCTGGTCGCCGCCCTGTACATCGTGCAGTCGGTGCTGCGTCTGAACGGCGAGGAGACCTCCGGCCGGGCCGAACCGGTCCTCGCCTGCGCGGTCGGCCGGCTCCGCTGGGCCGCTGGTCATCTGGTGATCGCGTTCGGCGGCGCGGCCCTGATCATGCTCCTCGCCGGCCTGGGCTTCGCCGCCGGCTACGGCAGCGACGCCGGACCGATCCTGGGCGCCTGCCTGGTCCAGCTCCCGGCGGTCTGGACCGTCGGCGGCGTCGCCGTCCTCCTCTACGGCGCCCTGCCGCGTGGCGCGACGGCCGCGTGGGGCGTCGCGGGCGCCGTCCTGCTCGTCGGCTGGGTCGGCCCCGCCCTGAACGCGCCCCGGGCGCTGCTGGACCTCTCCCCCTTCGCCCACCTGCCGAAGCTGCCGGGCGGCGCGATGGACTGGACCCCCGTGCTCGCCCTCACGGCGCTGGCGGTGCTGCTGGTGGCGGCCGGTCTGGCGGCGCTGCGGCGCCGGGACATGACCGGCTGACGGCACCGGCCGGCCGGGGTGGTGCACCGCGGCCGGCCGGTCAGCCCACGGTCACCGGCAGCCCCCGCAGCCCCCTGATCACGAAGTTGGACCCCCGCTCCGGCTCTGCCGCCAGGGCCAGCGCCGGGGCCCGCTCCAGCAGGGCCCGCATCGAGGCGGCCAGTTCCATACGGGCCAGGGGCGCGCCGATGCAGTAGTGGATGCCCGCGCTGAAGGAGATGTGGGGGTTGTCGCCGCGGGTGAGGTCCAGGCGGTCGGGGTCGGTGAAGACCGCCGGGTCCCGGTTGGCGGAACCGAAGAGCATCGCGATCTCCGAGCCCCGCGGGATCGTCGTGCCGTCGATCTCGATGTCGTCCAGGACCCAGCGCTCGAAGAGCTGGAGCGGGGTGTCGTAGCGCATCAGCTCCTCGATCGCGGACGGGATCAGGGAGTGGTCGGCGCGCAGGGCGGCCAGCTGGCCGGGGTTGCGGAACAGCGCCCACCAGCCGTTCACCGTCGCGTTGACGGTCGCCTCGTGGCCCGCGTTGAGGAGCAGGACCGCCATGGAGATCATCTCCTGCTCGGTCAGCCGGTCGTCCTCCTCGTGCGTGGCGATCAGCGCCGAGATCAGGTCCTCTCCCGGCTCCTTGCGGCGGGCCGCGATCAGCTCGCGCAGATAGTCCGAGAACTCCACCGAGGCCCGCACCGCCCTGGCCGCCGTCTCCTGCGACGGGTTCAGCTCGTACATCCCGCAGATGTCCGCCGACCAGGGCCGCAGCAGACCCCGGTCCGCCTCCGGGACGCCCAGCATCTCCGCGATCACCGCCACCGGCAGCGGCTCCGCCACATCGGTCAGCAGATCGCCGCCGCCCGCCCGGACGAGGCCTCCCACCAGCTCGTCCGCCAGACCGTGCACATACGGCTTCAGCCGCTCCACCGTGCGCGGGGTGAACGCCTTCGACACCAGGCGCCGGATCCGGGTGTGGTCCGGCGGCTCCAGGTCGAGCATCCCGTGGTCGTTGAGCGTGTGGAACGGCTCGTGCTCCGGCGGGGGCGCGGTCCGGCCGAACTCCTCGTGCGAGAACCGGTGCAGGTACGTGCGGCCGAGCCGGCGGTCACGCAGCAGCGCGGAGACGTCCGCGTGGTGCGGGACCAGCCACTGGTCGGTCGGTTCGTACCGGATCACCCTGCCCCGCGCCCGCAGCTCGGCGTAGGCCGGGTACGGGTCCGCGACGAACGCCGGGTCCCAGGGGTCGAAAACGATCTCCGAAGCAGCTGCCATGGACGGACGTTAGCCCCCGGCATCCCCTGCTGACCAGGGCCTGCCGCACCCTCAGCCGGGCGTCACCAGCCGTGCCTCGTAGGCGAACACCGCTGCCTGGGTGCGGTCCCTGAGACCCAGCTTCACCAGGATCCGGCTCACATGGGTCTTGATCGTCGACTCCGCCACCACCAGCCTCCCGGCGATCTCCGCGTTCGACAGGCCCTGGGCGATCAGTACCAGCACCTCCGTCTCCCGTTCCGTCAGCTCCCCGTAGGCCGCCTGCGCCGACGGCATCAGACGCGGCGCCTCCGGCATCCGCGAGAACTCCGTGATCAGCCGCCTGGTGACCGACGGCGCGAGCAGTGCCTCACCGGCCGCCACCACCCGCACCCCGTCCGCCAGCTGCCGCGCCGAGGCGTCCTTGAGCAGAAAGCCGGAGGCTCCCGCCCGCAGCGCCTGGTACACGTACTCGTCCAGGTCGAACGTGGTCAGCACCAGCACCTTCGCCGCCGCGTCGGTCGCGACGATCTCCCGGGTCGCCTCGATGCCGTTCATCTCCGGCATGCGGATGTCCATCAGCACCACGTCGGGGGCGAGTTCCCGCACCCGCTCGACCGCCTCCCGTCCGTTGACGGCCTCGCCGACGACCTCGATGTCCGGCATCGCGTTCAGCAGGACCGAGAAGCCCTCGCGGACCATCATCTGGTCGTCCGCGATCAGTACGCGGATCGTCATGCCCCGTCCTCGATGCCGGTGTCGGCGGCCGGCACCGGCAGGAACACCGACACCTCGTAGCCGCCCTCGTCCGTCGGGCCCGCCGTCATCTCACCGTTCAGCATGGTGACGCGCTCCCGCATGCCCGTGATGCCGTGCCCGGCGCCGGGCGAGGCCTTGACCAGATTCGGGGCGGGCGGCGAGCCGTTGACTATGCGCAGGCCCAGGCCCCCCAGCACGTACCCGATCTCGACCCGGGCGCCCGCCCCCGGCGCGTGCCGCAGCGTGTTGCTCAGCGCCTCCTGCACGATCCGGTACGCCGACAGCTCCACGCCCTGCGGCAGCTCGCGCACCGCGCCGGTCACCGCCTTCTCCACCTCCAGGCCGGCCTCCCGCACGTTGGCGAGCAGCCCGCCCAGATCGGCGAGCGTGGGCTGCGGGGCGTCCGGCACCTCGTAGTCCTCGGCGCGCACGACCCCGAGGACCCGGCGCAGCTCGGTCAGGGCCGCCACCGCGTTCTCCCGGATGGTGGCGAACGCCTTCTCCAGCTCCGGCGGCGGGTTCTCCACCCGGTAGGGCGCGGCCTCCGCCTGGATGGCGACCACCGACATGTGGTGGGCCACCACGTCGTGCAGCTCCCGGGCGATGGTGGTGCGCTCCTCCAGCAGCGTGCGGCGCGAGCGCTCGTGCAGGGTCACCGTCTGCTGCGCGGTCACCTCCCGCACGGCCTGCCGGCGTATGTGCCGGACGGTGACCACGAGCAGGAGCAGCGCGGACAGGACCAGCATCTGGGCCACGTCGACGTCGTAGTGCGACCCGGCGAAGAGGCTCTGGGCGAAGAAGCCGTAGACCCCGGTCAGCACCCACATCCAGGCCGCGGTGCGCGGCCGGGTGCGTATCGCGACGACCGTGAGCACCACCAGGTGGGAGAAGAAACTGCTCGGCTGCCAGGGCCAGCCGCTCCACTCGTCCGAGGCGACGGCCGCGGTGACCGTGGACGCGGCGAGGGAGAGCCAGAACGCCCCGGCCGGACGCGCCAGGGTCAGCAGGACCGGCGCCAGGGCCAGCAGCCCGCACAGCAGGGACGGCACCCCGGAGTCGCCGGTGCGCGACAGTCCGAGCAGCATCGCCACCGCACCGAGGGCGACCACCACCGCGTGCGGGGCCCAGGTCGCGTACTCCCTCATGCGGCCGGAGCGGCGGCGGACGAGCGCACTGTCGGCACCCAGGCGGGGCAGCGGACGGTAGGCGAAGGCCTCGTGGAACAGGTCCTGCCGCAGCCCGCTCAGGGCGTCCGCGGCCAGCCGGAACTCCGGGCTGCGCGGCCTGCCCGCCACGCCCGGCGGCGTCGTCTGCGTGTGCGTCGTCTCGGTCACATCGAAAACGGTAGGCCCGGTCCGGGGGTCCGGTCGTCACCTTGGAGAGGGGTTCCGCCGGATCCCTCTCAGGTACTACGGGTCGCCCCGCAAGGGTTCAGCGGCTGCCGGGACGGACCACCCCGGACTCGTAGGCGAAGATCGCCGCCTGGGTGCGGTCGCGCAGGCCCAGCTTCACCAGGATCCGGCCCACGTGGGTCTTCACGGTCTGCTCGGCCACGACCAGGCGCTCGGCGATCTCCGCGTTCGTCAGCCCCTGTGCGATCAGCGCCAGCACCTCGGTCTCCCGCTCGGTGAGGTCGCCGACGCGCTGCCTGAGCGGGGTCCGGTGCCTGCCGTCCAGCCGGGAGAACTCCGCGATGAGACGGCGGGTGATGCCGGGGGCGAGCAGCGCGTCGCCGGCCGCCACGATCCGCACCGCCTCGGCCAGCTTGTCCGCGGAGGCGTCCTTGAGCAGGAACCCGGAGGCTCCGGCCCGCAGGGCGTCGTACACGTACTCGTCCAGGTCGAACGTCGTCAGCACCAGCACCTTGACGGCGGGAGCGTCGGCGGTGATGCGCTCGGTCGCCTCGATGCCACCGAGTTCGGGCATCCGGATGTCCATCAGCACCACGTCCGGGACCAGTTCGGCGGTCCGGGCGATCGCGTCCCGGCCGTCCACCGCCTGCCCGATCACCTCGATGTCGGGCTGGGTGTTGAGCAGCACGGTGAAACCCTGCCGGACCATCTCCTGGTCGTCGGCGATGAGTACGCGGATGGTGCCGGCGCCGCTCGTCATGGGCTCTGTTCTCCTGTCGGGGACTCGGGTCTGTGCGCATCGGACGCGGACGGGGGCAGGGACGGCGGCGGGGACCGCCGGGCCGGTGGCAGGCCCGGCGCCGTTCCGGCACGGTCCGGGGCGCCGTCGCGGGGGAGGAACGCCGAGACCAGCCAGCCGCCGTGCGGGTTCGGGTGCGCCTGGACGTGGCCGCCCAGCATCGCCGCGCGCTCCCGCATGCCCAGCAGTCCGAGGCCGCTGCCCGGCGACGGCTGGACGGGCCGCCGCGGCGGGCCGTTGACGACGCCCAGGTACATCCCGTGGGAGAAGTACCCGACCTCGACGCGGACCGTCGCACCGGGTGCGTGCCGCAGGACGTTGCTCAAGGCCTCCTGGACGATCCGGTACGCCGAGAGCTCCACCCCGGGCGGGTAGGCGCGCGGATCGCCGTCCACGACCTTGCGCACCTCGAGGCCGGCCGCCCTGGTGTTCTCGATCAGCGAGTCCAGGCGGGCCAGGTTCGGCTGCGGGGCGTCGGGGGCGGTGCCGGAGCCGGGCGCGGACAGCCCGTAGGCGTCCTCGGCTGCCTCGGGACCGTCCGGGCTCTCGGAACGCAGGACGCCCAGCACGCGCCGCAGTTCGGTCAGCGCCTCCAGGGCGTTGCCACGGATCCCGGCCAGGTTCTCCTTCAGCTCCTCGGAGGGGTTCTCCACCAGGTGGGGGGCCACCTGGGCCTGGATCGAGATCACCGCCATGTGGTGGGCGACCACGTCGTGCAGCTCCCGGGCGATACGGTTGCGCTCCTCCAGCAGGGTGCGGCGGGCCCGCTCCTCGGCGGTGATCGTCGTCTGCTGGACCAGTTCCTCGCGGGCCTCGCTCCGGCTTCGCAGGGCGGCGCCGATGACGGCGGCGGCGGCGAACAGCCCGACGGCGACCCGGCCCGTCGGGGAGTAACGCAGCGCCCCTATGAAGCCCTCGACGACCGCGGTCACCAGGACGGTCCCGCCGAGCGCCCCGACCGTGACGCGGAAGCGGACCCGCAGCGCGAGGAGGAGGAGCACGGCCGTGTGGGCCAGCAGCGTGGCCGTGGACCACGGCCAGTCGGGGCCCGCGAGCTGGAACCTCTCGATGTTCTCGCGGGCGAGCAGCGCGGTGAAGGCGGCGGCGGACAGGGACAGCGCCCAGGCGGGGAGGGGCCGCCGCAGGGCCAGGACGACGGCGGCGGCCTGGGTCACGGTGCTCAGGTACGCCACCGCGGGGAGGAAGCGGTAGCTGTGGGACAGGTCCTCCGCACCGGCAAGCGCTATGCCGTAGGCCAGCCAGCCGACGAGGAGATAGGTGAGGAGGCGGAGCCAGCGGTACTTGGAGAAGGGGGGCGACTGGCTGGAGGGCGACTCGCCCAGCCAGGCGCCCAGCCGGCTCTTCGGATCGGGCCCGGTGTCCGGGGTGGCGGCCGCGGGGGCGGGTACGGTACCGGCCGACGTGGGGGGCTTGTCGAGGTCGTCGCGGTCCGCGGGTTTCACGATGTCAACTTTAGGCACTGGACTCGGACTTCGCTCCGGGCACATGGCGGTGGACCACGTGCGACCTGCGGTTACGGGGACGGCGGGGACCCTGTTCGTGGTGGCGGAAGGCCGTCCAGCACAGGGCCAGCACGAAGGCGAAGACGGGCAGCCACAGGAGGCGGGAAGCCACCCAGTCGAGGGAGCCGGGCACGGTGTGCAGGCCAGGCAGCCGGCCGGCCAGGAGGCTCGTCGCCGTCGTCGCCATCATGGCCGTCTGGTGCCAGAGGAAGATCGTCATCGCGGACAGGTTGACCAGGGCCGTGGCCGCCCAGGGGACGGGACGCGCCATCACGCGGCGCAGGCGGTCGCGCAGCAGGAGCGCCAGACCGCACTGGGCCAGGCCGAAGGTGACGGCCGCCAGGGTCGGCGGGTCGAGGTTGGAGATCGCCTCGCCGGGCACGCCGACCATGGACGCCGGGTAGCCGGCCCAGAGGACCAGGGCCGCCGTGGCCGCGCCGCCGCCGAGGAGGAGCACCCAGCCCGAACGGCGGCTGCGCAGCTCGCCCCGGGCCCAGGCCGCTCCCAGGGTGTACGGGACCAGCCAGCCGGCCGCCACGTTCACCCAGCCGAGCCAGGACGGGCCGAGGTGCAGGCCGAAGCGGAGGACGTCCACGTGCAGGACCACGGCGAACGGCCACAGCGGGTGGAGGCGGGCGACCAGCGGGGTGGCGGCCGTGAGCGCGGCGAAGACCAGGAGGAACCACAGCGGGGACAGGGCCAGTTTGACCAGCGTGTGGACCGTCTCTTGCGAGGCGCCGGTGAGCAGGAGCGCCGCGGTCGTCACCGACCACAGGACGAGCAGCGCGGCCACGGGGCGGAGCAGGCGGACGAGGCGGGCGCGCAGCCAGGCGCCGTAGGTGTCGCCTCTCGTCCGGGCCGTGGCCAGGCCGCGGGTCGCCACGTGGCCGCCCACCAGGAAGAACACGGCCAGGGTCTGGAACAGCCAGGAGACGGGGGCCAGCCAGGGCATGTGCTGCAAGGGGCTCGCGGTGTGCAGGCCGCCGTCGCCCGCGACCAGTGCCGTCACCAGCCAGTGGCCGAGGACGACGCCGAGGATCGCGAAGGCGCGCAGGGCGTCTGTCGCTCGGTCCCGGGAGGCGGGGGTGACGGCGTCGACCTGGTGCGCGGCTCGGCGCAGGGCTTGGAGGGGGTTCAGGGCGTGGGGGGCTCGCGGGGATCGGGGGGCCTGGTGGCGGGGGTCGGGGAGTGCGGGGGGTGCGGGGGGTGCCGGGCGGGCTGTGGGTGTGTCGGCCGGGGGCTGTTCAGGCATGGGGCACCTCCGAGGTCTCGCCGAGGGTGATCCGGGCGAGGTTGGCCAGGGAGGCCGAGCCCGGGGTGAAGTAGCCGCTGTGGTCGGCGTCGGCCGCGTCGAAGACCCTTGCGCCGAAGGCGCGGGAGACGGGGTCGGTGCCGAAGCCGAGGGTGATGCCGAAGAGATGGGCGCGGACGTGCGGCACGTTCGCCACCCAGTCCTCGCTGCCGCGGGCCGCCCAGACGCGGGCGCGGGTGTGCAGGGCGGCGACCGAGTCGGCGCCGGTGCCGGGGCTGCCGAGCAGCGCCATGTCGTCCGCGTCCAGGCCGGCCGCTGCGCGGCCGCACACGACCGTGCCGTAGGAGTGGCAGACCAGGGTCATGTGCGCCTGCGCGGGGGCCACGGTGCGCAGTTGGCGTACGAAGGTGCGCAGGTGGGGGGCGGCTTCGTCGGCGCGGGTGGTGGTGGTCACCGTGGCGCTGACCGTCGCCGGGGTCTGGTAGCCGAGCCAGGCGACGACGGCGACGTGGGGAGTCGGGGTGGTGGGGGTGGTGGGGGTGGTGGGGGTGGTGAGGGCCGTGTACAGCGCTGCGGCCGCCTTGTGGAAGCGGGCGTAGGTGTCCAGGGAGGTGTCCGAGCCGGGGACCAGGACCGCGATGTGGTCGGCGTGGGCGAGGTCGCCCAGGACCTCCGTGGCCAGGCCTGTGCCTCGGCCGTCGAAGGAGAGGAGGTGACGGGACGGGGAGGCGAGGGCCTGGTCGGCGGCGGCGCGGTGGGGGTCGCCGTGGGAGGCGGCCATGCGGGCGGCCTGGGTGGCGTTGGCTCGGTTGGCGGCGTAGGTGGTGGAGAGGGTTGCCGCGGTGAGTGGGGGGAGGGTTGCGGGGGTGGGGGCGGGGATCGGGGGGCGGCCCGCGGCGGAGAGGGGGGCGGCTACGGCGGTGGTCAGGAGGGTGGCGAGGAGGGTGCGCAGCCACTTCTTTGGGCGGCGGGTGGGGTGGGGGTGCGCGTGTGGGTCTGGGTTCGGGTGCGGGTGCGGGTTCGGGTTCGGGTGCGGGTGCGGGTTCGGGTGCGGGTTCGGGTGCGGGTTCGGGTGCGGGTTTGTGGGTGGGTGCCCGGCCTCCGGCCGGGTCTGGATTCCCACCCGCACCCCCCGTGCAGCTTTCCTCGCCGACTGCGGGTGGCCCCCGCGGGGCGGAAGCGCCGTCGGCGGGTGCGGGTCGCTCCCGTGCGACGCGCGCGCGGTCGGCGGGAGTGGGTCGCCCTCGGGCAGCACGAGCAACGTCGACGGATGCGGGTCGCCCTCGGGCAGCGCGAGCGCCGTCGACGAATGCGGGTGGTCCTTGATGGGCGGCAGCGAAGTCGGCTGACTCAAGGTGCCCTTGTGGGGCGAAAGCGCCGTCGGCGGGTGCGGATCGCCCCCGGGCCGCACCAGGACCGTCGGCGGGAGTGAGACGTCCTCGGGCCGCGCGAGCAACGTCGGCGAATGCGGATCGCCCCCAAGCCGAGCGAGAACCGTCGGCGAATGGCAGTCGCCCTCGGACCGCGCGAGCACCGTCGGCGGATGCGCGTCGCTCCCGTGCGGCGCGCGCCCCGTCGGCGCATGCGGGTCGCCTCCAGGCTGCGCCGCGGCCGTTGGCGGATGTGGGATGCGGTCGGGGCGCGTAGGTGTTGTTGGGGGGTCGGGTGGGGTGGGCCCCATGGGGGGTTCCTTTCAGGTGGCCCGGCCATCGGGCTTTTCTGAAAGGGAAGTTAGGGATCGGGGCCTGTCGTCGGCGTCCCGCCAGGGGGCTGTCCTGCGGGGTAGCTCTCAGGTACTACGGGTATGACCGGGTCCGGTCTCAGGGGCGGACCCGGGTCGTCACCACGCCAGTTGGGCGATCTCCTCCGCCACCACCGCGCAGGCGTCCGCCGCCGGGTCGATCAGCGGGAAGTGGCCCACGTCCTCCAGCAGCGTCAGCCCCACCATCTCCCCCGCCTTGGCCGCGGCCTCCGCGTACGACTCGGCCACCGCGTGCGGCACCTCCAGGTCCGCGCGGCCCTGTACGAGCGTCGTCGCGATACCCGTGGGGAGGAGCAGGGCGGGATCCGCGTACGGGCGGCGCTCGGCGAAGTGAGCCTGTCCGCCGAGGAGTTGGAGGGACGCGTTGCCGCAGACGTCGAGCTTCTCCGCCACGGCGAAGTCGGCGATCGGGGCGAGTGCCACCACACCGCGCAGCGGGATGGGGCGGGCCGTGCGCCAGGGGGCGTCCGCGGGGAGGACGTGCCGGGCCGCCGTCCACAGGGCCAGGTGGCCGCCCGCAGAGTGGCCGGTGAGGACCATACGGCGGGCGTCGGCCTGCGGGAGCGCCTCGCGGGCCAGGGCCGGGAGCACGTCCAGGGAGGCCGCGACGTCGTCGAACGTGTCGGGCCAGCGGCCGGCGACCGGGGTGGCGCCGGTGCCCGCCGCCTCGGCCCCGTTGTGCTGCGCGGGGATCGGAGTGTCGGCGCCGCGCCTGTACTCGACGTTGGCCACCGCGAAGCCGCGGCGGGCCAGGTAGTCCGCGAAGGGGGTGATGTGGCGGCGGTCGTAACGGGCACGCCAGGCTCCGCCGTGCAGGACCACGACGAGGGGGGCGGCCTGCTCACCGGAACGGGGGGCGTAGAAGTCGATCACCTGGTCGGGGTGGGTGCCGTAGGCCGCGGTGGCGTCCGGGTCGACCGGGGGGTGCGAGAAGGCGGACTCCTCTTCGGCGGCGGCGCGGGCTGCGGCGGCGTCGTCCGGCATGCTCCAACCTCTCAGCGACGGGACGGGTTTGGCGCTCGGCGGACCAGGTGGGGACTGATCGTCGGTCGTTGGCGGGGACGGTATCAGGCTGGTGACGTGCGGGGACATGGGGATGTCACGCACGGTGAGGGGGAACGGTTCTGCGCCGGGGGGGAGCGGGGCGGAGTGGCCGAGCTGAGTCGAGTCGCGTTGCGGTGGGCTGCGTCGGGGTCCGGACCGCCGCGCGGTGCCGACCCGGTGTCCCGCGTTGTCGCCGGACACCGGGTCGGGTCGCTCACCGGCGCTCGCCGGGTGCCGCAGCGCCCACCCGTGCCGCCCCAGCGGCACGACTGCCCGCAGCGGGTGCCCGTACCGAAGCCGCACGACCGCCCACAGCGGGGGCCGGCCCCGAAGCCGCCCACCAGCCGCACGACCGCCCGCTGCGGGGCGGCGACGACAGCCGCTAAGCCGTCGTCAGTACGTCCGCCAGCGTGCGGGCTGCGCGTTCCGTGTCGGTGAAGGTGGTGTACAGGGGGGTGAAGCCGAAGCGGAGGACGTCAGGGTGGCGGAAGTCCCCCACGACGCCGGACGCGATCAGGCGCTTCATGACCTCCCCCGCGTCGTCGCAGCGCAGGGCGACCTGGCTGCCGCGCTCCTCGTGCGGCTCCGGGGTCACGGACTGCACGCGGCCCGGCTCCGTGTACGCGCCCACGCACTCCAGGAAGAAGTCCGTCAGGGCGAGGGACTTGGCGCGGACGGCGTCGATGCCGACGTCGTCCCAGACCTCCAGGGCCGCCTCCAGGGCCAGCATGGAGACGATGTCCGGGGTGCCGACGCGGCCGCGCAGCGCGCCCGGGGCCGGTGCGTAGGACGGGTTCATGCCGAAGGGCTCGGCGTGGGAGTTCCAGCCGGGGAGCGGCGAGTCGAAGCGGGGCTGCAGCTCCCGGCGCACATACAGGTACGCGGGTGAACCCGGGCCGCCGTTCAGGTACTTGTAGGTGCAGCCGACCGCCAGGTCGACCCCGTGCTCGTCCAGGCCGACCGGCAGTGCGCCCGCGCTGTGGCACAGGTCCCAGACCGCGAGGGCGCCCGAGGCGTGGATCGCGGCCGTCAGGGACGGCAGGTCGTGCAGCCGGCCGGTGCGGTAGTCGACGTGGTTGAGGAGCACCGCCGCCGTACGGGGACCGAGCGCACCCGGCACCTCCTGCGGTGTCACGGCGCGCAGGGTGCGGCCGGTCAGACGGGCCGCCGACCCGGCGATGTAGCCGTCCGTGGGGAAGGTCGTCGCGTCGACCAGGATCTCGGTCCTGTCGTCGCCCACCATGCGCGTGGCCGCGACAAGTGCCTTGAAGACGTTGACACTCGTGGAGTCGCCCACCACGATCTGGCCGGGTGCCGCGCCGACCAGCGGGGCGATCCGGTCGCCGATCCGCTCCGGCGCCGTCCACCAGCCGCTCTCCTCCCAGGAGCGGATGCGCAGCTCGCCCCACTGGCGGCGGACGACGTCCGCCACGCGGTCGGGGACGTTCGCGGGCAGCGCGCCGAGGGAGTTCCCGTCGAGGTAGACGACGTCGTCCAGGACGAAGCGGGACCGCAGCGGCGCGAGGTCGTCCGCGGCGTCCAGCTTTTCCGCCCGCAGTGCCTGCTCAGACATGGGACCTCGCCGTCCACAGCTCCGGGAACACGTTCTTGCGGGCGCGCTTCTCCAGCCAGGCCACGCCGGCGGAGCCGCCGGTGCCGGCCTTGGCGCCCATCGCGCGGCGGGTGGCGACGAGGTGGTCGTTGCGCCAGCGCCACACCAGTTCGGCCACGTCCGTCAGCGCCTCGCCGAGGCGGGCGGTCTCGGCGTCCTGGTCGCCCGCGTAGATCGCGGCCCAGGCCTGCTCGACCTCCTCGGAGGGCTCGTAGCGCTGGGTGAGGTCCCGCCGCAGGACGGGGTCGGGGATCGCGTGGCCGCGGCGGGCCAGCAGCCGCAGCACCTCGTCGTACAGGCTGGGCTCGTGCAGCGCCTTCTCCAGCTCCGCGTGGGCGCGGGGGGCGCCGCGGTGCGGTACGAGCATGGACGCGGACTTCTCGCCGAGCAGGAACTCCAGGCGCCGGTACATCGCCGACTGGAAGCCGGAGCCCTCGCCGAGTGCGCTGCGGTACGAGTTGAACTGGGCGGGGGTGAGCTGGCCGAGCGGAGTCCAGGAGGCGTTCAGGGCCTCCAGCTCACGCACGGAGCGCTTCAGCGCGGCGATCGCCGTCGGGACGTCGTCCGAGCGCAGGGCGTTGGCCGCCGTCTCCCACTCGTGGACGATGACCGTGAACCACAGCTCCATGACCTGGGTGGTGACCAGGAAGACCATCTCTCCGGGGTCGTCGGAGAGGGTGTGCTGCAGGTGGGTGAGGACGTCCGCCTTGACGTAGTCCTCGTACGGCGTGGTGCCCGCGAAGTCGAGGTTCGGGTCGAGATGCGGGGTCTCGGGCTCAGCGGCCTCGTGGGGGTGAGCCTTTTGGGACATCGCTGTCTCCTGTTGTTGCTACGGGTAGCGGTCCGCCCCTGCCGATGCCGGCACGGGGGCCCCGGTCCCCAACCGGCATCCTCCGCAATCACCTCCGTCACGGCAAGGCCCGTCTGCTGCCAGACGGGCCACACCGGTGACTCCTGACTCAGCCGAGGGTCTGGGCCGCCGTGGGCGAGGAGTCCTTCAGGAACTGGCTGCAGCGCTCGTACTCGTCCTGCTCGCCGATCGTCTGTGCGGCGCGGGCGAGGGCGTGCAGGGCGCGCAGGAAGCCGCGGTTCGGCTCGTGCTCCCAGGGGACCGGGCCGTGGCCCTTCCAGCCGCTGCGGCGCAGGGCGTCCAGGCCGCGGTGGTAGCCCGTACGGGCGTAGGCGTACGACTCCACGGCCGCGCCGCGCTCGAACGCGTCGTCGGCGAGCTGGGCCCAGGCGAGGGAGGAGGTGGGGTACTTCGCCGCGACGTCCGTGGGGGCGGTGCCGGACGCGAGCAGCTCGCGGGGCTCCGGGTCGTCGGGGAGGTGAGTGGAGGGCGGGCCGCCGAGGAGGTTCTCGTGAATCGTCATGCCCTCAGTCTCCCGCACGTGGCTCCGCCGGGTGTGCGGGGCGACCCGGCACCCTGAGCTGTCCGGGTGCCCCGCGCCCCGAAGGGGCGCGGGAAACTGCGCGCCCGGCCACGAAGCACCCGCACCCGGCGCCCGAGCCCAGCCACCCCCAAGCCCACCACGCCTCACACCTGACGCCCGACCCCCGCCACCCCCAAGCCCCGCACCCGCCCCTCGGACCCAGCCGCTCCCGAGCCCGCCCCGCCCCACACTCACCCGCACCGGCAGGCAACCAGGCCCGCCACCCCCTACCCCCGCCGCCCCCGCTCCAGCGGCGGAGCCGTCACGCAGCCGTGGGTCACGCATTCCGGCCGGCGGCAGTCGGGGGCGGGGCGGCGGACCAGGGTGAACGCCAGCAGCGAGCCGACCACCAGCACCCCCGCGCAGATCGGCATCGCCCACCGGAACGCCGCGTCGAAGGCCGCGGGAACCCGGTACGCCTCCGGTCCCATCCCCGCGAGCAGCGGCAGCGCGGCCACGGCGACGAGGCCCGCCGCCCGCGCGGCCGCGTTGTTGATGCCGCTGGCCAGGCCCGCCCGCGCGGTGTCCACGGAGGCCAGGACGGTGGCGGTCAGCGGGGCGACGAGGGTGACCATGCCGGTGCCCATGACCAGCACGGCGGGCAGGACGTGCGTGACATAGTCGGCGCCCGGCCCCACCCGGAGCATCAGCAGCATCGCCGCCGCGCACAGCAGCGGGCCTACGGTGAGCGGCAGCCGGGGCCCGATGTGGTCGGCGAGGGCGCCCGAGCGGGAGGAGAACAGCAGCATCAGGGCGGTGGTGGGCAGCAGGGCCGTACCCGCGGCCAGCGGCGAGTAGCCCGCGACCACCTGCAGCTGGAGGGCGGTGAGGAAGAAGTAGCCGCCGAAGGCCCCGTACACGCACAGGGTGACGAGGTTGACCGCGGTGAACTGGCGCGAGGAGAAGATGTCCGGCGGGAGCATCGGGTCCGGGCGGTGTCTTTCGACGTGGACGAAGGCCACGGCCGCCGCCAGTCCCGCCACCCCGGTCACGGCCACCGCCACGGTGCCGCCCTGGGCCTCGATCAGCGCGTAGGTGAGCAGCGCGAGGGCGAGGGCGCCGAGAGCCGCGCCGAGGACGTCGAAGCGGCCGTGCTCGCCCTCGTCGGCCGATTCCGGCACGTGCCGCAGCGCCACCGGCACGCACAGCAGGGCCAGCGGCACGTTGAGCAGGAACACCCAGCGCCAGCCGGGGCCGGACACCAGCCAGCCGCCGAGGAACGGGCCGACCGCCGCGCCGATCCCGCCGAAGCCGGACCAGAGGCCGACGGCCCGGCTGCGGTCGTCCCGGTGGAAGGAGGCCTGGATCAGCGCCAGGGAGCCGGGGGTGAGCAGCGCGCCGCCGACGCCCTGCAACGCGCGCGCGGCGACGAGCAGGACGGGGCTCGGGGACAGGCCGCACAGCAGGGAGGCGACCGCGAACCAGACCACGCCGAGCACGAAGATCCTGCGGCGGCCGTAGCGGTCTCCGAGCGAGCCGCCGAGGAGGATCAGGCCGGCCAGCGTGACCATGTAGGCGTTGACCGTCCACTGGAGCGCGGCGAGACTCGCGTCGAGGTCGCGGCCGATGGTCGGCAGCGCCACGTTGACGACGGTCGAGTCCAGCATGGCCATGCTGGAGCCGAGGACCGTGGTGAACAGGATCCACTTGCCCTGGGACGAGGCCAGCCGGACGTCGGGCACGTACCCAGGTATACAGCGAGACGGCGGGCCCGGCGGCACCAACGGCCGCGGGACCCGCCGGAACCACGTACCGCCTACTTGATCCGGTTGCCCGCCGAGCGCAGGTTCTGCGTGGCCTCGACGACGCGCGCGGCCATCGACGCCTCGGCCAGCTTGCCCCAGGTGCGCGGGTCGTAGGCCTTCTTGTTGCCGACCTCGCCGTCGATCTTCAGGACGCCGTCGTAGTTCGCGAACATGTGGCCCGCGACCGGGCGGGTGAACGCGTACTGGGTGTCGGTGTCGAGGTTCATCTTCACGACGCCGTTGTCCAGCGCGGTCTGGATCTCCTGCTCGGTGGAGCCGGAGCCGCCGTGGAAGACGAAGTCGAACGGGGACTCCTTGCCGAAGCGGGCGGCGACGCCCTCGTTCAGCTCCTTCAGCAGCTCGGGACGGAGCACCACGTTGCCCGGCTTGTAGACGCCGTGCACGTTGCCGAAGGAGGCGGCCAGCAGGTAGCGGCCCTTCTCGCCCAGGCCGAGGGCCTCCGCCGTACGGATCGCGTCCTCGACCGTGGTGTACAGGGAGTCGTTGATCTCGTGCGAGACGCCGTCCTCCTCACCGCCGGTCGGGGTGATCTCCACCTCCAGGATGATCCTGGCGGCGCGAGCCTGCTCCAGCAGCTCCTGCGCGATCTCCAGGTTGTCGGCGAGGGTCTCGGCGGAGCCGTCCCACATGTGCGACTGGAACAGCGGGGCGAGACCGGCGTCGACGCGCTTCTTCGACAGGGCGATCAGCGGGCGTACGTACCCGTCGAGCTTGTCCTTCGGGCAGTGGTCGGTGTGCAGCGCGATGTTGACCGGGTACTTCTCCGCGATGATGTGCGCGTACTCGGCGAGCGCGACCGCGCCGGTCACCATGTCCTTGCTGTACTGGCCGCCGAGGAACTCCGCACCACCCGTGGAGATCTGGACGATGCCGTCGCTCTCCGCCTCCGCGAAGCCGCGCAGCGCCGCGTTCAGGGTCTGGCTCGAGGTCACGTTGATGGCCGGGTAGGCGAACTTGCCTGCCTTCGCCCGGTCGAGCATCTCGTTGTAGACCTCGGGGGTTGCGATGGGCATCTGTCCGCTCCTTGTGTTGCGGTTGGCGTTCTGCGTTACGGCCCTGACCTAGACCTGAGGGGTGACGTCGTCGTCGCCCCTCATCCTTCCAGACACGTGGTGCTGGTCGACGCCCCCAAGTCCAGGTCAAAGGGGCGTGTCAGTCCAGACCCAGTTCATCCTTCGAGAAGGCGAACCGGTACGGAACGCCCGCGCCGGCCTCGATCTTCTCGGCGGCACCGGTCGCGCGGTCGACGATGGTCGCGACGGCGACGACCTCGGCCCCGGCCTCGCGCACGGCCTCCACGGCGGTCAGCGGGGAGCCGCCGGTGGTGGAGGTGTCCTCGACGACCAGGACCCGGCGGCCGGCGATGTCCGGGCCCTCGACCCTGCGCTGCATGCCGTGCGCCTTCGCCGCCTTGCGGACGACGAAGGCGTCCAGCCGCCTGCCGCGCGCGGCGGCGGCGTGCAGCATGGCGGCGGCGACCGGGTCGGCGCCCATGGTGAGGCCGCCCACCGCGTCGAACTCCAGGTCGGCGGTCAGATCCAGGAGCACCTGGCCGACCAGCGGAGCGGCCTCGCCGTCGAGGGTGATGCGGCGCAGGTCGACGTAGTAGTCGGCCTCCAGACCCGAGGAGAGGGTCACCTTGCCGTGCACCACGGCCTTGTCCTTGATCTGCTGCAGGAGCTCAGCACGTACGTCCGTCATGGCAGCCAGCTTAAAGGCGCCGCCAGCTCCAGGTCGTCGTCGCCTCCAGCGGCTCCAGGGGCGTGACCAGGCGCGGGTGGGTGTTCAGGCCGTTGGGCGGGCCGGTCTGCGGCTCCACGCAGACGGCCTCGGCCTGCTCGTCGTAGACGACGGCCCACTCCTCACGGCTCGCGACCTTCAGCTCCAGCCGGCCGGGCCAGGTGAGGGTGACGTCGACGCCGCCGGGCATGCCGAAACAGTCGTCCCACGGGCCGGGCCTCGGGTCGATCCGGTTCCCGGTGGGCAGGTGGTCGGCGCCGCGCTCCTCCTGCCAGCCGGGCTTGAAGTCCAGGATCACGTCCTCGCCGCCGAGGTTGCGGTGGAACCAGGGGTGCCAGCCGATCTGCGCCGGGAAGGAGTCGTCGTACGTCTCCACGGCCATCGTCAGCGTCAGGCTGTCCTCGGCGAGCGTGACGATCTGGGTGACGCGGCCGGAGTGCGGCCAGGGGTCGACCAGTTCGTACGTGATCACCGCCTCGGCCTCCGAGACGCGCGCGGTGCGCCAGGCGCCGTCGCGGACGGTGCCGTGGATGGCGTGGGGCGGGGAGTTGAGCGGCATCTGGCGGACGGTGGCGCCGTCCAGGAAGCGGCCGTCCCGGATCCGGCCGCACCACGGCACCATCGGGAAGCAGCCGAAGCGCTCGCCCTGCCGCAGCAGTTCCGTGCCGTCGATCCGCAGCCCGCCGATCCGGCCGCCGTTGCCCGGCTGTACGGTCACCTCCGCGTCGCCCGCGGTCAGCGTGATGTCTTCGTTACTCACGGCACGACCCTACTGGGGCGATCAAGGGGGCGTCGCGCGTACACGGGGTGCAGGGTGGGTCCGTGAAGTACATGGTGCTGATGTACGCCGATCCCGCGGCGACCGAGGCGATGACCGCCGGGCAGCGTGCCGAGGTGTTCCGCAGGCACGAGGCGCTGCACGCCGATCTGGCCGGTACCGGCGAACTGGTGAACGGCGCCGGGCTGGCGTATCCCCGGGACACCAGGACGCTCCGGTGGCGCCCGGACGGCCCGGCGACGGCGGCGCGGGGGCCGTTCGGGGAGGCGGCCGTGCACCTGACCGCCTACTACGTCGTCGACTGCGCGACCCCGGAGCGGGCCCGGGAGATCGCCGGACGCGTCCTCGACTTCCACGTCGTCGCGGTCGAGGTGCGGCCGGTCCACGACTCGTTCGGGATGGACCGGGACCCTTCGTGAGGCCGGGCCCGCGGGGCGGTTCCTAGGGCCTGTCCGACCATTCCCGTCTGCCGCGCGACGCCATGCACGCACTCTCGCCGCGCGGCCGCCCTTCGGGTCCGACGCGAATGGTCAGACGGGCCCTAGCGGCGGCGGCGCAGGGCCCGGGTCACCACGATCGCCGAGGCCAGGGCGAGGGCCGCCGCGGGGGCCGCCCAGCGCAGGGCCTGGCTGCCGGCGACGGTCTGGGGGGCCGGTACGGGGGCGTAGCGGCCGCGGGGCGGGGCGTGGTCGACCTCTTCGGCGCTGCGGCCGATCATCGTGCGGCGCGCGTGCGCGGCCTCGGCGGGCGGTACGCCGGTGTCGGCGAAGTCTCCCGCGGGCCGTTCCGCCGCGTCCTCGCCGGTGCTCCCGCTCTCGCCGTCCCCCGCGTCCCCGGCGTCCTCGTCGTCCTCGTCGGCGTCGAGGGACGGCGGGGGGATCTCGGTGTCGAAGACGGAGGTGTGCCCGGGCTCCGGCCGCGACGCCGACTCCGGCTCCGGGGCCGCGCCCTCCTGTGCCCCGAGGGATTCCAGGAAACGGTTCAGCAGCCGTGCCGCCGCCGAGGCCACCGCCTCCCCGGGCAGTTCCGTGATCCGGCCGTCCGCGTCCGCCGTGCCGGTCACGGTGACCGTGGTGCCGCCCTCGGCCCCGGCGACGCGCAGGGTGAGCGCGAGCTTGACCGACCCGGTGCCGCGGGCCTCGGTGGCGTCGCCCTCGACGGCGTACGTGCCGTCCTCGCGGGCGGCCACCCGCACCGCGCCGCGGTAGGTGACGGAGTGTCCGCCGACGCGCAGCTTCAGCCGCCCGGCGACGGGTTCGGCGCCGGCGTCCTGCTGGAGCCCTGGGACGGCTCGGGCGACTCGCGAGGGGTCGGCGAGTGCCGCTGCGAGCCGTTCCACCGGAACCGGAACGAAGACCTGGTGCTCCATGTCGGCTGAGCCTACCCAGGTGGGGCCGGATCGTACCCTCGGATGGACGCGCACATGCCCGGGTCGCCCCTCAGTAGCGCGGATGAACCAACGTGGAGGCCGGCAGCCCGCCGATCCGCGTCCGCTCGGCCGCCCTGCGGTCCGCCGCCAGCACGGCCCGCGTGAGGGTGCGCGGGTGATCCCCGGCGTCCAGGCGCAGGGGCGGGGCCAGGCGGCCCGGGGCGGCCAGCAGGAATCCCCAGTCGTGCGGTGCCCCGGGGGCGCCGGCCGAGCGGTCGGGGCCCGCCGGGAAACCGGAGTCGTGGCCGAGGACCCGGTAGGGGGTGGTGGCGAAGCCGGCCGCGCGCAGGGTGGCGGCGACGGTCCAGAAGGCGCGGGGGCGCGCGGCGACCGGTCCGGCGTGCACCAGGAGGCGGCCGCCGGGGGCCAGGACGCGGCGGGTCAGACCGTAGAACTCCTGGGAGTACAGCTTGGTGCTGGCGGTGATGCCGGGGTCGGGCAGATCGGCGATCACGACGTCGTACGCCCCCGCCGGGGCGTCGCGCAGCCACCCGAGGGCGTCGTCCGTTATCAGGCGGACGCGGGGGTCCTCGAAGGCGTGGCCGTTGGCGGCGGACAGCCCGGGGTCGCGACGGGCCAGGCGGACGAGCCCGGGGTCGAGTTCGACGACGTCGACGCGCCGCACCCCGCGGCGGCGCAGCACCTCGCGGGCGGCCAGGCCGTCGCCGCCGCCGAGGATCAGTACGCGCGCGTGGGACCCCGACATGGCCGGGTGGACCAGGGCCTCGTGGTAGCGGCGTTCGTCGCGGCCGCCGACGCGCAGCCGGCCGTCGAGGAAGAGGTCGAGGGGTTTGCCGTCGGTGCCGCCGGCCAGGACGACCTCCTGGACGCCGGTCTGCACGGCGACCCGCACGTCCCCGCCGTACACCGCGCGCCGGGCGGCCCGTTCGAAGTCGCCGGCGAGGGCGGCGGCGGAGCCGAGGACGCCGAGCACGGTGAGGCCGACCAGCAGGAGGGTCCAGCGGGCGCGGCGGGTGAGGTCGCGGCGGAAGAGGCCCAGCACCAGGGCGCCGCCCGCCACGACGTTGACCGTGCCGGTGAGCAGGGCGCCCGTCAACTGGCCGAGGAACGGCAGGAGAAGGAAGGGGAAGGCCAGCCCGCCGACCAGCGCGCCCACGTAGTCGGCCGCGAACAGGTCGGCCACCGCCCCGCCCGCGTCCTGCCGGCGGATGCGCTGGATCAGCTCCATCAGCAGCGGGACCTCGGCACCGATGAGCAGGCCGATGGCGAGGGAGAAGGCGACGAGGAGGCAGCGCGGGCCGTCGGCCCACACGCCGCCCCAGCCGCCGGTCCAGGCGAACACGGCGTACAGCGCCATCGCGCTGCACCCGCCGATCAGCGCGAGGGCCGACTCGACGGCGCCGAAGCCGGCGGCCGCGTGCCAGCGCAGCCGTTTGGCGCCGAGGGAGCCGATGCCCATCGCGAACACCATCACGGACAGCACGACGGAGGCCTGGGTGACCGAGTCGCCCATCAAGTACGACGCGAACGCGACCAGTTCGAGTTCGTAGACGAGCCCACAGGCGGCGCAGACGAAGACGCACACCAGGACCAGGAACCGCCCCGTGCCGGGTCGCACGGGCAGCCGGGCCGGCCCTGTCCAGGAGGGCGGGGCGCCCGGGGGCGCGGGGGCGTGCGGTTCGATCACTCCCCGACGTTACGTCACACGCCGGGTACGCCTCGTCACCCACACGTGTGGATCTGGGGACAGTTGACGCCTGGTGGGTTTATGCCGTTCCCGCCGTGGCACGGCGTGCCTCAGTCGGGCCGCGCCACCCGCACCCGTGCCCCGACGCGGGTCCTGGTGGCGACCAACTGGCCGTCCTGCGGATAGGCGTGCCAGGTCAGCCAGTGCACCTGCCCCTCCTGCCGCTTGGCCAGCATCGCGGTGAAGGCGTGCGGGCTGCCGGGGAAGACGCCCGCGAGGCCGTGCGGATGGTCGGAGACGAGGGCCAGCAACTCCTGGGCGCGGCCCGCGAACGAGCCGGGGGTGAGCACCTCGACGCGCGCCGCGAACTCGTACTCCCAGTCGCCGACGCGCTTGGCGACGCCGAGCGGCAGCGGGGTGCTGGAGCCGGCGATGCACGCGACCGTCTCCGAGCACACGCCCCGCTGCTCCTCCAGGAGCACCTGGTGGGACGCGCCGAGCAGCCGCAACTGGAGTTTCACGCCGGTCAGTTCGAGGTCGAGGGTGGCCAGTGCGGGCAGCGGCTCGCGTCCCAGGGCCCAGGCCAGGTCGGCCGCACGGGTATCGGTGTAGGTGGTGTTCAGGGTCGTGAGCATGGATCGGCTCCGCTAACACGCATGGAGGGGGAGTTCGGCCATGTCAGCCCGGCCGGCCCGGCCGGGAGGGGAGTCTGCGGGACGTCCGAGGGGCTGCGTTGGCGATTTAGAGGGAATCATGAACAGTGACGACGCCACAGCGTTTTTACCCAACTTCGTGGGGTTTCCATCCCTCAGAGGGCTCCTCTGCTCAACTGTTCAACCACGGCGCCCGCCGGGCGGGGTCCCGGGGCGGGCGGACGCCCGCCGGATGCCCAGCCCGGCGGGCGCCGTGGCGCGGCAGGCGCGGGCGCCGCAGGGCCGGCCCTCGCGGGTCAGTGGCCTCCTCCCCCGCAGCCGCCCCCGCCGCAGGAGTGACCCCCGCCGCACGAGTGACCGCCGCCGCAGAAGTGGTGACCGCCGCCGGAGTGGTGCCCTCCGGAGTGGTGCCCTCCGGACGAGCCGGAGTCCGTGCCACCGGCCCACCAGCTGCCGCCGTCGGACGACGAGGACGACGAGCTCCGTGCGCCGGACGACCGCCCGCCGCGCCCCTTGCCGCTCCTGTCGGCCACGGACGTGGCGATCACCGCGCAGACGATCACGACCGCCGCCACGACGAAGAAGGTTCCCATGACGCCACCTGCTTTCCGTTCCCCCGAGACAGCCCCCCGTGGGCCGCGGTGACCGGGGGATGCCCGGGCGCCACGGCGGCCAAAGCGGAGTTGAGGAACTTCAGAGGGTCCTTCGCCCGCCGGCGGTGCCTCTAGAGCTTCGGCTCCCAGGGGACGACCGTGAAGTCGCCGCTCTCCACCTTCTCGAACGGGGCGGAGCTCACGCACTTCGGCAGGTCGTCCGTGTCGCGCGGGCTGCCCGTCGCCGCCCAGCTGTAGCCGAGCCGATCGCCGTGCCCGCCCTTGTCGTCGACGGTGAAGCCCACCCGCTTGTCCACGGACCCGCTCAGGGTGGACCTGGTGATGACGCCCGTGGCCACGGCCACCTTGCCGCCCGTGACCAGGCAGTCGATCCGGCCCTGCGCCCACGCGCCCTCGCCGTGCAGGTAGTGGCTGAAGCGGAAGGTCCCGTGCGCCTTGTCCGGGCGCATCAGGTCCTTGGCGCCCAGGTGCGCGTCGAAGGTGAAGTGGATGTCGTCCCCCAGGGAGCGGTACAGCTTGCCGGTGCCCGTCAGCGAAGCGGCCTCGCGCCTCGGCCCGTGGCTCCCGGCCGCGTCGTCGGAGGCGACCGCCGTACCGGCGGCGGCGACGGCGATCAGCAGTGCGGCGCCCGCCGCGGCGGTCCGGATGCGGCGGCCGGGCATGACGGAACGGTTCATGGGAGGTCCTTCGCGATCGACCGGCGGCCGAGACCGCCGGGCCGGCGTCTCCGGCCGGATCCCAGCCTCCGCCTGGCATGCGCCGGACACATCGCGCCGCGGGCTGATCGCCCCTCACCCGAGCGAGGCAGGAACCATGGGACCTCGGTAGGACCGCGGGGGCCCGGAACAGGACACCGGTCACCTGCGCAGGCGCTCGTTCGGGGCGGCCGGTTGAGGAACTCCGGAGCTTGGGCGCAGGATGACCGCCATGACCTCCACCGCGCGCCCCCACCTCAATCGCCGGCTCGCCGAGTTCGGGACGACGATCTTCGCCGAGATGTCCGCCCTCGCCGTGGCCACCGGGTCGATCAACCTGGGGCAGGGCTTCCCCGACACCGACGGCCCCGAGGAGGTCAGGGAGGCGGCCGTGCGGGCGCTGCGCGACGGCCGGGGCAACCAGTACCCGCCGGGCCCCGGCATCCCCGAGCTGCGCACCGCGATCGCCGCGCACCAGCTGCGCCGCTACGGACTGTCCTACGAGCCCGACACCGAGGTGCTGGTCACGGCGGGCGCCACGGAGGCCATCGCGGCCTCGCTGCTGGCGCTGCTGGAGCCGGGCGACGAGGTCGTGGCCCTGGAGCCGTACTACGACTCCTACGCGGCGAGCATCGCCATGGCGGGCGGCAGGCGGGTACCGGTGACCCTCAGGCCGCACGACGGCAGCTTCCGCCTGGACCTCGACGAACTGCGCGCGGCCGTCACGGACCGCACCCGCCTGCTGCTGGTCAACACCCCGCACAACCCGACCGGCACGGTCCTCACGCGCGCGGAGCTGGCCGCGATCGCCGAGCTGGCGGTGGAGCGGGACCTGCTGGTGGTGACGGACGAGGTGTACGAGCACCTGGTCTTCGACGACGCCGAGCACCTGCCGCTGGCCACGTTCCCCGGGATGCGCGGGCGCACGGTGACCATCGGCTCGGCGGGGAAGACCTTCTCCTTCACCGGCTGGAAGGTGGGCTGGGTGACGGCCGCGCCCGAGCTGGTGACGGCGGTGCGCTCGGCGAAGCAGTTCCTGACCTACGTCTCCTCGGGCCCCTTCCAGTACGCGGTGGCCGAGGCCCTCGCCCTGCCCGACTCCTACTTCGAGGAGCTGCGCCGGTCCATGCTGGCCCGCCGGGACATCCTGGCCGAGGGGCTGGCGGAGGCCGGCTTCGAGGTCTTCCGGCCGGCCGGCACCTACTTCGTGACCACCGACATCCGGCCCCTCGGCGAGAAGGACGGCTTCGCCTTCTGCCGCGCCCTGCCGGAGCGCGCGGGCGTGGTCGCCATCCCCAACGCGGTCTTCTACGACGACCGGGAGGCGGGGGCGCCGTTCGTGCGGTTCGCGTTCTGCAAGCGCGAGGAGGTGCTGCGGGAGGCGGCGCGGCGGTTGCGGGCCATGTGAGGGACAGGGCACCGCCAGTTGGCCGCGCCCTGCTCGCATCCGCGCCCGGGCCCTTGCAAGGTGCGGAGGTGTGACTCACGCCAGCACCGTCCTCGCTCCGTCCGTCACCACACCCGAACCGGCGCCCGGGGAGCGGACCGCCACGTCCCTCGTCAGGGCGAGCGGCGTCGCCGTGGGGCTGTTCCTCGGCGTACGGCTCGCCGGTGCCGCCGTCCTGGCGCTGCTCGCCGAGGCCGTGGGCAGACATCCGCTGTCCCTGCTGGCCCGGTCCTGGGACTCGGTCTGGTACCTGGGCATCGCCGCCCACGGCTACGGCCGCGCCCTGAACAGCCACGGCTACAGCGACCTGGCGTTCTTCCCGCTCTACCCGGGGCTGGTGCGGGCGGTGACCGCGGTGACCCCGTTCGGCGGGGGCGGGGCCGGGCTGCTGGTGTCGTGGACCGCGGCTGCCGTGGCCGCGGCCGGGATCCACGCGCTGGGAACCCGGCTGTACGGGCGGGCCGTGGGCATCGCGCTGGTGCTGCTGTGGGGGCTGCTGCCGCACTCGGTGGTGCTGTCGATGGCGTACACCGAGCCGGTGCTGACCGCGTTCGCGGCCTGGTCGCTGTACGCGGTGCTGACCGGGAGATGGCTGTGGGCGGGCTCGCTGGCGGCGCTCGCGGGGCTCGCCCGGCCGAACGGGTTCGCGGTCGCCGCCGCGGTCCTGGCGTCGGCCGCCTGGGAGGTGTGGCGGCGGCGCGGCCGGGTTTCCCACAGGCTGTGGACGGGCGCGGCGCTCGCCCCGCTGGGCTGGACGGCGTATCTGCTCTGGGTCGGCCGGCGCCGGGGCGATCTGCTGGGCGGCTACTTCGACGTGCAGGCGCGGTGGGGCTCGCGGTTCGACTTCGGGCGGGGCTCGCTGCACGTCGTGCACACGCTGGTGACGCACCCCAGCCGCCTGGTGTTCCCGGTGACCCTGCTGCTGGTGGCCGTGGGGGTGCTGCTGTACCTGCTGCTGGTGCTGGACCGGGCCCCGCTCCCGCTCCTGGTGTACAGCGGGGTGCTGCTGCTGGTCGTGCTCGGCGGGTCGGGGGTCTTCGAGTCCAAGCCGCGCTTCCTGCTGCCCGCCTTCCCGCTGCTGCTGCCGCCGGCCCGGGCGCTGGTGCGTACGGCGAGAGCCCGGCCCTGGCACGCGACCGTGCTGGTCGCGTCCCTGGCCGGGCTCTCGTACCTCTACGGCGCGTACCTGGTCGTGCTCGCGCACGCGCCGCTGTAGAAGGCTGCGGAAGTCCCTCGGACCTACTCCTCGCCGTCCTCGGGCTCGTCGGTCCCTTCGGCCTCCTGCTCCAGGCCGAGCTGCTCGACCAGCCACTTGTCGAACTCGATCGCGGCCCGCACCCAGCTGACCGTGGAGGAGACGAAGTGGTTGAGGTCGACGCCCGCGCCGATCAGCATCTGGGCCTCGCCGATGAGGCGGACGGTGCCGTCGTCGTGGGTGTGGGTGTACACCTTGGGCCACAGGGTGCGGCGGTTCCAGTCGTCGACGGACTCCAGCAGCTGGGGCTTCTCGTCGATCTTGTGGGGGCGGTCGTAGAAGGTCCGCACCGAGAAGACCGCCTGTTCGGCCTCCCCACGGAACATGAAGTACGTGCGGAACTGCTCCCACGGCGCCGCGAGGTCACCCTCCTCGTCGACGACGTACTTCAGCTCCATCTGGTCGAGGAGCTGCTTCACGAGGTCCTGATCCGGGACGACGGGGCCACCCGGTCCCTGGGGCTGCGGCTCGGGCTGGCCCCCGAAGTTCGGAATCGAGGACGGGTCGATGCTCACCGTGTTTTTCCCTTCGTGCGGATTCCGCCATCCTCCCCCATCCGGGGAGGGGGGTGGCAAGCCCCGCCGGGGCCTGTCAGCCTTTGGCCGACATGATCCGGCTGCCGGGGTGGACGGCCGGTGGACGAGTGGGGGTCGGTGTGACGGGACGGGTGGCCGTCAGGTGGATTCTGATCACGCTCGCCGCGGGGCTCTGCTTCACGGCCGTGATGTGGCTGATCCCGCGGGTCGTGGGGTTCGTGGCCGGCCAGGCGGTGCAGCGGGCCACGGCTCCGCGCAGGGCGCCCTGCGCCGAGGCGCTGGCCTTCGGCGGGGCGAAGCTGCCCGAGGAGGCGTCCGGCGCGCACTGCACGGTGCAGGTCTGGCTGGACACCAGCTACGACGGCTCCTTCCGGATGCCGAGGAGCGGGGTACGCGGCTGGCTGAAAGCCGCCTATCCGCATGCGCCGGAACCGGAGACGGGTACGGACGACTGCGGCAAGGGGACGGACCTCTGCCTCTACCTCAACGGTCAGGGCGACGAGGCGCCCCCGGCCGGCACCGGGGCGGGACGCGGTCGAGGTGGAGGTGGCGTACGAGGGCCCGGACCGGGCCCTCGTACGGTTCAGCGCGTACACCGTGTGAGCGTCACAGCGTCTTCCCGGTGGCCGGGCCCACCAGCAGGCCCTCGCCGAAGCGGTCCACGCGGACCGTGTCGCCGTCCTTGATCTCGCCGGAGAGGATCTCCCGGGCGAGCCGGTCGCCGATGGCGCTCTGCACCAGGCGGCGCAGCGGACGGGCGCCGTACGCCGGGTCCATGCCCTCCTCCGCGAGCCAGGCCAGCGCCTCGGGGGTGACGTCCAGGGTGAGCCGGCGCTCGGCGAGCCGCCTGCCGAGCCGCTCCAGCTGGAGCGCGGCGATCCGCTCCAGCTCGGGCTTGGTCAGCGCGGAGAACACGACCAGGTCGTCCAGCCGGTTGAGGAACTCGGGCTTGAAGGACGTCCGGACGACCTCCAGCACCTGCTGCTTCTTCTCCGCCTCGCCGGTGAGCGGGTCGACCAGGAACTGGCTGCCCAGGTTGGAGGTGAGCACCAGGATGGTGTTGCGGAAGTCGACCGTGCGGCCCTGACCGTCCGTCAGGCGGCCGTCGTCCAGCACCTGGAGCAGGATGTCGAAGACCTCGGGGTGGGCCTTCTCCACCTCGTCCAGCAGGACGACGCTGTACGGGCGCCTGCGCACGGCCTCGGTGAGCTGGCCGCCCTCCTCGTAGCCGACGTAGCCGGGGGGCGCGCCGACCAGCCGGGCCACGCTGTGCTTCTCGCCGTACTCCGACATGTCGATGCGGACCATGGCCCGCTCGTCGTCGAAGAGGAAGTCCGCGAGCGCCTTGGCGAGTTCCGTCTTGCCGACACCGGTGGGGCCGAGGAAGAGGAAGGAGCCGGTGGGCCGGTCGGGGTCGGCGATCCCGGCGCGCGAACGCCGTACGGCGTCGCTCACCGCGCGGACGGCCTCGCCCTGGCCGATGAGCCGCTTGCCCAGCTCGTCCTCCATGCGCAGCAGCTTCTGCGTCTCGCCCTCCAGCAGGCGCCCGGCGGGGATGCCGGTCCAGGCGGCCACGACGTCGGCGATGTCGTCGGCGCCGACCTCGTCCTTGACCATCGTGTCCTTGGCGACCTCCTCCTCGGCCTCGGAGGCGGCCTCCAGCTCCTTCTCCGACTCCGGGATCTCGCCGTAGAGCAGCTTGGCCGCGGTGTCGAAGTCGCCGTCGCGCTGGGCGCGTTCGGCCTGGCCGCGCAGGTCGTCCAGCTTCTCCTTCAGCTCACCGACCCGGTTGAGGGACTGCTTCTCCTTCTCCCAGCGGGCGGTGAGTCCGCGCAGCTCCTCCTCCTTGTCGGCGAGGTCGCGGCGCAGCTTCTCCAGGCGCTCGCGGGAGGCCGGGTCGGTCTCCTTGCCGATCGCCAGCTCCTCCATCTTGAGCCGGTCGACGGCGCGCTGGAGTTCGTCGATCTCGACGGGCGAGGAGTCGATCTCCATGCGCAGCCGGGAGGCGGACTCGTCGACGAGGTCGATGGCCTTGTCCGGCAGGAAGCGGGAGGTGATGTACCGGTCGGACAGGGTGGCCGCGGCCACCAGGGCGCTGTCCGCGATCTGCACCTTGTGGTGGGCCTCGTACCGGCCCTTGAGGCCGCGCAGGATCGCGATGGTGTCCTCGA
Source organism: Streptomyces sp. NPDC037126 (assembly GCF_055605965.1). Taxonomy (NCBI): domain Bacteria; kingdom Bacillati; phylum Actinomycetota; class Actinomycetes; order Kitasatosporales; family Streptomycetaceae; genus Streptomyces; species Streptomyces sp. NPDC037126. The sequence goes on from NZ_JBVJTD010000003.1 coordinate 167,532, forward strand.
CGGTCGGCTCAGCGACCAGCACCTGCTGGAAGCGGCGCTCCAGGGCGGGGTCCTTCTCGATCCGCTCCCGGTACTCGTCGAGGGTGGTCGCGCCGACCATGCGCAGCTCGCCGCGGGCCAGCATCGGCTTGAGCATGTTGCCGGCGTCCATGGCGGAGTCGCCGCCCGCGCCGGCCCCGACGACCGTGTGCAGCTCGTCGATGAACGTGATGATCTGCCCGTCGGAGTCCTTGATCTCGGCGAGGACGGCCTTCAGCCGCTCCTCGAACTCACCGCGGTACTTGGCGCCGGCCACCATCGCGCCGAGGTCCAGCGCGACCAGCCGCTTGTCCTTCAGCGACTCGGGCACGTCGCCCTTCACGATCCGCTGGGCGAGCCCCTCCACGACGGCGGTCTTGCCGACACCGGGTTCGCCGATGAGGACGGGGTTGTTCTTGGTGCGGCGGCTCAGCACCTGCACGACCCGCCGGATCTCCTGGTCCCGCCCGATCACCGGGTCGAGCCGGCCCTCGCGGGCGGCGGCGGTGAAGTCGGTGCCGAACTTCTCCAGGGCCTTGTACTGGCCCTCGGGATCGGCGGTGGTCACGCGGCGTCCTCCCCTGGCCTTCCGGAAGGCCTCCAGCAGCTTCTTCGCGGCGGCGCCCTGCCCCACCAGCACCTCGCCGGCCGCGCCGCCCTTCGCGGCGATGCCGATCAGCAGGTGCTCGGTGGACAGGTACTCGTCCCCGAGGTCCTTCGCGCGCTCACCGGCGTCGGCGATCACGGCCAGCAGCTCCCGGTTGGGCTGCGGGGGCGCGACGGTGGAGCCGGTCACGCTGGGCTGCCCGGCCAGCAGCTTCTCCGTGCCGGCGCGCACGGCGGCCTGGTCGGCCTCGACGGCGGCGAGCAGGTCGGTGATGTTCTCGTTGTCCTGGCCCTGGAGCAGAGCCAGCAGCAGATGAGCGGGGGTGAGGTCCGGGTGCCCCTCGGTCACGGCGCGGCTGCTTGCCGCGTTGATCGCGTCCCGGCTCCTGTTGGTCAGCTCGGCGTCCACGTTCGCGTTCTCCTCCTCGGCATCCCACTGCTGACTTGACCAACTTACACAAAGTTGAGTCTATTCCACTCAAGGCTATGGATGCACGGCCCTCCGGCTAGGTTTCCGGACATGGCGACATACTCCGTGGATCCGGGTGCCCCGGACGAGGCGTACCTCGACTTCTGGCGGGAGCGGCACCTGTGCACGCTGACGACGCTGCGGCCGGACGGCAGCCCGCACGTGGTGCCGGTGGGGGTGACGTACGACCCCGCGGCCGGTCTCGCGCGGGTGATCGCGAGCCGGGAGAGCGCGAAGGTCTCCCATGTGCGCGCGGCCGGCCCCGGGGGCGCCCGGGTCGCCGCGTGCCAGGTGGACGGGCGCCGCTGGGCGACGCTGGAGGGACGCGCGCGCGTGCGCACGGAGCCGGAGCGCATCGCGGAGGCGGAGCGGCGCTACGCCGAGCGCTACGGGCGCACGCCCAGGCCGAACCCCCTCCGCGTGGTCATCGAGATCGAGCTGGAACGGGCGCTCGGGCGGGGCTGACACACGGCTGTTTCCAGCCAGTGTGGAAGCACATCCATACCCCGAAATGTCTCCGCAAACTGCAGCGGGGTCACCGTGTTCAGGTCACGGTGACGCCGCTGCGGGGGGAAGCGCCTGAGCGATCTTTTACGACGGGGGAATCGCGTCAGGCACTGCGGGGGGTGGCCGAGATGGTCCTCAGATCGGGGTCCGCCGGCTCGGACAACCGGTGGTCCCGCTGGTCCAGATTCACAAAGATCATTCCGTACCGGATGGCGCAGCGCACCGGCTGTGGTGCGCCGCGCGGCTTGCGCAGGCACCGGAACGCCCGCACGTCGCCGTCCTCGTCCCGCGTGACGACGACCGGCTCACCGAACACGGTCACCATCAGCGAGTCACCACTGTGGGGGATGGCGGTGACCAGGTCGATGAAGTGCCATCCGGAGCGGTAGGCGGTGGCCATTTCACGACGGAAGGAGCGGTCGTCAGGCGGGGTAGTCACGTCAGCTCCTCACACCGTCCGTGGATTGCATCGGCCACGTGGTGTCACTGGCGACGGCGTGCCTTGCGGCCACGGTCGGCCAGGTGGTGTCCGCTCGTGCGTCACCCTTCTCACTCGTGAGGCCGCCGAGCGCCCCCACGGTCACCAGGACGGAGAATGCGGCGACAAGTATCGAGCGAAGCAGTCTCTTGCCCATAGTCGGCTTCGTCCTCACTTGAAGGTCCCCTCTTCCCCCGTCGAGTACGACGATGGCTCATTCGGGCACGTCGTGGCCACATAATCGATGCATCATGTTCCTGCATGTTCAGGACCCTGGGGGGTGGAGATTTGGCAACGAATCAGACTAAAGCTGCACATCCCCATGCGGTGACCGAGATGTGCGAGCAAGGGGGCCGCCTCTACGCCGACGCGCTGCGGGCCGGACGCATCGCCCGCGCCGAGGTCGAACCCGCCCCCTGCCTGCTGGAGTTCGCCCTTCTGCACCCCGACCCGGACGATCCGGAATGGCTGCGCCCGCTTCCCGCGCCCGTGGCCCTGGCACAGCGGCTCAGCCCCATCGAACGGGAGATCACCGAACGCAGGCGGTTGTCCATCCAACTTGCCGACGCTTTCGAGCCGTTCATGGCCCTCAGCAGCCACATGGCGACGACCAGCGACTCCATCACGGTGCTGGAGGGCGGCGAACGCATCAACGCGGCGCTGAACCAGGCCACCTCGCAGTGCCAGACCGAGGTGCTCACCGTCCAGCCCAGCGAGCGCCTGTCCGAACGGAGCCTGCTGCGCGGCCTGGAGCGCGACCGGCCGCTGATCGAACGCGGGGTGCGCATCCGCACCCTCTACCAGCACACCGCGCGCTACAACCCGGAGAAGCTGGCCTACGTCTCCCAGCTCGCCAACGGCAAGGCCGAGTACCGCACCATCGACGAGCTGGTGGAGCGTCTCATCATCTGCGACGAGACGGTCGCCTTCATCCCCATCCGGGACGACCAGCAGGTCGCCCTGGAACTGCGTCACCCGGGCCTGGTCCGCTACCTCATCAAGGTCTTCGAGTTCATGTGGGACCGGGCGGTCCCGCTGAGCGCCGGCGCCCGCTACGAGACGGCGCCCGACGGCATCACCGAGATCCAGCACTCCATCGCCAAACTCCTCGTCGAGGGCCACGTGGACGAGGCGATTGCGCGCCGCCTCGGCATGAACGTACGGACCTGCCGCGCGCACATCGCCAAACTGGCCCTGGCCCTGGGCAGCGGCAGCCGCGCCCAGCTCGGCTACCTCATCGCACAGTCGGGCCTGCTGGACCGGGACCACTGACGCGATGACAGGGCCGACACCCCACCCGGAGCACGGCATCGAGGAGTTGTGCGCCCAGGGCACGGCGCTGTACGAACGCGCCCTGCGGGACGGGCGGATCAGGGCCGCGGACGCCGAAGCCGCCCCCTGCCTGCTGCGGTTCGGGCTGCTGCAGCCGTCCCTGGCCGACATGAGCCGGCTCGAACCGGTCGCCGCCGCCGTCGCCCTGCAGGAACTGCTGTGCGCCTCCGCCGAACGCGTCGCGGACGAGCGCCGGCGCGAGGCACGCATCGCCAAGGCCCTCGAACCCCTGCTGCGGACGGGACCCGGCCTGCCGGACACCGCCCCCGGCGACCCGCCGACGATCCGGGTGCACAGCGGCATCGACCGCATCAACCAGGTCATCACCCACGCCATGACCGACGCCCGCACCGAGTGCCTGGCGATCCAGCCGCACGTCACCCACACCCGTACGACACCCGAGCTGCACGCCCTCGCCTTCGACCGGGACCAGGCCCTGCTGGACCGCGGCGGCCGCATCCGCACGCTCTACCAGCACACCCTGCGCCACGCCCCCACCGTCCAGGCCCGCTACGAGCGGCTGAGGGGCGACGTACAGGCCCGCACCCTGAACGAGATCACCGAGCGCCTGCTCGTGCTGGACCGCGAGGTGGCCTTCCTCCCGGCGAGCAAGGACCGCACCCTGGCGCTGGAGGTCCGCCACCCGGCGATGGTCGGCTATCTGGCGACGGTCTTCGACCGGCTGTGGCGCCTGGCCACCCCGCTGCACCCGCAGGCCGTCTCCCGCCCGTCCCTGGACGGTGTCACCCCGCGCCAGCGGGCCATCGCCGCCCTGCTCGTCGAGGGCCTCACCGACGCCGCCGTGGCCGAGCGCCTCGGGATGAACATCCGCACCGCCCGGCTGCACATCGCCAAGCTCGCCGCCACCCTCGGCAGCGACAGCCGCGCCCAGCTGGGCTACCTCATCGGGCGGTCGGGGATCCTCGACGCGCGTGAGGGGACGGCCGGGTGACCCACGGCCGCGCCCGGCCCGGACGTCTCAGCGCACGCTCGGGGACTCCGGGTCGGGAGCGCCGAGCCGGGAGGCCGGCAGGCCCCGGTGCCGGCCGTCCAGCCCCACCTGGGCGATGCGCACGCCCAGCTGGGCACGGCTCGCCGCGCCGAGCGTCTCCGACAGCCGGGCGATGTGCGCCCGGCAGGTGCGCACGCTGATGCCGAGCCGCTCGGCGATCACCGCGTCCTGATGGCCCTCGGCGAGCAGCGCGGCGATGGACTGCTCGCGGTGCGAGATGCCCTCGATACCGGTGTCGGGCAGCGGCGCGGTGAGCGGGATGGCCAGGCGCCAGAGCCGTTCGAAGACGGTCACCAGGTACTGCACCAGCGCCGGGTGGCGCAGTTCCAGGGCCATCGTGCGCTCGGCGTTGGCGGGGACGAAGGCCACCGTGCGGTCGAAGAGGATGAGCCGGTCGATGACCTCGTCCAGCGTGCGCGCCTCGACCGTGCCGCCCATCAGCTCCAGATAGTTGATGAGTCCCTGCCCGTGCCGCGCGACGTGCGTGTACAGGTCGCGCATCCGCACGCCCCGGCCGCGCAGGGCCAGGGCCCGGTGCAGCCCCTCGCTCAGCTCGGCCTCGCGCCGGATGCCGCCCGGCTGCACGGTGAGCACCTCGGTGGTGCACGCCTCGGTCGCCTCGTCCATCGCGGCCTGGATCCGGGAGAGCCCGTCCAGCACCCGCACCGCGCTGCCCCCGGCAGGTGCCGGCGACGCGTGCAGCTGCCCGAGGCCGGCGTACCACTCGAACGCGGCCACCGCCGAGCCCACCCGGCGCTGGCTCTCGCTGACCTCGTCGTGGACCCCGCGCAGCAGCCTGGTCATGACCTCCTGCGGGGAGGTCGGCACCAGCCAGTCCATGTCGTCGGGGTCGGGGTGCAGCAGGGCCAGTTCCAGCAGGCAGGGCACCGCGTCGGCGTCCGTGCGAGGCACCCGTCCCCGGCGTACGGCCCGGGAATACAACCGATCCCCGGCCTCGCACAGCCGGTCGGCACCGTGAGGATGCTCCTCCGCCCTCCGCCCGGCCATCGCCCATTCCACCCCCGGTGTGCTGCCACTTCCGCAGCGCAACTATGCGCGGCGCCGACCGGGTCCGCAACACGGCTCACCCCATCGTGGGAGTCGTAAACCGCCGATATGCCCCGGAATCGTCCAGGCTCCGCCCCTCGCATTGCAACAAGCTGACGGTTGGGGCGGGCACATGACCACGGCATCGTCGGCGTCGCTCCCCCGGGCGCCCGGAGCGGCACCGGCCCCGGTCCCCCGTCGCGCCGGGACCGCCGTGTCGCGCCCACGGGGGCGGCGCGCTGCCCGGGAGGGCCCCCAGGGGCCGTGGCGCGGCCCCACACGGCTGCGAGCCGTACGACCGGGGTCGTACGGCTCGCGGTACGCGCGGGGGCGGCTACTTCAGGCCGACGGCCAGGCACGCCGCCTTGTACTTGGGGGTGCAGATGTCGCCGACGGTGTAGATGCCGTCCGCGATGACCGTGTCCTTGACGGTCTTCTTGGTCAGGGCGGTCACCTGGACCAGCCGCGACGGGATGCCCTTGGTGGTGGGGCTGTCCACCTTGTCCTGGGTGAGGGCGTCGAACTGGATGTCCTTGCCCTGGACCTTGGCGACGGCCATCTGCGCGGCGGCCTGGGCCTCGTCGGGGTAGGACTTGTAGACGCTCATGTACTGCTCGCCGGCCACGACGCGCTGCACCGCGTCGAGTTCGGAGTCCTGACCGGTGATCGGGGGCAGGCTGGTGACGCCGGCCGCCTTCAGGGCCTTGATGACACCGCCCGCCATGCCGTCGTTGGCGGCGTAGACGGCCGCGATGTTGCCCTTGCCGATCTGGCCGATCGCCTGGGTCATCTCGGCCTCGGCGTTCTCCGGCTTCCAGTCCTTGGTGTCGAAGCTCGCCGCTATCGTCACCTTGCCGGTCAGCTCGGAGAGCGCGCCCTGCTTGAACTGCTTGGCGTTCGGGTCGGTCGGCGAGCCGTTCACCATGACGATCTTGTCGGAGGAGCTGGCGTTCGAGCCCAGCGCCTCCAGCAGGGAGCGGGCCTGCACCTCGCCGACGAGTTCGTTGTCGAAGGAGATGTACGCGTCGATCGGGCCCTCGGCGAGCCGGTCGTAGGCGATGACCGGGACGCCCGCGTCCTTGGCCTTCTTCACCTCGGAGGCGATGGCGTGCGAGTCGACCGCGTCGAGCAGGATGATGTCGACCTTCTCGTCGATCATCTTCTGCATCTGCTCGGCCTGCCGCGAGGCGTCCGCCGCGGCGTTGGCGTAGACGACCTTGCCCTGCTTGCCGGTGAGGTCGGACACCTGCTTCTTGATGATGGGGTAGTCGAACTTGTCGTAGCGGGTGTTGGCCGTCTCCGGAAGCAGCAGGCCCACGGTGATGTCGTTGCCCTTGGTCGGGCTCGCGCTCGCGCTGTCCCCCGTCGCGTCGAGCATGCCGCAGCCGGCGAGCGAGAGGGTCATGGTGGACGCGGCCACGGCTATGGCGATACGACGCATTCGGGGGCTCACTTCAGGTGCGTTCCGGACGTGGGCGCTGCAATACGACCCAGGTGTCTGAAAAGACAACGCGGAGGCCACACCCGGCGTCAAGAAGAACTACTTAACGAGTCCGCAACATCACGCACAGCTGACTCTGTGAAGGCATCGCGGAATCACCTCCAAACACTCTTTACGGACCCTCCATTCAAAGGGAGTTCATGGACCGGCAAAGAGCGGCACAACCGGATCGGGCACGACGAGGGCCCGCGGACGGGGTACGTCCGCGGGCCCTGGCCGTTCGTCCGACGGGCGTCAGTCGCCCGGCTGCTGCTGTCTCTTGGGCCGCCACACCACCAGCGCGCTGGTCTGCTGGACCTCCTGGTACGGGACCAGGTCGCGTCGGTAGGAGGCGTGGACGGCGGCCTCCCGCTGCTGCATCGCGGCCGCCGCGCCGTCCAGGGCCGCCTGCATCTCCACGAGACGGGACTGCAGGGCGGCGACCTGGTTCTCCAGTTCGATGATGCGCTTGATACCGGCCAGGTTGATGCCCTCGTCCTGCGACAACTGCTGCACCTGGCGGAGCAGTTCGATGTCACGGGCCGAGTAGCGCCGGCCCCGGCCCGCGGTGCGGTCCGGGGAGACCAGGCCCAGGCGGTCGTACTGGCGCAGCGTCTGGGGGTGGAGTCCGGAGAGCTGGGCCGCCACCGAGATGACGTAGACCGGGGTCTCCTCGGTCAGTTCGTACGGGTTGCGCCGACGCCCGTCCATCACTCTCAAGCTCCCTTCGCGGCCTCGAACAGCTCCGCCCGCGGGTCCTCGCCCGCGGTGGCCTCGCGATACGCCTCCAGTGCGTCACGAGCCTTCCCCGACAGGTCCTTGGGGACACTCACCTCGACGGTGACCAGGAGGTCGCCGCGGGTGCCGTCCTTGCGGACCGCGCCCTTGCCCCGCGCCCGCATGGTGCGGCCGTTGGGGGTGCCGGGCGGGAGCTTCAGGGTGACGGGCGGGCCGCCGAGGGTCGGGACCCGCACCTCGCCGCCGAGCGCCGCCTCGGTGAACGTGACCGGCACGGTGACGGTGAGGTTGTCGCCCTTGCGCCCGAAGACCGGGTGCTCGCCGACGTGCACGGTGACGTACAGGTCGCCCGCGGGTCCGCCCCGCTCGCCGGGCGCGCCCTTGCCGCGCAGCCGGATGCGCTGCTGGTCGGTGACGCCCGCCGGGATGCGGACCTGCATGGTGCGGGAGGACTTGGCGCGCCCGCTGCCGCTGCACTCCAGGCAGGGGTGCTCGGCGATCAGGCCGCGGCCCTTGCAGTCGGGGCAGGGGTCGGTCAGCGAGAAGCCGCCGCCGGAGCCCCGCGCGACCTGGCCGGTGCCGACGCAGGTCGGGCACACCCGCGGGGTGCCGTTCTTGTCGCCGGTGCCGGAACAGGCCTTGCAGGGCTGCTGGGAGGTCATCCGCAGCGGCACCGTCGCGCCCTCGATGGCCTCGGTGAAGCTGAGGGTCACTTCGGTGTCGATGTCCTGGCCGCGGCGCGGCTGGGTACGGGTCGTCCCCGTGCCGCCCCGGTTGAACAGGCCCCCGAAGACGTCACCGATGCCGCCGCCGAAGCCTCCGCCCTGGGCGTTGGTGCCGCCGCCCCCGAAGAGGTCGCCCAGGTCGAAGTTGAAGGAGCCGCCGCCCGCGCCCGGCCCGGGGCGGAAGCCGCCGTTGCCGAACAGGGCGCGAGCCTCGTCGTACTCCTTGCGCTTCTTGGGGTCGCCGAGGACGTCGTTCGCCTCGGAGATCTCCTTGAAGCGCTCCTCGGCCTTGACGTTGCCCTTGTTGGCGTCCGGGTGGAACTCGCGGGCGAGCTTCCGGTACGCCTTCTTGATCTCGGCCTCGGTGGCGTCCTTGGGGACGCCGAGGACCTTGTAGTAGTCCTTCTCGATGAAGTCCTTGGTGCTCATCCCCGACGTCCCTCCTTCCGGGCTCCAGTGATTACGTCAGCCCTCCTCCGGGCCACCGTTCTCCTCGTTGTCGGCGGCACCGGCCTTCTTCGGCTCGGTGTCCTCCTCGGCGTCCTCGGCCTTGACGGTCTGCGCGCCGGGCTGCGGTTCGGCCACGGCCACCCGCGCGGGGCGGATGGTGCGCTCGCCGATGCGGTACCCGGGCTGCAGGATCGCCACGCAGGTCGTCTCGGTGACGTCCGGCGCGTAGCTGTGCATCAGGGCCTCGTGGATCGTCGGGTCGAAGGGCTCGCCCTCCTTGCCGAACTGCTGCAGGCCCATCTTGGCCGCGACGGTCTCCAGCGACTCGGCCACCGACTTGAAGCCGCCGACCAGCTCGCCGTGCTCCCGCGCGCGACCGATGTCGTCGAGCACGGGCAGGAGTTCGGTCAGGAGGTTGGCGATGGCGATCTCCCGGACCGCGACCCGGTCCCGCTCGACCCGCCTGCGGTAGTTCTGGTACTCGGCCTGGAGGCGCTGGAGGTCCAGCGTGCGCTCGTTCAGCGCCGTGCGGACCTGGTCCAGCTGGGCGACCAGACCGGCGTCTGCGTGTCCGTCCCCGGCCGGGGCCGCCCCCTCCTCGGGGGCGGCCTTCGGCTCGGCGTCGTCGGAGGTGGCGCCGGAGGGGACGTCGGGCTTCTCTTCGAAGCCCGGGGTCTCCTCCGTCACGCGGCACCGTCCTTGCGCTCGTCGTCGACGATCTCGGCGTCGACGACATCGTCATCGGCCTTGGCCTCGCCGGCACCGGCGGACTCGCCGCCCGCGGCCTGCGCGCCCTGGGCGTCGGCGTACATGGCCTGGCCCAGCTTCTGCGAGACGGCCGCGACCTTCTCGGTGGCGGTGCGGATCTCGGCGGTGTCCTCGCCCTTGAGCGTCTCCTTCAGCTCGGCGACGGCGGCCTCGACCTCGGTCTTGATCTCGCCCGGGACCTTGTCCTCGTTGTCCTTGAGGAACTTCTCGGTCTGGTAGACGAGCTGCTCGCCCTGGTTGCGGCTCTCGGCGGCCTCGCGGCGGCGGTGGTCCTCCTCCGCGTACTGCTCGGCCTCCTGGCGCATCCGGTCGACCTCGTCCTTCGGCAGCGAGGAGCCGCCGGTGACGGTCATCTTCTGCTCCTTGCCCGTGCCCAGGTCCTTGGCGGTCACGTGCATGATGCCGTTGGCGTCGATGTCGAAGGAGACCTCGATCTGCGGGACGCCGCGGGGCGCCGGCGGCAGACCGGTCAGCTCGAACATGCCGAGCTTCTTGTTGTAGGCCGCGATCTCGCGCTCGCCCTGGTAGACCTGGATCTGCACCGACGGCTGGTTGTCCTCGGCCGTGGTGAAGATCTCCGAGCGCTTGGTCGGGATCGTGGTGTTGCGCTCGATCAGCTTGGTCATGATGCCGCCCTTGGTCTCGATGCCGAGGGACAGCGGGGTGACGTCGAGCAGCAGGACGTCCTTGACCTCGCCCTTGAGGACACCGGCCTGGAGCGAGGCGCCGATGGCGACGACCTCGTCCGGGTTCACACCCTTGTTGGCCTCCTTGCCGCCGGTCAGCTCCTTGACGAGCTCGGCGACGGCGGGCATACGGGTGGAGCCACCGACGAGGACGACGTGGTCGATCTCGTTGATGGAGATGCCGGCGTCCTTGATGACGTTGTGGAACGGCGTCTTGCAGCGCTCCAGCAGGTCCGCGGTCAGCTGCTGGAACTGGGCGCGGGTGAGCTTCTCGTCCAGGTGCAGCGGGCCCTCGGCGGACGCGGTGATGTAGGGCAGGTTGATCGAGGTCTCGGTGGACGAGGACAGCTCGATCTTGGCCTTCTCGGCGGCCTCGCGGAGGCGCTGCAGGGCCATCTTGTCCTTGGACAGGTCCACGCCGTGGCCGGACTGGAACTGCTTGACCAGGTAGTCGACGACGCGCTGGTCCCAGTCGTCACCACCGAGGTGGTTGTCGCCGTTGGTGGCCTTCACCTCGACGACGCCGTCGCCGATCTCCAGCAGGGACACGTCGAAGGTGCCGCCGCCGAGGTCGAAGACGAGGATCGTCTGGTCGTCCTTGTCGAGGCCGTAGGCGAGCGCCGCCGCGGTGGGCTCGTTCACGATGCGCAGGACGTTCAGGCCCGCGATCTCGCCGGCCTCCTTCGTCGCCTGGCGCTCGGAGTCGTTGAAGTACGCCGGGACGGTGATGACCGCGTCGGTCACCTTCTCGCCCAGGTAGGCCTCGGCGTCCCGCTTCAGCTTCTGCAGGATGAAGGCGCTCATCTGCTGCGGGTTGAACTGCTTCCCGTCGAGCTCGATCTTCCAGTCCGTGCCCATGTGGCGCTTCACGGAGCGGATGGTCCGGTCCACGTTCGTGACCGCCTGGCGCTTGGCGACCTCGCCGACCAGCACCTCACCGTTCTTCGCGAAGGCGACGACGGACGGCGTGGTCCTGGCACCCTCGGCGTTGGTGATGACGGTGGGCTCGCCGCCCTCCAGAACGCTGACGACGGAGTTAGTCGTGCCCAGGTCGATGCCGACCGCACGTGCCATGGTTGATTCCTCCAGCTGACTTGAGTGGAACAGGCTCAAGTGTGCACGAGCGGATCGCTGGGGTCAACAGACCTGAGTCGACAAGGCTCAAGTCTTATCCGTTCCTTACACGCAACTGCCCTCTGACCTGCGTCGATGCCGTGCGGCGAGGTTGCTGGACAGGGATGCGAAGGAGTACGAGCACGGCGAGCAGCACCCCTCCGGCGACCCACAGCGCCCCTTCCTCACCCGTCCAGCCGGTGTGCACCAGCACCCCGACGAGCACCGTGGCGAAGGAGCCGGCACCCAGCAGCACCACGGACCCCTGTGGGGTCAGCCCGAGCCGCCGCAGCCGGTGCGCGAGGTGGTCGGGGCCGCGCCTGAGCAGCGGGCGCCGGGCCAGCAGCCGGGCGAGGACCACCAGGACGGCGTCGGCGGCCGCGACCGCGCCGAGACAGAACACCACCGCCGCGCTCGGCCCGAGTTCGTACCCCGCGCGCGTGAAGACCACGGCGGAGGACAGCAGGAACCCCGTGAACAGCGAGCCGCAGGCGCCGAGCCCGATCCGTGCGGGGTGCCAGTTGTGCATCAGGAAGCCGGTGAGGGCGGCGGCGAACACGCTCAGCAGCACGGCGAGCCCGTCCATCACCTCGGCGGCGGCGCAGACGCCCGCCCCGAAGGCGGTGACCACCCCGACCGTGCCGGCCAGCCCGTCGGCGTGGTCGAGCCCCTTGAAGGCGACGGTGGCGAGGACGATCCAGCCGACGGCCAGCACGCCTCCCGGCACACCGGTCACGTCGTACGGCACCACACAGGCGGCCGCCACGGCCGTACCGGCGACGAGCACGCGCGTGCGCAGCCGCCACACGTCGGCGACCAGGCCAAGCGCGGCGACCGCGGCGGCGGCGACCAGCAGGTTCCCGACCCCGTCACCGAGAGGGGCGATGCGGGTGTACTCACCCGTCCACGCGACCAGGCAGGTGACGACCACGACGGCGAGGCCGCCGAGGAGCGGGAGGGGCCGCTGCCTGCGCCGGTCGACGACTCCCGCCCGCCGGGCGGGCACTCGCAGGAGTGCCGCCAGCACGGCGGTGAGCAGCAGGGCGGCGGTGGCCGCGGCGATCCCGTATAGCACGGATCTAAGGTAGGGGCAAATGTAGCAATTCGGTACGAATAACACGATCTGATTGCCTGCGGCATGATGGCGGAGGCGGCCCTCAGCGATCCAGATCACCCCGCGACCGGCTGCGTCGCGGCGGAAGATGGGGGTAGTCTCAGACGGACTGGATAAGTTACCGCTTAGTAATTTCGCACGGTCAATCCACTCAGCTACCTTCGCTCAGTCAACTCGAGGCCGCCTCAGGAGCCCCAATGCAACTCGCCGCGATCATCGTGTCGCTGGTCCTGATCGTGGTCGGCGTGGCACTGTTCGGCCGCGCCCTCCTCCAGATCTACCACTTCATGCGCCTCGGCCAGCCGGTACCGGCCGGGACCAGGACCAACGACCCCAAGCAGCGCACCATCACCGTGGCCAAGGAGTTCCTCGGCCACACCAGGATGAACCGCTGGGGCGTCGTCGGCGTGGCGCACTGGTTCGTGGCGGTGGGCTTCTTCTCCCTGCTGCTCACGATCGTCAACGCGATCGGGCAGCTCTTCAAGGCCGACTGGATCCTGCCGGTCATCGGCGACTGGGCGCCGTACAACGTCTTCGTCGAGTTCCTCGGCACGATGACCACGCTGGGCATCCTGGCCCTGATCGTCATCCGCCAGCTGAGCAAGCCGAACAGGCCGGGCCGCAAGTCCCGCTTCGCCGGCTCCAACTTCGGCCAGGCGTACTTCGTCGAGGCCGTCATCCTCATCGTCGGCATCTGCATCTTCACGCTGCACGCTCTGGAGGGCGCCCAGCACCACGTCGACGGCTACGAGGCGTCGTTCTTCGTCTCGTACCCGGTCGTCGCCTGGTTCAAGGGCATGAGCGTGTCCACGCTCCAGAACCTCACCTACTTCTTCGCCGGCCTGAAGATCGCCACCTCCTTCATCTGGATGATCACGGTCGCCCTGAAGACCGACATGGGTGTGGCCTGGCACCGCTTCCTCGCGTTCCCGAACATCTGGTTCAAGCGCAACGCGGACGGCGGCACCTCCCTCGGCGCCCTGCTCCCGATGACCTCCGGCGGCGAGCCGATCAACTTCGAGGACCCGGGCGAGGACGACGTCTTCGGCGTCTCCCAGGTCGAGCAGTTCTCCTGGAAGGGCCTGCTGGACTTCTCCACCTGCACCGAGTGCGGCCGCTGCCAGTCGCAGTGCCCCGCCTGGAACACCGGCAAGCCGCTCTCCCCGAAGCTGCTGATCATGTCGCTGCGCGACAACGCCCACGCCAAGGCGCCCTACCTGCTCGCGGGTGGCGGCAAGACCGTGGAGGGTGAGGAGAAGGCCTCCGAGGAGCAGCTGAAGGACGTTCCCGCCGCGGCCCTGGCCGAGGCCGAGCGCCCGCTGATCGGCACCGCCGAGGAGAACGGCGTCATCGACCCGGACGTCCTGTGGTCCTGCACCACCTGCGGCGCCTGCGTCGAGCAGTGCCCGGTGGACATCGAGCACGTCGACCACATCGTCGACATGCGTCGCTACCAGGTCATGATCGAGAGCGCCTTCCCCTCCGAGGCGGGCACGATGCTCAAGAACCTGGAGAAGAAGGGCAACCCCTGGGGCCTGGCCAAGAAGCAGCGCCTGGAGTGGACCAAGGAGGTCGACTTCGAGGTCCCGGTCGTCGGCAAGGACATCGAGGACCTCACCGAGGTCGAGTACCTGTACTGGGTCGGCTGCGCCGGCGCCCTGGAGGACCGCGCCAAGAAGACCACCAAGGCCTTCGCCGAGCTGCTCCACATCGCGGGCGTGAAGTTCGCGATCATGGGCGGCGACGAGAAGTGCACCGGTGACTCCGCCCGCCGCCTGGGCAACGAGCCCCTGTTCCAGGAGCTCGGCATGGAGAACGTGATGGCCCTGAACACGGCGTTCGGCGAGGAGCTGGACGACGACGGCAAGGTCACCGCGGAGTCGAGGAAGCCGAGGTCGGCGAAGAAGATCGTCGCCACCTGCCCGCACTGCCTCAACACGATCGGCAACGAGTACCCGCAGCTCGGCGGCGACTACGAGGTCATCCACCACACCCAGCTGCTGCAGCACCTGGTGGACGAGGGCAAGCTCGTCCCGGTCACCCCGGTCGAGGGCATCATCACCTACCACGACCCCTGCTACCTGGGCCGCCACAACAAGATCTACACGCCCCCGCGCGAGATCATCGGCAAGGTCCCGGGCCTGCGCAACGAGGAGATGCACCGCCACAAGGAGCGCGGCTTCTGCTGCGGTGCCGGTGGCGCCCGGATGTGGATGGAGGAGCGGATCGGCAAGCGCATCAACAACGAGCGCGTCGACGAGGCCCTCTCCCTCAACCCCGACATCGTCTCGACGGCCTGCCCGTTCTGCCTGGTCATGCTGACCGACTCGGTCAACGGCAAGAAGAACGAGGGCAAGGCCAAGGAGTCCGTCCAGGTCGTGGACGTGGCCCAGCTGCTCCTCGACTCGGTGAAGACCCCGGTCGACCCGGCCGGCGAGGCCGAGACCGAGACCGAGCCGGAACCGGAGCCGGTGAAGTAACGCCCCTTCCGAGACCCGACGGCGCCCCCTGACCCGCACAGGCAGGGGGCGCCGTCGTGTTCCCGGCGGGGGCGTGTCCCCGGGGCGTATCTCTGGGGGGTGTCCCCGGGGGCGCCGTCCGGCCGCTAAGCGCCCTTCGGGCCCGCCTGCTGGACCACCTCGAAGGACCACAGGGTGGAGCCGGAGGCGGCCGGCTTCGGGCGCTCGGCGCCCTCGCCGCCGCCCTGGTGCGCGGACTTCATCGGCCCCTCCATCCAGGCCTGGAAGGACTCCTCGTCACGCCAGCGCGTGTACACGAGGTAGGTGTCGGTGCCCTCGACGGGGCGCAGCAGCTCGAACCACTCGAAGCCGTCGGAGTTCTCCACGGCGTGGGCCCGCGAGGCGAACCGCTTCTCCAGGACCTCCCGCTGCTCAGCCGGGACGGTCAGCACGTTGATCTTCACTACGGTCATGCCACCATCCTGCGGCAGCCGCACGCTTCCCGCCGCCGCGGCCCCGTGCCGCACGCACCGAGCCCGCCATGTTTACCGAAATCACGTACAACCCTTACGCACCACGGTGGGTCTCATGATCGCCGACCGCTCGGTGAACCGCGGGACAACTCGCGACGAACACGGACGGTCCGCACCCCATCCTCTGCGGATGCCCGCCAGGCATCCCCCGCATGGCGCAGGAGAACACATGCACATGCCCACCCGGCTCGCCCTCGCGACGGCCACCGCGGCCGCGCTGACGGGCGGTCTCCTCACGTTCGCCGCCTCGCCCGCCACGGCCGCCGACTCCGCCAAGGTCGCGAAGGCCGACTTCAACGGCGACGGCATCGGCGACGTCGCCACCTCCGCGGCCGGCGCCTACGTCAGCGGCCGAACGCCGGCCAGGTCGTCGTCCTGTACGGCACGACGAGCGGCGTGACCTCCGCCAGGCACACCACCATCAGCCAGAACACCTCCGGCGTCCCCGGCACCGCGGAGGCCGGCGACTTCTTCGGCGCCGAACTGGCGTACGCCGACTTCAACGGCGACGGCTACGACGACCTCGCCGTCGGCACCCCGGACGAGAAGGTCGGCAGCGACACCAACGGCGGCGGACTCGCCATCCTCTGGGGGTCCAAGAGCGGCCTGACCGGCAAGGGGACCGACGTCCCCGACCCCGCCCCCAGCTCCCACGACTTCTGGGGCAAGGACCTGGCCGCCGGCGACTTCGACGGCGACGGCAAGGCCGACCTGGTCGTCGGCAGCTCCTCCAGCACCCTCTACCTCTACAAGGGCGGCTTCAGCACCGCCGGCACCCCGGGCAGCCGCACCACCGTCAAGCCGCCCATCATCTCCGGCACCAACGACGACCCCTACGGGCCGATGAGCCTGACCGCCGGGGACGTCAACGGCGACGGCCGCACCGACCTGGTGGTCGACGGCTACGAGACGAAGACCCAGTACGGCTGGAACACCAACTACTGGCTGCCGGGCAGCGCCGCCGGCCTGAGCGGCTCGACCGCCAAGGCCCTCAAGCCCGGCATCATCACCGCGATCGGCGACATCAACGGCGACGGCTACGGCGACATCGTCAGCGGCGCCGGCTGGGACTCCACCACCTCCGACGGCACCCCCGTCCCGGACTCCTCCGACGGCGGCCGGGTCAACGTCACCTACGGCTCGGCGTCCGGCCCGGCCTCGACGACCGGCATCAGCCAGAACACCGGCGGCGTGCCCGGCACCTCCGAGAAGGGCGACGGCTTCGGCTGGGACCTCGACCTCGGCGACATCAACGGCGACGGCTACCAGGACCTCGTCGTCAGCAGCCCCGACGAGGACATCGCCGGTGTCACGAACACCGGCATGGTCACCGTGCTGTACGGCTCCGCGTCCGGCGTGAACACCGCTTCCGGCGCCCAGTCCTTCGCCCAGAGCACCGCGGGCGTCCCCGGCAACGACGAGAAGAGCGACCTGTTCGGCGCCGACGTCAAGCTCGACGACGTCACCGGCGACGGCCGGGCCGACCTGGTCGTGGGCTCGTACGAGAACAGCGGCAACGGCGGCATCACGTACCTGCCGTCCAACGGCACGAAGATCACCACCAGCGGCTCGCGCTCCTTCGGCCCGTCCAACGTGGGCGTCTCGACGACCGGCACCCCCCAGTTCGGCGCCCTCTTCGCCGACTGACCCGCGAGGCACCACACCCCTGAGGAATCCCGGGGCAGGACCCGTGTCCTTCCCGGGTCCGCACCCTGACGGTCCCTTAGGGGATGTCACAGGTCGGCCGCAAAGCCGGGCCCGGACCGCCGGGCCCGGCACGTCACTTCGCGGGACCAGGTACGTTCGATGACGTGGCTGGATTCAGGATCGGACGTGGGGGCCGCGACAACCGCACCCCCCAGGGACAGCAGGCGCCGCAGGGACCGTCGTACGGCCGCCAGCGGCCGTCGGACGGACGGCAGGAACCGTCGTACGGGCAGCAGAGGCAGCCGTACGGACAGCCCGCGGGCCCCTCGTACGGGCAGCCCTCGGGGCCGTCGTACGGCTACCCGTCGGCGACCCGGCGGCCGTACCCGCAGCAGGGGCAGCCGAACGGCTACCCGGGCCGGCCCGACGACGGCCCGGAGTACTTCGACGACCGCGGTCACCCGGGCCGGGGCGGCGCGCCGGACCCCTATGCGGCCAACAATCCGGGCCACACCCAGGCCTTCTCGGTCGACGAGGCCGCCGGCTACACCCAGGGCTCGACCTACCAGGCCGGCTCCGCCGCGCCCGCCGCTCCGCTCGGCCCGCCGCTGCACTGGAAGGAACTGCTGAGGGGGATCGTCCTCTCCCCCGACCAGACCTTCCTGCGGATGCGTGACTACACCATGTGGGCCCCCGCCCTGATCGTCACCTTCCTCTACGGCCTGCTCGCGGTCTTCGGCTTCGACGGCGCCCGCAAGGAGGCGATCGACGCCACGCTGTCCAACGCGGTCCCGATCGTGCTGATCACCGCGGTCGTGATGGTGCTGGGCCTGTTCATCCTGGGCGTGGTCACCCACACCCTGGCCCGCCAGCTCGGCGGCGACGGCGCCTGGCAGCCCACGGTGGGCCTCTCCATGCTGATCACGGCCCTCACGGACGCGCCGCGCCTGGTCTTCGCGATGTTCGCGGGCGGCGACGCCGGCTTCGTCCAGCTGCTCGGCTGGGCCACCTGGATCGGCGCGGGCGCCCTGATGACCCTGATGGTCTCCCGCTCCCACGACCTGCCCTGGCCGAAGGCCCTGGGCGCCTCCGCGATCCAGCTGATCGCCCTGCTGTCGATCGTGAAGCTGGGCACGTTCTAGAGCCCGCGCCACGACACACGAAGGGCCCCCGGCGTGCCGCCGGGGGCCCTTCGCACGTCCTTGACGGCCTAGGCGTCGAGCACCTGCCCGGACCGCTTCACCACGGGCGACAGGACGCTCCACGGGAAGTTGATCCAGTCGTCCGTCCGCTTCCAGACGTACTCGCACTTCACGAGCGAGTGGGACTTCTCGTAGATCACCGCGGAGCGCACCTCGGCGACGGTGTCCAGGCAGAAGTCGCGGACCAGCTTCAGCGTCTTGCCCGTGTCCGCGACGTCGTCGGTGATGAGCACCTTCTTGTCGGAGAAGTCGATGACGTTGGGCACCGGCGCCAGCATGACCGGCATCTCCAGGGTGGTCCCCACGCCCGTGTAGAACTCGACGTTCACCAGGTGGATGTTCTTGCAGTCGAGGGCGTAGGCGAGCCCGCCGGCGACGAACACGCCGCCGCGGGCGATGCTGAGCACGATGTCGGGCTCGTAGCCGTCGTCGGCGATCGTCTGCGCCAACTCGCGGACGGCGGTCCCGAACCGCTCGTACGTCAGATTCTCCCGCACGTCACTCATGCCGCGACCGCCCTCACACCTGGGTCCGATGGAAATTCACGTAGGACCGCGAGGCCGTCGGCCCGCGCTGGCCCTGGTACCGGGAGCCGTAGCGCTCGCTGCCGTAGGGGAACTCGGCGGGCGAGGAGAGCCGGAACATGCACAGCTGCCCGATCTTCATGCCGGGCCAGAGCTTGATGGGGAGCGTCGCCAGGTTCGACAGCTCCAGGGTGACGTGTCCGCTGAAGCCGGGGTCGATGAACCCGGCGGTGGAGTGCGTGACCAGCCCGAGCCGGCCGAGCGAGCTCTTGCCCTCGAGGCGCGAGGCGAGATCGTCGGGCAGCGAGATGACCTCGTACGTGGAGGCGAGCACGAACTCGCCGGGGTGCAGGATGAACGGCTCGTCGCCCTCCGGCTCGACCAGCCGCGTCAGGTCCGGCTGCTCGACCGAGGGGTCGATGTGCGGGTAGCGGTGGTTCTCGAACACCCGGAAGTACCGGTCCAGCCGCACGTCGATGCTCGACGGCTGCACCATTGATTCGTCGTAGGGATCGATCCGTACCCGCCCGGCGTCGATCTCGGCCCGGATGTCCTTGTCTGAGAGAAGCACGTAGCGAGGATACGCAAGGCGCGCGGAGCCCAGACAATCGTGACGGCTCCGCGCGCCTGGTGTTACCGCGCGACTACGGCGGGTTTCGCCGCCGCGGCTCCCTGTCCCTGCTTCATCCCTGCTTCATCGTCTCCAGGGCGACCGGCACCACACTGCGGAGCCGGGCGCACCGGGGACACCTCATGAGCCGGCCGGGGCCGAGCCGGTCGGCCTGCTGCATCGGGAACGAAGCGGCGCTGAAGACGTGTCCATCCGCACAGCGGACGACGGTGCGTTCCATCAAGTCCCTCAAGTCCCTTCCCCAAGACCCTCGTCGGGCTTCCCGGCCCGACGGCGAAAGCCACATTACGGGATCAAAGAGACGACTCTCCAGGCGGCACTCCGGCCCCACCCGGAGCCTCTTCCACCCCTCCACGGTACGCCCCAACTCCGGTCGCCCACACCCGGATCCCCCTCCCGGACACGACGAAACCCCCGGGCCGTGAGCACCGGGGGTCCGCGATGAGGTACAGTGAGCGAGCGTCGGGCACCGGCCCCACCAGGCCGATCGTCCGTAGTCACGCGGGTGTAGTTTAATGGTAGAACATCAGCTTCCCAAGCTGAGAGCGCGAGTTCGATTCTCGTCACCCGCTCCAGTAGAAACCCCAGGTCATTGGCCTGGGGTTTGTTTGTTGTCTAGTCCAATTTGAGGGTGGCGTGCCCTCTGCGTGCCCTAAGTCGAGGCTGAGCGGTCATTTCAGGGGTTCCTGGACGCCTCTCTGGCCGCCCCCGCCCTGGTTAGTCTCGAATAGCGAGACGTATTTCGCATGATCCGCGCCACAAGTTGTGCAAATGATGGTGAAGTCGCTTACGCAAAGGGCGGCTTGCGGGCTGGCACGCAGCTGTCGACCATCCGGACTGCACTTCGGTCGTTTCGCAGCGGCAGCATGAGCGGGTGGTTCACAATGCGCGCCATGCCCACGAGGTACGACCGTTCTCGAAGACGCCGAACGTCATCGCGTTGTGGGCGTCCCACGAAGAAAGGGACGCCCTGCAAGCTCCCCCAGGAGATCGGCCGAGGCTGTCGGCACCACGCCACCCGAGCTGAGCGTGAAGCTGCCGCCGAGGAGGCAAAAGCTCGGACCGAAACGGCGAGGCAGCAGGCAGAACGAGAACAACGGACGATCAGAGTCGTGCTCTCGCTCGTCACCCTGGCCGTGTTTGTTGGCCTTGGCGTCGGTGTCTGGGATGCCTGGAAGGACGATCAGCACGAGTCCATGTGCCGGCCACACCGAACCGAGGCCCTTGCGCTGAGCGACAAGGCTCGCGCCGTACGGATTCCTTTGGTGTTCGCCGGCGACCCGAACATCAGCATCCTGCAGCTCGGGACCAAGCTCCCCGACGATCTCGGAAACCTCGACACCACATCAGCCACCGAGCTGGACATAGCAACGGCGTACGCCAAGAAGCGCGACCTGGCTGGTCAGGCTGCACGCTTCGTTCTCGACCATCAGGAGTGCTTCGACAGCGACTTCATCGCCGAGGCCACCCGCATAGATCAGGCCCCTACCGAGGTCAGCCGGGTAGAAATGCCCTCACCCGCTCACTGCAGCGACGGGTGGCCGTCCAGCTCCATCGGCCGACGAGGTGCATGTTCGCACCACGGCGGCGTTGCCGCTGGGCTCCCATGGGCCACGTTGTTCTTCGACTGATCACGTAGGACGCGGCAACCCAGGGCTTCGACCTTTGCCTTAGGCAGGCACCAGGTCTCCCAACGCTTCACGAAGGGCGGTGCCTACGACAGGTCCTGCCACGGCTACCTGCCGAAGCTCTTCGCCCTTCATGTAGCGGTAGCTCTGTGGAGGGTGGAAAGCCCCCGCGGAGCGCAGCGCGCTGAGCGTCACCGGCTCGCCGAAGGAGACGGGATCCTCCAGCGTGAGGCCGCTCGCCTGAGTCGCGCCACTCATGTAGGCGTCGTACTCACGCCGAGTGATTCCCGTCTGGGTGCTGTGGGCGGACCACACCTCCTTTGGGGAGGCGACATGGACTGAAGCGATGCGCGCCATGCCCACCACAGCCATGGTGGGCGCGGTCGCGTACAGCAGAACCGGGGTTCCGGGTGGCGCAGCGACGCGTTGGCGGCGGACCTCCACCGTCTTGCTGCCGGCCAAAATCGCGGTGGCGAAGCGCGGGTGGACGGACAGCAGCATCGCGCGTTCCGGATCGTTCACGTCGTTCGGTGCCCCTCTTGGTAGATCGCCTGGAACAGCTCCTCGCTGATCTTGGACAGCGAGATCAGCGAACTCGGCGACCACGGTAGTCCCCGCTCCCTGGCCAGCGAGGTCAATCGCCGCAGCGTCACCGGCTTCGGGAAGATCTCGGTGTCCGAGAACCTCAGTGCCATGGCGTGGCCGGAGGTGTCAGCAGCTGCTTGAACCTCAGCCCGACCATATACGCCCAGGTGTTCGAATTTCGAGAAGAGGGTGTCGGGCGTGTCGATGAGCACCTCGTCGAGTCGCGAACTGCCCACCACCATTTGGCCTTCGCCCGGGGAGCTGCCCTCGCTGACGTACCAGAGCAGGCGAGCCGGGACGCTCTCCCCACGACGGCCCGAGGAACGGTAGTAGACGTGCTCCCTGCTGATGCCCAGGGCGTCACTCCGAGGAATGAGCATGGCCGGGACGTTGAACAGCTCGGTTGACCAGCGCGGCTTGATGGGCACCAGGAAGGACGGCAGCTCCGAGTCGATGACCTTCGCCGGCCACCACGCCCGCTCCACCACGGCGGCCACCTCGGCGGGCATGTCGGCGCGGAGCGCGGTCGTCTCCACGGTCAGCTCGCGGGCCAGTCCGCCAGCCACAGCCTCCACCTCGGCAGCCGTCCCGCACACATTCACGAGGAGGGCGACAAGCCTGCCGTCATGCTCGAAGAACCCGTCGTCGCCTGCCGCGGACTTGGCGGCCGCGGAGGGATGCGGATCGCTGATGCGGATGATCTCTGCACCGCAGTCCCGGCCAAGCCGCTTGATCAGGAAGAGGAGCTGCCGGGCCAGAGTCTCTTCCAGTGGGTGGCTGGCCGTACGAAGGACGGGGACAACCAGCGTTCGCCCATCCAGCGCCCATGCGTAGAGGGCAACCGGGTGGCCCTGACCATCCCTGAGCAGTTCGCGGCGCCAGGCGACCGCACCCCCGTTCAGCGACCGCAGGCGCTCGGCGAAGGCCGAGCCGTCGTCGCCACCCGCCTGGTGGAAGAAGGCGACCAGTTCGCCCTCTGCGCCTGGTGCCACCTCGCCGGACCGGAACTCCGTCCCCATCAGATCGGCCGGGCGATACACCTGGGCCTGCCGCAACTCATCCACGTGCAGCGTCACGGTGGAAGGCGAGACGACCCGGACCCGGGCGACCTCCCAGGCCACGTCAGCCAGGCGGGACAACAGCGGATCGCGGGTCGCCAGGACTTGCAGACCGGCACATGAGGTCTCGGCCACGTACCGCAGGCAGAGCCGAAGCTCAGCGCCGACGGTCAGACTGGGGATGGCCTGCGTGGCGGCCACGAGCAGTTCACGGGTTCGCTCGTCCACAGCTGCCGAGTCGGGGGACAGCTTGCGCAGGCCGGTCAGAGCCGCCCGCTGGTGCTGACGCTCTGCCGTATCTGCGAGGTCCCGGATCTGATGAACCAGCTGGGGTGTGTAGGCGAGCTCGACGAGATCCGCCATCCATCCGGCTTCCAGTGCGCGGGATTCCTCCGCGCCAGCCGTGTCAGCGAGGCCGCGCAGATCGGCCAACACTCCATGGTCGACCGTCACCACCAGAAGCGCGTCGCTCTCCATCTCCGTGAACAGGTCCGGATGGCCGAGGTCCAACCACCATCCATCCAGGATCTCGCCGTCACGGCCCCGCCCTCGGACCTCGCCATCCGGGACGAAGCCCAGACTCTGCCACATCCCGCTCAGGTTGTAGTCCCGTCGGCACTTGGCCTTGATCCCGAGTCGTTGCGGGTACCGCTCTTTGATGCCCTCCACCAGCCGGCGGGCGATTCCCCGGCCGCGCTGTTCCTCCGCCACACACAGGTGTGCGAGCCGAATACGCGCGCTCCTCTTCGGCAGTCCGAACAGCGCATAGCCGAGCACCTCGTCCGCTTCAACCGCGGCCAGAAGGCCGCCATCCTCCGCTGCCTTCCGGTAAGCAGGAGGCGTCAGAAGCCCCAGCGTCTTCGTGTAGCGATCACCCAGGGCTATGGCCTTGTCGATCAGCTCGTCCTGCGCAGGCGAAACGGACACCAACTTGATAGCCATTGCTCCCCCTCCGGTTGGGCCGATCACGGCCGCCCACAACTCCCCTGTCAGTGCATGCAGGAAAAGCTGATCTCACTCACGGCCGTCTCTCAAGGGGGCACGAGGGGCGCACGGCACTGCGGAGGCTGTCGCACGCGGTGCCGACGTGTCGGAGTCCGGCCGACGAAACCGTCCGGCCGGACTCCGTCGGTCAGGGTTTCCTCACGCCTCCATGGCTCCCTGCTCGACGGCTGAATCACGAAGCTGTTGCCGCACCTCGGCGTCGATGCCCCGCGCCAGCTTGCGCTGGTGCTTCGTCGTCGAGTGCTGGTAGATCAGCTGGGCCCGCTCGGAGGACTGGCCAGCGCGGACCATGAGGTCCTTCAGCTTGGCTCCGGTGTCGGCGGCGAGGGTGTTGCCGGTGTGCCGGAGATCGTAGAAGCGGAAGTTGTCCGCCATGCCGACCTTCTTCCTGGCCTTGCGCCACTTCCGCCCGAAGGTCGAGCGGCGGAACGGTGCGCCCTTCTCCCCGACGAAAAGGAGGCCGTCCGGCTCCTTCTCGGCGAACCACTGCAGGTGGCGGCGCAGCTCGGGGAGCAGGAAGTCGGGCAGGTAGACGGTGCGCTTGCCCGCCCGGGACTTCGGATCGCCGGTGACCCGCTTGCCGTTCGTCAACTCCGGGGAAGCCTGCGTGATGCGCACGGAGCATTCGTCGAGATCGACACTGCGACGGCGCAGCTCGGCCAGCTCCTCGGGGCGGAGTGAGGCGAACGCGCCGAGCAGGACCATCAGGCGCCAGCGCGGGCCCATTGGTCGGCCAGGTCGAAGACCTGCTCGATCGTGGCCGTTGGACGCTCGTCGGCCTCCTCCTTGCCGACGCCCTTGATACGGCATGGGTTGCTGCGGAGCAGGTCATCGTCGACCGCCGTCTGCAGGATGGCCTTCAGCAGCCGGTACGACTTCGCGACAGTGGTGGCGCCGGTCGCCTTCAAGCGCTCGGCCCGCCAGGTACGGACGCTGGGCGGGGTGATCTCGTCCAGGTCCTTGCCCCCGAAGCTCGGCAAGATGTGCAGGTGCAGGAGACCGCTGTAGCGGTCGACCGTCGTGGGGGCCAGTCCACGCTCCTTCAGCCAGCGCTGGGCGTACTTCTTGAAGTTGACCGCACCGGCGTCCGGATCGCGCCACTGGTTGCGCTCGATGTCGGCGCGGGTGAGGTTGAGCCACTCCTGCGCGTCGGACTTGGTGTCGAACGTCTCCGGCGCGGTGTACCGCTGCCCGTCCGGTCCCAGGTAGCGGGCCTGCCACCGGCCGGAGGAGAGCTTGCGCACCGTGCCGAACTCGCGCCCCGCTGCGGCTTGCGTCCCGCCATCAGGCCGCCTTCCCGTAGCGGGCGCGGATGCGGCGGACCGGCTCAACGGTGCGTGCCTCGATGTACTCGGCAATCGCGCTTTCCGGAATGCGCACCGGGCGGCCGAGCTTGACGTAGCGGATCCGGCGCTCGGCGATCAGGCGGCGGACGAAACGCTCGCCCGTGCCGAGCAGGTCGCCGGCCTCGGCCACCGTCAGCAGTCGGTCAGCCATTCGCGGTCACCTCCTTGGCGGTGCGCTGGGGGTAGGGAAGGGCAGGGGGTATTGCGGGTCGGCGCAAAGGCGGTACGTCCTTTACTCGGAGAGGTTGTTTCGAGGCAGCAGCCCAGGCCGAGACAACACGGGCCTACGCGGCATGCACCCCGTGGAGAAGAGCCAGGGGTGAGACGCGGAGGGCCTGGGCGAGAGCGACGAGATCGTCGATGTCGCAGCGGCGCTGGGCGCGTTCGATGCGGGACAGCATCGTGTTGGACATCGGGCGGCCGAGGGCGGTGACGCGGGCGGCGAGCTCGCGTTGGGCGAGACCGCGCTCGGTACGGAGGATTTCGAGAGTGCGGGCGGTCCGTATTCCGCGGGACCTATTTCCAGGGATCGCGCTGCCATGGCTCCAAGTAGTAACTTGCGACCGCCGGTTTGGATAACCGGCGATCGTCGGCTATGTTTCGCCCGGCGCGCGGCCGGGCGTTGCCTCCGGGTGGGGTTCTGGGTATCCGGCAGAGGTTGGCTACGCCAGCCCGATGAGGCCCTCTGACGTAGGGTGTTGTGTTGTAGCTGGCCGCCGCAGCGGGGGTCAACGGTTTCCCGAAGTGATCCTTCTGCCTCGACATGCAGGGCAACTTTTTTGTCAACCGGCGATCCGGGTTTATGGTTTTGGAATTGCCGCGCACAGGACACGTTCGCCGTCAGCTGTCTGATTTCTCCGGCGGAATGCTGGACTCGTGCGGCATCCATGTGGCTGTCTTGGCTATACGGCGCCACCAGCCCTCCCCGGCGCCTTCGAGCCGGGGACCGTGCGCCGCCCCTCCCCGTGCACCCCCCCGAGGGCCAACCGCACCTTCCCGACCTAACCTAGGAGCCGCCACCCCATGAGCCACGACGCCCGCGAGTGGGTGTGGGACCACAGCCGCAGCAAGGGCACCGCCCGCATGGTGCTCGCCCTGATCGCCGACCGCTGCCGCGACGGGCACTGCATCGCGTACGCGTCCGTACCCGCCCTCATGAAGCGCGCGAACGCCTCCCGCACTGCCGTGCGCGATGCGCTGGACAAGCTGATCGCCAGTGGTGAGCTGGTGCAGCTCGCCAGCCGCAAGGGGCCGCGGGGAGAGACGTACTACCACCTCCCGGCCGCCGCCCGGTTCCTCGCCGAACAGGCCACAGCAGGGGGCCAGAATCCGGCCCTCTCGGGGGATCGGATTCCGACCCGCGGGGGACCGGAATCCGACCCTGCCGACCCCTTCGAGCGGGGACCGGAATTCGACCCGGGGGAACGGAATCCGGCCCCCGGGGGATACGGATTCCGACCCGGAGGGGGCACGGATTCCGACCCCCAGAACAGTAGAGAACCGAAGGTGAACGGTAAGAGCAGCAGCAGCTCGGCCCCGCTCATCGCAGCCACCGAGTGGCAGATCGACGACGAGGCCCGTGCCTGGCTCCAGCAGCACGGCCACCTCGACCGGCTCGGCGAGCACGCCCTGCAAGCGGCCGACGAGAAGTGGCGCTCGTACCGGGCGGCGTGGGCCCCTCGCACTGCCGCCGCATGGGCCGCCGACTGGCGCGCATGGATCGCCCGCGAACGCCTTCCCGCCCCTGGCCGGCCGAACCTCTACGCCCTGCCCGGCGGCGCTCCCACACCCACTGCGGGCATGACCCGCGCCGAGGCCCACACCGCCGCCCTGCTCGCCGCCCTCGACGAACCGACCGGATCGGAGTAATCCGCCCTTGGACCGACGCGAAATCGCCGCCATCCTCGCCTACATCGGCCGCCTCGATCCCCGGATCACCCGCAGCGGCACGGGCGAAGCCCGTGACCAGATCGCCCAGTGGCACGAACTGCTCCACGACGTACCCTTCGCCACCGCCCACGGCTGGGACGTCCGCGAGGCGATACGAGCCCACATCCTCGACTCCCCGTACCTGATCCTGCCGGTGGACGTCGCCCGCGCGTGGCGCGCCCACCGACGCAACCGCCTCGACCGGCACACCGACCCCACGCCGGTCGCCGATCCGGACGATCCAGCCGCCTGGCGTGCCGAACTGCTCGGCACCCGGCACGCCGTCGCCATCGGGCAGACCGCACCCGCGACGTACCGACAGATCACCAGCGGTGACTCTCGCCCGGACATCGAGGCCCGCACGCGCGCCATCGGATCGTGCATCCCGCCGGCCGTCCGCGCACAGCTGGCCCGCTACCGGCCAGCCCGTTCTGCACGCGAAGCCGCCGTCGCCGACGGGCGCCCGGACGCGCTCAGCGTCCGCTGCGCGTGGTGCCACGCCCGCGCAGGCGACCCGTGCCGTCAACGGCGCCTGGGCCCTGACGGCACCGCCCGAGGCAATGCGGTACGCGCCACGCCCCATCCGTCGCGCGTCGACCTCGCCGCTGCCCGGCTGGACCAGCAGCAGGCTGCCTGACGCACTCCAACATGCCTCGCTCCTCACCGCCGCTGTCCCCGCAGTCCGATACCCGGCGGTCCCCGGCAAGCCGTGCGCGGCAGGTGGGGACCGTCCCGACGAACACCATGCGGGACCTCATCTCGGGGACCGAGCCCACCGCAGCCGGGGACCGCAACGACAGGTCCTCCGGGGACCAGCAGGGACAGCGGTGGGGACCGTTCCCCCTGAGAAGCCCCTGCTCAGGGCGCTATAAGGCCGGTCTCCGCAACGGTCCACAACCACGGGGACCGGTCCCGCACAACCGACCCCGTTCACTTGGGGACCGTCTGTGCGACGGCGCCAGGACTGGGGACAGTCCCCCTGACGCGGCGTCAGGGGGACCGTCCCCAACGAACGTCGCAGTCTGGTCCCGAACGGTCCGGGGGACGGGGACCGTGGACGGCATCGCTTCGGGGACCGTATGCCCAAGTCACGGAGCGTCTCTAGCGGCCGCCGAGAACAGCCGCAGTCCCTACCCCGGGCGCCGTCCCCGCCCATTACCCGCTCGGAACGACGCCCCGCCCTCGCGACGTGGCCCCGCCTCTCAATCCCACATCCCCACGGAGTACCGCACGTGCACAACCAGCACTACGAATGCCCCGCCACCCAGCAGGAGACGAACACAGTGCCGACCTCAGCCGGAGCAAGTTATCCCCCAAGACCGTCTTCCCGGGTGAGGAAGACGGCACAAGCGCAACCCGCTCCGGGGGTGGCGGGTTCGGACTGGCACCAGGGGGCGCCAGTCCGGGAGGCAGCGGCCGTGGGGGGATCGCAGCCAGAAGGGCAGTCGCCAAGCTCCAAGCACCGCACCTCCGAGAAGACCGCGCGCAAGCGCTCGCCGAGATCCGGCAATGACAAGCGCGTTCACGTGTGCTGTGTCCGTCTCAACGACACCGAGAAAACCGTCCTCACCGCTGCTGCCGCGGCGACCCGAGCGAGTCTGCCCGCCTTCCTCGCCCGCAGCGGCCTCGCCGCCGCCAGTGACCTCAACAACACCGCCGCTGCCATAGCCGGACGACGAGAAACAATCTCGGAACTGTTCGCCGCACGCCGGCACCTCAACCAGGTCGGCAACAACCTCAACCAAGCCTCCAAGGCCCTCAACTCCGGTTCCTGGCCTGTCGAGATCGACGCCGTCCTCGCCGCCGTCAACCGCGCCGTTCACCGCGTTGACCACGCGGTGCAACAGCTCATCGCCCAGCGCTAGGAAGCAGCGCGGGCAGGATCCGCGAGCGCTGGGTAGCGTCTCCCAGAGGAGTCGGCCAGTGCTCAGACCAGTGCACCGAGCCGATGAGCTTCTCGCAAGGCGGCCAGCCGACCTGCCAGATCTCGCGGTCCGATCTTGCTCAAGGCCCAGAGGCTGCTGGCACGCCGAGCCCAGCACCAAAGCGGGTCCTCCGTATCCACAGGGGTGTGGAAGGGCAAGACGGAGATGCCGTGGGCATCGAAGGGGGCAGGGTCGAGGTAGCGCGTACCGCCGGTGCCGCACAGATAGTGGGTGCTGCCGGTGGCTGCCGCGAGATCGGCGAGGCGCTCCGATCGGTTGTGACGGGTGCGGGTCCGACCGCTGTCCAGCACCTCCCCAGCCCAGCCAAGCGCAGCGAGCATGGCGAGCGTCGATGCTCGCGCAATACGTGCCACACGATCAGTGGTGTCCAATGCGTCCAGGGCCGCGTCGAGAACATCGCGCACGGCGTCCCTGTGGCCACTGCGGCCGTAGTACTGGCGCACAAGCAGCTCGACAGTCCTGCGCGAGCAATGAGGATCAACGAGCCGCGCCTGGCTGATCAGTGTCGGCCGCCCGTGGGGAAGGTGTGTCGGTAGCGTGAGCCACTGCTGCCGACCGGGATCGTCCAAGGCGGCGAGGCGAGCGCGGTGCTGGTAGTCGCGCCGGGCGAACTGTACGTCGTCGAGGACGATCCAGCGGTCGGCGGCGAAGAGCTTCGCCAAGGTGGACAGGCGTGGGAACAGGTTCGGCTGATGGATCGCGCAGACCTCGCTTGGTGGACCGAAGCGGGATGGCTCAGGTGCTGATGAGGCGGCTGTCGAAACCGGCACCCAGGAGGCGCTCGTAAGCCTCATACACATCTCCCGGCACGTCCTGCTCGATGGCGAAGCCGAGCTTCGGGTACTCGATCACCCGTTGCAGGTCGCCGACGAGCATGTCGACGACGAGTTTCTCGTCGCCGATCGACTTGATGTAGTCGTCCAGCTCCAGCGGTTCGGATGCGCATACGACGTCCACTTCGGGCCACAGCTTGCGGCATGTCGCGTGCGAGCGCCGCTCCATGTACGGCTTGGAGATCAGAAGCAGCGACTCCACCTCCACGTTGGCCTCGGTGAGCAGCTCGCGGGAGAAGGTGATGTTCTGCCCGGTGTTCGCGGCCTTCGGCTCCACGAGAATCGCTTCGTCCGGCACGCCCAGGCTCAGGGCGTGCTCGCGGTAGTGGACAGCCTCACCGCGCGGGAAGCGGGCGCGGGTGGTGGGGCTGTTGCCGCCACTGAAGACCAGGACCGGGAAGAGACCGGCACGGTACATTTCGGCGGCCGTGGTGGCCACGCCCAGGTCATGGCTGCCCAGGCCGATCGCCGCCGAGCAGGGCCGCTGCTCGTGGCCCATTTGGTGGTAGTTCCAGATCAGCGTCGCGTCGTGGAACTGCTCGTCGGTGATCTGGCGCTGCTCGTGCTCCGGCACTGGCACTCCCTGGCTCATCCCTGCTGGTCCTTCCGGATGCCCTCGATACTGCGCAGCTGGTGGCTCAGCCCGTACTGCTGGGCCACCTGAGCCGCCTGATCGAGGACGGACAGCCCATCATTCCGGGTCGCCGCGTCCGACAGAAGGATGTGCCCGTAGGCGGTGTCCAGCCGCACTCGCTGCATCGGGGAGTCGACCGTGGCGGTAGTGCGCGCGACGTCGATGTAGTGCAGTGCCTGCTTCAGGTCGCCGGCGCCTCGGTGGGCGAGGGCCAGCTTCTGGTGGGCGACCGACCAGTCCTCCGGCTCGCCGAGGTCCTCGAAGGCACGGGTGGCGGCTGTCATGACCTGGGTGGCGTACTCGTTGTTGCCCTCCTTGCTCAGCGCGGTACCCACCCAGAGCCGCGCCCTGGCTCGATCGCGAGGGCTTAAACGCTCGTCCGTGGCAAGCAGTTCGTACTGGCGGGCGGAAGCGTCGAGCTGACCCGACATCTCCTGGACGACGGCGAGGGAAAGATCGATCTGGGCCACTCGGCGCGGGATGTCGAGCTCGGTGAACATGCCGCGAGCTGAGGTGTAGGAATGCCGGGCGGAGAGCGGGCCGAGGACCGCGCCCTGATCCCGTTGCAGGTCGCCGAGAAGCACGAGGGAACGGCCATAGAGGTACAGGCCCTTGTCGTCCAGGTGATGCGGGTCGAGGCGTCCCAGCCAGCGGTTCAGCAAGGTGGTGGCGAAGGGAAAGTCCTGGCGGCTGATGCAGACGACCGCGCGCTCGATGTCCTCGGTCCAGGTCTCGAAGTCCGCTGGTCGCGCGTTCTTACGCTCGGGGAACAGCAGCGCCTCGAAGCGCGCCTGGGCGGCAGGGTCCGCGCGGGCAAGCGCGGTGTCAAGGATGGCTTGAGTGTCCGGGCGGGGCTGGGTTTTGGTGCCGAGGCTCTCCCACTTGGCGACCGTGCGCAGCGCGACGCCGAGGTGCTCGGCGAAGGCGCGCGTGCTCATGCGCAGCGCTGCGCGCAGGGCGCTCGCTTCCCGGCCGGTCCATTGCTGCACGCTGACCACGGATGACCTCCCTCCGTCACGTATAGAAGCACTCTCGGTGACGACGCGGGGTGAGAAGTGCAACGGAAGTGCAACAGCAGGTCATTTCAAAGCCGTTCGCGGCAGCCGACGCTGGGGACATGGACGACGAACTCATCACGGAACGCCGCCCCGTCGCCTTCCCCCAGGTCTTCGGCTACCTGCGCCATGTCACCGGTGGCCTGGCCCGCCACGCGGCGCTCGTCTCCTGTCTTACCGAGTACTGCCGGCAGCACGAACTGCGCCTGTGCGGAGTGTTCACGGACCGAGAGGCGACGGCTGCCGTCCGGTCTCCCGCCTTCGTCGGGCTCCTCGACGCGCTCGAACTGCCCGACATCTATGGCGCCGTGGTTCCCGCCCTCAGCCACCTCGGCCCGAGGCGCGTTGTGACCGACCGACAGCGGCAGATAACGGCGCCAGGCACTCGTCTGATCGTGGTCCGCACCACCAGGCCGGCAATGGACCCCGCACCCTCCCTCAGTGCGAACCCCGGCCTCCTGCGCCAAGGGGGACGTGATGTCCCTTCGTGAAGCGCTGCGCAGCGCACCCATGGTCAACGACGTCCCCAGCCTGCGCCTGCTCCGAGTCGGCGACGGCTGGGACCTCGTACGAACCTCCGCGGACATCGGGTTCCAGGCCCTGGCCCACCTGCGGGCCACCGGTGCGGCGATCGGTCCGGTGCTCTACGACGGGCCCAATGAACGCCTCTATTACGCCGTTGGAACCGGCACTGCCGAAAGGTGGGGCGAACTGCCGGTACGGCATCTGTCCACCAACTCTTGGCTCGTCGCGCCCAGCCTGGAACAGATCGACGACTGGCTAGGCGGCTGGTGCGAGCTGCCTGACGACGACACCCTCACCGATGCCGACGCCCTCCACGCCGCGCTCCAGCACCCCTATGTCAGCGCCGCTCTGAAGGAGGTGGGCCGGTGAGTGTCCGAGCAGTCGTGTGCCCCAAGGAATGGACGCTCCAGCCCGACCGTGAGCCCGACGCCGAGCCCGCAACCTATGCGATGCAGTGCTCGGTCTGTGGTGACAACTCGCCGCCCAGCGTCGACTTCGCCGAACCCCAGAGCTGGGTGTTCGAGCACGGAGGCCGCAACCCCTCGCATCACACATACCGGGAGATCATCACGCGGCCGTGGCGGGCATGGTGGAAGCCCTGATGGACCGCATCGTGAGCCGACTGGCCCGCTACACGGGCCCGCTGCTGATCATGCTGATCTCCGCCTCATGCGGCTTCGTGATCGGCGTGACGGTCGCCACATCTCCGGCCCATCCCTGAGTTCCCGTCCCTGCCGGATGTAGCCGATCGAGACGTTCCCCCACTCCGAGAAGCCCTGGCAGGGGCGGGCTGCAAACCCCGCCCCGGGCGGATCAGCCGCCCGAGCCCATGGACAAGTCGAGCGCCGTCCAGGGCGGGTCCGCAATGCACCTCATCTCTCACACCAGGAGGAACCCATGCCGAACAGCACCACCACCGCCCCGACAGCCGGTCCGGTCCAGCCGGGCCTGGTCAAGGCCCGTCGCAGGATCCAGGCCGCCCGCGAGCGCGGCGTCACCCCGTCCGACGGCGGCAGCACCGGCCGTACCGACGGCAACGACTGATCCGGGAGGAAACGCGTTGTCGCCGCTGAACCTGGCGGCTCACCTGGGCCAGGACGAGTTCCTGGCCCAGGTGCTCCACCGCCACCACCGCCACGTCCCGGCCGCCATCACCAACCCCGGCAGCCTGATCACATGGGACGACGTCAACACCATCCTGGCCACCCATCGCCTGGAACCGCCCCGCTTCCGCCTCTCCGCAGACGGCGAGATGCTGCCCGCCCACCGCTACACCGCCCCGGTCACCACCCGCCGGCACACCGTCTGGCACCGCCTGCACCCAAGCGAACTGCACGCCCGCCTCGCCGAGGGCGCCTCCCTGGTCATCGACGCCGTCGACGAACTCCACCCACCCGTCGGCCGCGCCGCGATGGAGCTGGAGCACTGGCTGCGCACCGGAGTGCAGACCAACCTGTACGCCTCATGGACCGCCCGCGAGGGCTTCGGCGTGCACTGGGACGACCACGACGTGCTCGTCATCCAGATCGACGGCGCCAAACGCTGGAAGCTGTACGGCCCCACCCGCACAGCCCCCATGTACAAGGACACCGACGAGCCAGAGCACCCGCTGGAGCAGCCGATCACGGAGCTGGTCCTGCGCCCGGGTGACCTGCTCTACCTCCCTCGCGGCTGGTGGCACTCGGTGGCCGCCTCCGAAGGCGAACACTCCCTCCACCTCACGTTCGGCATCCAGACCACCACCGGCGCCCAGCTCCTGTCCTGGCTCGCCGATGACCTGCGCCGCCACGACGTCCTGCGCGAGGACCTGCCCGTCCACGCACCAGCCACCCAGCAGACGGCCTACCTGGAACGGCTGCGCAAGGAAGTCACCACCGCCCTGGAAAACTCGGATCTCGTCGACCGGTACACGGCGATGCGCGACGGCACCGACCTCACCCGTCTGCGGCCGAGCCTGCCCCACATCACCGGCATCCCCGCAGACCCGGACCTCCGCATCAGGCTGACCACCACACGATCTCGCCTGGAACCTACGGCCAACACGGACAGCGTGATCTTCCGAGCCTGCGACAACGAGTGGGAGATGGCTGAGGAAGTCCGGTCCCTCCTCCAGCACCTGCAATCCGCCGCACCCAGCGCCGTGTCCCTCGGCGAGCTGGCCACAGCAACCGGCTTCCCAGTCGCAGAGATCGCTGCCATCACCTCGGAGCTGAAGGACGGCCAAGCGATCACAGTGGAAGCAGACGGGCGATGAGGACAGCGGCCCTGGGGCTGGGCACGTACCGCATCCGCCCTTCCGCCCTGGACGAAGCGGTCGTCCGCGCAGCCACCGGCCCGGCCGACGCCTGGATCGACACAGCGCCCAACTACCTCGACGGTCAGGCCCAGTCGCTGCTCGCCCCCGCGCTCGCCCGGCACCCGATCCCGGTTTCGACCAAGGTCGGATTCCTGACCGCTCAGGCCACCAAGGACGCGCGCTCCGACAGGGCCCTCACCACCGAGGACGCCCAACACGGCCACTGCCTGAGCACCCCGTACGTCCACTGGCAGTGCGCCCGCAACCGCACCGAACTCGGCCGCGACCGCCTCGACCTCGTCTTCGCCCACAACCCCGAGCACGCCGCCAGCGACCCGTACGAGGCCCTGCGCGACGCCTTCACCGCCCTCGAAGCAGAAGCAGCGGTCGGCACCCTGACCGCCTACGGCGTCGCCACCTGGGACGGCTTCGACACCGGCACCCTGGCCATCCCCGCCCTCCACCAATTGGCCTCCGAAGCCGCCGGCACGGAACACCACCACCTGAGAGCCATCCAACTGCCCGTATCCCTGGTCACCGCAACCGCGTTCACCCAAGCTCTGGGCGAGGAGGGCCCCATCGCTCAGGCGGCGGAACTCGGATGGCAGGTGTACGCCTCAGCGCCTCTGTTCGGCGGCGAGCTGCCGCGCCTGGCCACCCTCGAACTCTCCGCACTTCTGGCCCCGCACCTCACCACGGCCCAGGCATGCCTGCTGGCGGCGGCATCATGCCCCGGAGTGACACGGATTCTGCTCTCCGCCTCCACCCCGGCACGCTGGGCCGAAGCCCAAGCCGCCCTACGAAGCCCGGCCATCCCGACCCCCAGGCTGCGAAAGGTGCTGGATGTACTCGCCGCCACCTGACCTCACGGATCAGCAGCGCATGCGCAGAGCCTTCGCACGGTCCGCAGAGACACTGGGCATCACGATCGCCGGCCCCGAGTTCTGGGGCTGGCACGGCCGCACCCTCAGCAGCCGTGCCGAGCACCCAGAACGAGGATCCTGTTGGCTGAGGGTGCTAACCGCGCCCCAGGGCAAGGGAACGGGAAAGATCTGGGAGGGCAACCGCCAGGCCGCCGCACTCTTCGACGGACGCATCCACAAGCCCCTGCTGCACGACAGCATGGAGTCAAGCTGTGACGGTTACGCCTACCAGGCTGAGCTACACGAGTACGTCACCGAACCCATCTGCTCCCCCAGCCCCGTCCTGCACACGGACCCGGACCTGCCGACCGCCTGGTGGGATTCCCTCCGCACCGACCTCGACCACGTGAGCACCGTCCCCACGGACCGCGTGGCCGTACGACAAGAGTGGGTGGACCGCACCGTCCCACGCTTCCTCGACATCCCCGGCCCTCCGATCACAGACTGGGCGACCGCCCACGGAGACCTGCACACCGCCAACCTCACCGCCGCCACCCCGTACCTGCTCGACTGGGAAGGCTTCGGTCTCGCGCCTGTCGGCTACGACGCCGCCATGCTGCTGGCCTACTCCCTGCTCACCCCCGCCTTCGCCCACCGCGTCCGCGATGCCTTCCCCGTCCTCAAGACAGAGCCAGGACGAGCCGCACAGATCATCGTCATCACCGAACTACTCCAGTCGGCCTCCCGCGGAGACCACCCCGAACTCGTACCGGCGCTCCGCCTTCTGGCGACGGAGCTGTCCTGACTCTCCTTCCACGACTGTGGAAGGAGAGTCCATTGGGGCTGCCGTCCTGGCCTTCGGTGTAGGCCAGGCGGGAGTGGTCGTCATCCAGTGCGGTGTGCAGGTAGACGAATCCGGTGCCGTCGCGCCGGTCCTGGTTGGCCAGCCAGCCGCGCGGCCGAGGACTTTGTGGCCGCCGCCGTCGGGTATGCGGCCGAAATTCTTGACGCCGATGTGGACCAGCTCGTCGGGCCGGTTGCGTTCGTCGCGGCGTCGGGTTCGCCGGTAGCCCTGTCGCAGGCGGCCAGAACGGACCAGGTGGTGGCGCAGAATGCGGTGGGCGTTTGGAGGCGGCGATGGCGGTGCGGGCGGCCAGCCGTACGGGTCCACGCGAGGCAGACCGGGCTGGGTGCGTAGCAGTTCCGGCCACAAAAGGTGAGCGCCACCCCCGTGACTACGCCTTGCGCCTCTTCGTCGCGGCGTGAGCCGAATTCGCGTTGGCAGCTGCGTTGAGACGGGCCAGATGTGCCCGTTGCGACACTTCGCCCCCATAAGACGACCAGCCGTACAAAGACGCAAGCAGTTCGGCTGCAACAGCCGCCGCTGCGGTTAAGCCAGCCATCGCCCTGGACATTGACGCAGGGGGCCTGGCAACCAACCGACCTCGGCTTTGCGTAGCCGTGATGGCACATTGTTCCGACCAGACCTCGAAGACCTGAGCGAGACGGGCCAAGAAGGCGGCCGCCGCGGCCAAGCAGGCGTAGAAGGCGACGAGCCCTTCACCAATGCGTGCACCGATGCCCGGAGCCGGCCCATGGTCGGTCCAAGGCCAGCCCATCACTGCATAGACGACGGCCAGACCCGCCGAAGCGGCAATCCATGCAGCCCCGAGCAGGGACGCCACACGATCCTCGTAGTCATCCCCTTCCTCGTCGTCCTGCTCGGGCTGTCGCTTCGTCGGCGCCGACTTGCTGGACGTGTTCTTCCCGTAGGGCGGGACAAAGACCTGCCAGAAGCCACCGTGCACGTCACCGCCCACAAACGTGCCAGAGCCGTGGTTGTGCTGTTCACGGTGCTCAGCGTCCGCCATCTGTCGCCCTGCCGTAGTTGAACGTCATGCCGCCGTGAACGTCACCGCCGATGAACGTTCCTGTGCCGGTGTTGTACTGGTTCCAGACCTTCGAGGCCGGCGGGGTAGGCACCGCGAGTTCGTCCACCTCGCTCATGGCGTCGCGGTGCTCGACGAGGTATTGAGCGATGAGCTGCGCCCAGGCGGTCGCTGCCAGCGCCTGAGCCTCTGGACCGGGCGCGGTGAGCTGCGCGGCGGTGTCATCCACTGCTTGGGCAGCCGCTCTCTGTTGATCCGGAGTGGCCCGGCGGAAAAAGTGCGCGACCTTCAGGCGCATCTTCTCAGCGCCCGACGTGGCTATGGCCGCGACGAGCGTGCTGGCCGCACCGGTGGCCACGGCCATTAATTCGGCGTCGTACATGATCGAGATGTCTCCCCGCTCGTGGTGGCGTGCCGCAGCAACCTACCGGGCACCACTGACACTCCGAGGGGATAATCCGCATACACAGACTCCGAGAGGGCCACGCAGCCGACCCGGCGACACCAGCTCCTGATCGGCGCGTCGCGGGGGCTCGAACGCGGCGCCTGACCAGGCAGAACATCGAGCACCTTGGTCTCAGTTCTGGTCTCATTCGCCCCGTCCGGCGCCGTCCAAGACCGCCGCCACCACCCGCTCCGCCCCAGGTCAGCCCCCCGTCCCCTACCGAACCCCCAGGCGAAGACTTGGAAAGCGTGTTGGGGCACCCCCTCACGAGTTTGAATCTCGTATCCTCCACCGCAGCCCACCTGGGCAAACGAAGGCCCCAACCGAATTTCGGGCGGGGCCATCGTCGTGCCGTGGTCTCTGTTTGGGTCTCAGTTGCCCAGGCTAGATCTGGGCGGACCGCGGTGGACGGTGACGCCTTGGGTTACGTGCACCAACTCCAGTGGTTGGTGCACGGCCGTCAGTCGAGCACCACTTCAAGTCGGTCTGTTCCAGGATCGAGCAGCCCCTACACCTGCAGGATGAGGGCCTCCACCTGGCTCAGCACCGTCGCACTGTCCTGAGCCGTCTTACGGGCGGACGCCAGGCGTTCCATCCACTGGATCCTTTGGTCGGCAGGCAATGGCTCCTCGCCCAACTGGGAACGCAGGCGGCTCGCTTCATCGAAGTCGACCAGGAGAGCGTTGGCCGCCTCGACGGCACGCTGGTAGATGCCTTCGGCCAGCTCGATCCGGGCCGGCAGCTCCCGTCGGAGTTCGGCCAGCCGGTCTCGCGGGTCGGATGGTGGTACCTGCCCATGGATGGTCGTGGCGCCATCCG
This sequence comes from Streptomyces sp. NPDC037126, assembly GCF_055605965.1. Classification (NCBI taxonomy): domain Bacteria; kingdom Bacillati; phylum Actinomycetota; class Actinomycetes; order Kitasatosporales; family Streptomycetaceae; genus Streptomyces; species Streptomyces sp. NPDC037126. The sequence continues at coordinate 205,927 of NZ_JBVJTD010000003.1, forward strand.
ACTGGTTGGTGCTCTCAGAGTCGCTCCCCCCGTCGCCGGCGTTGCTACCAGAGGCACCAGTCCGTGAGGCACGGCCCAGTTCCGCCGGGAAGAGGTGATCGAACCACGCCTTGTCGGCGACGAAAGAGGTGGCTTCACCATTGATGTCAGGAGCGAGCACCATCCCGGGCACGATCGGGGTCTGGTCCTCCTCACTCCAGAGGCTCTCGCCGTAGCAGACAAGCCGTCCGCCGCCGGGCGCTTCAGGCGCCTGGGTCGCGTCTGGGTGCTGCAGCACGGACCGGGCGAACGCGAGCAGAAGCTCCCTGCTGACGCCTGGCGCATTCTCGGTGTAAGCGAGCGTCAGGGCCGCAAGGGCATTCGTCGGGGTACGACGGACGCCCTTGCGCCCCGCTCCCGCCTCACTGCCCTGACCGGGGGTGATCAGCGGTTCGGGAGTGTGGATCAGTGCGGGTGCCATCCGCCGCACCAGTGCCGCCCACGCGGTGGCATCTCCAGCCTCGGCGCCGAGAAGCAGTTCCTTTAGCGGCCTCGGATCCTGCCCGGAGCCGTCCTTGACTTCGGGCACGCCGAACAGGCCGAGCGCGGAGAGAATGTTGGCGCGATGCAGAAACATCTGTGCGATAGCAGCGGACCAGAGCCTGGTACGGGCCTCTGCGGTCTTGGCCCGGATCTGGCTCCACGGGGCTTCCTGCAGGGCGGCCTTCACGATGGGCCAGTAGGGTCCGGTGTCCCGAACCTGACGTTTGCCGGTCTCCGGACCGGCGGGGGGTACGTCCGGGAAGACGAGGGTGGTGATGGCCCGGATGGCGATGTCCCGCAGGGTGACCGGCGAGACCTTCTCGTCGGCAGGCAGCAGGGGAGCCAGCGGGTCGAGGGAACCGTTTGCGGTGAGGGCGTCGCGCACGCCGCCCAGATCCAGCAGATCAGCCCCCTGGGCGGTGGGGAAGGCGTCCGCAAGGATCGGTCCCAGCTTGCCCTCCTTGGCATAGGTGTCCACGAGCGTGGCAAACAAGGCGATTAGGCGCGCATCCTCGTCGTACGGCTGGATACCGCGCAGGTGGTCGTTGACGTTCAACGCCCGCAGCACGTGCTCCAGCGCGGCAGGCTTGCTGCAGCCGATGACAATCTCGGCCGGCACGGTGGCGATCTTCATTGCGCGCAGGGCCTTGTGGTCCGGCTCCGTCGCATCTGCGGCACTGTCCTCGTTGAAGCCATGCGAGACGCGGTTAAGGATCTCCCGCTGGCTGAGCAGCAGCACGGTGGGGTCGTTCGGCCCCTTGGAAAGCGGCACAGCGGACTGGGGCATCCCGGTCACCAGGTGCTCTGAGCGCAGACCGAATACATCGAGTCGGGCCAGGGCGCGGTTATTGGCAGTCACTGCGACCATCCGCCACAGCCGGGAGGTACTGCCATCAGCGTTGGTAACTTGCCACTGCTGGAGAACACTCATGCCACGCGTCAGCTGACCGGCGGTGACCAGGGACTCGGCGAGGTCGTAGCCGCGGGTCTTGCCGGAGCGCCGCAGGTTCTCTACGGCGTAGCGGTGAACATGAACTGCCACCTCGTACGGCTGCTCGGCCAGGACGAGGGCGGTCTTGGGCTCGCCGTCTTCCTCTGCCGCGTGAACTACCGGACGCGGCCGGCGCTGGCCAAGTGCGGAAAGCAAGGCGGCTTTCGTGCGCTCAGCCTCCCGCACCCGCTTGCTGGCATGCACGTACTTCTCCTGCGCCGCGGCGAGGGCCGCAGCGGCGTGCGGATCATCACCGGGTGCGCGTCGCCGGGCGTCACACTCCTTCTCGGCGAGCTTCTTGGCCTTCTCCGCGTTCTCCAAGTCGGCTTCAGCGGTCACGAGTTCAACGACGCGCTGGGTGGCTTCCGGGCTGGGCGGAGCCCAGGAACTGACCGTGCGGTCGTTGAGGTCCCAGGGGACCACGGCAGCGCCGTGGACGTCGCAGATGAGCAACAGGACCTTGTCGTCACCCGAGTTGACCTCGCGCCAAGCGGAGGGGGTGAGGACCTTCTTGCCACGAGAGGTGACAACGATCTTCTTGATCTCGGTGTCGCCGAGGGCAGTGGCGATGCCCTCGGTGATCGCGGAACGCGGGGGCGGGATCACGCCCGCCTGCTCACAGGTGTTCTCGACGGCGTCCGCGAGTCGCTCTCCCCATGTATCGGTGCCGATGTAGGGGTAGATGCCGTCAGGCCGCTTGGTAGCCATGGAGTAGTCCTTCTCCCAGCCGCAGCTGGGTGACAGCACGCATCCGTCCGCCGGGCGCGTGACACGCACCCGAGGCGAAGCCTCGCGGCAGCGGGACGCAAGCCGACAACCCCGGTTGTTCGGCGTGTTCCGCTTCGTACGGTCCAGCTGCCAACGCCCGCAGAAGGATCAACCCGAACGGCACCGTGGGCCTGGGGATCTCTCGACTGGTTTCCTGCTCCGCCGACGGCGGCATGAGGCGGACGCCAGCGATAGACCACCGACGTGCGTGGTGGACTCTGCCACCGGAGTGTCCAGCTGCGCCCATTCACTTCGACAGCATTCACCCAATCGGGTGGGTTACCTAGTAATTTCCTGGTTAAGCATGGCTGTTGAGATAAGGCGCGGTAAGGATGCCGGAGCTGTTGCGCGGTGCGAACGCCCACGGACTTGGGCAGACGGTCTTCGGTGCACCCTCGGTCAAGAGGTCAGCAATCGGCCGCAGCAGCCACGGCAGCTACAGCCAGGCGGCTCCTCAACGGGCGAAGCGGTAGAACTTGGTGCCGGTCTGGATGATCGCGCCGTTGAAGGTCAGGCTGTCGACGATGGCAGTGCAGAGTCGGGGTCGGTGAAGGTTATCGTCCAGCCACTGAAGGGCTCCCCGCCAAGACGGTGTGTGCACTCGCGACGGGGCTTCTGATCCAGGCAGCGGAGCGAGCCAATCCCGGCACTTCGGCCATCGCGCTCACGGAATGTTCCGCCGATCCAGGACGCCGTGCCCATAGCGTGCCCTTAAGAGCGGAAAACCACGGTCAACAGCGGTGCGAACAGACCCGCCCGACCACCCCGGGGAGATGACGTCTGCCTAGGTCAGAGGCATAGCCCCCGCCCAAGCGCCGTCGCCTCCCAAGCTGAGAGCGCGAGTTCGATTCTCGTCACCCGCTCCATGAAGAAGGCCCAGGTCAGCGACCCGGGCCTTTTTGCTGTCCTCGATGATCAGTCGTCGCGTGCCAGATCCGTGCCAGAAGGCTTCTCGGCGGCCTCGGCTCGGACCTTCCGAACGGTGGCATCGAGGCCGGCGGCCACCTCTACTGCCGTTCGTCGTCGGAGTGCTGGTAGATCAGCGCGGCCTTCTCCGAGGACTGCCCGGCGCGGACCATCGTGTCCTCGAGGGTGGCGCCGGACCGGGTGGAGAGCGTGTGCCCGGTAGGCCTTGGCCGTGATGGTTTTGGCGCCGATCAGCCGTAACCGCTCGGCCCGCCATTCACGCACGCGCGGTGCAGTGATCTCGTCCAAGTCCGCATCGGTGAAGCCGGTCAGGTGCTTGTCCAGGAGGTACCGGTACAGGCGCCTGGTGAGCGGCGCCGGCTCCCGTTCCTCCACCCACTTGTCGGCGTAGGCTCGAAAGCTCACTGCACCGGCGCCAGGGTCTCGCCATTCGCCCCGTCGGATCTCGGTCTGCTTCTCCGCGAGCCAGTCGTCCGCGTCAGCGATCGTCGCGAAGGTCTCCGGCGCAGGGCACATCACCCCGTCGGGTCCCGGATACCGCGCCTGATAGCGGCCGGAGGGAAGCCGCCTGATCGCGCCGAAGCGGCGGCGCCTGCCCTTGGTGTTGGCCATCAGGCGGCCCGCCCGAAGCGCGCACGGGGACGCCTCAGCGGCTCCACCGTGCGGGACTTGATGAACTCCGCCACCGCGCTCTCCGGGATTCGCACGTGTCGGCCGACCTTCACGTACCGGATACGCCGCTCCTCGATCAGCCGCCGAGGGAAGCGGACGGTCGTGCCGAGCAGCTCGGCGACCTGGTCGACGGCAGATAGCGGTCGTTCATGGGGTGGTTCTCCTTCCGTTCCGGGGGCGGGTTCGAGGGATGCAGTGAGCCAGGCGTCGGCGTCGGCCAGGCCCGTGCCGGCGAAGACCCAGTGGGCGAGGACGTACGTCGTGTCGGTCGGGCGTTCGTCGGTGGCTGCCCGAGCGCGACGCCACTCGGCACGGGCGTCGCGAAGGGCACCGAGGGGCGTGGAGTAGCGGCGGGCTCGATCACTTTGAGTGATAACTTCAACACGCAAAGTGTTCGTATGGCATGTGGCACCCGTGCAGCTGCCGCTCCACGTCTTGATGGAGGTCCCTGGTGAATCGCTCTACGACTCGGGTTTTGGCATGCTTCAGCCTGGCTGGGATGGCTCTCCTACCCACCATCACCACGGCGCAGGCGAATCCGCTCTCCGCCGTCAAAGCTGCAAGCTTCGATCCCAACACCCCTGACTGCCCCCCGGACGCCACGCTGAAGCCGGTGAAGGTGCCCGACCCGAACGATCCCACCAAGTACTCCGTGTGCAGCTTCTTCTTCGGTGCCAAGTACAGCTGCCCCGAAGGCGAGGTGTTCGACGAGATTGTGCTGGAGTGTGGAGCTCCGAAGCCACAGGAAGAAGAGCCCTCGGCAGAGCCGGAGGGGGAAGCAGAGGAATCGCCTCAAGCGGAGACGGGGCTGTCCCTCTGAGAGAGACGAGCGTCCCCGATACCTTGGGGACGAAGCGGTTGTGCCACAACCGCGCCAGAACGAGCGGTCAGCCACCAAGTCGATCAACCGCTCTCCTAAAGCGGTGATTGTCCAGCCCACCGCTGCAGGCGGGCGCAGGCCACCCATGTGCTGCCGTCTTCGGTGAAGTAGATCAGGCAGGTCCATTTCTGATGATCATCTCGGGGGAGAAATCTTGTGTCGTACACGGTCGTGACGGTTGCCGGCGCCGATTCATCGAGTCAGCATCTCCAGCTGGCCGCCCTCACGGCGGTGGCGGCGGTCGTCTTCATATGGCTGGGGCGCAGGCAACGCCGCACGGGGCGCAGCCTCACCGCTGCGAACGAGACGATGAGAGTAGGCGAGCGGCTGATCCAACCGCCGCCGCCAAGCCGCGGTCATCGAACCGCCGGGGGCGTCTGGATCGGCGTCGGGAGCGTCTTCGTCCTGCCGGCGGTGTTCAACGTCATGGCGGCGATCCACGGGCTCATCGGCTAAGCCTCCGGGTGGCCCCGGCCCATGCCCGGCGCGGTTGTCGCTCCTCGGCGGTCAACGCGTTGCTGATCTCCCGCAGACGCCCTTCGGGCAGGGCGAAGGGGTTGCCCGGGTTTCGGTAGGAGTGCCCGCCGTCGTTGATCCGGACGCCGTCCGCAGACCTCCAGTGGGCGAGCTCCCACTGGCCCTGGCTCTCCAAAAGCATTACGGCCACTTCGGCGGGCTCTTCGATCAAGGTGAGAGCGGCAAGCGCGGCGGTGAGGGGAACAGCCGCGTCGTCGGGGAGACACGCATCGCCGAGTGTCGGGAAGAGCAGCAGAAGGCGAGCATCGGGGTCGCCGATGCCCTCGGTTGCCGGCTGCCGAGCAGTGGTCAGTAGTTCCGGCCAGGCCGTGCCGGGTCCCATGAAGTGGCCGTCATCGACCGCCAGGGTCTCCGCCGCGGGCCAAGCCGGGTGATGTATCAGGTAGTCCACCCCTCGGTCTCCGTCGAGGTTTCGGTAGATGACGTGGATGGTGTGGCCGGAGCGCAGGGGCACGCTGAACACCGGCCACTCGTGGTCGGCGGAGAGTACGCGGTACAGGTCCATGGCCGAGTCCCAGTCGGCACCGAACGCGGCTCGCTGCGCGTCCTCGCCGCGCAAGCAACTACCGAGATGGACCGGCCAGAACAACGGGTCGTCCAGATAGGCGCTCCCCGCCACCAGAGGGCCGCCTTCGTATCCCGGGATCCGCAGCACCTGAGGAGCATGGCACGGGACGCGGAGACCTGGTGCTGCGGTGTGCCAGGATGCGAACGCGCCGGGCCGACCTCAGATGGCCCTCCGTGTCCTCTTCTCCGGAACACCCGCGTACGCCTGTGCCGAGTGCCCGCTCCAGGTTCCCGGGCGACCGTGACTGATGAAGATCGGTACCTGGCAGCCAGGCAGTTCGGCCGCATACGCCGCCACCCGCACGCCGTCAGTGCCGGGCATCTGCAGATCCGGTGCGGCGGGCGCTCAGTCCCGTGATCACCTCGTCCGCGGTGGCGACCGGCGGCCTCTTGAGCGCGTCGATCCGCCGGTCGACGACATCGGCGCCCTCAGGGATGCACGTCATGCTCACCCATTTCCATCGGTGGCGCCTCCGCCGCGCAGCGCACGGGTGATCTCGTCGGGGGAGTCCGCCGAGATGTGGACCGTCGTCACCTCGACGGGGTCGTCGTCCCGGAGGTGGACGAGGACCGGGGGGTCGAGGTGGATCCTGACGTTGACCGATCCGCCGACCGAGCAGGCGAGGGCCGAGGGGTCGTCGGGCACGCGTCGCAGACCTCTGCCCTCTATCGTCCGCATCGCCCGGGAGGCCGAACGGACCGACTCCCGGGGCAGCACGATCTCTCCGAGGAACCCGGTCCGCAGGGCGACCCTGGACGGCGAGACGGTGTGGGGGTGCCGGGCCATGGTCGCCAGGATGCTGAATCGGTCGGAGTTACGCCGATTAGATGATGATACGGGTGTGTCTGTGCCGGTCTCGGGTGTGTCCACCGCACCATGAGGGAGACGCCCCGCTCGGGACCGCCGAGCCCTTTCCAGTAGGTAGAAAGCAGGTCAGCCATGCGCGCCGGACGCCGCTTCAGCCCCCTTTCCCGCAACCGAGGCATGTGGGCCGCCGGCCTCACGGCCCTGCCGGCACTCCTCGCCCTGAGCACGGCCACCCCGGCTCTGGCGGCCACCCACCAGAAGGACACCGCCCCGCCCGTCCGCTACGCGCAGGTGTCCAACACCCAGACGTGCGGGCAGGACACCTTCTGCACCTTCACCGCCAACTGCCCGCCCGGGACGGTGGTCACGGGCGGCGGCATCACCACCAACACCTTCATCAGCAGCGGTGTGTACGTCTACGAGCTCGGCCCGACCAGCGCCACCGCCTTCAGGGGCACCATCCGCAACACCACCCAGTTCACCTTCCCGGTCACCGTCAAGGCCATCTGCGCCCGCATCCCCAGCGTCTGACCCGGCAGGAACGAGAAGTCGTCCGCTGCCCGGGGGAACGCCCTCGATGGCCCGGACTCCGGGCCGTGGAACGAGACCGGGCCGCCTGTGCCCGGTCCGGCGCCGGGTGTCAGTCCCACAGGCGCGGAGCCTCCCGCGCCGGGCCAGTGCCCGGGCATCGGCCGGCCGCGGCGCTCGCGGCCACGACCAGGCGAGAGCGCGGGTCCTGCCCGCGATGTCACCGCTGCACACGGCCGCCGTCGCGGCCACCACCGGCATACCCAGGATCATCACCAGCACCGGCAGGACGCCGCCGCCCTCCTCACTGACCAGGACCTCGCCGAGGAAAAGCGTTCCGGCGACGAGTCCCGCCAGGAGCCGGCGGAGCAGCCCATGAGAGGTCAGCCGGCCGGGAGCGAGCGCCATCGTCGCACCGAGCAGCAGCCCCAGCACCGCACCCGCGAGCAGGCTGCCGCCCACGAGAACCGCTTCGGAGACGAGCCCCGAAGGCACGGCGCCCCAGCCGAGCGCGCAGACCCCTCCGAGGGCCAGGCCGAACCGCAGCCCTCGCACCACCACGCCACGTTTCACCGGTCCCCCTCCCGCGCCGCAGACTACCCCTGCGTGTCACACGGCATGCCGGACGCCGTCGTGGACCGGGTTCAGCGGGTCCACCAGGTCAGGCCCGTCGTCGTCAGGAACACGACGGCCGCCGCGAGCCAGACCGTGAGGCGGGTCGGGCGGGCAGGGGTGGGTCGGGGCCAACTCGCTTCTTCGTGGGACAGGAGCGCGTCCGCGAAGGTCCGGGCGGTCGGGGGGCGGTGCTCGGGGGACGCGGAGAGGGCGGCCCGGAGGAGTGTGGCGATGCCCGTGGGGACTCACCGAACCCGACCTCGACCTGGCCTTCCGGAGTGCCGCCCTGCTCCGCGTGCCGCCTACCTGGAGAAGTTCGCCGGCCAGAACCGCGACCGGCTCGCCGCGCTCGAAGCCATCCGCGACAACGTCGACCGGGTCGGCGACCCCGTCCAGGTCTGCGGCTGGCTCATCCTCGAATACGGCCTTCGCGGCTCCAAGGCCGCCGAGGAGTGGGCCCACTGGGCCACGGAGCAGCTCAGCGAGCACCTGTAGCCACGCTCCGGCGCCGAGGCCCAGGCCGAGGACCTGGGCCTTGTCAGCGGGCGCCGGGCGCCGTCAACCGCACCGGTGGTGACGGCACTTGAAGCGGTTCGTGGGGACCCCCGGCGCGGGCGCGGGGGTGGGGCGGACGTGCCTGCCGGGCCGGCCGGGGTGCTTGGCGGGGGTCGGCGAGGAAGAGGGCAGGCCGGGCTCGTCGGCCCCGCGGGGCCGGGCCGCGGGAGCCGGGAAGGAGAGGTTCGGGCTGCCGGTCAGGGCGTCGCGCATGTACTCGGTCCAGATCTCGGTGGGGATGTCGCCGCCGAAGACCTTCCGCAGGCCGCCCACGCCTGCCAGGGACTGGAGCTGGGGATGGGCCGGGTCCTCCTTGAAGAGGACCACGGACGTGGCGAGGCTGCGGGTGTAGCCGATGAACCAGGCCGAGCGGTAGTCGTCGGTGGTCCCGGTCTTGCCGGCCGCCGTCCGGCCGAGGGCCTGGGCCTTGGTGCCGGTGCCCCGGGTGATGACGCCCCGCAGGACGTCGGTCACGTTGTCGGCGACGGCCGTCGGCAGGGCCCGCAGCGGGGTGGGGGGCGTGAAGCCGGGCAGGAACACGCCGTCGTGGGTCACCCTCGTCACCGAGTACGGCGTCGCCTGCATCCCGGACGCCGCGAACGTCGCGTACGTGCCCGCCATGCGGATGGCGCTCGGGGTCGAGGTGCCGATGTAGAAGCCGGCGCTGGGCGCGGCGAGGCTCTCCGGACGCAGGCCCAGGGCCTTCGCCGTCCGGGCCACGCCGTCGTAGCCGACGTCCTCGCCCAGCTGCACGTACGGCGTGTTGACCGACTGCTCCATGGCCGTGCGCAGGGAGATGTACCCCCAGCGGTGGTCGGTGTCGTTGTGCTGGTGGAGGAGGCCGGTGGGGTCCTTGTCGTCGGCGACGTAGGTGCCCTGCCGGTCCTTGATGCGGATGCCGTCGTCGCCGTCGAACCTGCTGGCCGGGGTGATCGGCACCGGGGACGTACCGGGTTTCAGGACGGCTCCGTACTGGAGCGCGGCGGCGAGGACGACAGGCTTGAAGGTCGAGCCCACCGGGACACCGGAGGTGTCGGCGTTGTCCGAGTAGTGGGCCCGGTCGTAGCCGGGGCCGCCGTAGACGGCCAGGATCCTGCCGGTCGCCGGGTCCACCGAGGCGGCGCCCACCTGGACGTCCCGGTCGGCCCCCCGGTGGGCGGGGTCGAGGCGCTGGGCGCGCACGTCGGCGACGGCCTTGGCCAGTTCCGCGGTCTTCCTCCGGTCGAAGGTGGTGTGGATCTGGTAGCCGCCCCGGCTCAGGCTGCTGTCGGTGATCCGGGGGTCGTGCTGCTGGACGTACGACCTGGCCAGCTGGGCCAGGTAGCCGGTCTGGCCGGCGTGCCCGGAGCCGGGGGCCCACTTCCTGGGGGCCGGGAAGCCCGCCGCCGCGTAGTGGGCGCGCTGCTGCCCCGTCAGCCTGCCGGTCGTCACCATGCGGTCGAGCACCCAGGACCAGCGCGCCTTCGCCCGCGCCCGGGCCGCGGGGTCGGAGTCGGCGTACTGGAAGAGGCTCGGCTCGTTGACCGCGGCGGCGAGGAAGGCGCCCTGGCTCACGTCGAGCTTCTCGACCGGCAGGCCGTAGTACACGCGGGCGGCGGCCTCGATGCCGTTGGCCTGGCGGCCGAAGTAGCAGGTGTTCAGGTAGCCCTGGAGGATCTGCTGCTTGTTCATGCTCGCGCCGATCTTGGCGGAGATCAGCAGTTCCCTGAACTTGCGGGAGAGCGTCTGGGACTGGTCGAGGTAGGTGTTCTTGACGAACTGCTGGGTGATCGTGGAACCGGACTGGACGGAACCGCCCCCGGCCATGTGGACGAGGGCCCGCGCGATGCCCTGCGGGTCGATGCCCGGGTCGGTGTAGAAGGAGGCGTTCTCGGCGGCGATGAAGTCCCACTGCACGCCCGACGGGACCTGCGCGAGCTGGACGTTCTCCCGGTTGACGCTGCCGTCGGTGGCGAGGACGGTGCCGTCGGACCAGTAGTAGACGTTGTTCTGGAGCAGTGTCGAGGGGTCGGGGTCGGGGATGGTGATCGTGGCGTACGCGTATCCGACGGCCGCGGCCGTTCCGCCGACGCAGAACAGGAACGACGCCAGCACCTGACGCCACGACGGCAGCCAGCGGCGCGGGCCCTGACGGTCCGCCCGCGGATAGTCGATCCAGCGCCTGCCGGCGCCCGGACGGCGCGCGCCCGTCCGGCCCTGTCCCGCCCGCTCGCCCCGGCGACCGGGCGGCGCGGCGCGGCGCGCTCCCTCCCGGCCCGCCATGAGCTGGTCGATCCGGCCCGGCAGTGATCCCGCGAGCCGTGCTCCGCCCGCCGTCAGCCGGTCGGTCCAGCTCGGGCGTGATCCGGCGCGGCGCGTGCCGCGGCCGCCCGTCGCACGGCTGCCGGGGACGGGGCGCTGCGGTGGCCGGCGCCGGGTTCCGCTCATGGGCTCGGATCACGTTCCTTTCAGTACCACTGGGTGCTGTCGTGGGGTGCGGGCCGCGTCCCGGCCGGGGCGGGGCCCTCGTACGGTTCCGGCCGTACGGCGCCCTCGTCCGGTCCCGGCGCCCGCAGGGTCCCGTAGCGTTCCATGCGCTGCCAGCGCAGGCGGGAGCCGGACACGGCGGTGAAGAGGGACTGGATCACCACCAGGTACATGAGCTGCCGGTAGACGAACTGCTGCAACGGCAGGCTCCACAGCGGCCCGCGGCGCTCGCCGTCCAGACGGAACGCGTACAGGCCCATGCCGAGTTGCAGGAGAAGGAAGGCGAGCCACAGGGCGCTGATCCGGACCGGGTCCAGGAACACCAGGCCGTACAGGGCGAAGACGTCCACGGCCGGGGCGAGCAGCGGCAGCAGGACCTGGAAGAGGAGGAGGTAGACGAGGCCGCGGCGGCCCAGTTTGCCGGCGGCGCCGCGCTGGACCACCGCGCCGCGGTGCTTCCACATCGCCTGGAGGGTGCCGTAGCACCAGCGGTACCGCTGCCGCCACAGGGCGCCGAGGGACGCGGGCGCCTCGGTCCAGGCCACCGCGTCGCCCTCGTACACCACCCGCCAGCCGTCGCGGCACAGCGCCATGGTCAGGTCGGTGTCCTCGGCGAGGGTCGCGTCGCTGACGCCGCCGACGGCCCGCAGCGCCCTGCGGCGGAACGCTCCCACCGCTCCGGGCACGGTCGGCATGCACTCGGCGAGGTCGAACAGGCGGCGGTCGAGGTTGAAGCCGACGACGTACTCGATGTGCTGCCAACGTCCCAGCAGGCCACCGCGGTTGACGACCTTGGCGTTGCCCGAGACGGCGCCCACCCGGGGGTCGGCGAAGGGCTGCACGAGCGTGCGGACGGTGCCGGGTTCGAAGACCGTGTCGCCGTCGACCATGACCACCAGCTCGCAGCCCGCCGCGGCGAGCCCGGTGTTCAGCGCGGCCGGCTTGCCCGCGTTCTCCTGCCGGATCACCCGCACCCCCGGCAGCCGGAGCGACTCCACCAGCTCCGCGGTGCCGTCGGTGGAGCCGTCGTCGACGACGACGATCTCCACCGGGTGGTCCGAGGCGGCCAGTGACCGCACGGCCGCCTCGATCCCGGCGCTCTCGTCGTGGGCGGGGACGACGACGCTGACGGGTTCGGTCACCGGCGGTCCCCAGGACCTGCCCCCGGGACCCGTCCGCTTCCGCCGGTGCCGGCGGGCCGCGATCACGACGACCACCGCGCGCAGCACGCTGATCGCCCCGGCCGCGTACATCAGCGCGTCCAGCAGCCGTACGGCCAGGTCGCCGGTCCGCAGCACCGCGATGAGGGCCATCCCCTGGAGGTGGTCGGCCACTCCCGCGCGCTGGACGGGTCCGGCCATGCGGACGGCCGCGCCGACCGTGTCGAAGCGGAAGCCCCCCGCCTTCAGCCGGGGGATCAGGGTGCTGAGCGCGGCGACGGTCTGGGAGCGGTCGCCGCCGCCGTCGTGCATCAGCAGGATCTGGCCGGCGTTCCCGCGCGGCGTCGCGTTCGCGAGGATGCGGTCCGCACCGGGCCGCTGCCAGTCCTCGGCGTCCTGGGTGGAGAGCACCGTGACGTAGCCCGCCCTGTCAGCCTGCTGCAGGACGGACCAGTCGGCGTCGTCCAGCGCGGTGTTCCGCGAGGAGTACGGCGGCCTCAGCAGCGCGGTCGTGACCCCGGCCGCGCCGGCCACCGCCAGCTGGGTCTCGCGCAGTTCGAGGGAGCGCTGCCAGAGGGCGAGGCGGGACAGGTCGGGGTGGGTGAAGGTGTGGATGCCGATCTCGTGGCCGTCGGCGACGATGCGGCGGACGAGTTCGGGGTGGGCCACGACCTCGGTGCCGACGACGAAGAAGGTCGCGTGCACATGGTCGCGGCGCAGCACGTCGAGGATGCGCGGCGTCCACACGGGGTCGGGGCCGTCGTCGAAGGTCAGCGCGATGGTGCGGGCCTTCACCCGGGCGGTGTGCGCGGTGGTGGCGGCGTCGGCTATCACGGGGCCCCCGTGGACCACCTGACCGGGCACCCGGTCGTCGTGGCCGCGGGGTCCGGTCACGTCGTCCGGTGTGATGCCGAACAGGTGGTGGGTGTAGCCCTGCAGCAGGAGGGCCGTCGACAGGGTCACCGCGAGCACGCCGAGCAGCAGCCAGTGGGAGCGTGGGGTGATCCGGCGGGTGCGGCCGTGCCGGTGCGCGGGCGCACCGCGGCGCGGGCGGCCGGTCACGTCGGGGGCTTGGTTCACTTCGGGGCTTGGCTCACTTCGGGGGCTTGTGGGACGCGCCGAGGGCGCGCCCCTTGGAGAAGCGGGCGTGGGTGGGGCCGGACGTCGCCGTCGCGGTGCGGGAGGCGGTCCTGGTGGGCGCCGCGGTGGACGCGGGCGCGGCCACGGTGGCGGCGGGGGCGGTGGCGCGGCCGGGGCTGGTGTGCCGCGCCGCGGTCGCGCTCGCGCGTTGCGTGGAGTGGCCGGTGCCGGGCGGGGAGTCGGCCGCGGTCGCCCGGGGCGCGGCCGGGTGCGCGGGATCCGCCCCGGGGACGAACGGGGAGCTGATGCTGGGGCCGCCCAGCATCGTGCCGATCAGCAGCGCGACATAGCCGCCGGCCGGGATCACCAGCAGCCGGGCGGCGCGGCGCACATGGCGCTGGCGGCGGCCCGAGGAGTCGACGAAGACGGGTCGCACCGGCTCGTCCTCCGGCGGGGCGCCGGACTCCGGCGGCAGCGGCGGCACGGCGAGAACGTCACCGTGCGGATGGTCCCAGGGCTCCCAGGGCTGCCAGGGCTGCCGAGGTGGGGCGACGGTGTCCGGGCCGGCCGCGTGCAGCGGCATCGCGGGGGTCCCCGGGCCCGCTCCCGTCGCCCCGTGGCCGGTCACCGGGGGCGCCCACCGGTCCCAGGACGCCGAGGGCGTCCCGGGGTTGGCGCCGTACCCGTGCATCGTGGACATGTCGGGGCCGGTGCCGTAGCCGTACATCGTGGACATCTCGGCGGTGGCGCCGTACCCGTGGCCGGTGGCACCCGGCCGTCCGGCACCGTCGTACGGCTCACCGCCGTACGCTCCGCCGCTCTCGTTCGCCCACTGCACGAGTCGTGTCCCCTGTCCTGGCCGGCCGCCATGGCCGTCCGCATGGAGAGAGCGCGCGTGGCCGGAAGTGTTACACCCGGCCCCGCAGAACGTGCCGAGCCGGGCGGAAGGCGGCGAAGGGTGTCAATCGGGAAGCAGTTGGGCCAGGGCACGGTCGCGGACCGTCAGCCGCTTCACCACGGCGTCCCCGCTCTCGGCCGTCCGCGCGTAGAACGCCGTCAGCTCCCGGTGCCCCGCCGCGAACGCCCGCCATGCCGCGGGCTCGCCGGCGAGGCCTCCGTAGCGGGGCAGCAGCGCGTCCCGGGCGAGGAGCCACAGCGTGTCGAAGTCGGCCAGTGTCAGGAACTCGGCCACGCGGCGGGCCTGTGCGGCCGTCAGCACCAGGAAGGGCGGCTGGTGCGGGTCGGTGCGCCACAACGGGTGGCCGCCGAGCACCACCTGGGCCCCGGGCCGGTTCCCGGCCTCGTGCGGGAAGGCGCCGACGTAGATGCGTTCCTGGTCCAGGTAGCGCTCGTCCAGCACTTCCTCGCGGCGCCGGCCGGCCCGCCGGGGGTCGGCCTCCGGACCGTCGCCGAACAGTCGCTCGAGCCAGGTCGCACTGTTGCGCAGCGCCGGTGGCGGCACCGCCCGTAGACGTACGTAGGCACTCATGCCCCAAGGAGCGCACGGGGCCGCCGAAGCATCACGCGGGCCCGGCGGGACGGTGGCGGGGCGGCCCCTGCCCCGGGGTGCGACGCGCGGGGCGGCCGAACCCCTCGGTGGTGGGTGGGGTTTCGGCCGCCCCCTCCCTCGCCGTGCCGCAACCGGGGGGAGTCAGCGGCGGAACGGAGAGGGGCCCGGAGACCGGGGATCGCCGGCCGGCGTTCGGCCCGGGCACTCATGCAGCGCACGGCGGCCACCGAACGTCACCCGGCCGCCCGGGCGCCGGACGCGGGACGCCCTCCGCCCGGCCGGGCGCCGGTGCCGCGTGAAGGATGCGGGGTGCGTTGTGACACTTCTGTGCGGACGGACGCTGGACACCATGGGGCCGTCGATGCGACGGGGGCGCGGGGGCCCGCAGGGACTCGCGATGAACCCGGTGCGAACGAGGAAAGTCTTGGGCCAGGCACGGCAACCCCGTCGGGTACAGGCGTACGACGGGGAATTGGGCGCGGCGGTGACGCGGGCCCAGGACGGCGACGAAACGGCGTTCGCCGTCGCCTACCGGATCGTGCAGCCCGGCCTGCTCGGCTATCTGCACGGTCTCGTCGGCGACGACGCGGAGGACGTGGCGTCCGACGCCTGGTTGGAGATCAGCCGCGACCTGGGGCGTTTCCAGGGGGACGGGGCCGGGTTCCGCGGCTGGACGGCGACCATAGCGCGGCACCGGGCACTGGACCATCTGCGCCGGCAGCGGGTACGGCCCCGGGCGGGCGGCACGGAGCAGGACGTGCTCGACCTGCCCGCGTCGCACAGCACCCACGACCAGGCCCTGGAGTCCCTGTCCACGGAACGGGCCCTGGAACTGGTGCGCGGCCTGCCGCGGGACCAGGCCGAGGCCGTCCTCCTGCGGGTGGTCGTCGGCCTGGACGGTCCCGCCGCGGCGCGGGTCCTCGGCAAGCGCCCGGGAGCGGTGCGCACGGCCGCCCACCGCGGCCTGAAACGCCTCGCCTCCCAACTGGGTCTCGTCCGGGACCCGGACACGGGTGTGACGGATGAGGCTTCCCGAACGCTGGGGGAGTCGACATGAACGACGGCGGTGGGCGGACGGTCGGGCACCGGCCGGACCGAGGAACAGAACACACAGGACCGGAACGGAAGCGGACATGGGTGAACGAATGAGCGGCGGCCTGGATCCCGGCCGCCGGCATGCGCACCCCGCCGGCGCCGTGTCCGGGCCGCGGGACCAGGACAGCGCCGACACCGCCCTGCTGGAGACGGCGCTGGCCGCCGCCCTGCGCGCACCCGACGCCGGTGCCGAGGGCGAGCAGCGGGCCCGGGCCGCCTTCCGGACCGCCCGTGACGCGGGCGCGCACCGGGCGCGCACCCGGCGCCGGGACGACTGGCGGGTGCCGGCGCGGCGGCGTGCCGGGCGCTCCGCGAGGGCGACGCTCGGTGTGGTGTTCGCCAGCCTGACCCTGGGCGGTGTCGCGGTGGCCGCCATCGGCTCGGCCGGTTCGTCCGCGCACGGCCACGGTGGCGGCCGGGGCGCCCCCCATGCGTCGGCCACCGCCCCCGGCCGGACGGGCGGGGCGACGCAGCCGGCGTCCTCCGGCGGCCGCGGACCGGCGTACGGCACGGCCGCCCCCGGCCGGAACACCGCGGCCCACTGCCGCGCCTACGACCATGTGAAGGACCACGGGAAGGCACTCGGCGCGACGGCGTGGCAGCAGCTGGTCACGGCCGCCGGCGGGAAGGACCAGGTCGCCGCGTACTGTGCCGGGCAGCTCGCCCGGGCGGCGGACGCATCCGGCAAGCCGGGCAGCGCGCACAAACCCGGCAACGGCGGCCGCTCGAAGGGGAACACGGCGACTCCCGGCGGCGGCGTGTCGCGTAACGAATCCAACGGCACGGGGAGCGGGTCCGGCAGCGGCCGGACGGGCGGCGGCAAGGGCGGTGGGAAGCACAAGTAGCGCTCCCCCGGCCTGATGTGCGGGCGCAACCGCGGGCCGCGGCGGGTTCCGGTACCGCCGTCGGCAGCAACTCGGCAAGGGCCACATAGCGCCTCGCACAATTCCTCCACAAGCGGTGCTATCCACTCCCGCGGACGCGCGCGTGCCCCGCGCCGGGCACCACACCCGTGACGTCACGTCCGCAAAACAACCGGAGGACGCGACGGATCGGGCCCGCGGCGCGGGCCTGCGGACGACGCTCGCCGGCAGCCGGAAAACGGAAGCCGGGCGTGACCGTCTTCACCGGTGGTGGGCCTGTCATCAAGGAGGTGGGGACAGTCCTCCCGCCGCTGCGGCGGTACGGTGTGCGGCAGCCGATCGCCTGTTCCGCGATCGTTGAGCAATAGGGGGTTTCATGAAACACCGCCGCCCGCGCCAGAGTCGTAGAGCGATCGCCAGAGCGGTCGGTACGGCGGGTGCGCTGGCCGTCGCCCTGGGTGCGGGTATGACGCCGGCCATGGCCGCCGGGAAGACGACCGCCAAGCCCACGGCCACCGGGGAGTCACCCGACGAGAACGCGCCCTGGGCGCCCGAGAACGACGAGAAGACGCCGGAGCAGCACAAGGCGCTGCATCCGTCGGCCCTCTCGTCCGGCCAGACGAAGCGGTTCGGGGTCCAGCTCACCATGCCGGCGCCGAGCGGGAAGTACTCCGTGGGCATGGTCGGCCTCCACCTCGTCGACAAGTCCCGCACGGACCCGTACGTGCCCGGCAGCAAGTCGCGCGAGCTGATGGTCTCGCTGTGGTACCCGACCGCGTCCCCGTCCGGCCACTACCAGGCGCCGTGGATGCCGTCCATATCCGGCGCCCACTTCCTCGCCACGCGCGGCCTCTCGCCGCAGGTGGTGACCCTGCCGACGACCGCGGGCCACGTCCTCGCCCCGGTGGACAGCAAGCTGGGCAAGCTGCCCGTGCTGCTGTACTCGACGGGCCTGCACTCGGACCGCGCCATGGGCACCCAGTTCGCCCAGGACCTCGCGAGCCGCGGCTACCTCGTCGTCACCGTCGACCACACGCACGACGCCAACGAGGTGCAGTTCCCCGGGAACCGGCTCGAGGTGAACCAGATGCCGTCGGGGGCCCACTCCTCCGACACGCTCAAGGTGCGCGCGGCCGACATGAAGTTCGTCGTCGACTCGCTCAGCACGCTGAGCAAGGGCGGCAACCCGGACGCCGGCAAGGCCACGCTGCCCACCGGGCTGACGAAGGCCGTCGACATGTCCCGCATCGGGATGTTCGGCTGGTCGCTGGGCGGCGCGGCGGTCGACACCGCCATGCAGCTCGACCACCGCATCGCCGCCGGCGCCAACCTGGACGGCCAGTTCTTCGGCACGGCGCCGAGCAAGGACCTCGACCGTCCGTTCATGCTCTTCAGCTCCGGCACCCACAACCGCAACAACGACAGCTCGTGGCGGACGCTGTGGCCGCACCTGAAGGGCTACCACGTCGACGTCCAGCTCCACGGCTCGGCGCACCTGTCGTTCAGCGACAACGAGTGGATGGTGCCGCAGGAGGCGCAGCTGCTCGGGATGTCCCAGGCCCAACTGCAGCAGCAGTACGGCACGATCGACCCGGACCGCGCGGTCAAGGTCCAGCGCGACTACCTCGCCGCCTTCTTCGACCAGACGCTGCGCAAGCAGCACAGCACCCTGCTCGACGGGCCGAACAAGAGCTACCCGGAGATCTCCTTCGTCAAGTGACCGGGGCTCCGAAGGGCGGGCCCGGCATGCCGGACCCGCCCTTCGCATGTGGCTCGATCGCACCCATGTGGTCCCCGTCGCACGGACGACACAGGGACAAAAGTGTGATGGTTATGTAATCCTGTGCAGCTAGAGTGTTCGCTTGATCGAACGCTCGTGCGCTCGGCGCCATGTAGAGAGGATTTCCGCCCTGCCCACCGCCAACCGGGCGCCGCGCCGACACCGGATCCGCCGCCGCGCCGATATGCCGCTGCTCGGCGGGGTCCGTCCGCCGATCGCCGCTCTCCTCGTACTGCTCCTGGTCGTCGCCGCCCTGACGGTGATCGGTCTCGGGAACGTCCACGCCGAACGGGTGCCGCAGGCCGTGCTCAACGGCGAGCAGCAGATCGCCGCGGACACCGCCCTGTCGGTGCGCACCACCGTCGACGCCGAGGCGAGCACGGTACGCCGTTCCGCCGACTCCTACCCGGCGACCAGCACGTCGACCCCCGCGACCACCCTCAAGGCGCTGACCTCCGCCAAGAAGGGGATCCTCGGCAGCGCCCTGCTCGACCCGCACTCCGGCAAGCTGCTGGCGGCCGGCGGCAAGCCGGTCTCGCTGGGCGGGACCGGCGCCGTCAGGACGGCGTCCGGGCACGGCGCGATCCAGCCCCGGCTGGTGACCTCGGGCGGCACGCCCGAACTGCTGTACTTCGCCAGGGTCACGCTGCCCGCGCAGAAGGCGGACGCCAACCAGGACCAGAACCAGGCCCCGAGCCGCGAACGGCAGTGGCTGCTGGCGGTCTCCGAGCCGCTGCCCACCCTCACCACGTACGGCGACGGGCGCACCACCCGGGTGCTGGACGCGAGCGGCAAGGCGCTCGTCACCGCGGCCCACGGCACGGCGTCGCCCGCCACGGCCGACAGCGGCCTGCCCGCAGCGGCGGCCCGCGCGGCCGGCGACTCCGGGCGGGACGCCGACGCCTCGGGAAGCATGCTCGGCGACACCACGGGCGGCCGGCGCACCGTCGCCGGCTGGGCCCAGGTCGCCTCCGCTACCGGTCCGGGCGACACCGACGGCCTCGGCCTGACGGTGCTCACCTCCCGTGCCGTTCCCGCCACGTCCGCCGCCGCCGACTACTCGCAGTTCGCGCTGGAGGCCGCGGGCGCCCTGTCCGCGATCGCGCTGCTGCTCGGGCTGGTGCTGCACCTCGTCGTGCAGCGGCCGCTGCTCCGGCTCTACCTGTCGGCCGGCCGCCTGTCCCGGGGCGCGACCGAGGACGGCCCCGCCGCGATGGAGGAGCTGACCCGGCCGGTACCCGTGCACGGCTTCGGGGAACTGGCCCGGATCGGGCGCGCGCTGGAGTCGCTGCGCCGGCAGCTGCTCGGCGAGAGCGGGCCCGAGGAGCTCCCGGCCGGGCGCGGACCGGGCTACCGGGCGCTGGCCGTGGTCGGCGTGGTGCTGGTGGCCTGCTGGTCGGCGCCGATGATCTTCATGCTGAACCGGGCGGACACCGCGACCGCGGTCCCGGCCCCGGTCCTCGCCGCCCAGCAGGTGCGCACCGAGATAGCCACGAACCGGATCCGGCAGTCGCTGGACCAGTCGTACACCGACCTGAACGACGTGGCCGCGAGCCTGCCGGGCCGGGACCGGGGCGCCCAGAGCCAGGTCCTGCAGCACACGCTCGACGACCACAAGCAGTACCGCTCGCTGTACCTCCTGAACCGCGACGGCGACATCACGCTGCGCGTGGGCGACACCCCGCTGCGCACCCTGGTCCACGTGCCGGACGGCGGCGGCATCACCACCGTCAACACCTCCGGCCGGATCCCCGCGATCGCCGCCTACGCCCAGGTCCGCCCCGCCAAGGGCAAGGCCCCGGCGGCGGGGGTGGTCCTGTTCGGCGAGATCGACGTCAACACGCTCAACTCCAACCTGGCGAGGCCCAACCTGGGCAGCGTCTGGGTGACGGACGACAACTACAAGGTGCTGGCGTCGAGTGTGGGCTACCGCGCCTTCCAGGAGCTGCCCGACTCCGCGCTGACCCGCCTCGCCCGCTCCGGCAAGGGCGCCCCGGGCACCGCGGGCACCGCGACCTCGGCGGTGCTCTCCTCGTCCTCCGGCCCCTCGGTCGACGCCGCCGCGCCGCTGGCGCAGACCGGCCCGACGGCCCGCCTCGGCTGGCACGTGGTGACCGCGGAACCTGCGGCGGCGCTCCAACTGCCCGCGGTCCAGGCCGAGCAGCGCACCATGCTCGCCGGAATCCTCGGCCTCACGCTGGGCGCGGCCTGCCTGGGCTGGCTGCACGTCGTGGTGATCCGGCCGCTGCGCTCGGTCGCCGTGCTGATCGAGCGGCTCGCCGGCGGTGACCGCCGTACCGTGCTGCACCCGGTCAACCACGACGAGGTCGGCTCGGTCACCCGCAGCCTGGAGCTGATCCGCCAGGCCCTGGCGGAGCGCGGCCGGGCGGCCAAGGCCAGTGCCGCCACCGGGCTTTCCCAGCCCCGGTACGACCACACCCTCCAGCGGTAGAAGGACGGACTCGGCGTGCTATTCCTCTATGTCGTACTCCTGATGTGCTGCGCCGCACTGTGGGTCGCCGGAATCCTGGAGCAGAAGCGGCACTTCGACTCGCTGGAGCAGATACCCACGCGGGTGCTGGTCAACGGCATCCGCGGCAAGAGCTCGATCACCCGGCTGTGCGCGGGCGCGCTGCGCGGCGGCGGCCTGGTCACGGTGGCCAAGACCACCGGCACCGCGGCCCGGTTCATCCACCCGGACGCCACCGAGGAGCCGGTCTACCGCAAGTTCGGGCTGTCCAACATCGTCGAGCAGATCGGCATCGTCAGGCGGGCGGCCACCTACCGGCCGGACGCGCTGGTGATCGAGTGCATGGCGGTCATGCCCGCCCTGCAGGAGATCAACCAGGAGAAGCTGATCCGCTCCACCATCGGCGTGCTGTGCAACGTCCGCGAGGACCACCTGGAGGAGATGGGCCCGACGCTGGACGACGTCGCCCGCTCGCTCTCCCGCTCGATGCCCGTGGGCGGCATCTGCGTCACGGCGGAGAAGGACCGGCTGCACATCCTCCAGGAGGAGGCCGACAAGCGGAACTGCCGGCTGATCGCGGTCGATCCGGAGACGGTGACCGACGCCGAGCTGCGCGGCTTCAGCTGGTTCACCTTCAAGGAGAACGTGGCCATCGCGCTCGCCGTCGCCGAACTGCTCGGCGTGGAGCGCCAGACCGCGCTGCAGGGCATGTGGGACGCGCCGCCGGACCCGGGCGTGCTGTCCGTGGAGCGCTACGTCACCCCGGACGGCAAGCGGCTGCGGTTCGCCAACGTCTTCGCGGCCAACGACCCCGAGTCGACGCTGATGAACGTCCAGCAGCTGGAGGACCTGGGCGCGATCAGGCGGCCGCTCAACGTGGTCATCAACTGCCGCCCCGACCGGGTGGAGCGCAACGGCCAGATGGGCGCGATCGTGCCCGACCTGCGCGCCGAGGTGGTCTTCCTGATCGGCCACCCGACCAAGAGCGCCCGCGACGCCATCCCGGCCGACTTCACCGGGCGCGTGGTGGACCTCGGCGGCGACCGCCGCGACCCCGAGGAGCTGACCGCGGCGCTCCTCGCGGAACTCGCCCCGACCTCCTCGCTGGTGGCGATCGGCAACATCCACGGCCAGGGCGAACTGTTCCTGGAGTGCCTCGCCGAGCTGCCGCTGGACGAGACCGAGGACGAGCCCGCCGTCGTTCCGCAGGGCGACGGCCTGGACCAGGAGACCATGCAGATCGCGGTGGTCAGGCACATGGCGGTGGCCCGGCCGCCCGAGCCGGAGCCGTTCAGCTGGGTGGCCCCCCTGGAGACACCGGCGTACGGCGTGCACATCCCGTCGCAGCGCGAACTGGCCCGCAAGTTCGCCGACCTCCACGGCAGGCCCCACGACGAACGGCCCGAGGACGGCCGGCACCACTCCTACGATCCGTACCAGTCCACGAGGAACCGTAAGTGATCCCCGCCAACCTCACCGCACAGACCGCCGCGCTCGGGATCGCCCTCGGGCTGGTCTTCTCGCTGGTCTGCTACCTGACCACCAACCTCTCGCCCGGGGGCATGATCACGCCCGGCTGGATCGCCCTGACGCTCGTCACCGACGTGCAGATGGCCGGGCTGATGGTCGGCGTCGCGGCGCTCTCGTTCTTCGCGACGAAGCTGCTGCAGCGCACCGTGATCCTGTACGGCAAGCGGCTGTTCGCCGCCGTCGTGCTGTGCGCGGTGCTGATGCAGACCACCGTGATGCTCGCCCTCAACCACGAGTTTCCGCTGCTGTACACGTCACAGACGCTTGGCTTCATCGTCCCCGGCCTGGTCTCCTACCAGATGGTCCGCCAGCCCCTGGCGCCCACGCTCATCTCGACCACGGCGGTGACGCTGGCCACGTACGTGGTGCTGGTCGCCGGTCTGCTGCTCGGCGCCCTGCCCACCGGCTGAACCGGCCACCGCCCCTCGACACCGCATTCCCAGGAGGATCGGCCATGCACTCTGAACCCGCCGGCAGGCGCAGCCGCCCGACTCGCCGCGCCGTGCTCGGGACGATCGTGGGCGTGGCGGCCGCGGGGGCGGTGGGCGGATACGCCTGGGAGCAGCACAGCGGCGGCGGCAGCGGCGGCAGCGGCGGCAGCGGGAGCAGCGACGCCGGTGGCGGTACGGGCGGCGGCTCCGGCACCCGGCACTCAGGGCCGCACAGCTATGAGCGGCTGTCCTCCCCCAGCCGCACCGTGGTGCGCGACTCCGACGGGGACACGATCGCCACCTTCACCGACGGCGCCCGCACCGCCGTGCTCACCGGGCCCAACCGCAGCTTCAGCGAGCCGCGGACCACCACCGCCACGCTGACCACCAACGCCTGGGTGCGGGTGCTGCCGCACGAGTGGCGGCAGGGCATGGAGAAGTCCGCCTGGTTCAAGGGCTGGTTCCCCAGGACGCTCGCCGACACCAGCCCCGACGTCTTCGCGGTGGCGTTCCAGTACAGCAGCGCCGGGGCCCCCGACAAGCACAACGGGTCCGGCCTGCGCTACGCGGGCACGGCGCACTTCGGCCCGCGCAACGATGGCGTCAGCAACCCCCTGGACTTCGCCTACCACGACGAGCAGTCCGACTTCTACGACTACCTGGGCGTCCCCTGGACCTTCCCGGACGGCACCCGCGTGCAGCCGGAGCAGGCCCGCTACGGCGACGTCGACTGCTCCGGCTTCCAGCGTCTGGTGTGGGGCTACCGCATGGGCATCCCCGTGCACAACACCAACGCCCAGGGCGTGGGCCTGCCGCGCCGCGCCTTCGCGATCGCCGCCTACGGTCCCGGCCGCCTGGTCATTCCCAACACCGGCGCACAGCCCACCGACCTGGGCGCCCTGCAACCCGGCGACCTGGTCTTCTTCGCCATCATCAAGGACCGGCCCGACCTGATCGACCACTGCGGCATGTACATGGGCCTGGACGACCAGGGCCGGCACCGCTTCTACTCCAGCCGTTCCGCCGCCAACGGCCCCACCATGGGCGACCTGTCGGGCCGCTCGCTGCTGGACGGCACCGACTTCTACGCCCGCGGCTTCCGGGCCGCCCGCCGCCTGTGAACCCGCCGCTCCACCCGACCCGCTGATCCGAGGACCACTGTCATGGCCACCATCCCCGCCGCCCAGTCCGCCGGCGCCCACCGGCGCAGCCGGGCGGACCGTAGCTCCGGCCTGCCGGAAGCCGTTCCGCGCTGGGAGCGCCCGGCGCTCGCCGCGGTGCTGGTCCTCGCGGTGGTCCTGTACGCCTGGGGCATCGGGAACGCCGCGATCCACCCGTTCTACGGTGCGGCCGTGCGGTCGATGGCCGCCGGCTGGCGCGCGTTCCTCTTCGGCGGGCTCGACGCGGCCGGTTCGATAACCATCGACAAGCTCCCCGGCGCCTTCTGGCCCGAGGCGGCCTCCGTCTGGCTCTTCGGCGCGCACACCTGGGCGGCCGCGCTGCCGCAGGTGGTCGAGGGCGTGCTCACCGTGTGGCTGCTGCACCGGATCGTACGGGCCTGGGCCGGACCGCTCGCCGCGCTGGTCGCGGCGCTGGTGCTGACCCTCACCCCGGTCACCGTGGTCCTCACCCGGGCGACCATCCCGGACACCGCGCTCACCCTGCTGCTGGTGGCGGCCGCCGGGGCGCTGCAGAAGGCGCTGCGCACCGGCCGGCTGCTGCCGCTGATCACCTGCGCGGTCTGGGTCGGGCTCGCCTTCCAGGCGAAGATGCTGCAGGCGTGGCTGGTGCTGCCGGTCTTCGCCGCGGTCTACCAGTTCGCCGCGCCCGGCACGCGCCTGAACCGGGCGCTGCGCGTGCTGCTGGCCGGTGCGATCGCCCTCGCGGTCTCCTGCTTCTGGGTGCTGCTCGCCTGGGCGACCCCGGCCGCCGACCGCCCGTACCTCGACGGGACGACCAACAACGACCCGTTCACCCTGGTCTTCGGCTACAACGGCCTGAGCCGCTTCAGCAGCGACTCCACCGCGTTCGGCGCCGTCGCGGGCACCGCGGCCAGCCGCACCACCGGCAACACCGGCTGGACGATGCTGATCAACCACACGGTCGGCCCGCAGGTCGCCTGGTTCCTGCCGCTCGCCGTGCTCGCCATGGTCCTGGGCGTCCTCTGGCGCGCCGGGCAGCCGCGAACCGACCTGGTGCGCGCGGGATTCCTGCTCTGGGGCGGCTGGCTGGTCGTGCACGCCGTGGTGTTCAGCGCCTCCAACGGCAACCACGCCTACTACACCGCCGTCATCGCCCCCGCGCTCGCCGCGCTGGCCGGCGGCGGGCTCGCGCTCTTCCGGGAGGAGTACGAGGAGGGCGGCCGGCGGCGCGCGGCACTGCCCGCGGCGATCGTGCTGACGGCGCTCTGGGCGCTGGTGCTGGACTGGCCGACCCGGTTCGTCTCCTGGCTGCTGCCGGTCGCCCTGATGCTCGCGGGCTGCGGCGCGCTGGGCCTGTGGACCCGGGGGCCGCGCACCTCCCAGCGGATGGTCCACGGCGCCCTCGCCGCCGGGATCGCGGCCACCCTGGTCATACCGGCCGGCTGGGCCTTCTCCTGCCTGAACCCGGCCTACGCGGGCGCCTCCACCTCGCCGATGGCGGGCCCGGTCGGCCTCAGGTACTACGACGCCGTCCACCACCGCCGCTCGCTCACCAGGGTCGGGCTCGGCGAGCCCAGCTCCCGCGACACGGCCCTGCTCAGCTATCTGACCTCGCACCGCCACGGCGAGAAGTACCTGCTCGCCACCCAGGCCGCCTACACCGCCGAGCCGTTGCTGCGCGCGGAGTCCGAGCCCATGCTCGTCATGGGCGGCTTCACCGGCAGCACGCCCTTCCCCACCGCCCAGCAGTTCGGCTCCCTGGTCTCCTCCCACCAGGTGCGCTACGCGCTGCTCACCACCGCGCGTCCCACCACCGCCGCCACCACCTGGATCAAGTCGCACTGCACGCGCATCCGTTCCACCGCGTACGGCCGCGCGCACGACGGCAGCTTCCGCCTCTACGACTGCAAGCCCCAGGGCTGAGCCGGCGGTGCACACCGCGCCCGACGGCCCGGGGCGCCGGGAGGCGGTCGTTCAGAGCAGTGGGAAGTCCTCGGCCGTGTAGCACTCCGGAGGGAGGGGGCTGGGCCGGGTGGCGGGGGACAGGAGGTGTGCCACCAGGTGGGCGGTGGTGCGGTGCCAGAAGCGGTGGCGGCGGAGCATCGAGTGGTCGCCGTCGCGGACGAGGGCCATCGCCGCCCCGGCCGCCGTGCCGCGCGCCCGGCGCACGTAGTCGGCCGAGTCGGCGGGCGAGGTGACCCGGTCCCGTTCACCGTGCAGGACGACGATGTGCCGGTCCGTCGTCTGCCGTACCGGCTCGCCCGGCGGCCACCAGGGTGCGAGGGCGAGCACGGCGCGCACCTGCGGGTGCCCGGCGGCGTGCAGCGCGGCCCGGCCCCCCATGGAGTGGCCGACGAGCACCGTGGGCACGGGTCCGGCGAGTTCGGCGAGGCGGTCCAGCGCGTCGAGGGTGTCCGGCACGGGGTCGGCCCGGGTGCCGTTCCAGCCGCACAGGCGGTAGCGCACCTGGGCGACCAGGACGTCGTCGTACGGCAGCCCGGCCGAGATCGCCCGGTGGAAGGGGCGCATGCGCAGCGCCGCGGGGTGCCAGGGACGGGCGGCCCGGCGGCTGAACTCGCTACCGCCGTGCAGCAGCAGTACGGCGGCCCGGGGGTGCGCCGGCAGCAGCCGCGGCACGAGGGCTTCCGCGGGCGGGCGGCGGAGCCCCGTCTCGTCCTGGTGCACGGTGGTCACCCCTTCTCGCTGTGCCGGCACCGGCGGGAGCGGGCCGCGCCCCCGATTCTCGCCCGTGGGCGCACGGGTTGCCGGGGCGGGGCGGGGGTGGCGCGGCAACGGCGCAGGCCCACGGCTTCCGGAACGGTCGGAGCCGTGGGCCTGTTCAGTGCCGCGTGCCGGCCGGGCGGCCGGTCAGCGGACCGGTGCCGCGGGGCGCGGGCGCCGGGGCGGCGGGGCACTCGCCCGGGAGAGTGCCGTGCCACCCCTCAGGGAGCCGTGGCCGCCGGGGACGGACCGGTCAGTGGTGGCGGCGGCCGCCCCAGGAGGCGTCGTCGACGACACGGCCGTGGTCGTTGCGCAGGGTCGCCGTGTCCTCGCGGTTCCACACGGAGTTGCGGCGGTCCTGGAACAGGTCGCTGCGGGTGTTGTGGCCGATGCCGGTGTGGACGCGGACGGTCGACCGGCCGCCGAGACGGTAGTGGTGGAAGGTGTAGGTGTGGCCGTCACGGTCGGAGAGGGTCCAGCCGTCGAGGTTGAGGGTCTGGCGCGAGCTGTTGGTGATGTCGACCCACTCCCTGACCAGGGCGCGGTTGGAGTGCTCGTCGCGGCCCGAGGAGGCCTGCACACCGCTGATGTAGACGTCGCGGCGGTGCGACTGGTGCGACCCGTGGTCGGCGGCCGCGGCCGGCAGTGCGACGGCGCCCACGGCGGCGGCCGCCACGGCGGCAACGGCGGTCATACGGCGCACGGAAGCGGAAACGGTCACGAGGATCCCCCTACAGAGGTCCGGAGCACCTCCCGCGTGACGCCGCGATCGCAGGAACGTCGCAGGCCGGCGGTGGTGCGTGGTGCGGTTGGCGGCCGGCTGGCCGCGCACTCACACTCTGCAACCCGGGCGCCCGGTATGTGGGGGAGATGTGCCTGGCATTACCGTTTCAACATATTCCTGTGACTGACCCCTTCAATATCCATATATCTCTCGAAGGCTCTGATTGACCTTTTGTCAGGCACTTTCGCCGCCCCAGCACTGGCCTGTGCAACCCGCCGTCCGAGCCGCGGGTCCCGGCTACGGACGGCACGTCACCCGAAAGTGAGTAACAGCGTTCCGGCCCGCCGGGACGGACTAGTCCGCCCCGGCACGGACGTCACCCGAGCTGGAACGTCGCCTCGACCGGGTAGTGGTCGCTGGGGGCGTTGGTGTCGGTCTGACCGGAGGTCCAGCCGGCCTGGGGGTCGAAGTCGACCTTGACGGCGGACATCGACGCCGGAGCCGGGCGGCCCGGCGCGTTCAGGTAGCCGATGTAGTCGAGGTCGTCCCGGTAGGCCTTCGGGAACGACTCGACGCCCGACATGTACTGGCACCAGGAGGAGACCGGGCAGTCCATGGTCCGCAGCGTCTGGGCGGGGTCGGTGGCCGGGGTGCCGAGCACACCGCCCACCGCGGCTTGGGCGTTGGCGTAGTCGCCGCGCGAACGGCCGCCGTAGTACTCCACGTTCAGGTCCCCGCCGATCAGCACCGGCGCGCCGGAGCCGGCGATGCCGTCCACCCAGGTGCGTATCTCGCCGAGTTGGGCGAGGCGGGTGGCCTGCGTGGTGTCGGTGGAGGTGTCGGACTCGTCGGCCTGCAGATGGGTGCCGACCACCCAGCTCTTCACCCCGCCCTTGTCGATCTGCACCAGCGCCGCGCCCTTGTTGGCGTGGTAGTCCCAGGTGCCGTAGGTGGAGTTGCCGAAGACGTGGGCGTACTGGGCGGTGATCGGGTACTTCGACAGGATCAGCGTGCCGCCGTTGATGACGAACAGCGAGTTGGAGCAGTCGCCGCTGATGCCGGTCCAGCCGCCGCCGGAGCAGGTCTGGCCGACCACCGGGGTGTGGTACGGGTAGAGATCGGCCAGCTTGGCGGTGATGTCGGCGGTCGAGCTGTTGTTGAAGTCCTCGTCCAGCACCACCACGTCCGCGCCGTGCTTGCGGATGACCGACTCGATGGTGGGGGTGCGCCGGGCCGCCTTCTCGTTCTGGGTGCTGTCGACGACGGGGGTGGCGAGATCGACGTTCCAGGCGAACACCGACAGGCCGGTGCCGGTGGTCGCGTTCGCGGCGGGGGCCGTGTAGCCGCCGGTGGCGAACAGCGTGACTGCCGCCGCGGCGGTGAGGACGGCGGCGGTACGACGCGAGACCATGCGCTCTCCTGAGGGAAGTGGGGGCTGCCCCGGCCCGTGACCGACCGGCGGGGCGCGTACATGACAGGCACACGGTAGGCACTCGGCGGTACCGCCGAGGGAACATCGGCCGATCGGTCCGTGGAGAAAAGGTGTATGGACAAGTTCGGGCCCGCGCGAGCGGATCCGGACGGATGGATACCGCCGGACCACCGGGTTCGGGGGCGCGGCCGTAACGGCGGGCTCAGGAGGTGCCGACAGCAGCGGCCAGGACAGGGGCGGCCGGGCCGATCCGCCGCGCGGGCCCGCCGGGACGGTCCCGGCCCCGCGCCCGGGACCGGCCCCGGGCCCTCGCGGTCGTGGCTCCGCTACGCGTCCGGGGCGTGGTGGTGGCGGCCGTGGTGCGGGGCGGACGCGCGGCACAGGGCGATGACCGCGGCGTCGTCGTCGAGGCGTCCGCCGACATGGGAGAGGAGATCGCGCCGGACGCAGTGCAGCAGCTTCTCGGGACCGCTGCCGGCCCACTGGGCGACCCGCTCCGCGAGCGGGTAGAAGGCACCGCTCGGGTCGCGGGCCTCGATGACGCCGTCGGTGTAGAGCAGCAGGGTGTCCCCGGGCTGGAAGGAGAACACGTCGACGGCGTAGCCCCCCGTCCCGGTCCCGCTGATGCCGAGCGGGAGGGCCGGGTGCACGGGGACCGTGACGGCGCTGCCCGGGCTCAGCAGCAGGGGCGGCGGATGCCCGCAGCTGATGATCCGGGTGATGTGGTCCGTCTCGGGCACCTCCACCAGCAGCGCGGTGGCGAAGCGTTCCCCCGACTCCTCCACGGGTTCGAGCCCGGCGAGGTTGCGGGTCACGCTCTGTTCCAGGGCGGTGGCCAGTTTCGGCAGGTCGGCGTGCTGGTGGGCGGCCTCGCGGAACGCGCCGATCAGCAGGGCCGCCTCGCCGATGGCCGACAGCCCCTTGCCCCGCACGTCCCCGATCATCACCCGCACCCCGTTGTCGGTGGGCGTGGCGGCGTAGAGGTCGCCGCCGATCTGGGCCTCGTCCTCGGCCGCCATGTACAGGCAGGCGATCCTCAGGGGGCCGATCTCCTCCGGCAGCGGCCACAGCAGTACGTGCTGCGTCGCCTCGGCGACGGAGCGCACCCGGGCCAGCTGACGGCGGTGGCGCTCGCGTATCACGCAGTAGAACACGCAGAAGGCCGACAGCACCGCGAGGGCGAGGATCTGCACCAGCACGTTGCGGGAGAACAGCACGCCGAAGTGCCAGCCGATGTACGCCTGGGCCCCCACGGCCAGGAATCCGACCAGCCCGGTCAGCCAGGGGCCGGCGAAGGAGGCGGTGATCGCGGGGGCGATGACCAGCATGGGACCGAGGTGGATGTCGGCCGGGACCAGCTGGTCCACGGCCGTGATCACCACGATGAGCACGATCGGGATCAGCAGCAGCGCATGGCTCCGCTGCCGCCGCGCCCACATATCAGCCCATCCTTGCTGATAGTCCACATATCCCACAGTGCCTCGTCCGCGGTGCGGCGGCGAGCGCGCGCGGCCCCGTCCGGCCGGACGCAGTCGGCGGACGGGAAGTCATCGGATCGGGTGATATGCCGGGCCGCCTGCCACGGCCCCCCGAATGCCCGGCGTGAACTGTGTCCCGTCCACACGTCGTGAGAAAGGAACACCGGATGCGCGCACTGCGTGCCCTCGTGGGGGGCGCCCTGGCGTCGTTCCTCCTGCTGCTCGGCATCTCCCCGGCCACCGCCCAGCCGGACCACCCCCGGGCCGCCGCCCACAGCGCCGACTGCCCGACGTCGCACCGCGATCGCGGCACCAACTCCGCGCCGACGACGGCGTACCAGAGCTACTACCTCGGCGACTGGCGGCTGGGGCCGAGATACCTGCCGCAGACCGGTGCCCTCGGCCGGATGCTGAAGGGCTATCACCGCACGGACCACACCTCCGCGTACTGGTTCCTCGGCTGCTACTGGCAGACGGACCCCTCGACGGGGAAGTCGGGCTGGTGGTACCCCGACAACCACGGCTTCGTGCTGAAGAACGGCAAGCCGGTCGAGCACGAGGCGACGCTCCGCGAGGGCCAGCTGGTCGACCTCTTCGGCAGCGGCTTCGGCAACTTCCTCGCCCCCGCCGGCACGCCGTACGCCAAGCGCGCGATCCCGCCGGGCAACCTGGACACCTACGTCCCGGACGTCCCGTTCAGCTACCACCTCTACCGGGTCACCAGGCCGTTCACCGTCGAGGCCGGTCCGATCCGGCCCTGGTTCGGCCAGCCCGGTCTGGGGCTGCAGTACCTGACGGGCCCGACCGTCGCCGACCTCGTCCGGATGAACTACCTGGACGCGCTGCCGGTGGCCTGAACCGCCGGCGAGGTGGGATCCGATGGACGGCACGGAACTCGTCGCACGACTGCGCGGGGCGGGCGTGCCCGAGGCGTTCTACGAGATCGCCGGCGTCCACGACGTGACCGTCCAGCCGGACGCCTACTACTTCCTGCGCCCCGCCGCGGACGCCTGGACCGTCGGCCTGCGCCAGCGGTCCGAGGACCGTGTGCTGCGCCGCTTCGCCAGCGAGGACGAGGCCTGCCGGTACCTCTACGACACCCTCACCTCGATGCCCCCTCCCCCGTCGGGCCCCGGCCGCCCGCTGGAGGAACTGCTCGCGGACCCGGAGGAGATCCAGCGGCAGGCATGGGAGGACTTCCGGCGCGGCGACCCGGGCGGACCGTGAGGCCGGGCCCGCGGACCTCGGGTACGGCCTCCCTTCGCCACCCCCTTCCCAATATACCCTCGGGGGGTATGCTCGGTCGTCAGTGGCACGCCACGGCGAAGGGATGCGCACCATGCATGCGATCGGGCACGCGCTGGCCATTGCCGGGTCGATGACCTGGGAGATCACCTGGGCCCTGATCCTCGGCTTCACCCTCTCCGCCGTCGTCCAGGCGGTGGTGCGCCGGGAGACGGTCGTACGGCTGCTCGGGGACGACCGGCCGCGCACCCTCGCCCTGTCCGCGGGGCTCGGCGCGGCCTCGTCGTCCTGCTCCTACGCCGCCGTCGCCCTCGCCCGCTCACTGTTCCGCAAGGGGGCGGACTTCACGTCGGCGATGGCCTTCGAGATCGCCTCGACCAACCTGGTGATCGAACTGGGCGTGATCCTGGCCCTGTTGATGGGCTGGCAGTTCACCGCCGCGGAGTTCGTCGGCGGCCCGGTCATGATCGTCGTGCTCGCGGTGCTGTTCCGGGTCCTCCTGCGCGAGCGGCTGCTGCGCCGGGCGCGGGCGCAGGCCGATCGGGGGCTGGCGGGGGCGATGGAGGGACACGCGGCGATGGACATGTCGCTGCGGGGGGAGGGCGCCTTCGCCCGCCGGCTGCTGTCCCGGGACGGCTTCACGTCCGTGTCGCACATCTTCGTCATGGAGTGGGCGGCGATCCTGCGCGACCTGGTGGCGGGGCTGCTGATCGCCGGGGCGATCGCCGCGTGGGTGCCGGACGAGTTCTGGCACACGTTCTTCCTGGCCGGGCATCCGCTCGCGGCCAAGCTGGTCGGGCCGCTGGCCGGGCCGGTGGTGGCCATCGCCACGTTCGTCTGCTCGATCGGCAACGTGCCGCTGGCCGTGGTGCTGTGGAAGGGCGGCATCAGCTTCGGGGGCGTGATCGCGTTCATCTACGCCGACCTGCTGATCCTGCCGATCCTCAACATCTACCGGAAGTACTACGGGGCCCGGATGGCGGTCTTCCTGCTGGGCACCTTCTTCGCCGCGATCGCGGTGGCCGGCTATGTCGTGGAGTTCGCGTTCGGCGGCCTCGGCCTCGTCCCCGACCAGGCCGACGCGAAGGTCCCCGAGGAGGGGGTGAGCTGGAACTACACGACCTGGCTCAACATCGCCTTCCTGGTGCTGGCCGCCGCCCTCGTCGTCCGCTTCCTGCGCACCGGCGGCCCGGCGATGCTGCGGATGATGGGCGGCTCACCGGCCCGGGAGGAACACGGGCAGGGGCAGGGGCACCTGCCCGACGAGCACCGTCAGTAGGGTGAGGCCGTGACCGTCGCGCAGTGGACCCGCCGAGCGGCCCGGCCGGCCGTGCTCGTCGCGCTGCTGCTCGGCCTGTTCCTCATGCACGGCAACCCGGCCACGGCGGCCCAGGGCTGCCACGGCTCCCTGCCGGACCGGACGGCCGGCCGCACCACCGCCCACTCCATGCCGGCCGCGATGGCCGCGCGCGCCGTCGGCCTCCCTCGTACGGCCCATGGCGACCGGGGTCCCGCGCGCTCGGACCGGACGGCCGCCCACCCCCTGTCCGGGCCGGCCGGCACGGCCGCCGTGCATCCGGGCCGGGCCGTGCGGGGCGCGATGTGTGTGGCCACGATGCACCGGGCCGGGGTGGCGCTGCCGCCGCTCGCCGCCGGCGCCGTCGTCGTTCCGGCCGCCGGGCGGCCGGCCTGGGCCCGGTGCCGGGCCGGGGAGGTGCGGCGGCGCGGGCCGCCGGCCGGCGGATGTGACCTCCTCCTCCAGGTGTGCGTCGCGCGGACGTGACACGGCCGACCGGACCCCGGTCCGGTACCGGCCCACGTTCACCCGCGCCGCAGCACGGCGCCCACCTGGAAAGACATCCGCATGTCCCAGCGTTTCCGCACGCCCGGCCGCGCCCTCGCGGCGGCCGCCGCCACCGCCGCACTCACCCTTGCCCTGGCCGCCTGCTCCGGCGGATCCGGCGCCCGGCCCGGCGCTCCGTCCCAACCGGCGGCGTCCGGCGGCATGGCCTCCATGCCCGGGATGGGCGCCGCCGCCACCGGCGACGGCCTGGCCGCCGCCCGGGACGGCTACCGGATGACCTCCCCGGTCACCGCCCTCCCGGCCGGCCGGGCGACGCCGTACCGCTTCGCCCTCGTCGGCCCGGACGGCGAGAAGGTCACCGACTTCGCCGTCGACCAGACCAGGCGGATGCACTTCTACGCCGTCCGCTCCGACCTCACCGGCTTCCAGCACCTGCACCCCACCATGGCCGGGGACGGCACCTGGACCGCGCCGCTGGCCGCGCTGCGGCCCGGCACCTGGCGGCTGTACGCCTCGTTCAGCCCGGGCAGCGGCCCCGGCAGGGGCGAGGACCTCGTCCTCAGCCGCACCGTGCGCGTGCCGGGCACGGCGACGGGCGAGCCGCTGCCCGGGCCGTCCGGCACCACCACCGTCGACGGCTACACCGTCGCGGTGCGCGGCGGCCTGATGGCCGGCATGGCCCACCGGCTGACCGCGACCGTCACCCGGGACGGCAGGCCGGTCACCGGACTCCAGCCGTACCTGGGCACCTACGCCCATCTGACCGCCTTCCACCACGGTGACCTCGCCTTCGCCCACCTCCACCCGGAGACCGGGGCCGACGCGGGTCACGGCGGCCCGGCGCTCACCTTCCACGCCGAGTTCGCCCGCTCCGGCGACTGGCGGCTGTTCCTCCAGTTCCGTGCCGAGGGCCGGCTGCACACCGCGGCCCTCACCCTGCACGTGGCCTGACCGACCGCCCCGCCCGGTGGCTAACCTGCTCCAGTGACCACCGAGTTGACCCTGCTGCCCCGAGTCGCCCACCGCGGGCGGGAGATCACCGCGCCCCGCCTGCGGGGGCTGCTGGCGCTGCTCGCCGACGAGCTGCGCACCGGCTGCAGCACCGGCCGGCTGGTCGAGGGGCTGTGGCCCGAGGAGCAGCCGGAGCGGCCGGGCAAGGCGGTGCAGGTGCTGGTGTCCCGGCTCCGGTCGCAGCTGGGCGCCGACCTGGTCGAGAGCACACCGACGGGGTACCGGCTGGCGCTGGACGAGACGCAGGTCGACAGCTCGGCGCTGCTGTGCCACGAGGCGGCGGGCGCCGAGTGCGCCCGGGCCGGGGACCACGAGGGGGCCCTGGCGCAGGCGGAGGCCGGGCTCGCCCTGTGGGACGGGAGCGTGGCCGCCGGTGCGGGCGAGGACCTGCACGACCCGGTGGTGGCCCTGCGCGCGAGCCGGGTCCGGGCGCACCGCTCGCTGGTGCGCTCCCGGGCCCTCGCGCTGGCCCGGCTGGGCCGCCGGGAGGAGGCCGCGGCCCCGCTCGCCGGACTGCACCGGGAACTCCCGAGGGACGAGGAGCTGCTGGCGGAGCTGCTGCGCTGCGAGGCCGCCACGGCGGGGCGGGCGGCCGCGCTGACCCGGTACGACGGCTACCGTCGCGCGCTGCGCGAGGACCTCGGCACCGATCCGGGCCCCGGACTGCGGTCCGTGTACCAGGAGCTGCTGCGTCCGGAGGCGGCGCCGGTCCGCCACGGGGTGCCGCACGAGCCGAACCCGCTGCTCGGCCGGGACGCCGACGTCGCCGCCGTGGCCGGGCTGCTGCGCGAGGCCCGGGTGGTGACCGTCGCCGGACCCGGCGGGCTCGGCAAGACCCGGCTCTCCCACGCGGTGAGCCGGGCCGCCGAGCAGCCGGTGGTGCACTTCGTCCCGCTGGCCGGTGTCACCTCCGACGAGGACGTGGCAGGCGAGGTGGTCTCGGCCGTCTGCACCGGCGAGGCACGGCAGGCCGCCACCGCCGACGCCGTGCGCGGCATCCTCACCGCGCTCGGGCCGGGGCCCGCGCTGCTGGTGCTGGACAACTGCGAACAGGTCGTCTCCGGCGCCGCCGACCTCGTGCGGGACCTCGTGTCCCGCTCGAAGGAGCTGCGGGTGCTGACCACCAGCCGGGCCCCGCTGGGCCTGTCCTCGGAGTCCGTGTACCCGCTGCCCGAGCTGTCCCCGGCCACCTCGGTCGAACTGTTCGAGCAGCGGGCGCGGGCGGCCCGGCCCGGCGTGGAGCTGCCCGCCGACCTGGTGGCGGAGATCTGCCGGCACCTCGACGGGCTGCCGCTCGCCGTGGAACTCGCCGCGGCCCGGGTGCGGGTGCTCTCCGTGGCCGACATCTCCCGCCGGCTGCGCGACCGCTTCGCGCTGCTGCGCGGCGGCGCCCGCGACGCCCCCGAACGGCACCGCACGCTCCAGGCCGTGGTCGAGTGGAGCTGGAACCTCCTGGAGCCGGACGGCCGGACGGCGCTGCGCGCGCTGTCGGTGTTCCCCGGCGGCTTCGCCGAGGACGCGGCCGAGTACGTGCTCGGCGGGGCCGGTGACACGCTCGGCCTGCTGGAGCAGCTGGCCGGGCAGTCCCTGATCAGGGTGGACGACGGCCCCTGCGGGGTGCGCTTTCGCATGCTGGAGACGCTGCGCGAGTTCGGTGCCGCCCGGCGGGCCGCGGCGGGCGAGGAGGAGACGGTCACCGACCGGTTCCTCGCCTGGGCGCGGTACTTCGGCCGCGCCCACCACGACATGATGTTCAGCAGCGACCCCGTGCCCGCCTGGCTGCGCATCCGGGCCGAGCAGGACAACCTCGTCCTGGCGCTGCGCCACGCCCTGGCCCGCGCCGACGGGCCCACCACGGCCGCCGTCACCGCCGTACTGGCCTCGCTGTGGGCCACCGACTCCAACTACCCCCGGCTCGCCGCGCTCACCGACGAGACCGGCGGGCCGCTGTCCCGGTTCCACCCCGGGCCGGAGAGCCCCGAGGACGTGGAGGCGGCCCGCAGCGCGGCGGCCGTGTGCGCGACGAGCCTCTTCATGGGCCGCGGCCCGCACGCCGTACGGCAGTTGGTCATCCTGCGCCGGCTGCCGCCCGCACGGCCGGACACCCTGCTGCGGGCGCTGGCCGTCGTGCTGAGCGCCATACCGGAGATCCGTCCGCCGCGGTTCGACCGGCTGACGGAGCTGTGCGACGCCGACGAGCCCCTGCTGGCAGGCGTCGCGGCCGGCGTGGCCAGCTATCTGTGGGACTCCCAGCACGAGACGGAGCGCGCGCTGGAGTACGCCCGCCGGATGCTCGACGCGCTGCGCCCGCACGGGAATCCGGCCATGGCGATGCTCGCTCACGGGCGGATCGCCGAGCTGTGCCTGCAGTCCGAGCGGGGCGCGGAGGCGTACCGGCATCTGCGGGCCGCGCTGGACGCGCTCGGCGAGTTCAGCCGGTTCGGCGACTGGTCGGACTCGGTGGGGGTGCGCTGGGCCCTGGTGCTCGCCTGTCTGCAGCTCGGGGACATCGACGAGGCGGAGTACTGGATGGGACTCGCGACGCTGGACCAGCCGCCGGAGTCCGCCCGGGTGTTCGCCCCCGACCTGCCGGCCAGGGCGGAGATCGCGCTGGCCCGGGGGCTGACCGAGGTCGGGCTCGGGCTGTGGCGCCGGGCGGCCGCGCGGACCGGGGCGGACGGTCTGCTGTATCCCGACGACCCGTTCCTCGACTCGTGGTCGCTGCAGGTGCGGTCGGCGGCGCTGGCGGCGCACGCGCAGGCCGGCCGGCTGGAGCCGGTGGCCGGCCTCGCCGAGGAGCTGCGCGAGCGGCTGCTCGGGATGCTGTCCGGCGCCCCGGCGGACGGCGTCCCGGCCGGCGGCTCTCCCGTGGAACTGCCGGTGTGCGGCACGCTGTTGCTGGCGCTCGGCTTCGCCGGGCTGGCCCGGGGCGAGGCGCGCGCCGTACGGCTGATCGCGCTCACGGAGCGGATGCCCGCGGTGCGGGAGTTCCCCACCCTGTCCGTCAGCCGGTCCCGGGAGGCGGCCGAGAACGCCGACCGGGCGGCGTACGCCGACGCCCGGTCGGAATACGCCGCCCTGGGGCGGGAGGAGCTGCGGAGCGCGGCCCTGCGCGAGCTGGCGGCGGGGCCCACCGGCTGAGGGCGCCGCGGGCGCCGGGATCAGCGCTTGGGCTCACGGGTGAACCGCGCCCTCGACCACAGGTAGCCCAGGACGATCAGGCCCAGGCTCCAGGCGACGGCCAGCACCGCGTTCTTCGTGCCGATCCCGCTGCCCAGCAACAGCCCGCGCAGGGTCTCGATGGCGGGCGAGAAGGGCTGGTACTCGGCGAACCAGCGGAACCAGCCCGGCATGGCCGAGACCGGCACGAACGCG
Organism: Streptomyces sp. NPDC037126; assembly: GCF_055605965.1. Classification (NCBI taxonomy): domain Bacteria; kingdom Bacillati; phylum Actinomycetota; class Actinomycetes; order Kitasatosporales; family Streptomycetaceae; genus Streptomyces; species Streptomyces sp. NPDC037126. Next base: position 243,614 of record NZ_JBVJTD010000003.1, read on the forward strand.
CTGGACAGCAGCGGCAGCACCATCAGGGGCAGCCCGATGTTGCTGGCGCCCTCGGCGTTGGGGCTGACCAGGCCGATGCCGACCGCGAGCCAGGTCAGGGCGAGGCTGACCAGCGCCAGCAGCCCGGCCGCCGCGATCCACTCCACCGGCGTCGCGTTCGGCCGGAAGCCGATGGCGACACCGATGCCCAGCACCAGCGCCAGCGCCATCAGGCACTGGAGCACGCTGCCGACCACGTGCCCGACCAGCACCGAGGCGCGGGAGATGGCCATGGTGCGGAACCGGGCCATGATGCCCTCGGTCATGTCGGTGGCCACGGAGACCGCGGTGCCGAGCGCGGTGCCGCCCACGGTCATGAACAGGATGCCGGGGACGATGTAGGCGACGTACTCGGAACGGTCCGCGTGGCCGCCGGTGATACCGGCGCTCATCACGTCGCCGAAGACGTACACGAAGAGCAGCAGCAGGATGACGGGGGTGAGCAGGAGGTTCAGGGTGAGCGAGGGGTAGCGGCGCGCGTGCAGGAGGTTGCGCCGGAGCATGGTCAGGTTGTCACGTACGGCGTGGCCGGCGGCGCTCATCGGACGGTCTCCTCGTGGGTGGCGGGGGCGGGCTGGGCGGGGACGGTGTTCGCGGTCAGGGCGAAGAACACGTCGTCCAGGTCGGGGGTGTGCACGGACAGCTCGTCGGCCTCGATGCCGGCTGCGTCGAGCCAATCGAGGACGGCGCGCAGCTCGCGCTGGCTCCCGTCGCTGGGGATCTGCAGGGTGAGGGCCTCGTCGTCGCGGGTGGCCTCGCGCAGGGCCAGCGCCGCCCGTTCGTGGTCCGCCGGGTCGGAGAAGCGCAGCCGCACGTGCCCACCGGGGACGAGCCGCTTGAGTTCGGCGGCGGTGCCCTGGGCGACGAGCCCGCCGCCGTGCAGCACCGCGATGCGGTCGGCGAGTTCGTCGGCCTCGTCCAGGTACTGGGTGGTGAGGAAGACGGTGGTGCCGCCGGCCACCAGTTCGCGGATGATCTGCCACATGGTGTGCCGGGAGCGCGGGTCGAGGCCGGTGGTCGGCTCGTCCAGGAAGATGATCCGCGGGTCGCCGACCAGGGTCATGGCGATGTCGAGGCGGCGCTTCATGCCGCCGGAGTAGGTGGAGGCGGGCTTCCTCGCCGCCTCGGTGAGGTCGAAGCGCTCCAGCAGTGCGGCGGTGACCCGCCGTCCCTCGCGCTTGGAGAGGTGGTGCAGGTCGGCCATGAGGAGCATGTTCTCCTCGCCGGTGATCAGGCCGTCCACCGCGGAGAACTGGCCGGTGACGCCGATCGCGGCGCGCACCGCCTGGGCCTCGGTGGCCAGGTCGTGCCCGCCGACCGCGGCCCGCCCGGCGTCGGCGGAGATCAGGGTGGTCAGGATGTTGACCGCGGTGGTCTTGCCCGCTCCGTTCGGCCCGAGGAGGGAGAAGATCGTGCCGGCCGGCACCTCGATGTCGATGCCGTCGAGGACGGTCTTGTCCCCGTAGGACTTCCGCAGCCCGGTGGCCGCGATCGCGAGTTCGTTCTTCGTCGCCGTCATGCCCCGGAGCATGCGCGCCCGGCGGTTCAGAACGGCTTCAGCCCGGTTTCGGTCCCCGGGAGGGGCTGAAACCGGGCCGCTCGCGGCCCGGTCGGATCAGAGTCCGCGGGACCGGGTGATCGCGGACTCCACCGCCGCGACGCGGTCCGCGAGCAGGCCCAGCGCGGCCACGGCCCGGGCCAGGGGGTCCTCCTCGGGGCCGCCGAGGGTGCGGGCGCGGACGTGGGCGGCCCGCACCTCGGCCCAGCGGTCCGCCTGTGCGGCGCTCAGCGTGCCGCGCAGTGCGGCGAGTTTGAGCAGGTTGGCCTCGGCGCCCGTGGTGAGGGTCTGGGCCTCGGCGGTGTAGTGGTCGTGGACGACGGCCTCGCGTTCGGAGTCGTTCATGACCGGCCGCAGCCGCTGGGCGATCTTGTTCATGTCGCGGTAGGAGCCCTGCAGGCGGAACGGGGGCTCGGTGCGCGCCGCCTCCGACTGGGCGGCGGAGGCGATGTAGGCCGCGTTGACGGTGAGGACCGTGTCGCGGACCGCCAGGAGGTGCCGCAGCACGGCCACCGCGCGGTCGAGTTCGGCCGGGGGCAGCGCGTGGGCCAGCCGGTCGGCGCGGGCCGTGGGGTCGGCGGCGGCCAGCCGGACCAGCAGGTCCAGGTCGGCCCTGTCGCGGGCGGCGAGCGGGGCGAGCACCGGGTTGGCGGTGAGGGCGTTCTCGACGAAGCTGAACGCGAAGGCGTCCTCCTTGCCGGTGAGGACGTCGCCGAGGTTCCACACGTCGGCCCGGTTCGCGAGCATGTCGGGGATGCGGAACCGCTCCCCGGACTCGGTGTACGGGTTGCCGGCCATGCACACGGCGAACCGCTTGCCGCGCAGGTCGTAGGTGCGCGGTTCGCCGTCCCACACGCCGTCCACCCGCCGGGTGGCGTCGCACAACGGGATGAACTTCTGCAGCAGTTCGGGCGAGGTGTGCTGGATGTCGTCCAGGTGGAGCAGGGTGTTGTTGCCGGCCGCCAGCGCGAAGTTGATCTTCTCGATCTCGCGGCGGGCGGTGGCGTTCGGCGCGTCGGCCGGGTCCAGCGAGGTGACGGTGTGGCCGAGCGCCGGGCCACTGACCCTGACCAGCATCAGCCCGAGCCGGTCGGCGACGTACTCCATGAGCGTCGTCTTGCCGTAGCCGGGCGGGGAGACCAGCAGGAGCAGCCCGCCGGTGTCGGTGCGCCTGCTCTCGCCGGTGGTGCCGAGCTGGCGGGCCAGGCTGTCGCCGATCAGCGGCAGGTAGACCTCGTCCACGAGCCGGCCCCGCACGAACGCCGGCATCACCCGGGGACGGTGGTCGTCCAGGCGGAGCCGGTCGCGTTCGGCGGCCAGCAGGGCGCCGCGGCGGCGCTGGTAGGCACGGAAGGCGGGCACCTCGTGCGCCGCGTGCCGGGCCGTGCGGGCCAGGAACTCGTCCAGCCGCAGCTCCAGCCGCCCACCGCGCACCCGGGGGTGGGTGCCGAGGAGGCCCTCGGCGGTCGCGGTCAGCGGGGCGTCGCCGTCGTGGCGGGGCAGGCCGGGGCACAGTTCGGCGGCGACCGCCTCGGCCAGCTCGCCGGGGCCCGCGTCGCTGCCGCTCGCGGTGGCGTACGCGGTGAGCCAGGCCTCCACGACCTGCCGGCGCGCCCGCAGTTCCGTCAGACCCTCCAGGTCCCGGCCGTAGTCCGAACCCGCGAGCGCGTGGCGGAACTTCTCCAGCAGGGCGCGGGCCGCGGCGCCCAGGACGAAGCCCTCGGGGCCGCCGGTGGTCAGCTCCTCGAAGAGGTACGCGGCGGCGGCCTCCGGGAGCGCCCGGGCGGCCTCCGCCTGCTGCGCGGACGGCGCCAGGGCCGGCCGGTCCTCCTGCCCGGCGGCGTGCCAGGCCCCGATCGCCGCCGTCAGCTCACCGGCCAGCTCGCCGAGCGCGGCCGACGGCCCGAAGGCGTCCCGGGCGCGGGCCAGCGACAGCGCCCGCCGTGTCCAGCCGGCGCGGTCCCGGTCGGTGGTGCCGTGGGCCCAGAACAGCTGGGCCGCGGCCCGGGCGGCGGGCTCGTGGCGCAGGGTGCCGGCGCCGTCGTACAGCGGCAGCAGGGCGGTGAGGATCACGGTGGTGTCGTGGTCGTGGACACCGCGCTCGTAGCCCTCGTCGTACGACTCCTGCGCCGCCCGGCGGACGAGGTCCGGCAGGTCGTCGGCGGCGGCGAGGGCGGCCGGGCCGTGCTCGGCCAGCAGGCGCGCGGCGAGGTGCTCGGCGCGGTAGACCGCGGGCGACTCGGACGGCAGCTGCCGGTCCCAGTACGCGCGGGTCGCGGCGAAGTCCGGGTCGGTGACCGGGGCGCGGTAGTCGGTGCCGGTGACGGCGAGGGCCAGGCCGTCGCCGTGCGGGACGAGGGTGAGGTCGAGCGGCTGGGTGTTGACGGCGAAGCGGTGGCCGCCGAGCAGCAGGGTGCGGCCCTCGTCGGCGTACAGGTCACCGCGGTCCCGCAGGGCGCGTGCCGCCTCCTGGCGGGCGGCCTTGAGGCGGCCGTCGAGTTCCTCGGCGCGCACGCTGTCGCCGAGGGCGCGCAGTTCGTCCGCCGTGCGGCGGACCTTGGCGACCAGCGGGTCGGAGGCGAAGTAGGTGGTGACCGCGTCGGCGTCGGGGAGCGTGGCCGCGCGCCGGGTCACCGTCTCCAGCACCCGGCCCGCCGAGACGGCGAGCTGCTCGGCGCGGCGGGCGCGGGCGTCGGCCAGGGACTGCTTGCGGGCGGCGAACGCCTCGTAGATCCCGGTGCGTTTGTCCGCGAGTTCGGTCAGGAAGTCGTCGTACTCGGCGAACCGTCCGTCGAGGTCCTCCAACCGGGCGAGGACGGCGTTGAGTTGGTCGTCGCACGCCTCGGGTGTGCCGGAGGCGGCGAGGGCGGCGGTGACGGCCTGGGCGAGCAGGGCCGTCTCGGCGGCGAACTCGGCGCGCCCCTCGTGGTCCCTGAGGCCGCGGCGGCGGGCGTCGAGCGTGGCACGTGCCCGGTTGACGCCGCCCAGCACGTCGGCGATCCGCTCCAGCACGGCGGTGCGTACGGTGGCGTCGGCGATGTCGAGGCCGGTGACGACCTCCGAGACCGTGCCCAGTTGTCCGGCGAGTTCGTCGAGGCGGTCGGTGACGGGCCCGGCGGCGGCGACCGTCTCGATCGCGTCCGCGTCGGCGACCAGCCGCTCCACCTCGGCCCGCTGCCCGGCGAAGGCGTCCTCGCGGGCCAGGAACGCCACCGCGCGCCGCCCGAAGGCGGCGAGGTCGGCCTCCGTCTCGGCGGCCAGCGCGTCCACCCGGGCGGTGTCCGCGTACCGCAGCTCCCTCAGCGTGAGCAGGTGGCCGTGCGCGTGCCGGAGCTCGGTCAGCCCCCGCACCCAGGCGGCGGCCTCGCGCGGGGCCTCCCCGCGCAGCCGGCGGACCACGGCGGCGATCCGCTCGGCGGCCTCGTCCAGCGCCACGGCGGCCTGCCGGGTCAGGTCCTGCACGGTCTCGAACTCGGCGAGCACCTGGTCGGCGGTCTCCCGCACCGCCGACAACGGCTCGTACAGATCGCCCAGTTCGGGCTCGGTGAGCCAGTGGTGGGCGTCCCCGGCGCGCACGCAGGCGGCGGCCAGCGCCCGGTAGCCCTCGCTGGTCCGGATGCCGTCGGCCACCAGCCGGGCGACGGACAGGCAGTCGGCGAGCCCGCGCACCAGGTCGGCGTTGCCGACCCGGGCGAGCGCGCCGGTGCCGGTGCGCAGGGCGGCCGCGTGGGTGTCCGAGACGTACGGCGAGGTCCACCACTGGAGCGGATGGGTGTGCGCGGGCTCGTCGCCGCCGGCGCGCAGCACGGCGAGGGCGCCGTCCTGGAACAGCGCCCAGCCGCGGCACGGCAGCGGGGTCGCGACCTCCTTGCGCAGGGTGTTGTACGACAGCAGCAGCGTGCGGCCGCCGGCCCGGGACCGGAAGGCGTAGAGCACGTCCTCGCCGTTCGGCGCGCGTACCTCGCACTCGTACTCCAGGCCCGCGGTCTCGAGGTCGTACGTCTTGTGCGCGCCGGTGGCCAGGCAGTACCCGCCCGGGAACACGACGCCCTGCTCCTCGGGCAGCAGACGGCAGGCCTGGCCGAGGCCGTCGAGGCGGACCACCGTGCGGGTCAGGGTGTTGAACACCAGGTACCGGTCGGCGTCCTCCTTGTACGGCCGCACCCGCAGCAGCACCAGCGGGCCGACGCACGCGTGCGCGACAGCGGCGTCCGCGAGGGCCTGCAGCGGCTCCTGCACCGGCTCCGCGTACAGCTCCTCCCCCTGCGGGGTGCGCACGGTGAGCCTCCCGCCGACGGTGGCCACGCCCAGCCCACCGGGCACGGCCACGTACGGCTCCCGGCCCAGCACGTGGTCCTCGCGGCTGGTCCCCGTCCACGTCACGTCCTGGGCGGGCGGGAAGACGTCGTCCCGGTCGCCGCGCGCGTCCAGGAACTGCGCCCGGCCGTCCTCGGTCAGCGACCAGCGCAGGGCGCGGACGTCCTCTGCCTTGTCGCCGGTGCGGAACACGGCCAGCAGGCGGCCCTCGACCCGGCGCAGCCTGAGCAGCCGGGCCTGCCGGTAGTACCGGTGCAGGGCGGTGAACTCCCGGACGAACGCCGGGTCGTCGAGCAGGCCGGGGACGGCGTCGCCGGCCAGCCGGTCGCCGTCCCGGTCGTACAGCGCGAGCACGTCGGCGACGGCGGTCTCGGCGCCGTCGGCCGACCTGCCGGTGCCGCCGAACAGCAGGGCGTCCCCGACGGCCACGATGTCGCAGGGCACGCACGGGTGACCGGTGCTCAGCCGGGTGGTGGCGGCGAGGTCGAGCCGGACCGAGCCGAACTCCTCGGCCCGCCGGGCGTTGAGCGCCTCGGCCCGCCGGGCCAGCTCGGCCGCCTGCCCGGCGAGCCGGTCGCGCAGCACCTCGTAGGTACCGGCGTCTGCGGCACCGGCCACGGGCGGCTCTGGGGCGGTGGACATGGGTTCCCTTTCCTACGGACACGCCTTCATACGGGACGGACACGGGGGCCGCCGGGTGGGGTGCGGGTGCGGCGCGGCGGGGGCCGCAGGGCCGGGTGCGCGTAGGTCGACGCGGTCCGACCGGGTGCCGCCGGGCGGGGTGCGGGCCCCCACGTCACACGGGCGGAAGCAACCCGGCCGAGTGCCGGCGCCCCCATGTCGACCGGGCGGAAGCAACCCGGCCGGGTGCGGGTCCGGCAGCGCCGCCGGGGCGGGGGCCGCCGGGCCGGTGCGGGTCCGGCCCGGGTCGCTCGCGCAGCTCCCCGCGCCCCTTCGGGGCGCCGGCCTCAGCCGTGTACCGCGGTGCCGTTCATGGCGGCCAGCGGTGTGTCCGACAGGCCCAGTTCGCCCGCCCGGTCCAGCAGCTTCTGGAACCGGCCGGCCTCCGCCCCGCCCCCGCTCATCAGCTTCATCAGCAGCGCCGACACCGTCAGGTTCTGCACATCGGCGCTGCCGACCGAGCCGAGGATCCGGCTCAGGTCGTCCGTGAAGCTGCCCGACCCGTCCAGCCAGGGCCTCGCCAGGGCCTGCGCGGTGTGCGAGCTGTCGACGAAGCCGTCCACGCCCTTGCCCAGCGAGACCGCCGAGACCAGCCGGTCGAAGAAGACGGACTCCCCGCCCACGATGTCGATGTCGGCGTGCTCCAGGCCGGTGGCGAGGACCGTGGCCTGCGCCTCGGCGACCTGCCGCTGCGTCTCCAGACCGGCCAGCCGGATCTCCTTCTCCGCCTGCAGCCGCAGCCGGTACTCCTCGTGCCCGCGCGAGGCCTCGTCCAGTGCGGCCATCGCGGCGGCCTTGTCGGTCAGACCCGCGGCCTCGGCCTTCAGCTTCTCGCCGATGCCGGTGGCCTCGGCGAGCGCCTTCGCCCGGGCACCCTCCGCCTCGGCCTTCAGCCGGGCCTCGGTGGCCTCCGCCGCCGCCCGCGCGCCCTCGGCCTCCGCGAGCCCCTTCGCCCGCGCGCCCTCCGCCTCGGCGAGCGCCTTGGCCTGGTTGCCCTCGGCCTCGGCCCGCAGCAGCGCCTCGGTGGCCTCCGCCTCCGCGCGGCCGGCCTTCACGGTGACCTCGGCCTCCCTGTCGCGGACCTGCTGGGCGGCGAGCCCCTCGGCGGCGGCCTCGGCCTGCACGCCCTCGGCGAGCCGCAGCTTGGCCCGTGCGTCGAGGTCGGCGGTCTTCAACCGGGCCTCGGCGAGGGTGAGTTCCTCGGCGGCACGGTGCGTGGCGGCCTGCTCGGCGGCCTCCGCGGCCTTGATGTCCTTGACCAGCCTCTCCTGCGCCTCCGCCTCCGCCGCGATGACGATCGCCTGCCGGTCGCGTTCGGCCTGCTCCACCGCGCGCAGCTTCTTGATGGACTCCTCCTGCTCGGCGACCGTACGGTCCACCGCGACCCGCTCCCGGATGACCTCGGCGATCTCCCGCTTCTCCGCCTCGACCTCCTTCTCGGCGGAGATCTTCGTCAGCTGGGTCTCCCGTTCCCGGGCGATGACCTCCAGCAGCCGGTCCTTCTCGATGCGCTCGTTCTCCACGGCGATGACCCGCTCGCGGTTCTTCGAGGCGACCGCGATCTCCCGGGCCTGGTTCTCGCGCTGCACGCCCAGCTGTTCCTCGGTGCGCAGGAAGGCGCTCTGCGCGCGCAGCCGCTCCTCCTCCATCACCCGGGCGGTCTCGGCCTCCTCGCGGGCACGGGAGGTCTCGATCTCCCGGCGCTGCTTGATCTCGGCGTCCGCCTGCCTGCGCTCCAGCTCCAGGATGGCCTCGCGGGCGTCGACGTCCTGCCGGGTGATCTCCTTCTGCTCCGTGCGCTTGGCCTCGTTGGTGCGCACGTGCTCGATCGCCGTCAGCTCGGTGATCTTGCGGATGCCCTGGGCGTCGAGGACGTTGGCCGGGTCCAGCTGGGTGAGCGGCGTCTGCTCCAGGTAGTCGATCGCCGCGTCCTCCAGGTGGTAGCCGTTGAGGTCGACGCCGATCAACTCGATGATGTGGTAACGGAGTTCCTCGCGCTTGGTGTAGAGGTCGGTGAAGTCCATCTGCTTGCCGACGGTCTTCAGCGCCTCGGAGAACTTCGCGTGGAACAGTTCCTGCAGCGTGTCCTGGTGGCTGGCGCGCTCGGTGCCCACGGACTGGGCGACCTTGATGACGTCCGGGACGGTCTTGTTGACCTTCACGAAGAACAGGATCCGGATGTCGGCGCGGATGTTGTCCCGGCAGATCAGACCGTCGCGGCCGGAGCGGCTGATCTCGATGGTCTTCACCGAGATGTCCATGACCTCGGCCTTGTGCAGGATCGGCAGCACGACCTGTCCGGTGAAGGACACGTCCACCCGCCGCGTCCTGGACACGATCAGGGCCTGGCTCTGGTCCACCTTGCGGTAGAGCCGGGAGAACGCGAACAGCACGAGCACGGCGGCGACCAGGCAGGCGGCCGCCAGCACGCCAAGGGCTTCCATGGCATACGTCCTTGCGTCAGACGATGAGTTCGGAGCTCCCCCGTGGCCCCGGTGCCGGACATCTGCCGGTACCCGGCACCGGAACCCTCCGTAGTGCTCCCCACCGAGGATGGTGCGACCACGGCGCGCGCCCGCGCATTGCCGGTTTCCGGCAGTGTTCACTACTGTCTGGGTGCCGGAGTTGCGCCAGGAAAACGTCACCGGCACGTCAAGATCACGGGGGAACGGGGCAGGGTGACGGACCACGACATACCGGAGCACTATCTGGAGGGCTTCGCCCGGACGCTGGCCGAGGTCGCGGACACCGGCCGGCGCCTGAGCCGGGAGGAGCTGAAGACCCGTCGCACGCTCGGCGAGCAGGCCGCCGAGGCCGGTCACGGACTGCGCGCCCTGATCGTCGCCCATCTGGCCGCCGCGCGGGGCGCCTGGCCGACCGGGCCGGGCTCGACGGAGAGCACACTGGCCGCCCTGGCCGCCGTGGAGCAGGCGGTCGACGCGTTCGCCGACGGCTACGAGCGCGCCCAGCGGCTCACCGTGCGCCGGGAGGAGGCGGGCCGCCGGGAGTTCATCGACGACCTGCTCTACGGCCGCAGCGACCTGGGCCGGCTCGCCGAGCGCGCCGAGCGCTTCGGCCTCCGGCTGTCCCGCGCGCACGCGGTGGCCGTCGCCGAGGGCCCGGCGTCCTACGCCGAGGGCGGCCCGGTCGCCCGGCAGGTCGAGGCCGCGGTCCTCGCCCGGTTCGACTCCCACAACATCCTGCTCACCACCAAGAACGGCCGCCTGCTGTGCGTCGCGCCCGGCGACGAGGACGACGTCCTCACCCACTTCGCCCGGCAGGCGTACGCGGCCACCGGCGGCGGCCGGGTCGCGATCGGCCGCCCGCAGTCCGGTCCCGGCGGGGTGGTGCAGTCGTACGAAGAGGCGCTCGCCGCACTGGAGATGGCCGATCGCCTCGCCCTGGACGCGCCACTGCTGCGCGCCGCCGATCTGCTGGTCTACCCCGTTCTCGCGCGCGACCGGCAGGCGATGGCCGACCTGGTGCAGCACACGCTCGGGCCGCTGACCTCGGCCCGGGGCGGGGCGGCCCCGATGCTGGACACCCTCGCCGCGTACTTCGACGCCGGGTGCGTGGCCGCCGAGGCGGCCCGCCGGCTCTCCCTCAGCGTGCGCGCGCTCACCTACCGCCTGGAGCGCATCCACCAGCTCACCGCCGCCAACCCGGCCGACCCGGCCCACCGCTACATGCTGCAGACGGCCGTGATCGGGGCCCGCCTGCTGGACTGGCCGAACCGGCCGCTGTGACCCCGGCGGCGGGCCGGCGGCGGCACCGGCGCGTGCGGCCCGCCTCGCTCCGGCCCGGCGGCTACTCCTCCTCGACCGGCCGGGTGCGGCCCGGTTCGGGCAGTTCGCCCATCTCCTGGCGCACGACCAGGACGTCGCCGATGAACAGGTCGTACACCAGGACCCCGATGACCCCGCCGATGAACGGACCGACGATCGGGATCCACCAGTAGTCGCTGAACGCTCCCGCCTGGGTGCCCGGGAACGCCAGGCTTCCCCAGCCCGCAACCCAGGTGAACAGCCGGGGCCCGAAGTCGCGGGCCGGGTTGATGGCGTAACCCGCGTTGGCGCCGTAGGACATGCCGATGGCGGCGACGGCGAAGCCGATGATCAGGGGGCCGAGGTTCGCCTTCACGGCCTGGTTGCGCAGGTCGATGACGGCGACCACGAACATGACCAGGAACGCCGTGCCGACGATCTGGTCGATCAGCGGACCCGCGACACCCCCGTGGAAGTACGCGGCCGGGAAGGTGGCGAAGATGGAGAACGAGGCAAGCGTGTGCCCGTTCGTCTTCGGCGCGTTCAGCGCGGAGTCGAAGGCGCTGATGGCGCTGTGGTAGACGAGGTAGACCAGCGCCGCGCCGACGAACGCCCCGGCCACCTGCGAGAAGATGTACGGCACCACCTTGGCCCAGGCGAACCCGCGGCGCACGGCCATGGCCAGCGTCACCGCCGGGTTGATGTGGGCGCCGCTGACCCCGCCGGCCACGTAGACGCCGAAGACGACGGCCATCGCCCAGCCCCAGGTGACCAGCAGCCAGTCACCGGCGGCGAGGAAGATCGTGGTGGGTGTGGCGGCACGGCCCGAGCCGGGCAGCGCGGCCACCGCCATCGCGACCACACCACAGCCGAAGGCGATGAGGACGAACGTCCCCAGGAACTCGGCGAGGCACTCGCCCAGCAGACCTCCCCTGGCCCGCAGCCGGGAAGGCTTGATCAACGCAGGGATTTCGACAGCCATTGAGGCCCCCTCTGAAGAGAGCAATGCGGCCAACATCACCATATTGGCCCATAAATGCTCTTGACGCAGGGTGAACGCCGACCGGCGGGCCGTCCAGCCCCCCGCGCGGGGGCGCCGTGACCGGCTCTCAGCGGCTGTCGAGGTCGTCCGCGAAGTGCCGGAACCCGCGCCGCTCGCGGTGCATGTTCCACAGCATCCCGGCGAGCACGTCGGGGTCCTTGCGGGGGTGGCCCGGGGTGATGGCCCCCGGGATGACCAGCTGCGCGACGTGGATGCCCTCCCGGGCGAGCCGTTCGTGCAGCAGATGCCCGTACGCGCTCTCCGCGGCGAAGGCTATGGAGGTCCCGGCCCGCTCGGTGTGGGGCACGACGGCGGTCCCGCCGTTGACGAAGAGGATCGTGCCGCGTCCGGCCTCGCGCATCCCCGGCAGGACCTGCTGCACGGCGGCGACCGGCCCGTACACGGAGAACTCGATCGGCCCGATCAGCTGCCGGTGCCCGGTCTCCAGGACGGGCCGCATGAAGTCCCGGTGCGGCACCGGACTGTACTGGAGCACCTCCACGGTCCCCAGCTCCCGGCCGGCCTCGCCGAGGGCGCGGGAGAGCTCCTCCGGCTCCCGCACGTCGGCCGGGAAGGCGCGCGCGCGGACCCCGCTCCCGTCCAGCTCCCGGACCAGCGCGTCCAGCCGCTCCCGGTCCCGCGCGACGAGGGCGATGTCGTAGCCCTCCCGCCCGAACCGCCGTGCGACGGCGGCCCCGAGCCCCGGCCCGGCTCCCACGATGGCGAAAACGCTCACGCCACCCATCCGTACCGCACCGGGCCCCGGCCCGCATCCCGGGGCGGGGATCAGCCCCGGGCCGCCGGCACGGCGCCCTCCTGCGCCCGCACCGCCTCCCGGATCCGCTCCGCCTGCACGGCGGTGACGGCCCGCACGGCGAGGGCCCCGGCGACCGCGGCCCCCACGACGACCGCGTCGGACACGAGCAGCGGCCACACCGCGGTGTACGCGCGGGCGATGATGTCGTCGGTGGAGTTGTCGTAGAGGATCCCCACGCCGGTGGTCATGCCGACGAGCCACAGCCCCCACCACACGTTCACGGACACGGGCAGCCGCCGTTCCGGGGCGGTGCCGCGGAAGGCGTCGGCGACGATCCCGCGCGGGAACCACAGGTTGACGACGGGCACGACCCACCCGAGCCACACCCAGATCCCGGCGTACTTGGCCGGCTGCCCCGACAGCGCACGCGCGTTGTCCCGCAGCCGCCACAGCCAGCCGACGAACAGCAGCGCGCAGAGCACGACGAAGCCGTTCGCGACGGTGGTGACGAAGTGGTACGAGTTCTCCAGCGCGTCGAGCGGCCGGTGCACCCCGCCGCCCTGGTCGGGCGGCCCCGCGTCCGGCTCCCCGGCCATCGCGAGCCGCACCTCCCAGGCGCCCCGCGCGACCCAGCCGAGTCCGGCGAGCAGCAATCCCCCGACGGCCAGCCGCCCCGCGCCCTCGACCTGCCTGAACTCAAGCGGTTGGTATGTCTGTTCGGTCATCCGGTCATCCTGGCGCACCCGCGGGCCCGCCCGCCAGGGACGCCTCCTGACGCCTCCCTCAGGGCCCCGGTGGTGTCCTCACCGGGGGCGGGGCCCCCGTCCGGGGCAGCCGCGCCGCCGCGGAGAGACCGCCGAGCCCGATGACGCCCAGGACGATCATCGCCGCCGCGTAGGCGCCCTTGGTCAGACCCGAGACCAGGATGGTGCCGGCGATCGCCGTGCCGAAGGAGGAGCCGAGGTTCGACACGCTCCGGGACAGGCCCGAGATCTCCCCCTGCTGCGCCTCCGGGAAGCTCGACTGCACGACGTTGACCGACGGGGTCAGCATGACGCCGAGGCCGAGCCCGATCAGCAGCAGTCCGGGGACGAAGGCCCAGGCGGTCGAGGTGGCCGCGGCCAGGGCGACCAGGACGGCAACGCCCGCGATGCAGACGGCGAAGCCGGTCATGATGAGCGTGCGCTGGGCGTACCGTCGGGCCAGACGCTCCGCGGACAGCGACGTGACCAGCAGCCCGAGCGTGGCCGCGGTGAAGATGACACCGGTCTGGATGGCGTTGTAGCCGCGTACGACCTGGAGGTAGGCGGCCACCGTGAACGACGAGCCCAGGAGCATCAGCCACTGGACGTTCTGGGTGACCAGGCCGAGGTTGGACGTGCGGTTGCGGAACAGGCTCAGCGAGAGCAGCGGCTCCTCCCCGGCGGCCTCCTTGGCGCGCACGGAGCGGAAGAACCACACCAGCACGAGGGCGCCGAGGACCAGCAGTCCGACCATGAGCCAGATGTTGTTGTCCGCGGCCAGGATGCCCATGACGACGAGGACGAGACCGACGGCGGAGAGCACCGCACCCGAGATGTCGAAGGAGCGGGTCGGGTCGGGCGGCAGCGGGTCCTCGATGTGCCGGCTCAGCCACACGATCACCGCGATGACCAGGGCCTGGAAGACGAAGGCCGCGCGCCAGCTGATCCCCGTGGTGATGAGGCCGCCGATCAGCGGTCCGGCGGCGGCGCCCACCCCGCCGGGCGCCATGATGACGCCGAACGCGCGCGCCCGGGAGGCCGTGTCGGGGTAGAGGACGGTCGTCAGGATGTAGACGGGCGGGATGAGCAGGGCGGTGCCGACGCCCTCCAGGACCGAGTTGCCGAGGATCAGCACCCCGAGGCCGGGGGCGGCGGCGCTGAGCAGGGCGCCGATCGCGTACACGACGAGGCCGGTCAGGAAGCAGCGCTTGCGTCCGTAGCGGTCGGTGAGCTTGCCGCCGGGGATCATCAGCGCCGCCATCACCAGCAGGAAGAGCGTGATGGCGATCTGCACGCCCTGGACGGTGGTGTCCAGGTCCCTGCTGATGTCGTTGATCATCACGTTCATGTTGGAGCCGGCGAAGCTGCAGATGAACTGCGCGAGGGCCAGGGCAGCGAGGACGCGTCCCTGTCCCGCCGCCTGCTTCGGCGCGACCGTCTCAACCACCGGTGTCGTCCCGGGCCGTGCTCTCGGTGGGGACCCTCAGGCCGAGGGTCGCCGGGTTGCGATGCTCGTGAACGTGCGGGCGGAGCCCCGACTCCGCCCGGCCCAGCTCCTCGTCGAGGGCCACCGCGGCGGTGACCAGCGCGAGGTGGGTGAAGGCCTGCGGGAAGTTGCCCAGTTGCTCGCCCGAGGGGCCGATCTCCTCGGCGAACAGGCCGACGTGGTTGGCGTAGGTGAGCATCTTGTCGAAGGCGTGCCGGGCCTGGTTGAGCCGGCCGCTGCGGGCGAGCGCCTCGACGTAGAGGAAGCTGCACAGGTTGAAGGTGCCCTCGGAGCCGCGCAGCCCGTCGGGGGAGGCCGCGGGGTCGTAGCGGTAGACGAGGCTGTCGCTGACCAGCTCGTCCTCCATGGCGTCGAGGGTGCTGAGCCAGTCGGGGTCGTGGGGCGAGAGGAAGCCGACCTTCGGCATGAGCAGCAGGGAGGCGTCCAGGACGTCGGTGTCGTAGTGCTGGACGAAGGCGTGCCGTTTCTCGTGCCAGCCGCGCTCGACGATGTCCCGGAACACCGCGTCGCGGATGCCGGTCCAGCGGGCCACGGCGGCCGGGCGGGAGAACTCGTCCGCCGCGTGGATGGCGCGGTCGAACGCCACCCAGGTCATGAGCCGGCTGTAGGTGAAGTTCTGCCGGCCGCCCCGGGTCTCCCAGATGCCCTCGTCCGGCTGGTCCCAGTGGTCGGCGAGCCAGTCCAGGGTGCCGCTGAGCGCCTTCCACCCCCGCACCGCGCCGATGTCGCCGCCCACGATCAGGGCGTCCGAGGCCTCGCCGTAGATGTCGAGCTGGAGCTGGTCCGCGGCCGCGTTGCCCGCCCGCACCGGACGCGACCCGCGGTAGCCCTCCAGATGGCCGAGGATCTCCTCGGTCAGCAGGGGGTCGCCGTCGACGCGGTACATGATCTGCAGGGGGTCGCCCGAGGCGGTGGCGCCGGCCTCGATGCGCTCGCGCAGCCAGTGCCGGAAGGCGTGCGCCTCGTCGTGGAAGCCCAGGTCGATCAGGACCCGCACGGACAGGGACGCGTCCCGGATCCAGGTGTAGCGGTAGTCCCAGTTGCGCTCGCCGCCGATCTGCTCGGGCAGTCCCATGGTGGCGGCGGCGATGGGCGCGCCGGTGGGCGCGTAGGTGAGCAGCTTCAGGGTGATCGCCGAGCGGTTCACCACGCCCTGCCAGCGGCCGTGGTAGGTGCACGAGCGCAGCCAGTCCAGCCAGAAGGCGCGGCACGCCTCGAAGTCGTCGGCGACGCCCTCCAGCGAGGGCCGGGGCGGGGCGGGGGTGCCGCTCGCCGCGCTGGTCAGCACGAACGCGGCGGCCTCGCCGGCCGACAGGGTGAAGCGTGCCGTGATGTCGTCGCCCCGCGCGCGCAGCGGGGCCCCGGTGGTGGACTGGAGGTGCAGGTCCGTGCCGGGGCCATGGAAGAGCGCGGCGTGGCTGTCGGCCAGGTCCAGGGTGTGGGGGGCACGGCCGTAGTCGAAGCGCGGCTCGCAGGCGAAGGTGAAGGGCAGGCTTCCCCGCACCACCCGGGCGACCCGCACCAGCCGGTGAGCGTCCTGCGGCACCGGTGAGTCCAGGGGCGGCATGAAGTCGGCGATCTCCCCGACTCCCCCGGGTGTCATGAACCGGGTGACCAGCACGGCCGTGTCGGACAGGTACAGCTGCCGGACCGTCATGCCGTCGCCCTCCGGGAGCTCCACGGCGAGCCGGCAGTGTCCTCCGCGCTCGCTGTCCAGGAGTGAGGCGAAGAGGCTGGGGGAGTCGAAGCGTGGCGTGCACCACCAGTCGATGTCTCCGTCGGAGGACACCAGGGCGGCGGTCTGGAGATCGCCGACCATGCCATGGTCGGCGATGGGCGGGTACCGGTTCACAGGGGCTCTCCCTCGTCGGGCTGACGCACCTCAGCGGCCTGGGCAGGCCGGCACCGGCCTGCGCACGGCAAGGGTCCGGCAGCCCGGTGGGCGCCGCCTCACCCCCCACGGGTGAACTCAGCCCGGGCCCGGTGCGCCGTCGTCCCCCTGCGCCTCGCCCTCCTGCACGCCCCTCAGCTTGTCCGGATTCACCTGGACGCGCAGGTTCTTGATGCCGTCCTCCGCCAGGTCGAACGTCAGGGCCGCGACGGGCGTGTCCCCGACGGCGCACAGGACGCCCAGTTCGCCGTTGATGTGGGTCGGGCGGAAGGTGACACCGGCCGCCTGGGGCTTGGTCAGCACGCCGAGCAGCCAGCGGGCCACGTGGTCGGGGCCGTGCAGCGGGCGGCGGGCGGCGGTGACCTTGCCGCCGCCGTCGGACCAGGCCGTGACGTCGGGGGCGAGGAGTTCCATCACCGCGTTGAGGTCGCCGCCGGCGCAGGCCTCGATGAAGCTGCTGGTGACCTGGGCACGGCGCCCGGTGTCCGTGTCGAAGCGGGGGCGGCGGGCCTGGACGTGACTGCGGGCGCGGTGGGCGATCTGGCGGACGGTGGGTTCGGGGCGGTCGAGGATCGCGGCGATCTCCGCGTGGGAGTAGCCGAAGACCTCGCGGAGCACGAAGACCGCGCGTTCCACGGGGGCCAGGGTTTCCAGGATCACCAGCATCGCCGTCGACACGCTGTCCGCCAGTTCCGTCCCCTCCGAGGCGTCGGGGGACGTGAGGAGGGGTTCGGGGAGCCAGGGGCCCACGTACTGTTCCCGGGTCGCGCGGGCCGAGGTGAGACGGTTCAGGGAGAGGTTCGTGACCGTGCGGACCAGGTAGGCGCGGGGGTTGCGGACGGCCGTGCGGTCGGCCGTGTGCCACTTCAGCCAGGTGTCCTGGAGGACGTCCTCCGCGTCCGTCACGCTGCCCAGCATCCGGTACGCCGTCGCGAACAGCAGGCGGCGGTGGGTGAAGTACGGGTCCGTGGGGGCCTGGGTGTCGTTCTCCATGGGGTTCAACCTGCCAGAGTCCGCGCCCCGGCGGGGGCGGTGGCGGCCGCCGGCCTCGACACCGTCACCGGCGGGTTCAGCCCCCTGCCGGTACACCGGCAGGGGGCTCGCGCTGACCAGCTCCTTGTAGCGGACCGCCGCCCTGCCCCGCAGGTACGCCCGCCGGGGTGTGTCGTCGGCGTGGGTGAACCGGATCACGGCGTCGCGGCGGCCGAGGGAGACGGGCTGGTGGACGTAACCGAAGCGGAAGGGGCGCGGGGTGCGGCCCCTGAGCAGCCGGGCGACTTCGACATGTCCACTCCCCGGACGGGTCACCGGCCCGGGTGGGGCCCCGGGCCGTCACCGTTCACCGGTGACGGCCATGGGACAGCTGGGCGGCCGCGGATGTGACAGCCTCAGGCCATCCAGAAGAACACCGCGGTCATGCGCTTCTCCTCCAGCGTGCCGCCGGAGTAACCGGTGGCGCTGTGCACGAGGTTGGCGTTGTACAGCAGGAGGCGGTTGTACTTGTGGGGGACACGGACGTCCTCCTCGAAGGCGTCCGGGGCGACGAAGCGGGTGCCGAGGGCCTCGACGAGGTTGTTGTGGGGGGCCTGGACGACATTGCCGCCGAGCCGGCCGCCGGGCAGGTGCTGGCGGTAGAAGCTGGTGCCGCAGTCCTTGGGCACGTGCGGGTTCAGGTACAGCACGGCCGCGTACCGGCACAGCGCGCGGGAGTCGGTGTGCGGGCGGGGCTCGCTCTCGCCCTCGCCGACGACCTGGACGCAGTTGTGGTTGAGGGTGCCGCCGCCGGGCGCCTGCTGCACCCACAGCTTCCTGGCACCGGTGGCCTTCTGCACCAGCCGCTCGATGTGGGCGAGTTCGGCGGCTTCGAGGCCGGGCATGGCGCGCAGGCCCGGCCAGGTCTCCGAGGTGTACGGGTATCCCTCGACCCAGTCGTCCTTGGCCAGGCACCGCTCGCGCACGGCGTCCGCGTCGGGCAGGACGTCGTCCAGGACCCAGTAGTCACGGCCCCTGGTGGGCTTGCGGTAGGGCAGCACGGGAAGGGCCGCGGGCATCCTGGGAGGTGGCTGTGGGGGCATGCCGCGAATCTAGGCCCGCGTTCGGCCCGCCTTCTCCCGAGGGAAAGTCAACGTTTCGCCAACCGTTCGTCAGGAACGGTCAACGGGGCCGCCGGGGAGCCCGGTTGGGCGACCGGCGGGATTTTTACCCGCGCGACAGAGACGGATCGCCTCCGTTTCCGTACTGCTGTGCGTCCGAACCTCCCACGCCGTCCTCGTGGGCGGATCCACGACCGGGCAGGAGGCACGGTGCGCTTTTCGCGGAACGCGACGGGAACTCTCTTCGTAGGCGGTGCGATGGCCATGACACTCGCGGCACTGGTCTACCCGGGCATGCTCGGCATGACCAAGGTCACCACCGCCCAGGACCGCGTCATCGCCAACACCCAGTGGGGGCCGCTCACCGAGCAGGACCGGGACTTCGTGGTGAAGGTGCGGGCCGCCGGCCTGTGGGAGTACCCGGTGGGGCAGCTCGCCCTGCAGAAGGGGACCACACCGGCCGTCGTCACCGCGGGCCACCATCTGCTCGACGGCCACGCGGCACTGGACATCACCTGCCGCAAGATCGCGCCGATGCTGAACATCACGCTGCCCGATCTGCCGAGCCCCCAGCAGCAGGGCTTCCTCGACACGCTGCGGGCGGACAAGGGCCGGAAGTTCGACTCCGACATGGCCAACATCCTGCGGATGACGCACGGGGCCATCTTCAACGCCATCGCGAAGATCCGCTCCACGACCAAGAACTCGCTGGTGCGCGCGCTCGCCGACCAGGCCAACGACACCGTGCTCGACCACATGACGGTGATGGAGAAGACCGGTTTCGTCGACTTCGACCAGACCATCTTCCAGCAGACGACCCCGCCGAAGCTGCCCAACTCCGACCTGACCCCGCCGCCCCCGGCCGCAGGTCAGCCCGAGGTGGTGCTCACCCCGCCGCCGAACCCCACGTCCACGCCGGTGGACATCAACGGCCTCACCGGGGGCGGCGGGGCCACCCCGAGCCCCAGCCCGACCGTGGGCTAGGCCAGCCAGACCGTGGTGTCCGGCGGCAGCGTCCCGTCGCCGGGCAGGGGGCCGCTGCTCAGCAGGACCTCGCCCGGCGGCAGGGGCACCGGCCCGGCGGCGAGGCTGGTGACGCAGCGCCAGGCGTCGGAGCGGGCGAAGCCGAGCACACCCGCGGGCGTGCCGGCCGTCCAGGTCAGGCCCTCGCCCGCGAGGAGCCCCCGGCGCAGCCGCAGGGCGGTGCGGTACAGCTCCAGCGTGGAGCCCGCCACCCCGGCCTGCGCCTCCACCGCGTACGCCGCGAAGGACGGCGGCTGCGGCAGCCAGGCGCCGCCGGGCCCGAAGCCGTACGACGGCCCGGTCGTCGTCCAGGGCAGCGGCACCCGGCAGCCGTCGCGGCCCTTGCGGACATGGCCGGTCTGCTCCCAGATCGGGTCCCGCAGCACCTCGGTGGGCAGGTCGGCCACCTCGGGCAGGCCCAGTTCCTCGCCCTGGTAGAGGTACGCCGATCCGGGCAGCGCGAGCATCAGCAGGGTCGCGGCCCGGGCCCGGCGAAGGCCCGCCCCGGCGTCGACCGCGGGCGCCTGCCCGCCGGACAGCAGCCAGGCGCCGGGGTCGGTGCCGGGCGGGAGCATCAGCCGGGAGGCGTGCCGGACCACGTCGTGGTTGGAGAGCACCCAGGTGGGCGAGGCACCGGCGGCGCGCGCGGTGGCCAGTTCCCCGGTGATGACCCGGCGCAGCCCCGCCGCGTCCCAGTGCGCCTCCAGGTACTCGAAGTTGAAGGCCTGCCCGAGTTCGTCGGGTCGGGCGTACAGGGCGCGGCGGGCGCCCGGCACCCAGGCCTCGGCGACGGCGGAGCGCGGCGGGCGGTAGGCGTCGAGGACCTTGCGCCAGTCCCGGTAGATCTCGTGGACCTCGTCGCGGTCCCAGTACGGGTGGCTGCCCGGCGCGACGCGCGGCAGGGCCGTCTCGCCGGTGGCGCCGAGGCCGCCGGTGTCCCGCAGCGGCTCGGTCAGGTCCTTGGCCAGGCCGTGGGCCACGTCGACGCGGAAGCCGTCGACGCCCCGGTCCGACCAGAACCGCAGGGTGGTGCGGAAGTCGGCGCGGACCTCCTCGTTCTCCCAGTTCAGGTCGGGCTGTTCGGGGGCGAACAGGTGCAGGTACCACTCACCGTCGGAGGTCCGCCGCCAGGCGCTGCCGCCGAAGACGGACTGCCAGTCGGAGGGCGGGAGTTCGCCGTACCCGCCGCGGCCGGGCCGGAAGACGTAGCGGTCGCGGGCCGGGGAGCCGGGCCCGGCCCGCAGCGCCTCCCGGAACCAGGGGTGCCGGTGCGAGGTGTGGTTGGGGACGACGTCGACGACGACCTTCAGGCCGAGCCGGTGGGCCTCGGCGACCAGGGCGTCGAAGTCGTCCAGGGTGCCGAGGCGCGGGTCGACGTCCCGGTGGTCGGCGACGTCGTAGCCGCCGTCGGCGAGTTCGGAGGGGTAGAAGGGGCTCAGCCACAGGGCGTCGACGCCGAGCGCGGCGAGGTGGTCCAGGCGCCGCGTGACGCCCCTCAGGTCACCGAGGCCGTCACCGTCCGCGTCGGCGAAGCTGCGCGGGTAGACCTGGTAGATCACGGCCTGCCGCCACCAGTCGGGGTTCCTGGACGAGAGGTCTGCCATAAGCGTTCCGTTCGGGCGGTACGACGTTCACGGACGCGGAGAATCTGTCCACATCGCCCGGAAAGGGAACCTCGGTCCGGCGGCGGCAGCGGGCCGCGGGTGTCAGGGCCGCTCGACGGTCTCCAGGTACAGCTTCACGTACCGGTCCACGTCCACGTCCAGCGCGACGTCCACCAGCGCCTGTTCGCGGCGGCCCTCGTGGATCTCGGACTCGCCGGGGCGGGGGCGGCGGTCGACGACGGTCTGGCCGCGGGCCGGGCCGGGGTCGAGGCAGACCTCCACCGGCAGCGGCCCCCGGCCGGTGACGCTGGTCCCCACCGCGCCCCAGACCAACATCGCTCTGCTGCTGCGGACCCACCCGGAGGTGACCCGCAACATCCGCTCACCCGGACGGCGCGCACCCGGACGGCCCGCCGCGCTGGTGGGCCTCCCGGGGCGGTGGTGCCGTGAGAGCAGGCATCCCCCACCGGCCGGCCGTCAAGGAGGCACCCCGATGTACACCGAGATACGCCCGCACGGCCGCCTCCTGCTCTCCCTCGTCGGCACCGGCCTCCTCGCCTTCGGGGGCTGCGCGGCCCTCGCCCTGAAACAGCCGGCGACCGCGCCGCAGCCGCTGCCGACCATCGACCGGCCGGCCCCGGCGCACAAGACGCCCACCCGGAGCGACGGTTCCACACTCACCGACGAGCAGGTGCAGGCCGCGCTTCTCACCCAGACCGACCTCGGCGCCCCCTGGACCGCGACGCGCGGCGCGGCGACCTGGCGCGACGGCCTGCTGAAGTCCACCACGTCGGCCGGGCAGTGCCAGCGGCTGCTGGACGCCCTCTACAGCGACCAGCTGCTCGGCGGTCCGGCCCGCGCCGCCGTCGGCCTCGACAACGCCGACACCGACGCCCAGCTCCGCTACCAGATCGGTTCTCGCCGCCCGTCGGACGTGGACGCCACGCTGGCCTGGCTGCGGACGATGCCGGCGCAGTGCGCGCGGTTCACGGCCACCACCCAGGACGGGACCGTGGAGGACGTGCAGGTCTCCGAGGCCCCGCTGCCGGAGGTCGGGGACGCGCGCCAGGGGCTGCGCGTCACCCTCGCCGCCATGACCACCGACGGGCAGGAGACGACCCTCTCGCTGGACGTGGCCGCGGTCCGGGTCGGCGACGACTCCTTCGCCCTCACCAACGGCGGCCTCGGCGCCGTGCCGAACGACGCCACGCAGGCCGCCGTCCAGGTCGGCGCGCTGCGGCTCGCGGAGATCCGCAGGCAGGGCCGCGCCCAGGTGTGACGCTCCCCGGGCCCCGTGAGGCACCGCCGGTTCACAGCGGCGGCTGGGCCGGGGCCGGGCCGAGGGTGGTGGTGCCGGGGGCGGTGCGGTGGCCGAGGCCGGTGCGGTAGGCGTCGAGGGCGGCCTCGACCCGGCCCGTGCGGCGCAGCAGGTCGCCCAGCAGGCGGCACAGGTCACCCAGGTCGCCCGCGGCGCCCGCGCGTTCCAGCAGGCTGAGTGCGCGCACGTAGTGCTCCTCGGCGGCCTCGGTGTCGCGGGCGTCCTCGGCGATGATGCCGAGCAGGCGGTGGGCGGCGGCCGCGTGCACGGCGCCGCGTTCGGAGGAGAGGTCCCCGAGGACCCCCTCCAGCAGCGCGGCGGCCTCGGCCGACTTCTCGCGGCGGTGCAGGACGTCGGCGAGCTCGACCGTGACCTGGCTGCGGTAGAGGGCGGCCTGGCTCTCCGCGAGCATGTCCAGTGCCTGGCGCAGCTCCCGCTCCGCGCCGTCCAGCTCGCCGTTCTGCGCGTGGACGTAGCCGCGCATCCAGTGGCAGTTGGCCAGCTCGGTGCGCAGGCGGAGCCGGCGGTACAGCTCGGCGGCCTTGGCGAGGGAGGCGTCCGCCTCGGCGACCCGGCCTTCGGCGAGCAGGGTGCGGGCGACCGAGCGGTGCATCCGGGCGATCAGCGCGGGTTCCCCGGCCTGCGGGGCGAGGGCGAGCGCGAACTCGGCGGCCTGGGCGGCGCGGGCGTGGGCGCCCATGTCCATGTACGGGCCGATGACGCTCGCGTACAGCAGCAGCAGCGCGTCGGGGTCGTGCAGCCCGCCGCGGTTCAGCTCGTCGAGGGTGGACTCTAGGAGGTAGACGGCGTACCGGAGTTCGCCCGCGAGGTAGTGGGAGACCGCGCGGCCGCGTACGGCGGGCACGCGCGCCGCCAGCGAGTCGCCGGCCAGCCGTTCCTCGGCGCGTTCGAAGTGCTCGCGGGCCCGGGCCAGCTCGCCGGTCACCAGGGCGCATTCACCGAGACCGAGCAGGGCGGTGGCCTGCTCACGGCGGAGGTCGTGCGCCTCGGCGTCGGCGAGCAGTACGGCGTACGAGGTCGCGGCCTCCTCGGCCCGGCCGTCGGCGAGGACGCGCTGGGCATCGGTGAGGCGCAGCCGCAGATCCGTGGCGAGGTGGGCGGGGCGGCCCACGGCCAGTTCCTCGAAGGCCACGCCGAGCCGCCGCGCGATGTGCCGCAGCGCCTCGTCGGAGGCGCGGACGCGGCCCGCCTCCAGGGTGGAGATGTAGGCGGGTGTGTAGGCCGGTTCGGCCAGTTGCCGCTGGGTCAGGCCGCGCTCGGTGCGCAGGCGCTGCACGCGCCGGCCCACGACCTCCGGATCGTCCCGTTCCCGCATCCCCGTGAACCCCTCAACTGGCCCGGCAGGCCTTGCCGTTCGGCTCGGCCTGCCTCTAGGTTAAACGGCGGATTAAGCCTGCTTAATACGCCGCTGTCGTGTTGCGAGGTCACCGTGCCCGGACGTGTATCCGAACCTTACGGAAACTCCACCGCACGGAGGGCGGTCGCCGCAGCCGTCATCGCCGCAGCGGCCCTGATCATCGCCGCGAACGCCGGCCCGGCCCGCGCGGCGACGGCGTCTCCGGCCACACACGTCGCGGCGCCGGCCGTGTCGGCTCACCGCTGAGGGGCCCGTCCGGGGATCACGAGAAGGCCCGCACGAACGCGGTCCACGCCTGCGGCGCGACGGCGAAGTGCGCGGAGTCGGGGTCCTTGGAGTCACGAACGGTTACGAGGGCGGGGAGTTCGGCGACCTCGATGCAATCACCTCCGGTGGTGCCGCTGTACGAAGACTTCCGCCATGCGGCGGTGCCGAGTGTGGCGCACTCGACGCATTCACCGCCGTTGGGGCCGCTGTAGCTGGACTTACGCCACCGCGCGGCCTTGAGCTGCTTGCTGGTGTCCATAGCGTTCCTCCATCACGCGGGCGACCAGTTCGGCCGAGTCCTCCGGCGAGAGGGCGGTGGCCTGCAAGCGAGCGTAACCGACCGAACGCTCCCTGATTACTTGCGGATTGGCCGTCATGTGGCCCTGGTCGTAGCTCTCGCAATAGAAGAGGTCGGGGTGGTCGCCGAAGCGGAGGACCGTGAACGAGCCCAGCATCCCGGTATGCGCACCCGTGGAGTACGGCAGCACTTGGACATGCAGCCAGGGGTCGTCCCGGAAGTCCAACAGCTGCGCGAGTTGCCCGCGCATGACCTCCTGATCGCCGACCATCCGATACAGCACCGACTCGTCCAGCACCACCCACAACGCAGGGACCTCCGCACGGTGCAGGATGCGCTGCCGCTCCAGACGCGCCGCGACCATCTCCTCCACCCGGTCCGGGTAGTCCACCTTCAGCAGCGCAGCCGCGTACGCCTCCGTCTGAAGCAACCCGTAAACCAGTTGGCACTGATACGTCGAGATGTACGCCGCCTTCGCCTCCATGTCGGCGTACGGCTGGAACCACGTAGGCAACTGGCTCCGTAACACCAGCCCCACCAGACGCGTAAAGACCCCGTCCGTCAGCAGCGCGGCGTCCACGCGCTCGGCGAACTCCCTCGTCGGGACCTTGAGCGTCGTCTCGATCTGGCCGATCAGCGAGCCCGTGCAGAAGACGATCGCGCCGAGTTCCTTCTGCGTCAGCCCCGCCTCCTCCCGCTTTCTGCGCAGTTCGTAGCCGAAGTAGTCCAACGGAGAGGCGCTGGGGTCGAGTTCGCGGATGTGGGCCATGCCGTACGGCACCTCCTCGTGAGCGAGATGTCACCCAGGGTAATCGGACGATCGCGCCGGGGTCCCCGAAACCGCGAAACAGACCTACGCTGCGCCCATGACCTCAGCCGCCGCGCGTACCGCCCTGGACCTGACCTCCGACCTCCCCGTCACGGACCTGGAGGGGCTCTACCGCGACCTGCACCGGCATCCCGAGCTGTCCCTGCGCGAGCACCGCACCGCCGGGAAGCTGGCCGGTCTCCTGAAGGAGGCCGGGTTCGAGACGGCCGAGGGCGTCGGCGGCACCGGCGTCGTGGGCCGGCTGCGCACCGGCGACGGCCCCACCGTGCTGCTGCGCGCCGACATGGACGCGCTGCCCGTGCGGGAGGCGACCGGGCTGCCGTACGCCTCCGAGGCAGACGGGGTGATGCACGCGTGCGGACACGACCTGCACGTCACCTGGCTGGCCGGGGCCGCCGCGGCGCTGGCCGCCGGCCGGGACACCTGGCGGGGCACCCTGTTGGTGGTGGGCCAGCCCGCCGAGGAGACCGGGCAGGGCGCCGGGAGGATGATCGGGGACGGGCTGTACGAGCGGTTCGGGCGGCCGGACGTCCTGCTCGGGCAGCACGCGGCGCCCGGACCGGCGGGGCTCTACCCGCACGTGCCGGGTCTGATCATGTCCGCCTCGACGGAGGTGGACATCGTGGTCCACGGCCGGGGCGGGCACGGTTCGCGCCCGGAGGCCACCGTGGACCCGGTGGTGACCGCCGCCTACCTGGTCACCCGGCTGCAGACGGTGGTCTCGCGGGAGATCGCCGCGGGCGAGTCCGCGGTGCTCACGGTGGGCCGCATCGAGGCGGGCACCCGGCACAACATCATCCCGGACGAGGCGCGCGTCGCGCTGAACCTGCGCACCCAGTCCGAGGCGGTCAGGCAGCGGATGCTGGACGCGATCCGGCGCATCGCGCGGGGCGAGTGCCTGGCCGCGGGCTGCCCGCGGGAGCCCGCGGTGAGCGTCGGCAGCACCTTCCCGATGACCGTGAACGACGCCGGCACCGACGCCACGGTGGCCGCCGTGCACAGCGAGGTGTTCGGCGCGGGCACGGTGTTCGACCCGGGCCCCGCGATGGGCAGCGAGGACTTCCCGGAGCTGGCGCTCGGCTCGATCCCGTACTCGTACTGGTTCGTCACCACCACCCCCGGCGCGGTGTGGGAGCAGGCGCCCGGCGACTCCCTGCCGGAGAAGCTCGCCGGCGTGCCGAGCAACCACAGCCCGCGCTTCGCGCCCGACCTGTCGGTGATCGCCCCGGGGGTGCGCACCCTGGTCTCGGGCGCCCTGGCGATGCTGCCGGCGGCCTGAGCCCTACGGCGCCGCCTGGAGCTGGCGCAGGTGCCGCTGGACGTTCTCCAGCGCGCCCTGCCGCCGGCCGGGCACGCGGAGCCTCAACTCCGCGAGCGAGGAGCCCAGTTCACGGGCGCGGGCCGGGTCCCCGATGCGGCCCCACTGGTGGTGGGCGCGGTCCACGGCGGACTCCACGGCGGGTGCGTCGGCCGGCTGCCCCGCGGCCAGCCGCACCCCGGCGACCCGCAGCCACGCCTGGCAGCTGCGCACCGTGTCCCCGGCGAACATCGCGAGGTCGGCCCGCACCTCGGCCCAGTGCAGCGCGTCCTCCGAGGCGGGGCCGAGGGTGCGCACGGCGGCCTCCTCGTGGCGGGCGGCCAGCGCGTCGGCCTCGGCGTGGCGGCCGGAGCGGACGGCGGCGCTGATGGCGTCGTGCGGGTCGGCGCCCTGCCCGGGCGGCGGGGCCAGCAGGATGTTCGTGGCCGCCTCGTCCGCGATCCGGGCCAGCGCCTGCCCGTGCAACTCCTCCAGGGGCGGCCGGTGCCCGCTGCGCAGCAGCGTCGCCACGGTCTTCATGTACGTCGGCTCGGCGAGCCCGCGCCGGCCGTTCGGGGGTGCGATGCGGCCGTAGACCGCCGCGGTGCGGCCCGAGTCGAGCGGCCGCTCGGCCAGTTGCCGCCACACCTCCGCGTCCGCGTGCAGATCGACCACCAGGGCGGTCTGCCCGGCCGGGCGCAGCCGCAGCTCCTCGCGGATCCAGTGCCAGGGCAGCGCGGTGTAGCGGACGGTGGCCGCGGTGGTGCGGGCCAGCGCCAGGTGCGGCAGCCGCTGGCGGCGGTCCAGGTGCAGCTGGCCGGTGAGGTACACGGTGAGCGGGCCGGGCGCGGCCGCGGCGGCCCGCAGCCGGGTGAGCACGGCCTGCGGCTCCAGCGGGTCCGCGAGTTCGACGACGTTCGCGGTGCCGGTGCCGGAGAGCACGGCGGGGGCGACCGCGGCCAGCACCGGCAGCACACCGGCCGCGTCCACCAGGCGTCCCCGGCCCAGCGGCGAGGCCGCGAGCAGCAGCACGGTTCCGGGCATCGGCCCTCCCCCTGTCGACCCGCGGACCCCCCGTGGATCCGCTCTCCCGTCAGCACCGTAGTCGCTGCGAGCGCGAACCCGCGCCTCAGGACGGCGAACGTCCCCGTTCGGGGGCCTCGCCCGGCCGCCGGGCCGGCTCCCGGCCCGCACGGATCCGCCGTACCGCGAACACGGTGGTGTCGTCGTCCAGCCGGCCGCCGCTGTGCCGCAGCACCCCGTCGCGCACGCGCCGCACCAGACGGCGCGGTTCGCTGCGGCGCGGGTCGGCGGCGACCATGCGGGCCACCTCGCGGGCCACCTCGTAGAAGTCGCCGGCGCCGTCGCGGGCCTCGGTCACCCCGTCGGTGACCAGCAGCAGGGTCTCGTCGTCGGCCAGCGTCACCCGGTGCACCGGCGGGAGCCCGCCGACGAGGTCGCCGAGCCCGAGCGGCAGCCCGTCCCCGCAGGGCAGTTCGCGCACCCCGTGCGCGCCGACCGCGAACGGGGGCTCATGGCCGAAGTTGACGAGGTCGATCATCGCGGGAAGGTCGTCGGGGAAGGCGATCAGCACGGCCGTGGCGAAGCGGTCGCCCTCGTCGCGGCCCAGCGCGGTCATGTCGTGGCGGTGCCGGCGCATCCGGCTCTCCAGCCGGTCGGCGACGGCCACCAGGTCGCCCTCGTGGTAGCCGGCCTCGCGGAAGGTGCCGAGCAGCGCGGCGGCCGCCTCCACGGCGCCCAGGCCTTTGCCCTGCACGTCCCCGACGAGCAGCCGGGTGCCGTGGGGGCCGGGCTGGATGTCGTAGAAGTCGCCCCCCACCCGGGCGTCCACGTCGGCGGCGAGATAGACGCCCGCGTGTTCCAGACCGCCCCAGCGCGGCGGGAGCGGGCGCAGCACGGTGCGCCGGGTGGTCTCGGCGATGTCGCGGATGTGCAGCATCTGGGCTTCGTGGCGCATCCGCACGGTCGAGGCCAGCGTGGCCAGGAAGCCGCCGAGGGCGACCAGGACGAAGTCGGCGGGACCGGCCTTGTACTGGGCGGGCCAGAGCGCGTCGACGAGTATGTACGCCAGTACCGCCAGCACGCTGTAGACGGCCGTCGCCCACACCGAGCAGATCGCGGCGGCGATGCCGGGGACCAGGACGATCCAGGAGATCATCCGGAACTTCTCCCCGGTGTAGTAGTCCACCAGCACGATGCCGACGAGCAGCAGCAGCGGCAGCAGCCAGGCGATGCTCCGGCCGCCGACCACCAGCGGCCGGCGCCGCCGCCCGTAGTCCATCTCCGTCACGGCGGCCGGCTCTCCATGTCCCCCAGAGAAACACGGGGGCGAACCGCCCGCATCCGGGCACCCGTCACTCTCCCGGCCGACTTGCCAGGCCTCGCCCCCAGGTGTGCCCTGGAACCCGGGGGCGAGGAGAGAGAGGAGTGCTGTCATGGCTCAAGCGGCACCCGCGTCACGGGCCCCGGCCCTCGCCGGCCCGCGTCCGCCCGACGTCTTCAGCGAACGGTCCCACTCGATCGGCAGGTGGGCGGTGCCCGCGGTGCTCGGCCTGGTCTACGGGTACTGGGCCGCGTCCAACGTCCGTTACGGCGGGCCCATCACCGGCTGGAACCTGGTGTTCGGCTTCCTCACGGCCCTCGTGTTCTTCGCCGTGTACTGGGCCCTGGAGACCTTCGCCAAGCGGATGAAGCGCGAGCTGCGCGCGGCGCTGTGGGCGGCCTTCACCGGCATCGCGGTCGGTTTCCTGTACAGCCTGAGCGGCCGCGGCCACACCTGGCAGGCGTCCACGGTCCTGGCGCTGGCGATCGCCGTGCCCACGTTCTTCGTGGTGTTCTACCGCTACTACACGCACGAGGACGCGGCCGGACACCGCATCCGCTGACGCACGCGCGGGCCCCGGCCGGTCCTGCCGGGGCCCGCGACTCCCCGTGCCGGGAGGCACCCGTCCGGCCGTACGCGCCGCCCGGCCGGCCGGTCCCCCGAACGGCTCCGCTCCACTCGCGTCCGCGCCCCGCGGGCCGTTGCCTGAAGGGGTGCCACCACGCCTCAGGAGTGCCCTCTCGGCCGTACTGATCGCCCTGTCCTGCCTGCTCGTGCCCTTCGCGGCGCTGGCGGCCTGGGCGGCGTACGGGCTCACCGACACGGGCCGGTACGTCACCACGATGGCCCCGCTCGCCGCCGACCCGGACGTGCGGGAGGCCGTCGCGGACACCGTCGGTGACGGCATCCTGCAAGAAGTGGACCGGCACCTGGACGTCCGCCCGCTGCGCGGCTCCGTCCGCCCCTTCGTGCACGACGCGGTGCGCTCCTTCACCCAGACCCAGGCCTTCCGGCTGGCCTGGGACACCGGCAACCGGGTCACCCACGACGCGGTCCTGCACGCGCTGCGCGACGACCCCGACGACGCGGCCGCCCAGCCCGTCACCGTCGACTTCGCCCCCGTCACCGCCCAGGTCAAACGGCAGCTCACCCGTGACCACATACCGCTCGCCGCGCGCATCCCCGTGGAGCACACCGCCGTCGCGGTGGTTCCGGCGGACGAACTGGCCTCGCTCCGAAAGGGGTTCCACGTGCTCGAAGTCGCCGGGTTCTGGCTGCCGGTGGCGGCCGTGGCCTTCGCCGTCGCCGGGATCGCCCTGGCCGTGCACCGCCGCCGGGCCGTCACCGCCACCGCCCTGGGCACCGCCCTGGGCGGCGCGCTGCTCAGCCTCGCGGTGGCGGCCGGCCGCAGCCTCACCCTCGCCGGCCTGCCCGCGGACGTGCCCCACCCGGCCGCGGGCGCCGTCTACGACGCCCTGACCGGCACCCTGCGCACCGCCTCCTGGCTGCTGCTCGCCCTCGGCCTCGCGGTCGCGCTCACCGCCTGGCTGACCCGGTATCTGCGCCTGGGCCGCCCCGCGCGACGGCGGCGAGGGCGGCAAGAGCCCGCGCCAGCCGCGGCTCAGGAACCGACGCGAGTGCAAGCCTGACCGCGTCCGGGGTGCGGCTGGGACCGACGGAGAAGGCCGTGCCCGGCGTGACGGCGATCCCGTGCGCCCGCGCGGCGGCCGTGAAGGTGTCGGCCCGCCAGGGCGCGGGCAGCTCCCACCAGGCGAAGTAGCCGGCCGGGTCGGACCGCACGGCGAAGCCGGACAGCTGCTCGGCGACCAGCCGCTGCCGCCGCGCCGCGTCCCGCCGCTTGGCGGCCGCCAGCCGGTCCACGGTGCCGTCGGCGAGCCATCGCACGGCCGCCTCCAGCGCGAAGCCGCCCGCGTTCCAGCCGCCGGACCGGATCGCCAGCGCCACCGCCTCGGCGCGCCCGTCCGGCACGGCCACGAAACCGGCGGTGAGGCCGGGCGCGACCCGCTTGGACAGCCCGTCGACGAGGTGCACGAGGTCCGGCGCGAGCGCGGCGAGCGGCGGCGGGCCGCCCGGGTGCAGGAAGGCCCAGACCCGGTCCTCGACCACCGGTATCCCCAGCCTGTGGACGGCGTCGGCCAGCTCCGCCCGCCGGGCGGCGCCGACGGTGCGCGAGGTGGGGTTGTGCAGCGTCGGCTGGAGGTAGAGGGCGGACAGGGGCGCGGTGCGGTGGGCGGCGGCGACCGACTCGGGCCGCGGCCCCTCCTCGTCCGCGGGGAGCGGCACGAGGGTGAGGCCGAGACGGCCCGCGATCTCCTTGACCAGCGGATACGTCAGCGCCTCCACCCCGACCCGGCCGCCGGGCCGCACCAGGGAGGCGAGCGTGGCGGCGATCGCCTGGCGGGCGTTGCCGGTGAACAGGATCCGCGCCGGGCCGGGCCGGGCGCCGTCCCGGGCCAGCAGCGCGGCGACGGCCTCCCGGGCGGCCGGGGTACCCGCGGCGGCGGCCGGCCGCAGCGCGAGGCCCAGCGCGTCCGGCCGCAGCAGCGGCGCGAGGGCCGGGACCAGCAGCTCCTCCTGGCCCGCCACGGAGGGGTAGTTCAGCTCCAGGTTCACCGGCGCGGTACCGGCCGCCTCGGTCAGCGCGTGCCCCGGCTGCCGGTCCGGCTCGGTGGCCCGCACGAACGTGCCGCGCCCGACCTCGCCCACCACCAGCCCCCGGCGCACCAGTTCGCTGTAGACCCGGCCCGCGGTCGAGGGCGCGATCCCGTGGCGGCGGGCGAACGCCCTTTGCGGCGGCAGCCGTTGACCCGGCCTGAGGCGCCCGCCGGTGATGTCGGCGGCGATCCGGTCGGCGATGCCCCGGTAGTCGTCCACAAGTCCCCCTGTCTCCCGGCGCGATGGATTGCACCGAGGGCAAAGATTTTATTGCACCGATCAGTTGGGCCGTCCTAGGGTCGCTCACATGGCACCGTTCCTCGCGTACACGGACAAAAACCCGGAGACCTCCCGCACTCCTCTCCTCCTCGTCCACGGCCACCCCTTCGACCGCACGATGTGGGACCCGCAGCTCGCGCGGTTCGGCGCCGAACGCCGGGTGATCGCCCCCGACCTGCGCGGCTACGGCGCCTCCCCGGTGACCCCCGGCACGGTCCCGCTCTCCCGCCACGCCCAGGACCTGGCGGAACTCCTGGACCGGCTCGGCGTGGACACCTTCGTGCTGGCGGGCCTGTCGATGGGCGGCCAGATCGCCATGGAGTGCCACGACCGCCTCGGCGGCCGGATCCGCGGCCTGGTCCTCGCCGACACCTTCCCCGATCCGGAGACCCCCGAGGGCGGACGGGGCCGCAACGCGACGGCCGACCGGCTGCTCGCCGAGGGCATGCGGGGCTACGCCGACGAGGTGCTGGAGCGCATGGTCGCGCCGTACGCCCGCCCCGACGTCAAGGCCCATGTGCACCGCATGATGACGGCCACCGCGCCCGAAGGCGCCGCCGCGGCGCTGCGCGGCCGGGCCGAACGCCCCGACTACCGCGGCCTGCTGACCCGGGTGACCGTGCCCGCGCTCGTCGTGGTCGGCGCGGACGACACCTACACGCCCGTCTCCGACGCCGAGGCCATGCACGCGGCCCTGCCCGACTCCACGCTGCACGTCGTCGAGGGCGCGGCCCATCTGCCCAACCTGGAGCGGCCCGAGGAGTTCAACCGGGTGCTCGGGGATTTCCTGGCGCGCGTGGACGACGGCTCGTAGGCTCGGCCCCGTGAACCGACGCGCTGGTCACCACCCCGGCCCATGACCCGACCCCTGGCCCCCGGGCACCGGCCCCTCACCCGGCAGCCGCATCACAGCCAACGACCCCTGTCCGGACGCCCGGACCGCAGCCACCGGCCACGGACCCGGCAGCCGTGTCGCAGCCACCGGCCGTCGACCCGACACCCGCATCGAAGCCACCGGCCGCTGACCCGACGTCCGGATCACACGCACCCGCCCCTGCACCAGCGCCCGCGCACGACCACGGCGACGCACCGGACCCAGGCGGAGCCCACGAGCCGCCACCCGGGCCGCGGGCTCCAGCCCTTGACCCGACACCCGGACCGCACACACCGGCCCATGACCCGCCCCCTGGACCGCAGCCACCGCCCGCCGCCCCGACCCCCGGATCACACGCACCCGCCCCTGCACCGGCACCCGGACCACGCGCACCGGCCCCTGCCCCGGCAGGCGAGTCGTAGGCCTTGTTCTCTGGTCCGGCGGCCCGGGCGCGGGCGTCCGGGCGTGATCGCCGTCGTCGTCCGGGCGTGGGCGGGGCGGTGTCACGGACTCGGGCGGAGGCCATGAGCCGGACGCCCGGACGCAGGCTCGGCGCCTGGTGCGCCGGGCTGCTGCTGGCCGGGGTGAGCGTGCTCGTCGGCTGCCGGGCCGCCGGCACCGACGGCATCACCCCCGTCCCCCAGCTGCTCGCCTTCCTGCCCTGGCTGCTGGCCCCCACCGCCTTCGCCCTGCTGTGCGCGCTGCTCGCCCGCTGGTGGACCGGACTGGTGTGGGGGATCGCCGTACTCGGCCTGCTCGCCTGGTACCTGGACCCCTACGGCAGGGTCGGCGAACCCGCCGGCCCGCCCCTCGCCTCCCTTCGCGTGATGACCTCGAACGTCGAGTTCGGCCGCGGCACCCCCGCGCTGGTCCCGCTGATCCGCGACCGGCGTCCGGACCTGGTCTTCGTGGAGGAGTGCGAGTACACCTGCCAGGCCACCCTGGAACGCGACTTCGCGGCCGTCTACCCCTACCGCCAGGCGGTGCGCGCGGCCGGATCCCACGGCTCCCTCATCCTCAGCCGCTTCCCCCTGAAGCCGACCGCCGGTGTCCCCGGCACCATGGGCATGCCCGGCGCCGTCGCCGACGTCCACGGCCACGCCGTACGGCTGCAGCTCGCCCACCCCATGCCCCCGCTGCCCGGCCAGGTCGCCCTGTGGCAACGCGAACTGGGCCGGCTGCGCGCCTTCGCCGCCGCCGGCCCGCACACCCCGACCCTCCTCGCCGGCGACTTCAACGCCACCCAGGACCACGCGGCCTTCCGCCGCATCCTGGACACCGGCCTGACCGACGCCGCCCGCCTCGCCGGGCACGACCGCACCCCCTCCTGGCCCGCACGCACCGCCTCCGTCATCGGCGCCCAGATCGACCACGTACTGCTCTCCCCGGACTTCGGCGCCACCGGCGCCCACTTCCTGCGCGTGACCGGCAGCGACCACCGCGCGCTCGTCGTGGACTTGACGCTCTACCGGCGGGGATGACCCCAGGTCGGCGGGGGCCAACCGGTCATAATGGGCGCATGTCCCGAGAGTTCCCCATCGGCCTCACCCCTCCCGACTGGCTGGTGCGGAACCTCCAACCCCAGCGGGCACCGCTCAACCGGCCGGCCATGACCCGGGCCGCCGTCGGGCTGGCACTCCCCCTGGCCGTGGGCCTGGCCACCGGCCGCCCCGCCTACGGCGCCCTCGCCTCCATGGGCGCCCTGTCCGGCGTCATCGGCGACACCGCCGACGCCTACCGCATGCGCATCCTCAACATCGCCGTGCCCCAGCTCTTCGGCGCGGTCGGCGTCACCCTGGGCGCGCTGGCGTACGGGCACGGGTGGTACGCGGTGGCCGTGGTGACCGGGGTGGCCCTGGTCTCCGGGATGATCTCCACGATCGGCGCGGTGGCCTCGGTCTCCGGCCTGCTGCTCCTGCTCAACTGCGTGGTCGGCGCGGGCCTTCCGCTGCCCCGCCCCTGGTGGCTGGCCCCGGCCCTGATGACCGGCGGCGGCCTGCTGATCCTCCTGCTGGCGCTGCTGGCGTGGCCGTTGCGCTCCGGCGTCCCCGAACGCTCCGCGGTGGCCGCCGCCTACCGCACGGTCGCGGCCCTCCTGTCCGTCTCCGGCACGGACCGCACCGAGGAGTACGACGAGGCCCGCCGGGCCGTCACCCATTCCCTGAACCAGTCCTACGACCTGATCCTGGGCCGGCGCGCCCGCGAGCACGGGCGCAGCCCCGAACTCACCCGCATGCTCGCCCAGTTGAACGCCATCACCCCGGTGGTCGAGGCGGCCCCCGCAGCCCATCTCTCGGGCCGCCCGCTGCCCGGGCAGTTCCCCGCCGCCCTCCACCACCTGGCCCACGCCGTCGAGACGGGCTACACCGGCCCGATAGCCCTCGACCTGCCCCTGCCCACCACGGAGACGGCCCGCGCGATGGACCACGCCCTGCGCCACACCGCCGAGGTGGTGTCCGCCCCCGACGTGGACCCCCGGGGCATCGACGACCGCCTGGGCCGCCCGGCCGCCCTGGGCATCCGCACCGCCCGCGCCACCCGCAACGTCGTCCTGTCGGCGAACTCCTGGCGCTACGGCCTCCGACTCGCCCTGTGCATCGCCATCGCCCAGTCCCTGGTGTCCCTGGTCCCGGTCCCCCGCTCCTACTGGGTGGCCCTCACCATCACCTTCGTCCTCAAACCCGACTTCGGCTCGGTCTTCTCCCGCGCCCTGCTGCGCGCCCTGGGCACGGTGGCCGGTCTGGTGATCGCCGCGGTGGTCCTCGCGGAGGTCCCGCTCGGCTGGGGCGTCGTCGTCGCGCTGCTGGTCCTCGGTCCCCTGATCCCGGCGCTCACCCCGCGCGGCTACGGCTACCAGACGATGGCGATCACACCGGTGATCCTCCTGCTGTCGGACATCCTCAACCGCCAGGGCACGGCCCTGCTGCTGCCCCGGCTGGCCGACTCGCTGCTGGGCTGCGCGATCGCCCTGGTCGCGGGCTACCTGCTGTGGCCGGAGAGCTGGCACACCCGTGTCGGCGACCGGCTGGCCGACGCGGTGGCGGACACGGCGACCTATGTGGAGACGGCGTTCGGCACCGGCCAGGACCCGGCGGGCCGGGCCCGTATGCGCCGCCGCCTCTACCGCGACCTCTCCGTCATCCGCACCGAGTTCCAGCGGGCCCTGACCGAGCCGCCGCCGACCGGCCGCCGCGCCGCCGCGTGGTGGCCCCTGGTCGTCGCGGTCGAACGCATCGTCGACGCCACGACCGCGGCCCGCGTGCGCGTCCGGCACGGGGCGGCCGCGCCGTCGGCCGCCGAGATCGCCCAAGTCGCCCTGCAACTGCGCGAACTGTCCGAGGGCGTCCGCAGCGCGGAGACCCTGACCCCGGTCCGCACCGACCTCACCGGACCCGCGGGCAGCGTCCTCGAACCCCTCCGCCAGGAGGTGGCCACGGCCCGCTCGATCGCGTCCCCGCACTGACCGATCCCGGGGCCGCTAACCTTACGTGTCCGTCCTGGCCAGCGATTGACGGTTTCACCTCACGCGAAGGGTTGCGCACATGGGCATTCTCACTCTCCTGCGGAACGCATTCGGCCGCTCACGCAAGTCCCGGGCCGCCGATGCAGAGGGTGCGGCCCCGACCCCGACCCCCGCGGCTCCGGAGCCGACCGCCACCGTCCCGGAGCCCCGCCGGTCGGCCCCCACCGGGCCGGCCCCGACCGTCCCGGAGCCCCGCACCTCGGGCCCCGACGAACACGACCTGGTGGCAGCGGCCTTCAACAACATCCAGGTCCCCCGCCCAACGGAGGAACCCCCGGCAACCGACCCCGAGAAGGCCGCCGCGGCAACGCCACCGGCTGAGCCCGAGGAGTCCGCGGAGGCAACGCCACCGGCTGAGCCCGAGGAGTCCGCGGAGGCAACGCCGTCGGCCGAGCCCGAGAAGGCCGCCGAGGCCACCGCCGAGCCGGAGACCGAGGAGAAGGCCGCGTCGGAGACCGAGGCGACCGCGGAGCCGGAGGCCGAGGCCGAGAAGGCCGCCGAGGCCACCGCCGAGCCGGAGACCGAGGCGACCGCGGAGCCGGAGGCCGAGGCCGAGAAGGCCGCCGAGGCCACCGCCGAGCCGGAGGCCGAGGAGAAGACCGAGGTCAGCCCCACCGCCGAGACGACGGCCGAGACCGACGCACCGGCCGCCGAGGAGGCCGAGCCCGAGGCCGAGGCGAAGCCCGCGGTCGAAGGGGAGACCGAGGTCAGCCCCGCGGCCGAGCCCGCGGTCGCGGAGGAGGCCGCTGAGGCTGCGCCGCAGGCTGAGGCCGAGGCCGAGTCGCCGGTTGAGGCTGGAACGGCGCCCGAGGCTGCGGTCGGCGCCGAGGCGGAGAAGGTTGCCGAGCCGGAGGCCGAGGTCGCTGCTGAGGCGGAGACCGAGGCGAGCGCGGAGCCGGAGACCGAGGAGGCAGAGGCCACCGCCGAGCCCGCGGTCGAGGAAGGAGCCGAGGTCAGCCCCGCCGCCGATACGGCCGAGACCGAGGAAGCCGAGACCGACGCCGAGGCCGAGGCTGAGGCGAAGACGGAGCCCGCGGCCGAGGCTGAGGAACCGGCCGCCGAGCCCGAGGCCGAGAAGGCGGCGGAGCCGGTGGCGGTCGTAGAGGAGCAGACCGCCGAGGCGCCGGAGGCCGAGACGGCAGCCGAGCCTCAGGAGGCCGAGGAACCGGCGCCGGCACAGGCGGACGAGGCGGCGAGCCCGGCCGAGGAAACCGCCGCCCTGGCCGAAGCCACGGACGAGCCGCAAGCCGCCGACGGCGAGAACACCCCGCAGGGGCCACCGGCAGCCGACGACGAGACCCGCACGGGCGGTGCGGGTGGGAACACGGATGCCGACGCGCCGCAGGCAACCCCCACCCCCGCCACCCCCCTCCCCAAGGTCAAGGCCGCCGCCCCCGCCCTCGCGACCGCGTACAACGCCGCCACCACCACCCTCGCGAAGACCGACCTCACCGGCACCCGAGCGAAGCTCTACCTCGTGCTGGACCGCTCCGCGAGCATGCGCGCGTACTACAAGGACGGCTCGGCCCAGGCCCTCGCCGACCAGACCCTCGCCCTCGCCGCCCACCTGGACCCCGAGGCCACGGTCCACGTCGTCTTCTTCTCCACGGAGGTCGACGGCACCACCGACCTCACCCTCGCCGAGGACCACGAGACGAAGATCGACGACGTCCACGCGTCCCTCGGCCGCATGGGCCGTACGAGCTACCACGCAGCCGTGGAGGCCGTACTCGCCCACTACGAGAAGAACGCCGACCCCGGCACCCCCGCCCTCGTGGTCTTCCAGACCGACGGCGCCCCGGACGCGAAGACCCCCGCGACCCAGGCCCTCACCGCAGCCGCGGACACCCACCCCGCCGTCTTCTTCTCCTTCGTCGCCTTCGGCGAGCACGACAACAAGGCCTTCGACTACCTCCGCAAGCTGAAGACCGCCAACACGTCCTTCTTCCACGCGGGCCCCACCCCCCGCGAACTGACGGACGCCGAGCTGTACGAGGGCGTGCTCGCGACCTGGCGCCCGTGACACGGCGTAACCCCCCGTGACCATGCCGCCCCTTCCCAGTCCGTAAAACGGGAAGCGGGCGGCATACACACGTCGGCTACGATTTCAAGGTTCGTAAACTCAGCGACCTGGGAGCAGCCCGCGATGGCTCGACACCTCATCACCAGCGCCCTTCCCTACATCAACGGGATCAAGCACCTGGGCAACATGGTGGGGTCCATGCTCCCGGCGGACGTGTACTCCCGGTACCTCCGCCAGCGCGGTCACGACGTCCTCTACATCTGCGCCACCGACGAGCACGGCACCCCGGCCGAGCTGGCCGCCAAGGAGCTGGGCCTCCCGGTGGACGAGTTCTGCGCCCAGGCGCACGACGCGCAGAAGGCGGTCTACGACGGCTTCGCGCTGGCCTTCGACTACTTCGGCCGCAGCTCCTCGCCGGAGAACCGCGACATCACCCAGCACTTCGCCCGCAAGCTGAACGAGAACGGCTTCATCGAGGAGCGGGCGATCCGCCAGGTGTACTCCCCGGCCGACGGCCGCTTCCTCCCGGACCGCTACGTCGAGGGCACCTGCCCGCACTGCGGGTACGACAAGGCCCGGGGCGACCAGTGCGAGAACTGCACCCGGGTGCTCGACCCCACCGACCTGATCAACCCGCGCTCCGCGATCTCCGGCTCGACCGAGCTGGAGGTCCGCGAGACCAAGCACCTCTTCCTGCTCCAGTCCAAGCTGCAGCACGAGGTCGAGGCGTGGGTCGCCCGGCACGAGAACGACTGGCCGCAGCTGGCCTCCTCCATCGCCCGCAAGTGGCTGAACGAGGGCCTGCACGACCGCGCGATCACCCGTGACCTGGACTGGGGCGTCCCGGTCCCCGCCGACACGTGGCCGGAGCTGGCCGCCGAGGGCAAGGTCTTCTACGTCTGGTTCGACGCCCCGATCGAGTACATCGGCGCGACGAAGGAGTGGGCCGACCAGGACCCGGAGAACCGCGACTGGAAGTCCTGGTGGTACGAGGCCGACGACACCGTGCGCTACACGGAGTTCATGGCGAAGGACAACGTCCCCTTCCACACCGTGATGTTCCCGGCCACCGAGCTGGGCGTGCGCGAGCCGTGGAAGAAGGTCGACTACGTCAAGGCCTTCAACTGGCTGACGTACTACGGCGGCAAGTTCTCCACCAGCCAGAAGCGGGGCGTCTTCACCGACCAGGCCCTGGACATCCTGCCCGCCGACTACTGGCGCTACTTCCTCATCGCCAACGCCCCCGAGTCGGACGACTCGTCCTTCACCTGGGAGCACTTCACCGCCACGGTGAACAAGGACCTCGCCGACACCCTCGGCAACTTCGTCAACCGCGTCCTGTCCTTCTCCAGGAAGCGCTTCGGCGACGAGGTGCCGGCCGGCGGCGCGCCCGGCGACGCGGAGGCACGGCTCGGCGAGGAGATCGCCCGTCTCCTCGCCGAGTACGAGGAGCACATGGAGGCCCTCCAGTTCCGCAAGGCCGCGGCCGCCCTGCGCGCCCTGTGGTCGGCCGGCAACTCCTACCTGGAGGAGAAGGCCCCCTGGCTGGAGATCAAGACCGACAAGGACGGCGCGGCCCTCACCCTGCGTACCGCGATGAACCTCATCCACCTGTACGCGGTGGTCTCCGAGCCGTTCATCCCGAGCACGGCGAAGACGATGCGCGAGGCGTTCTCGCTGGCCGAGGACACCGCGGTCTGGGTCACCGAGGACGAGGCCAGGGCCCTGGCCGCCGTCCCGGCCGGCACCCCGTTCACGGTCCCGCCGGTGCTGTTCGCCAAGCTGACGGACGAGGACCTGGCGGCGTACAAGGAGCGCTTCGGCGGTGAGGAGCCGGCCTGATCGCCGGCCGCACGCAGTGAACGAGCCCCCGGGTCGGTGGACCCGGGGGCTCGCTGGCACCTGTTCGGAACGGGCCGGCACCGCCCTCCCTCAGGCCGCCCACCCCAGCACCAGCGCGCCGACCACCGGAGCGGCGTAGACGAGCGGGAAGGAGATGTGGGCGTACCAGCGGGCGCGGGCCACGGTGACGGCCGCTCCGGTGAAGTACAGGACCAGGCCGATGCCGGCGAGCACGCCGATCACCGGTACGAACAGCCCGGCCACCAGCCCGACGGCCCCCGCGGCCTTGGCCACCCCGAGCCAGGTCCACCACGACCTCGGCACCCGGTAGTCGGTGAGCGCCTTGACGATCCAGTCGGCACGCATCAGGAGCACGGTCCCGGAGAACCCGGCCATCAGCGCGGCGAGCAGGGTGACGACGACATGGGCGATACGCATGAGGGGCTCCCGTGGAACGTTCGGACGACTACGGACACCCCCCTGACACCCGCCCCGCCGCCCGTGTGACATCACCCGGAAAAAATCCCCGCCCCCTTCCGGAGGCCGTACGCACCGGCGCGGATGCGCACGGGTCCGGTGTCGGTTCTGGCAGAGTACGGGTGCCGTGAACCTTCCCGAACCCCACCGGCGGCTGCTCGCGGACGTCGTAGCGGCGGGCGGCCCGTACGGTCTGGTGCTCGCCGGCGGCTACGCCCTCGAGGCGCACGGGCTGCTCCGGCGCCCGCACGGCAATCTGGACCTCGCCACCGAGAGCGCCGAGCCCATGGACCGAATCGCCCGAGCCGTCGCCGCGGCCCTGGAGGCGCGCGGCCGGCCGGTGCGGGCCGGGGCCGCCACCGCGCGCACCGCGCAGCTGACGGTCACCGACCCGCCGTCCGGTGAGCCCTGCGTCCTGGCGCTGCACAAGGAGGCCTTCTGGCAGCCGCCGGAGCTGACGGAGTACGGCCCGGCGCTCTCGCTGGAGGACGCCGTCGGCACGAAGATCCGCGCGCTGTACGACCGGGGCGCGGCGGTCGACCTGATCGACGCGCAGGCCGCGGCCGCCCGTTTCCCGCTGCCCGGCCTGGAGGAACTGGGCCGCAGGCACGCCCACGACGTCTTCGACCTGCCCACCCTGCAGTCCCGGCTGACCGGCACGGACTTCTACTCCGTCGGCGAGTTCCTGCGGTACGGCGTGGAGGAGGCGCGGATCGACGGGCTGCGCGCCTGGGCCCAGCGGTGGTCCGACGACATCGCCGAACGCCTGATGGAGGACGGCGCCTCCCCGGACGAGGAGCCCGGCCCCGACACCGACGAGTGAGCAGCCGCCCGCTTCAACGACGTCCTGGTCAGGCTGAGCAGCGGCACCCCGCGGCTGTACAAGCCGGGCCCGGCGCTGCGGTCAAGAAGAAGGTCCCGGGACCGGTTCCGGTCCCGGGACCTTCTCCCGCGTTCGTGGCGCGCCCTACTTCGGCTGCGGCTTCCTGATGTTCAGGTGCAGCTCACGCAGGCGGGACTCCTCCAGCTCGGTCGGGGCGCCCATCATCAGGTCCTGGGCGTTGCCGTTGAGCGGGAAGGCGATCGTCTCGCGGATGTTGGGCTCGTCCGCGAGGAGCATGACGATGCGGTCCACGCCGGGGGCGATGCCGCCGTGCGGCGGGGCGCCGAAGCGGAAGGCGCGCAGCATGCCGGCGAACTTCTCCTCGACGGTCTCACGGTCGTAGCCCGCGATCTCGAAGGCCTTGAGCATGATGTCCGGCTCGTGGTTCCGGATCGCGCCGGAGGACAGCTCGACGCCGTTGCAGACGATGTCGTACTGCCAGCCCAGGATGTCCAGCGGGTCCTGGGTCTCCAGGGCCTCCAGTCCGCCCTGCGGCATGGAGAAGGGGTTGTGCGAGAAGTCGATCGCGCCGGTCTCCTCGTCCTTCTCGTACATCGGGAAGTCGACGATCCAGCAGAAGCGGAAGACGTTCTCCTCGAAGTGGCCGGCCCGCTTGGCGGCCTCGACGCGGACCGCGCCCATGATCTTGGAGACCTCGTCGAACTCGCCCGCGCCGAAGAAGATCGCGTGGCCGGCGGCGAGCGAGAGGCGCTTGGTCAGCTCGGCGACGTTCTCCTCGGTGAGGAACTTCGCGATCGGGCCGGACAGCGTGCCGTCCTCGCCGACGCGGACCCAGGCCAGGCCCTTCGCGCCGAGGGACACGGCGAAGTCACCGAGCTGGTCGAAGAACTTGCGCGGCTGGTCCTGAACCGCCGGCACCGGCAGCGCACGGACGTGCTTGCCGGCGAAGGCCTTGAACTCCGAGCCCTCGAAGACGTCGGTGATGTCGACCAGCTCCAGCTTGGCGCGCAGGTCCGGCTTGTCGGAGCCGTACTTCAGCATCGCCTCGCGGAACGGGATCCGCGGGAAGGGGGAGGTGACGTGGCGGCCGTTGCCGAACTCCTCGAACAGCTCGGTCATCAGCTGCTCGATCGGCTGGAAGACGTCCTCCTGCTCGACGAAGCTCATCTCGACGTCGAGCTGGTAGAACTCGCCCGGCGAGCGGTCGGCGCGGGCGTCCTCGTCGCGGAAGCAGGGCGCGATCTGGAAGTAGCGGTCGAAGCCGGAGATCATCAGCAGCTGCTTGAACTGCTGCGGGGCCTGCGGCAGGGCGTAGAACTTGCCCGGGTTCAGCCGGGAGGGGACCACGAAGTCGCGCGCGCCCTCGGGGGAGGTCGCCGACAGGATCGGGGTCGCCATCTCGTTGAAGCCCAGCGCCGTCATCTTGTGGCGGATCGCCGAGATGACCGCCGTACGCAGCATGATGTTGCGGTGCATGCGCTCGCGGCGCAGGTCGAGGAAGCGGTACTCCAGGCGCCGCTCCTCGTTGACCCCGTCCTCGGCGTTGATCGTGAAGGGCAGCGGGGCGGCGGCGCCGAGCAGCTCGACCTCGGACACCTCGACCTCGACCTCGCCGGTGGGCAGGTCGGGGTTGATGTTCTCGGTTCCACGTGAAACAACGCTGCCGTCGACGCGGACCGTGGACTCCTTGGAGATCTTGTCCAGGGCCTCGTACGCCGGGGTGCCGGGGCGGGCGACCAGCTGCGTGATGCCGTGGTGGTCGCGCAGATCGATGAAGAGGATGCCGCCCAGGTCGCGCCGATTGTGCAGCCAGCCACTGAGCCGGACGTCGGTGCCGACGTCAGAGGCGCGGAGCTGGCCGCAGGTGTGGGACCTGTACCGATGCATCGTCGTTCATCGTCCTTCGTGTGTGAGGTCTGCGGGGTGGTCCCCGCGAGAACGGGCACGGGGCCCGGACCCATCAAGGGTACCGGGCAGGCCAAGATCGGCTCCCCACCATTACTGTGCGCCCACCCGGGCCCGGCACCAGGCCTTCGGCGGTACCTCCAACCCTGGAACCGATCCCATCAGATCTACTTACAGTGGCACCTACCAAGGGGATCTTCCTAAAGTGGGGCAATGCGCACAGGCGAGCCCCTCCCGTACGTCGGGGACGTCCTCGCCGCCCTCGCGACCGGCATGTGGCACTGGGACACGGCCACGGGACTGGTCACCGTCGACGCGGAGGCGGCGCGGCTGCTCGGGCTGCCCGCGGAGCGGACCACTCTCACGGAGGCCCGGACCCGGGCCCGGCTGCACCCCGTCGACTGGAACGAGATCACCGGGGTGGTGCAGCTCGCCGTCGCCGAGGGCACGCTCGCCGAGGTCCGCATCCGGATCATGGACGAGCAGGGCGAGATCCTCCGGGTCGTCCGCAGCCGTTCCAAGCCCTCCTACGACCCCGAGCGGCACGCCTACGAGCTGATCGGCACCCTCCAGGAGGTCACCGAGCCGGGTCCGGACCGGGCGATGGGCCGGACCACGGTCACCGGCGACTGGCGGCGCTCGCGGGAGGCGTTCCTGCTCGACGCGGGTCGGGCGCTGGCGGAGGCGCGCTCCACGGCCGAGGTGCTGCGGGTGGCGGGCGGCCTGTCGATGCCCGGGTTCTCGCCGGACGGGCTGGTGGTCTTCGGGGTGGAGGGCGACCGGCTGACGATCACCGGCCAGCACGGGCACCAGCCCGGCGACATGGGCCCCTTCTCGGACATGCCGCTCACCCTGGACTATCCGGCGGCCGAGGTCGCCCGCACGGGCCGCGCGGTGTACCTGTCCTCACCCGCGGAGTACAAGGAGCGCTACCCGGCAACGTGGCCGCTCGCCCGCCCCTTCGGCCGCCGCTCCTGGGCGTTCCTGCCGCTGACGGCCGGCGGGCGCACCATGGGCGCCTGGATGGCGGCCTTCGCCTACCCGGTGGTGTTCACCCCGGACGAGCGCGCGGTCCTGACGACGGTCGCCCGGATGCTCGCCC
This sequence comes from Streptomyces sp. NPDC037126, assembly GCF_055605965.1. Lineage (NCBI taxonomy): Bacteria > Bacillati > Actinomycetota > Actinomycetes > Kitasatosporales > Streptomycetaceae > Streptomyces > Streptomyces sp. NPDC037126. The sequence continues at coordinate 287,909 of NZ_JBVJTD010000003.1, forward strand.
AGGCGCTGTCCCGGGCCGGTGCCGCCGAGTCCGAGCGGGAACTCACCGAGGGGCTGCAGCGCTCCATGCTGCCCTCGCTCGGCCCGGAGATACCGGGCATGCGGATCGCCGCCCGGTACATCCCGACCGGCGGCGGACTGCAGGTGGGCGGCGACTGGTACGACATGATCCCGCTGCCCTCCGGCCGCTTCGCGCTGGTCATCGGGGACGTGCAGGGTCATGACGTGCGGGCGGCCGGGCTGATGGGCCAGCTGCGCATCGCCCTGCGCGCCTACGCCTCCGAGGGGCACCGCCCGGACGCCGTGCTCTCCCGCGCCTCCCGCTTCCTGCACGGCATCACGCACGACGAGCAGATGTCCGACCTGCGGTTCGCGACCTGCCTGTACGTGGAGGCGGACCCGGTGACCGGGCTGCTGGAGATCGCCCGCGCGGGGCACCCGGACCCGGTGATCCGGATGGCCGACGGCACGGTGATGCTGCGGCCGACGACGGGCGGGGTGCCGCTGGGCGTCGACCCGGACGCCGACTATCCGACCACCCGGTTCGCGCTGGAGCCCGGCGAGACGCTGGTGCTCTGCACCGACGGTCTGATCGAGACCGGCGGGCACGACATGGACAGCGGCTGGCGGCGGCTGCGGGCGATCCTGGAGGACCACCGGGGCGACATGGAGTCGCTGGCCGACGCGCTGGTGCAGGGCGTGCACGGTCCGTCCTCGCACCACACCACCGGCCCGCTGGCCGACCGCAGGGAGGACGACATCGCGCTGCTGCTGCTCTGCCGTCCCGGCGAGGGCTGCGGCTGCGGCGACACCACGACCGTACGGCCCCGGGTGCGGCGCACGCTGCTGTCGGTGGGGCAGGACGAGCCGGAGCGGATCGCCGAGGCCCGCCAGCACCTGCGCGAGCTGCTGCACGACTGGGCCGCGGAGGAGCAGGTGGACTCGGCGGTGCTGCTCGTCTCCGAGATGTGCACCAACGTGCTGGTGCACACCGACGCCGACGCGCTGCTGCTCGCCGAGGTCACCGGGCAGACGGGCGGGCGCCGGCTGCGGGTGGAGGTCTTCGACACGGGCGACGACCTGCCCCACAAGCGCCGCCCCGGCGAACTGGCCTCCTCCGGGCGCGGTCTGATGCTGATCGGCATCCTCGCGGACGCCTGGGGCGTGGACCCCCGGGGCGAGGGCAAGAGCATCTGGTTCGAGCTCTACGAGCCGAAGGGGCCGGGGGACGGCCCGGACGGTTCCGGCGGCCCGGACGGTTCCGGCGGTCCCGACGGCCCGGGGGACTGGGCGGACGCTCCGGAGGACGCGTTCGGCGGCCTGGACGGGGAGCCCGGGTAGCGGGTCCTCAGCTCCTGTACGACCCCGAAAACGGCCGCGGTCAGCGGCACCGCGAGGAGCATCCCGAGGATGCCCGCGACGGAGGCGCCGGCGGTGATGGTCACCATCACCACGGCGGGGTGCATCTGCACGGTCCGGCTCTGGATCAGCGGCTGGAGCACGTGCCCCTCCAGCACCTGGACACCGAGGACCACGCCGAGCGCCCACAGCGCGACGACGAAGCCGCGGTCGGCGAGGGCGACCAGCACGGCCAGCGTGCCCGAGACGAAGGCCCCGAGGTAGGGGATGTAGGCGCCGACGAAGACCAGCGCGCCGAGGCCCACGGCACCGGGCACCCGGAGGATGAGCAGGCCGAGGGTGATGCACAGGGCGTCGATGAGCGCGATCAGGGTCGTGCCGCGCATGAACCCCTCGACGGCCAGGAAGGCGCGCCGGGCGACGGCCTCCAGGGTGTCGGCGGTGTCCCCGGGGGCGACGGTGCGCAGGGCCTCCACCGCACGGTGGGAGTCGCGCAGGAAGAAGAAGACCAGCAGCAGGGCGAGCACGGCCATGGCGATGCTCTCGCCCACCACGCTGACCCCGCTGATGACGTTGGACGCGGCCGTCCCGCCGAACCTGCCCAGCAGTTCGCGCGAGTTGACCGCGAGGTCGTCCAGGCCGTGCCCGGCGGCCCCGAAGTGCCGCGAGACGGCCTTGGCCGCGTCGCGCAGGGAGGCGATGATCTGGTCGCCGTTGTCGACGAGCGCGGTGACCACGATGTAGAGGGCACCGCCGACGACGGTCACCACGGCGACGCAGGTGAGCCCGGCCGAGACCGAACGCCGCACCCCGGCCCGCACCAGTCTCCGGTGCAACGGCCCGAGCAGCGCGGTGCCGAGCAGCGCGAGCAGCACCGAGGTGACGGCCGTACGGAACTGCCCGCACAGCCGCACCCCGACCCACCCGACCCCGGCGGCGAGCAGCAGCACGACGCACCAGGCGGCGAGCCGGCGGACGGGGTCGGGCAGCAGGTGCACGAGCCCAGCGGATCACGGGCGCCGACGGGTGTCCTGCCGCAGGAGTCCGGGCGGGTGAGCCGCGGGGCGCCCCGGTCACGGGAACGGCCGCCCGCCCCGCGAAGGCGGGCCGGGCGGCCGTAAGGACCGGGTGCGTCAGCCCTGCGGGCCGCTCTCCGTCATGCCGTGGACGGCCGGGATCGTGCCCAGGCGGCCCTTCTGGAAGTCCTCGAAGGCCTGCATCAGCTCGTCCTTGGTGTTCATGACGAACGGGCCGTAGTGGGCCATGGGCTCACGGATCGGCTGCCCGCCGAGGAGGACGACCTCCAGGTCCGGGGTGTGCGAGTCCTGCTTCTCGTCCGCGCGGACGGTGAGCGAGGAGCCGGCGCCGAAGACCGCGGTCTGGCCGAGGTGGATCGGCCGCCGCTCGGTGCCGACGCTGCCGCGGCCCGCGAGGACGTAGGCCAGGCCGTTGAAGTCCGCGCGCCAGGGCAGGGTGAGCTCCGCACCCGGGGCGAGGGTCGCGTGAATCATCGTGATCGGGGTGTGGGTGACGCCGGGGCCCTGGTGGCCGTCCAGCTCACCGGCGATGACCCGCAGCAGCGCGCCGCCGTCGGGGGTGCTGAGCAGCTGGACGTTGCCGCCGCGGATGTCCTGGTAGCGCGGGGCCATCATCTTGTCCCGGGCGGGGAGGTTCACCCACAGCTGCAGGCCGTGGAAGAGGCCGCCGGACATGACGAGGGACTCCGGCGGGGCCTCGATGTGCAGCAGGCCGGAGCCCGCCGTCATCCACTGGGTGTCCCCGTTGGTGATGGTGCCGCCACCGCCGTTGGAGTCCTGGTGGTCGAAGATCCCGTCGATGATGTAGGTGACGGTCTCGAAGCCGCGGTGCGGGTGCCAGGGCGTGCCCTTGGGCTCGCCGGGCGCGTACTCCACCTCGCCCATCTGGTCCATCATGATGAACGGGTCGAGATGGCGGTAGTTGATCCCCGCGAACGCCCGGCGCACCGGGAAGCCCTCGCCCTCGAAACCGCTCGGGGCGGTCGTGACGGCGAGCACGGGGCGGGCCACGGCGTCGGCGGGTGCGGTCACACGGGGCAGCGTCAGCGGGTTCTCGACGGTCACTGCAGGCATGGTGGGTACCTCCTTGGTACGCCCACTTTAGTTGAGCGTTGAACTTCTTGTCACCAGGAACAGAGAAAGCCCGGAGGGAATTCCCTCCGGGCCGCGTCACTCTCGCCGACGGCTCAGCCGCCGCCGTACATCCGGCGCATCGCGAAGTCGACCATCTGCTCCACCGCCTTCGCGTCGAACACCATGCGGTGCTCGCCCTCCATGTCCAGGACGAAGCCGTAGCCCGTCGGCAGCAGGTCGATCACCTCGGCACCGGTGATGACGAAGTACTTGGACTCCTTGCCCGCGTACCGGCGCAGCTCCTTGAGCGAGGTGAACATGGGGATCACCGGCTGCTGGGTGTTGTGCAGGGCGAGGAAGCCGGGGGTGTCGCCGCGCGGGCAGTAGACCTTCGACGTGGCGAAGATCTGCTGGAAGTCCTCGGCGGGCATCTGCCCGGTCGTGAAGGCCCGCACCGCGTCCGCGAGCGAGGGCGGGGACGGCTCCGGGTAGAGCGGCGACTGCTGGCCGTACCCGCCGACACCGCCCATCTGCTGCTGCGGCTGGGCGTACTGCTGCTGAGCAGCACCACCGTCCATCGGCTGGCCGTATCCGTACATGGGCGCAAGCGTACCGAGGGACCGGCCCGCGAGGGCGCCCCGGACGATTTGTACCAGGCGGCGCGGACTAGACCCTTCTCACACTTGGCCGGGCAGGGGTTGCTTCTTATTACCGACGGGTAGCATCATCGGAGCTACTTGTTGGTACGTGAACTAGGTGCGAGGAGCCAGTGCCTCGCCGATCCCTCTAACGGAGCCGTCGCCATGGGGCACTACAAGTCGAATCTCCGCGACATCGAGTTCAACCTCTTCGAAGTACTGGGGCGCGACAAGGTGTACGGCACCGGCCCGTTCGAGGAGATGGACGTCGAGACCGCCAAGAGTGTGCTGGAGGAGCTGACCCGCCTCTCGGAGAACGAGCTGGCCGAGTCCTTCATCGACGCCGACCGCAACCCGCCGGTCTTCGACCCGGAGACCAACACCGCGCCGGTCCCCGCGTCCTTCAAGAAGAGCTACCAGGCCTTCATGGACTCGGAGTACTGGCGGCTCGGCCTGCCCGAGGAGATCGGCGGCACCACCTCCCCGCGCTCCCTGATCTGGGCCTACGCCGAGCTGATCCTGGGCGCCAACCCGGCCGTGTGGATGTACTCCTCGGGCCCGGCGTTCGCCGGCATCCTCTTCGAGGAGGGCAACGAGGTCCAGAAGCACATCGCCAAGGTCGCCACCGAGAAGCAGTGGGGCTCCACCATGGTCCTCACCGAGCCCGACGCGGGCTCGGACGTCGGCGCCGGCCGCACCAAGGCGGTCCAGCAGGAGGACGGCTCCTGGCACATCGAGGGCGTGAAGCGCTTCATCACCTCGGGTGAGCACGACATGTCGGAGAACATCCTCCACTACGTGCTCGCGCGCCCCGAGGGCGCCGGCCCCGGCACCAAGGGCCTCTCCCTCTTCCTCGTCCCGAAGTACCTCTTCGACTTCGAGACCGGCGAGCTCGGCGAGCGCAACGGCGCCTACGCCACCAACGTCGAGCACAAGATGGGCCTGAAGGCCTCCAACACGTGCGAGATGACCTTCGGCGACCAGCACCCCGCCAAGGGCTGGCTCATCGGTGACAAGCACGACGGCATCCGCCAGATGTTCCGCATCATCGAGTTCGCCCGCATGATGGTCGGCACGAAGGCGATCTCCACGCTGTCCACCGGCTACCTGAACGCGCTGGAGTACGCCAAGGAGCGCGTGCAGGGCCCGGACCTGGCCAACTTCATGGACAAGACCGCGCCCAAGGTCACCATCACCCACCACCCCGACGTGCGCCGCTCGCTGATGACGCAGAAGGCGTACGCGGAGGGCATGCGCGCCCTCGTGCTGTACACCGCCTCCATCCAGGACGCCATCCAGCTCAAGGAGGCGAACGGCGAGGACGCCTCGGCCGAGGAGGCGCTGAACGACCTGCTCCTGCCCATCGTCAAGGGCTACGGCTCCGAGAAGGGCTACGAGCAGCTCGCCCAGTCGCTGCAGACCTTCGGCGGCTCCGGCTTCCTGCAGGAGTACCCGATCGAGCAGTACATCCGGGACTCCAAGATCGACACCCTGTACGAGGGCACCACGGCGATCCAGGGCCAGGACTTCTTCTTCCGGAAGATCGTCCGCAACCAGGGCGCCGCGCTGAACTCGCTGGCCGAGGACATCAAGAAGTTCCTCGCGCTCGGCACCGGCGGCGAGGAACTGGCGGGCGCCCGCGAGCACCTGGCCAAGGCGGCCGTGGAGCTGGAGGCGATCGTCGGCCTGATGCTGACCGACCTCGCCGCCACCGAGCAGGACACCAAGAACATCTACAAGGTGGGCCTGAACACCAGCCGGCTGCTGCTGGCCTCCGGTGACGTCGTCGTCGGCTACCTGCTGCTCAAGGGCGCCGCGATCGCCGCCGAGAAGCTGGCCACGGCCTCGGCCAAGGACAAGGCGTTCTACACCGGCAAGATCGCCGCGGCGCGGTTCTTCGCGGCGAACGTCCTGCCGGGTGTCACGCTCGCCCGCAAGGTCGCCGAGAACGTCGAGCTGGACCTGATGGAGCTGGACGAGGACGCGTTCTAGACGCTCCAGACCTTCTGGACGTCCCCGTCGATTCCCCGCACGGGCCCGCTCCCCTTACCGGGAGCGGGCCCGTGCACGTCGTTAAGGTGAATCCCATGAGCGCACCAGCCCGCTTCGACCGCGGCCACACCGACGACCTGATGTCCTTCCTGGCGGCGAGCCCGTCCCCGTACCACGCGGTGGCGAACACCGCCGAGCGGCTGGAGAAGTCGGGCTTCAGGCAGGTCGCCGAGACGGACGCCTGGGACGGGACGAGCGGCGGCAGGTACGTGCTGCGCGGCGGCGCCATCGTGGCCTGGTACGTCCCGGAGGGCGCCGAGGCCCACACGCCCTTCCACATCATCGGCGCGCACACCGACTCCCCCAACCTGCGGATCAAGCCGCGCCCGGACACCGGGGCGCACGGCTGGCGCCAGGTCGCCGTGGAGATCTACGGCGGCCCCCTGATGAACTCCTGGCTGGACCGGGACCTCGGCCTGGCCGGCCGGCTGACCCTGCGCGACGGCTCCACGGCCCTGGTCGACGTGGACCGGCCGCTGCTGCGCGTCCCGCAGCTCGCCATCCACCTGGACCGTTCGGTCAGCACCGAGGGGCTCAAGCTGGACAAGCAGCGGCATCTGCAGCCGGTGTGGGGCCTCGGCAACGACGTGCTGGACGGCGACCTGATCGCCTTCCTGGAGCAGGAGGCCGGGCTCGCGGCCGGCTCGGTGGCCGGCTGGGACCTGATGGTGCACCCGGTGGAGCCGCCGGCCTACCTCGGCCGGGACCGGGAGCTGGTCGCCGGGCCGCGCATGGACAACCTGCTGTCGGTGCACGCCGGCGCGGCCGCGCTGGCCGCCGCCGCGACCTCCGGCGCCCCGCTCACCCACATCCCGGTGCTGGCCGCCTTCGACCACGAGGAGAACGGCTCCCAGTCCGACACCGGCGCCGACGGCCCGCTGCTCGGATCGGTGCTGGAGCGCTCGGTGTTCGCGCGCGGCGGCTCGTACGAGGACCGGGCCCGCGCCTTCGCCGGCACGGTCTGCCTGTCCTCCGACACGGGCCACGCCGTGCACCCCAACTACGCGGAGCGGCACGACCCGACGCACCACCCGCGGGTCAACGGCGGCCCGATCCTGAAGGTGAACGTCAACAACCGCTACGCCACGGACGGTTCGGGCCGGGCGCTGTTCGCCGCCGCCTGCGAGCGGGCGGGCGTGCCCTTCCAGTCGTTCGTCTCCAACAACTCCATGCCGTGCGGCACCACCATCGGCCCGATCACCGCGGCCCGCCACGGCATCCGCACGGTCGACATCGGTGTCGCGATCCTCTCGATGCACAGCGCGCGCGAACTGTGCGGCGCCGACGACCCGTTCCTGCTGGCGAACGCCCTGACCGCCTTCCTGGAGGGCTAGTACGGGAACCGCCGGGTACCCGGACGGCACCGGAGATTCCGGAACCGGAAGGGGAGGCGAGGTCTCATGGGACTCGGCGGCTGCATCATCCTCATCGCCGTGGGCGCCATCCTGACGTTCGCGACCGACTGGCACATGCACGGCGTCAATCTCACCGTCGTCGGTGTGATCCTGATGGCCGTGGGCCTGATCGGCGTCGCGACGTTCAGCGGCATCGCCCGCCGCCGGCGGGTGGTCATGCCCCCGTCGCCGGTGGTGGAGGAGGAACCGCGTCACCACCACGTCGACGGCTACAGCGACGGCTACGGCGTGTGAGTGCGGACGGCACCGGCGGGCGGCCCGCCGACGCCGGTGTTCGGCCGCCGGCCGGGACCCCCCGCGCCGGGCGGCCGGTACACGTCGTCCCGGCTTGAAAGGTACATGACACCCACAGCGGGGCAGGACCGGGCACGTTGCCCAATCCGTGATGTGCGTCGGCTTGTGGGAATGTGTGAATATCGTGAAGACTCTGGGTCGACGGGGGCCCGGGGGGAAGAGGGGCGGACCCCTGCGCACCATCTCGGGGGCTCCCGCCATGCTCGACCTCGCCGCGCCGACGGCAGCCGACCCGGCACACGCCGCACGGTCGCGACGCGCCGCCCGCCACGCCGCCCGCCGGGCCCACGCGGCACGTGAGGAACCCGCCGTCCGCCCGCGCCTCGCGGTGCTCATCCCGGCCCACAACGAAGAGGACCGCATCGCCGCGGCCATCGAGGGCCTGTGGAACCAGGAGCGACGCCCCGACCTGATCGTCGTCGTCGCCGACAACTGCACCGACGCCACCGCGGGGATCGCCTCCCGGCACGGCGCCCAGGTCTTCCACACCCAGGGCAACACCCACAAGAAGGCCGGCGCCCTCAACCAGGCCATCGCCTGGATCCTGCCCCACATGGACGACCGCGACCTGCTGCTCGTGCAGGACGCCGACACCGTCCTCGACCCCTGGTTCACCGAGACCGCCGAGAGCACCTTCAACCGAAGGGTCGGCGCCGTCGGCGGGGTCTTCTACGGCGAGGAGGGCGGCGGACTCCTCGGCCTCCTCCAGCGCATGGAGTTCCACCGCTACGCCTGGGAACTGGAGCGCACCGGCGGCAAGGCACAGGTGCTCACCGGGACCGGGACCATGTTCCAGGCCCGGGTGCTGCGCGAGGTGCGGGCCGCCCGCCGCTCCGGGCTCATCGGCGGCGGCGCCGGCTACTACAGCCTCGCCTCGCTCACCGAGGACGACGAGATGACCAAGGCGGTCAAGACCCTCGGCTACCGCACCATGTCCCCGGCCGGCTGCGCCGTCACCACCGAGGTGATGACCACCCTGCCCAAGCTGTGGCACCAGCGGCTGCGCTGGCAGCGCGGCGCCCTGGAGAACCTGCGCGACTACGGCTGGACCAAGGTCACCGCCCGCTACTTCGTGCAGCAGTTCCTGATGGGCTTCGGCGCGCTGTCCTTCCTCGTCTACCTCACCTTCATGACCATGTCGATCACCCTCTACGGCTGGCCCGGCCTCTCGCCGTTCTGGACCTCGATCGGCCTGATCTTCGTGCTGGAGAAGACGGTCTCGGTACGCCGCGCCGGACCCCTCGCGGTCCTCGTCGCCGTGCTGATGATCCCGGAGATGCTCTACGACCTGTTCCAGCACGCCGTCTACTTCTCGTCGCTGTGGGGCCTGCTGCGCCGCAGCGAGGAGAAGTGGGTGGCCACCTGAGACCCACCCCCCGACACCCCCGAACCACCAGGAGAGACAAGCATGTACGGAAGAGTGATCGGCGCCGGCACCACCGGCGCCGGAGGGGCCACGCTGGCCGCGACCGGCCTGTGGATGAACAGCATGGCCATGATGGTGGCGGCCACCACGCTGGTGGCCGCCGGCATCGCCGTCTTCAAGCTGGCGCCGCGCCCGCGCCGCCGCTGACCGCCCGTCAGGGGTCCTGGCTGGCCGAGCCGGCCAGGACCGGCGGCAGCCGGCCCGCCGCACCCAGGTCAGGGCAGGGCGTGGCCCGTGGTCGCGTCGATGTGGGCGGGGACCTCCTCGTGGCGGTCGCCGACGGTGAGGGTGCCGGTCGGCTCGAAGAGGAGGATCTCGCTGGGGACGGGGGCGTACGGCTTGTGCTCGATGCCGCGCGGGACGGTGAACACCGAGCCCTTGGGCAGGACGACCGTGCGCTCACCGGCCGGCTCGCGCAGGCCGATGTGGAGTTCGCCCTCCAGGACCAGGAAGAACTCGTCGGTGTGGTCGTGGACGTGCCAGATGTGCTCGCCCTCCAGCTTGGCGACGCGGACGTCGTAGTCGTTGACGGCCGTGACGATGCGCGGGCTCCACCGCTCGGTGAAGGAGGCGAGCGCCTTGTCCAGGGAGATGGGTTCGCTGCTCATGCCGTCATCCTCGGCCCTGGCCCGCGGCGCGGACGAGTGCTAGGAATCGCACATGGCGCAAGGATCCTCTCACGCCCCGCACCGGGTCGTCGTGATCGTCGACGCGGGCACCAACCCCTTCGAGGTGGGCGTCGCCACCGAGCTGTTCGGGCTGCCCCGGCCGGAACTCGGACTGTCCGGACCGCTGTACGAGGTGACGCTGTGCACGCCCGCCCACGAGGTGCGGATGAACCACGGCCTGTTCACGATGAGCGGCCTGCCGGGACTGGAGGCCGTGGACCGGGCGGACACCCTGATCGTGCCCGGCCGCCCCGACAACGTGGTGCCGCGCGACCCCGAGGTCCTCGACGCCGTCCGGCGCACCCACGCGCGCGGGGCGCGTCTCGTCAGCTTCTGCACCGGGAGTTTCGCGCTCGCCGAGGCCGGGCTGCTGGACGGCCGCCGCGCCGCGACGCACTGGCTGTGGGCCGACTCGTTCCGCGCGCGGCACCCGAGGGTGCTGCTGGAGCCGGACGTGCTGTTCGTCGACGACGGCGACATCCTGACCGCGGCGGGCAGCGCGGCCGCGCTCGACCTCGGCCTGCACATCTGGCGCCGCGACCACGGCGCCGAACGCGCCAACGCCGTGTCCCGGCGGCTGGTCTTCGCCGCCCACCGGGACGGCGGGCAGCGGCAGTTCGTGGAGCGCCCCGTGCCCGAGGTGCCCGACGAGTCGCTCGGCCCGCTGCTTGCCTGGGCGCAGGAGCGGATCGGCGAGCCGCTGACGGTGGCCGGGCTCGCGGCCCGCGCGGCGGTCAGCCCGGCCACGCTGCACCGCCGTTTCCGGGCCCAGCTCGGCACCACCCCGCTGGCCTGGCTCACCGGTGAACGGGTCGCGCTGGCCTGTCGGCTGATCGAGCGGGGCGAGGAGCGGCTGGACGTGGTGGCGGCCCGCAGCGGGCTGGGCACGGCGGCCAACCTGCGGGCACGGCTGCGCCGGATGACGGGGCTCAGTCCGTCGGCTTACCGCAGGCGGTTCGGGCCGGGCGTCCCGTGAGGATCACGCCGTACCGGGGAAGCGCTAAGGACATGAGATTCCTCGTACGCGACCGGCTCCTCGGCATCGGTGAAGACTATTGGATCGAGGACGAGCACGGGCAGAAGGTGTTCCTCGTCGACGGCAAGGCGATGCGGCTGCGGGACACCTTCGAGCTGAAGGACGCCCACGGGCGGGTCCTGATCGACATCCACCAGAAGATGTTCGCCCTGCGCGACACGATGGTGATCGAGCGGGACGGCGAAGGCCTCGCCACCATCCGGCGCAAACGGCTGTCGCTGCTGCGCAACCACTACCGGGTCGCCCTGGTGGACGGCACCGAACTGGATGTCAGCGGCAAGATCCTCGACCGGGAGTTCGCCGTCGAGTACGACGGCGAGCTGCTCGCGGTGATCTCCCGGCGCTGGCTGCACATCCGCGAGACGTACGGCGTGGACGTCGTACGGGACGACGCGGATCCGGCGCTGCTGATCGCGGTGGCGGTGTGTGTGATCCACCTGGCGGAGAAGGAACGGGAGCACGACTGACGGGTGCGTGCCGTCGGCCCGCCGGGGGTCACCGGTGGGCCGTCGGCGCGTGGGCGTCGGCGCGTGGGCGTCAGCGCTTCGGCGGTGCCAGGCCCAGGACGCGGTCCTTCAGCGCGGGGAACTGCTCGCGGGTGGCCGCCACCTTCGCCGGGTCGAGGTCGACCGTGAGGACCTCCTCGTCCGGACCCGCCTCGGCGAGCACCTCGCCCCACGGATCGACCACGATCGAGTGACCGGCCTGCGGAACTCCGGCATGGGTCCCGGCCGTTCCACAGGCGAGCACGAACGCCTGGTTCTCGACCGCCCGCGCCTGAGCCAGCAGCGTCCAGTGCGCGCGTCGCCGTTCGGGCCAGCCCGCCGGGAGCACCAGCAGCTCGGCGCCGGCGTCGACGAGTCCGCGGAAGAGCTCGGGGAACCGGAGGTCGTAGCAGGTGCCGAGGCCCAGCGTGGTCCCGGGCAGCCGGACCGTCACCAGGTCCTGTCCGGCGCCCATCAGCACGGCCTCGCCCTTGTCGAAGCCGAAGCGGTGGATCTTGCGGTAGACGGCGGCCAGGGCGCCGGAGGGGGAGAAGACGAGGGAGGTGTTGAAGAGCGGCCCGTCGGGGTCCCGCTCCGGGACCGACCCGGCGTGCAGCCACACGCCCGCGTCGCTCGCGGCCTTGGCCATGGTCTCGTAGGTGGGCCCTTCGAGCGGCTCGGCCTCGCGGCCGAACTCCTCGTAGGCGAAGGCGCCGGTGGTCCACAGTTCGGGCAGAATCACGAGGTCGGCCCCGGCCTGCTCCCGTACCAGCGCGGCCGCCCGCTGCCTGCGCGAGGCGACCGGTTCCCCCTCGTCGACGGCGATCTGGATCAGAGAGGCGCGCACACTACCACCGTCCTGGCATTCGAGTCGTCCACACAGGCCTACGATCGTCACACGAAAGCACTGCCGGGGTGCCTGCCAGCAGCGTAACTTAGCCTCTCAAGACGCCCGCCGAAGTGCAGCCGCCGCCCGCTGGCAACGCCGCCACAACCTGCCCGTGTACCAACCGCCGAGGGGTCCCGTTCCGTGAGTCTGCATCCCACCCTCCAGCCCTACGCCGATGCCTGGACGCACTCCATCGACGCGATATCCGAGATCGTGCAGTCGCTGGCCGAGGGCGAGTGGAACCGGCGGACCCCGTGCCCCGGCTGGTCGGTGCGGGACATCGTGTCGCACGTCATCGGCCTGGACTGCGAGATGCTCGGCGATCCGCGTCCCATCCACTCCCTGCCGCGCGACCTGTTCCACGTCACGACCGAGCAGCAGCGCTACAACGAGATCCAGGTGGACATCCGCCGTCACCACACCGCGCCGGAGATGACGGCCGAGCTGGAGTACACGGTCATCCGCCGCAACCGCCAGCTGCGCAACGAGGCCCGCGAGCCCGGTACGAAGGTGCGTGGTCCGCTGGGCACGGAGGTCACCCTGGAACAGGCCTACCGGGCGCGCGCGTTCGACGTCTGGGTGCACGAGCAGGACCTGCGTACGGCTCTCGGCCGGCCCGGCAACCTGGACTCGCCGGGGGCGCACGTCGTGCGGGACGTGCTGCTGGAGGCGCTGCCCAGGGTGGTGGCGAAGGACGCCGAGGCGCCGCGCAGTTCGGCCGTCGTCTTCGACGTGCACGGGCCGGTCGAGTTCCTGCGCACCATCCGCGTCGACATCCAGGGCCGGGGCACCCTGGAGAGCGCCCCCGCGCTCGGCCCGGTGGCCGCGCTCACCCTCGACTGGGAGACGTACGTCCGGCTGGCCTGCGGCCGGGTGGCGCCGGAGGCGGTGGCCGACCACATCAAGACCGAGGGCGACCCGGACGTGACGGCGGCGATCCTGAACAACTTCACGGTGACCCCGTAGCGGTCGCGGTCCGCTCCGCCCCACGGCCGGCCGCCAAAACAGGTGGTGCGTGGATCGAGGGGCGTCCTAGCGTGCCCGGCATGACGCTCCCACCCAGGCTCACCCGTCTCACCTTCCACGGCCCCCTCTCCGAGTCCCGGGCGACCGCCATGGTCCGGCGGCTCACCGCGGGCCGCCCCGGCACCGTGCTGGACATCGGCTGCGGCTGGGGCGAGTTGCTGCTGCGCGTGCTGGAGGCCGTACCGGACGCCCGTGGCACCGGTGTCGACGTGAACGGCGAGGATCTCGCCCGGGGGCGTCGCAATGCGGAGGCCCGCGGGCTGTCGGCGCGGGCCGAGTTCGTCGAGGAGTCGGCCGTGGGTACCCGGCGCGGCCCCGCCGACCTGGTGCTGTGCCTCGGCGCGACCCAGGCGCTGAGCGCTGCGGAGCCGCCCACCGCCGAGGCGCTGCGGGAGCTGCGGCGGCTGGTCACCGACGGCGGGCGGGTGCTGCTCGGCGAGGGCTTCTGGCAGCGTCCGCCCGGCGGGAGGGAGCTGGCCGGCATGTGGCCGGGGGCCACCGCCGCCGACCACCACGACCTCGGGACCCTCCTCGACCTCGCGGTGGAGGCCGGTTTCCGGCCGGAGTGGACGGAGACGGCGAGCGAGGCGGAGTGGGAGGAGTTCGAGTCGGCGTACCAGGCGGACCTGGAGGTCTGGCTCGCCGGGCATCCGGGGCATCCGCTGGCGGCCGAGACGCGTGAGCGCCTCGACCGGCACCGGGCGCAGTGGATGAGCTACCGGGGGGTGCTGGGCATCGCGTACCTCACCCTGGTGCCGGACGGGCGCTGACTCACGCGGCGGGCACGTGCACCGTCTCCACCCGGCTCGCCACCAGCCGCTCCTCGCGCCGGGCCGCGCGTGAGCGCAGCCGCAGGATCTGGCTGACGCCGAGGGCCTGGAGGACGAAGACGGCGGAGAAGGCCACGGTGTAGTCGTCGCCGGTCGCGTCCAGCAGTACGCCGATCGCGAAGAGCGTCGTCATCGAGGCGATGAAACCACCCATGTTGGTGATCCCGGACGCGGTGCCCTGTCGCTCGGGCGGGTTGGCCGGGCGGGCGAAGTCGAATCCGATCATCGAGGCGGGTCCGCAGGCGCCGAGCACCGTGCAGAGCACCACGAGCAGCCACATCGGGGCGTGCGCGCCCGGGTAGGCCAGCGTGGCCGCCCACAGCAGCGCGGTCGCCCCGGCCGTGCCGAGCGCCAGCGGCAGCCGCGCCGCGTGGTGCCGGGCGACGACCTGGCCGTAGACGAGCCCGACCACCATGTTCGAGAGCACGACCAGGGTGAGCAGTTCGCCGGCGGTGGCCCGGCCGAGTCCCTGTGCCTCGACCAGGAAGGGCAGGCCCCACAGGAGCAGGAACACCATCGCCGGGAACTGGGTGGTGAAGTGCACCCACAGGCCGAGGCGGGTGCCGGGCTCGCGCCAGGAGGCGGCGATCTGCCGGCGGACGTAGGCGGCGCCCTGGTGCGGGGACGGCCCGGGCTCGTGGCCCTCGGGGTGGTCCTTGAGGAACAGCAGCGTCAGTACGAGGACGACGACTCCGGCCAGCGCGCTGCCGGCGAACGCCGGTGTCCAGCCGACGCTGTGCAGCAGCCGGGCGAGGACGAGGGTGGAGATCAGGTTGCCCGCCATGCCGACCAGGCCGGCGAGCTGCGCGACGAGCGGTCCGCGCCGGGCCGGGAACCAGCGGCTGCCGAGGCGCAGCACGCTGATGAAGGTCATCGCGTCGCCGCAGCCGAGCAGTGCGCGGGAGGCGAGCGCGGTGCCGTAGGAGGGGGAGAAGGCGAAGCCCAGTTGCCCGGCGGTGAACAGTACGGTGCCGATGCTCAGCACCCGCTTGGTGCCGAGGCGGTCGACGAGGAGGCCGACGGGTATCTGCATGCCGGCGTAGACCAGCAGCTGGAGGATGGAGAAGGTGGACAGGGCGGAGGCGTTCACGTGGAAGCGGTCGGCCGCGTCGAGCCCGGCCACTCCGAGTGACGTACGGAAGATGACGGCGACGAAGTAGACGGCGACGCCTATGGACCACACGGCAACCGCGCGCCGGCCGCCCGGCGGGTCACCCGGAAGGGTGGCCTTGGTCATCGGACCTCCCCCCGCGCGAGGTGCGAGAACCAGCTCACGTGCCGGTGTACGACGCCGACGGCCGCCTCCGCGTCCCCGGTGCGCAGGGCGTCCAGGATCTCCCCGTGCTCGGCGAGCGTCTTGGCGATCCGGTCGGGGTGCGAGTGCATGACGGCGACGCCCATCCGCAGCTGGCGGTCGCGCAGCTGGTCGTAGAGCCGGGAGAGGATCTCGTTGCCGCCGCTGCGGACGATCTCGGCGTGGAAGCAGCGGTCGGTCACCGCGGCCGCGGCGAAGTCGCCCGCGGCGGCCTGCGCCTTCTGCTTCTCCAGCAGCTCGGTCAGCCGCTCGACCAGGCCCGGCGGTGCGGGTACGGCCTTGCGGGCGGCGTGCGCCTCCACCAGCAGCCGGGTCTCGACGACGTCGGCGATCTCCTGCGCGGAGACGGGCAGGACCAGGGCGCCCTTCTTCGGGTAGAGCCGGATCAGGCCCTCGGCCTCCAGCCGCAGCAGCGCTTCCCGCACGGGGGTGCGGGAGACGCCGACGGCCTCGGCCAGCTCCCCCTCGGTCAGGAGGGTCCCACCCTCGTAGCGGCGGTCGAGGACGCCCTGCTTGACGTGCGTGTAGACGCGGTCTGCCGCGGGTGGCTGCTTCATGGTCGGGGCGGGCTGCTGGACGGCCGTGTTCATGCCGACAGGATAGATACAACACGTACGCAAGCGGCGGCGGCGTCCAGGATGCGGACGTGGCGAAAATCCCCTGCACCAACCGCACAACCTTCTGTGCTACTTACGTGTCACACACGTGCGGCCCCACTTTCTTGCCAGTCAACTCGGCCGCACCTCAGGGGCATTCAAGACAATCGGGGTACATCACTTGATTACCGGCATTAAGGGCACCCGCCTCCGCAGAGCAACCGCCGTCGCCGTATCCTCCGGCGCGCTGCTCGCCACCGGTGCCCTCACCGCGACGCCCGCGCAGGCCGTCACGACGCCCTCCATCATTGCCAAGGGCGGCTACGTGATGAACAACACGAGCGGTTCGACGCTGTACACCAAGGCAGCGGACACCCAGCGGTCCACCGGGTCCACCACCAAGATCATGACCGCCAAGGTCGTGCTCGCGCAGTCGAACCTCAACCTCGACAAGAAGGTGACGATCCAGAAGGCGTACAGCGACTACGTCGTCAAGAACAACGCCTCCCAGGCCCACCTGATCGTGGGCGACCAGGTCACCGTCCGCCAGCTGCTGTACGGCCTGATGCTGCCGTCCGGCTGCGACGCCGCCTACGCGCTCGCCGACACCTACGGCTCGGGCTCCACCCGCGCCGCGCGTGTCAGCAGCTTCATCGGCAAGATGAACTCGGCCGCGAAGAGCCTGGGTCTGAAGAACACCCACTTCGACTCCTTCGACGGCATCGGCAACGGCGACAACTACTCGACGCCGCGCGACCTGACGAAGATCGCCAGCAGCGCGATGAAGAACTCGACGTTCCGCACGGTCGTCAAGACGAAGTCGTACACCGCCAAGACGATCACCAAGTCGGGCGGCACCCGCACGATGGCCGCGTGGACCAACACCAACGGGCTGCTCAGCAGCTACAGCGGCACCATCGGCGTGAAGACCGGCTCCGGCCCCGAGGCCGGCTACTGCCTGGTCTTCGCCGCCACCCGGGGCGGCAAGACCGTCATCGGCACCGTGCTCTCCTCCACCTCCATCCCCAACCGCGAGGCGGACGCGAAGAAGCTCCTCAACTACGGCTTCGCCAAGCTCGGCTGACCCAGAGCCGCAACCGGGGCCCGTCGCAGCCGGCGACGGGCCCTTTCTGCTGCCCGGGAACCGGCCGGGGTGGCGCGACGGGCCGTGCTGTCACTCCGTCACGTTTTCGTGCGCGCTTTGTGCGTTCTTGAGAACGGCCGGTGAAAGTACCTGCCCCGGTGTCGGCGGCCGTCCGTAGGATGGCGGCGTCAACTGAGGTGGCGGTGTTGCCTATGTGTCGGGGGGACGCACAGGACATGGTTCGGAAAACGGGGTCCGAGAGCGGCAAAGGCGCCGACCTCCACGTGTCGCCCAAGGATCTGACCAAGCTCGCGTCGGATCTCGACGACATGCAGGACCATCTCGACAAGCAGGTCCGGCGCATGGACGAACTCGTCGACCGCATCGAGGCCGGCTGGAGCGGACCGGCCGCCACGACGTACCGGGAGTTCCACCGCGCGGCCGCCGGGGACGCCGTCCGCATCCGTGAAGTGATGAAGCAGTTGGAGGAGGCGGTACGGCTCAGCCGGGACGGCTTCTCCACACGGGATCTGGACATACTCGAACGAATGCGCGGCATCCACGTCGACATCGACAGCGAGGTCGACAAGCTCTCCACTCCGAACGTGGAGACCGGGACGACGGCCGCCGGACCGTCGCAGCCGCGCAGCAGTCTCGACTCGTACTGATACGAGCAGCCATGACGTACCTGCGGTTCGGCACACGCAGGGAGCAACGGGGGGTGACATGTCGACCGGATCGCATCCTGCCGACGACCACATATCGGTGTCCTTCGCCACACTTCGGGATCTCGCCGTGGAGTTGGAGGACATCCTCAAGCAGCTCAACCGCAAGCTCGACGACCTCTACGACCGCACCGAGCCCGTCGTCCTGTCCTGGAAGGGCGAGGCCCGCGAGATCTTCGTCCAGAAGCTCGACGAGTGGGACCGCACCGCCCAGGACCTCCAGGCGGCGCAGAAGTGGCTGCACGCGTACGTCACCACCGGCCACGCCAACTACACGGCCGCCCACCGGGCGGTGCTGCGCGGCTGGGGAGCGGCCTGATGGGGACTCGGCCGAGCGATGCCGAACGCCAGAGGGAGCGGGACCAGCTCACAACGACGGCCCCGGACGCCGGTGGTGGATTCGATCTGAAGCCGCAGCACCTGTACTACACCTCGGCCGTGGTGCGCGACGGGCAGTTCGACTACGACAAGGGCGCGACCACGCTGGTGAGCGCCCTCGATCAGTACAGCCAGTCGGCGGGCACGGGATCGGGACCCGACGCCTTCGCCGAGGCCTACCTGCAGATCGCCGAGAAGTTCGTCGAGGTCTGGGCCACCAGCGTGGTGAGCGTCGGCGGCGTAGCCGTCGGCCTGACCCTGACGGCCAACAACTACCAGGCCGCTGACTGGGCTTCGCGGGGCATGTACGGCCCGCCGCCCCGCCGCACCCCGCCCGCCGTCATCGACAAGGCGCCCGACTACGGGAAGATCAACGACATCAAATGGTCCGGGACCGGCCGGGACGCCGACTCCTGGGCGATCTCAGGCGCTCTCGGCGAGATACCCGACTTCCTCGCGGACGTCATCCGGCCCGCCGTCGAGTACGGCCTGAACCTGGGCAAGACCCATGAAATAACCCCTGGCGCCCGTGAGGACGACCTCAACGGCATGGCCAGTGCATGGCAGGAGGCCGGAAAGACCGCGCTCCACGCCGGCGACACCTTCACCGGCGCCATCGGCTACATGACGGACCCGGGCGGCAACCACGAGTGGCAGACGGCGATGAAGGCCTTCTGCCAGTCCATCTGGGGCACCACCGCCTGGGGAAGGACCCGGGACGCACAGGGGCAGATCGCGCAGCAGGGCGGCCGCAGCTGGAAGACCTCGGGCACCGTCGCGCCCGCGCAACGCCGGCCGATCCTGGAGGTTCTCCACCACACCGCGGAAACCCTGCACACGACCTGCTCCGACCTGGCCCAGGCCGCGCACGCATGCCGTCAGACCACCACCGAGCTCGCCAAGAAGGCCGCCCAGGGCATGGTGGAGGAACTGTCGAGCGGCAACCCGCTGAAGATCCTCGAACTCGCGGGCCCCCAGATGTTCGCGACACTGGTCTGGACGTTCCGGAAGCATATGGACCGAGCGGCGGCGGACAAGGCCGTCGAGATCTACCAGCAGAAATTCCACGAGGCCGCCACCACGCTGACCGCCCTGGAATGGGAGCTGGAGGAAGCGCTCAGGAGCGCGCCGACGTTCGTCGCCGAAGAGGCGAGAGCCGAGGCTTTCGGCGGCCGTTCGCTGAACGACTTCAAGCAGGAACACAAAATCCTCAACGGGGAGAATCCGTTCCCCTACAAGTACACGATCGACCTGGCCATGGAGGAGGACCTCTACGGCGGTCACACCATCGACAAACACGTGGGGAAGACCGACGCCCAGCTGCTGCAGCGGCTGCGCGACCAGGCCAAGGGAAACGGAGAGCCGAAGATTCCGGCGGCATCCTCCTTCCCCGACCTGGACACGGCCCAGAACTACACGCTGGACTGCATTCGGCAGCGAACCCCCGAGATCGACGCATGGCTCGCCACCGGAAACCCGCCCAACCCGCCGACCAAGGTCTTCTCGGTGCCTGCGGTGGGCCCGGCGGCCGGCAACCCGCTGGCCGTGCCCCCGGTCACCGGGCGGACGTCGAGGGTGGTCAACGGGCGCCCGACGCCCGTGACCGACGCCCACGGAGTCGCCACCCGCCTCAAATATGATGGCTCCCTGAATCCGCCGTTCGTCGTCGTCACCTCCATGCCCGAATAACCCCGAGACTTCGCCGCGCAGGGCGATCGCCGTCAGGAGGAGCCGCATGTCGTCCCCGGATGCCGAGGCCTGGGCCGAGGCACTCGCCATGTACGAGGCGCGCTACTCGTACGTCCTGGTGGGACCTCGTGCGCATCAGGACTGGGTGCGGGACGTCGCGGCCCTGATGCGCCGAGAGGTGACGGATCCCCGGTCCTGGAAATGGATCGACGTCGACGAAGGCGAGGAGGAACGCCTGGACGACCCCGTCTTCCCCTTCGTCCCGCCCCCTGCCGGCGGAGAGGAAGAAGAGGCATGGCGGCGCCAACTGCTGGTGGTACCGCGGGAATCGGTGGTAAGGCTGCTCGTCATGCTGGCCACGACATGGCTGGACGTCCCCCGGGAGACCGCCCGCAACGACTTCGAGAGCCGGCGGCCGGAACTCGAACGGAAGGCGCGCGTCATCCTTTCCCGATTCCCCCCGGAGACGGTCTTCCACACGAATTCCGGACTTCCGGGCGGAGGCGGTCAGGGCCGAAGCGGATCGGCCGCCCCCGATTTCTACGAGGAGATCACCGGCTGCGCACCCGTCTCACGGTACGACTGGGATCTCGGACTGATCGCGGTGTCCAGCGCGGAAGTAGGGCTCTTCTGGTCCTTCGACGCGACGTGACGGAATGCCACGCGGAGCCGTGGCCAGCCACCCGAAGCCCCATCGACCCTTCTGGACGGACTCCGTGAACAACGCCGGCAACGCTGACGAGAACACCGCCCCGCCGCCCGAAGCACCCGCCCCGGTGCCCACCCGTTCCGCCACCTACCCCGACCGCGAGACCGCCCAGTGGGCCACCCAGCACGTCGTCACCGCGAACGAGCAGGTCGTCCACCGCTGGCTCGCCCGGTCCACGCGTTCACGGCTGACGATCGAGGCGGCCTGGCCGTCACGGGACGAACCCGTCGGGCGCGTGCTGCTGCAGGCGATGATGCTGGCCGGCCGGGAGCCGGTCGATGTGCGGGCCGCCCGGGTGGTGCTCAGGCGCGACGCGTCCCGGCCGCACGGATTCGCCGTCCACGCCACGTTCCCGGTCTATCTGTAGACACCGCAGACACCCGTAGAGGCTGACCACCGTGCCCCTGAGCCCCCTCGAACACGACCGCCGCCACGGCGAACTCGACCAGGTGATGCGCGCCTATCTGGGGCAGCCCGCCGACGACACCCCGGAACGGCCCGGCCAGGCGCTGACCGCGTACCTCCGGCACACCTGGCACAGCCGGCCGTGGGCCCTCGCCCTCGCCGAGCGGCAGTTGCGGGACTACGCGGACAACCCCCCGGGCCGACTGCGGCTGCGCCTCGGCGAGTTCTACGCCGTACCCGACGTCGGCCTGTCCCAGGACGAGGTCCAGCCGTGGCTGTACTGCCTCGCCGACCACATCAGGCACAGCATCGAGACCGGTGAGGTACCGCCCCCCGCCGCGCCCGCCACCCACTGGGAGTGGCACGCCCGGTTCCCCGAGCTCGGCCAGTTCCTCGGCGGCTGGTTCTCGCAGGACATGCCGGACGAGTTCACGGATCACGATGCCGCCGTCGACGACTACCGGGACTCCACCGACCCCCAGCTCGTCGCGCGACTCGTCGGGGAACTCCACGAGTTGCTCGCGCTGCACCTGGACGAGTCCGACCACGCCCTCGCGGTCGCCGAACTGGGCATGGAGGTCGACCCGCCGGCACCGTACTCGCCCGGCGCCTGGCTGACGCTCGTAGCCGCACGACTCGCCGCCCCGCGCCCCGGGCGGCATCCCGGGGCATGACCGACACGGGGCGCCAGCGCCCGGACGAGCTCGCGCCGCTGATGAAGCGACTGGCACACCGGCAGCGGGTGTACGTCCGCTCCGGACGGCTCCCGGCGACGACCGACGGCCTGAACGGCGTCCGGGCCGCCGTCGCGTGCGAGGTGCACGGTCTGCTGCGGGAGTTGTGGAAGGACTGGCGGCAGTACGCCTCGGACCCGCAGGGCCCCGTCCCGGTCCAGCAGGTCGAGGCGTCGCTGGAGGCCTTCGGCGCGCAGCGGGCGACGGAGTTGATGGGCCGCTTCGCCGCCACGTGTCTCGTGTGGCCCGGGGCCCGGTTCAAGGAACAGGCCGAAGCGGACGCCCTCGCCCGCCGGGTGGCGGGGCTGCTCGGGCCCGGGGCCCACTGGTGGTCCAACTACGAGGCGGAGCTGGAAGGGTGCTGGAGCGGCCTCTCCGGCTGCACCTTCGACGGTCTCGTCGCCGGTACCGACAGGGATCGGTTCGTCGTGCTGATCCAGGTCGGCGAGGACTGATCCCCGAATCCCCGGGGCTTCCCGGCCCGCTGTCGCGTGCTCCGGGTGGCGCGTCGCGAGAGGGCGGCCGCTGAGTCGTCTCGCGGCCGCCCTCTCGCGGTGTCCGGGGTCACTCGGTGGTCAGTGCCTCACGCCCAGGTGATCAGCCGCTTCGGTTCCTCCAGGATCGCGGCCACGTCGGCCAGGACCTTGGAGCCCAGTTCGCCGTCGACCAGGCGGTGGTCGAAGCTCAGGGCCAGCGTGGTGACCTGGCGCGGCTTGACCTTGCCCTTGTGGACCCACGGCTGGAGCTTGATCGCGCCGACCGCGAGGATCGCCGACTCGCCGGGGTTGAGGATCGGCGTGCCGGTGTCGATGCCGAAGACGCCGACGTTGGTGATGGTCACCGTGCCGCCCTGCATGGCGGCGGGGGACGTCTTGCCGTCCCTCGCCGTCGACACCAGGTCGCTGAGGGCGTCCGCCAGCTGGGGCAGCGTCCTGTCGTGCGCGTCCTTGATGTTCGGCACGATCAGGCCGCGCGGGGTGGCCGCGGCGATGCCCAGGTTCACGTAGTGCTTGACCACGATCTCCTGCGCCGCCTCGTCCCAGGACGCGTTGATGTCCGGGTTGCGCTTGATCGCGACCAGCAGGGCCTTGGCGATCAGCAGCAGCGGGTTGACCCGCCTGCCCTGCATCTCCTTGTCCTGCTTCAGCTCCTCGACCAGCTTCATGGTGCGGGTCACGTCCACCGTCACGAACTCCGTGACGTGCGGTGCCGTGAACGCCGAGCCGACCATGGCCGCCGCGGTCGCCTTGCGCACGCCCTTGACGGGGATGCGGGTCTCGCGGGCGCCCTCGGTGGCGACGGCGGGCGCGGGGACGCCGGCGGCGGGGGCCTCGGCGACCGGCTCGGCGGCCTTCGGGGTGACCGCCGCGTGGACGTCCTCGCGGGTGATGACGCCGTCCGGGCCGGACGGGACGACCGTGGCCAGGTCGACGCCGAGGTCCTTGGCCAGCTTGCGCACCGGGGGCTTGGCCAGCGGGCGGGGCCGGTCCGCCACGGGGGCGTGGCCGTTCAGCTCCGACTGGATCGCCTGGGCCGGTGCCGGCACGGTGACCTCGGGGCCCTTGCGCGGACGGCGCTTGGTCGAGGAGGTGGCCACGCCGTAGCCGACCAGCACCGGCTGGCGGCCCTCCGGCTTCGGCTCCTCCTGGGCCTCGGCGGGCTGCTCCGTCTTCGGCTGCTCCGCCTTCGGCTGCTCGGCCGGGGCCTGAGCGGGCGCGGGCGCGGCGCCGGCCACCTCGACCGTGATGATGGCCGTGCCCACGTCGACCGTGCTGCCCTCGGGGAAGCGCAGCTCGCGGACCACGCCGTCGTAGGGGATGGGGAGTTCGACGGCCGCCTTGGCGGTCTCGACCTCGCACACGGCCTGGCCGTCGGTGACCGTGTCACCCGGCTGCACGTACCACTTGAGGATCTCGGCCTCGGTGAGTCCCTCGCCGACGTCCGGCATCTTGAACTCGCGTACGGACGCTTCCGTCATCGTCGTCACGACCTTCTCCTCAGTACGCCAGCGAGCGGTCGACGGCGTCGAGCACGCGGTCCAGGTCCGGCAGGTACTCCTCCTCCAGGCGGGCCGGCGGGTACGGGGCGTGGTAGCCGCCGACCCGGAGCACCGGGGCCTCCAGGTGGTAGAAGCAGCGCTCGGTGATCCGGGCGGCGATCTCCGCGCCGGAGCCGAAGAACACCGGTGCCTCGTGGACCACGACCAGGCGGCGGGTCTTCTGCACGGAGGCCTGGATGGCGTCGAAGTCGAGGGGCGAGACCGAGCGCAGGTCCAGGACCTCGAGGGACTTGCCCTCCTCGGCGGCCGCGGCGGCGACCTCCTGGCACAGCTTCACCATCGGGCCGTAGGCGGCCAGGGTGAGGTCGGTGCCCTCGCGGACGACCTGGGCCTTGTGCAGCGGGGCGGGGATGGCCTCGGCGTCGACCTCGGCCTTGTCCCAGTAGCGCCGCTTGGGCTCGAAGTAGATCACCGGGTCGTCGCTCTGGATGGCCTGCTGCATCATCCAGTACGCGTCGGAGGCGTTGGACGGGGAGACGATCTTCAGTCCGGCGACGTGCGCGAACAGCGCCTCGGGGGACTCGGAGTGGTGCTCGACCGCGCCGATGCCGCCGCCGTAGGGGATGCGGACGACGACCGGCATCTTGACCTTGCCCAGCGAGCGGGCGTGCATCTTGGCGAGCTGGGTCACGATCTGGTCGTAGGCCGGGAAGACGAAGCCGTCGAACTGGATCTCCACCACCGGGCGGTAGCCGCGCAGGGCCAGGCCGATCGCGGTGCCGACGATGCCGGACTCGGCGAGCGGGGTGTCGATGACCCGGCTGTCGCCGAAGTCCTTCTGCAGGCCGTCCGTCACCCGGAAGACACCGCCGAGCTTGCCGACGTCCTCACCCATGACGAGGACCTTGGGGTCGGCCTCCAGGGCGCGGCGCAGCGACTCGTTGATGGCCTTGGCCATCGCCATCTTCTCGGCCATCTCAGTGACCCCCTTCAGCATCGGCGAACGACGCCTGGTAGGCGGCGAACTGCGCTCGCTCCTCGTCGACGAGCGCGTGCCCGTCCGCGTACACGTTCTCGAAGATGGCGAAGTGGTCCGGGTCGGGCATGGCGCGGACCGCTTCGCGCACTCGCTTGCCCAACGCCTCGGACTCGGCCTCGAGTTCCGCGAAGAATCCCTCGTCCGCGTGGTTCGACGCCTCCAGGTACCGGCGAAGGCGCAGGATCGGGTCCTTCGCCTCCCAGGCCTGCCGTTCCTCGTCGCCCCGGTAACGGCTGGGGTCGTCGGAGGTGGTGTGGGCGCCCATGCGGTAGGTGAACGCCTCGACCAGGGTCGGGCCCTCGCCGTTGCGGGCGCGCTCCAGGGCCCACTTGGTGACGGCGAGGCAGGCCAGCACGTCGTTGCCGTCGACACGGACGCCCGGGAAGCCGAAGCCCTGGGCGCGCTGGTACAGCGGGACACGGGTCTGCTTCTCGGTGGGCTCGGAGATCGCCCACTGGTTGTTCTGGCAGAAGAACACCACGGGGGCGTTGTAGACCGCGGAGAACGTGAACGATTCCGCCACGTCGCCCTGGCTGGAGGCGCCGTCGCCGAAGTACGCGATGACCGCCGAGTCCGCGCCGTCCTTGGCGATGCCCATGGCGTAGCCGGTGGCGTGCAGCGTCTGGGAGCCGATGACGATCGTGTACAGGTGGAAGTTGTTGCTGTTGGGGTCCCAGCCGCCGTTGTTCACCCCGCGGAACATGCCGAGCAGGTTGGTGGGGTCGACGTCGCGGCACCAGGCGACGCCGTGCTCGCGGTAGGTCGGGAAGACGTAGTCGTCGTGGCGCAGGGCACGGCCCGAGCCGATCTGGGCGGCCTCCTGGCCCAGCAGGGACGCCCACAGGCCCAGCTCGCCCTGGCGCTGCAGGGCGGTGGCCTCGGCGTCGAAGCGGCGGGTGAGCACCATGTCGCGGTACAGGCCGCGCAGTTCGTCGGGCGTGATGCCGGCGACGTAGCCGTCGTACTCGGCGTTCTTGACCCGCTTGCCCTCGGGCGTCAGAAGCTGCACGAGCTCGGTGGCCGTGCTCTTCTTCGCGGTGGCGCGGGTGGTCGTCCGCTTGGTGCCGGCGGCTCCGGACTTGTTCCCGGCCGTGCCGGTGTCGGTGCCGGTGGTGCCGGCCTTGCCTGCGGCGCTGCGTCGCGGCTTGCGCGCGGCACTGCTGTCCACGGTCACGTGTGCTCCTCCGTCGTTCCGGCCCCCGGGGTTGCCGGTAGGCCAGTGCGGCTCACCTGTTTCGACCACCGGGCACGGGGTGGGTGCCACTCGGCCGGGAACAGGCGTGACAGGTGCCCCGGCGAGCGCCCTGCAACCATTACGTTACCCAGTGCTCCACATTTCTGTGAAACCCCTCTTGACCTGCGATTTTGCTTGGATTTCCAAGTAAATCGAGGAGACGCGGAAGCGCGCTGGTCACAGGCCTGTGGCCAGTCCGGAGCACCCGCACGTTATCCCGGTCACCCTGGTCTCGGGAAGAGCCGAAAGCATTCCGGAAGGACCGGAAGGTCTTTAGGGCGCGGCACTTTTTGTCGGACCTTTTAAGGGCGCTTACGTCAGTTCACCGCAGACCGTCGCGTGACCGAATGCGATCGACGGCGACTGCCTGTGACAAGGCCCAGCTCACAGCGTCTTTTCGTGCCCTAGCATCTGCCGCGTGCCGCGCTCTTGTGTACCACCCCTCGTGCCCCACGCGCCCCCTCTGAGCACCCTGCTGCGCCTGTATGCCGCCGGTAGCGCCCTCACATGTGATCCCGTCGACCAAGGCCTGCTCAACCGCGGCTACCGGCTGTGCACCACTCGCGGCCGATACTTCCTCAAGCACCACTTCGATCCCGACACGGCCGACCCGGCCGCCATCGAGCGCCGGCACCGGGCCACCCAGCGCCTGGCCGACCTCGGCGTCCCGGTCGCCCCGCCGCTGGCGCACCGCGGGGGCCGCACCGTCGCCGTCGTCGGCGGCCACGCCTATGCGCTGCACCCCTGGATCGACGGCAGGCACCGCCACGGGGGCCAGCTCACGCGGGGGGAGAGCGCGCGCCTGGGAGCGCTGCTGGGCGCCGTGCACGCCTGTCTGGAGCGCGTGATGCCGCCCAAGGGGCGCACGCGCCCGGCCACCAGCCCGCACCCCGTGGAGAGCGCGGACCCGACCGACACCTTCGCCCTCATCGACGACCTGCTCGCCCACGTCAGCCGGCACCGCCCCGCCGACGCCTTCGACGAGCTGGCCCGACACCGGCTGCTGGAACGCCGCGCGCTCCTGGAGCAGCACACGGAACGGCGCCCGCCGCGCGGCGGCTCGGTGGGCTGGGTGCACGGGGACTTCCACCCGTTCAACCTGCTCTACAAGGACGACGCCCCCGCGGCCATCGTCGACTGGGACCGGCTCGGGGTGCAGCCGCGCGCCGAGGAGGCCGTACGCGCCGCCGCGATCTTCTTCGTGCGCCCCGCGGGCGCCCTGGACCTGCCGAAGGTGCGCGCCTACGCGCGCGCGTACCGGCGCGCGGCCGGCGCTCCGCCCTCGGAGCTGGCGGCGGCCGTGCACCGGGTGTGGTGGGAGCGGCTGAACGACTTCTGGATGCTGCGCTGGCACTACGAACGCGGCGACACGCGCGCGGACTGCCAGTTCCCGGCCGCCTCGGCGCTCGTGGTGTGGTGGACGCGCGAGTACGAGGCGGTGTGCGACGCCTTCGCCGGCTGACCTGCCGGGGACGGCGTCACCTCAGGGTGACGCCGTCGCGGCGGGCGGCGTGGGTGTCCTTCAAGGAGTGGTGTCGCCCGTGGTGTCGCCCGTGGCGCCGCCGTCCGTGCCGACCGTGGCACCGCCGTCCACGCCGCCGTCGGCCGGGTCCGTCGACTGCGACTGCGAGGTCTGCGGGTCCGTCGGCTGCGACTGCGAGGTCTGCGGGTCCGTCGGCTGGCCGGTCGGGCCCGTGCTGGGCGTCTGGGACGGGGTGTACGACGGGGTGTACGAGGGCGTGTAGCCGGAACCGGAGCCGGTGCCCGTGCCGTTGTCCGTGGAGGAGTCGGTGGGCCGGCCGGTGTTGTCGTCGGAGGGCCCGGAGGAGGCCGAGTCGTCCTTCGTGCTCTTGGTGTGCGTGGCCGGCGGCTTGGTGTCGGTGCCCGTGCCGTTTCCGTTGCCCCCGCCGTTCAGGGCCAGCGCGACGCCCGCCGCGATCGCGATCACCGCGAGGACGGCGAGGATCCACAGCTTGCCGCGGCCGGCGCCCCTGTTGCCGTGCCCCTCGAAGCCGCCGTCGTCGCCGTTGCCGTAGCCGGTGGGCAGGATCTGCTGCGGGATCTGTGTCGTGCCGGAGCCGGCCATCGGGTGGGGCATGGCCGTCGTGCCCGCGAAGCCGCCCGGCGGGGTGTGCCGTCCGTCGTGCGTCCCGACCGGGCCGGTGTTCCAGGTGCCGGTGTGGCCGCCCTGGTCATACAGCATCTGCAGGCCGTACTGGACCAGGCCGCGCATCTCCTCGGCCGTCTGGAACCGGTCGTCCGGCTCCTTGGCGAGCGAGCGCATGACCAGGCCGTCCAGCTCCGGCGGGCAGGCGTCGGCGACCTGGGACGGCGGGGTCGGCAGGTCCTGGACGTGCTGGTAGACCACCGACAGCGGGGTCTCGCCGGTGAACGGGGGCCTGAGGGAGAGGAGTTCGTAGAGCAGGCAGCCCGTCGCGTACAGGTCGGAGCGGTGGTCGACGGCCTTGCCGAGCGCCTGTTCCGGGGACAGGTACTGCGGGGTGCCCATGACCATGCCGGTCTGCGTCATCGTCGTGGACGCGCCGTGCAGGGCACGGGCGATGCCGAAGTCCATCACCTTGACGGCGCCGCTGTCGGTGATGATCACGTTGGCGGGCTTGATGTCGCGGTGCACGATGCCGTGCTGGTGCGAGTAGGCGAGGGCCTCCAGGACGCCGGAGACGATGATCAGCGCCTGCTCGGGGCCGGGCGCCTCCGCGTTCATCAGGAGGTCGCGGATGGTGCGGCCCTCGACCAGCTCCATCACGATGTACGGCACGGACTGGCCGCCGACGAAGTCCTCGCCGGAGTCGTACACGGCGACGATCGCGTGGTGGTTGAGGCCGGCGACCGACTGTGCCTCACGCGTGAAGCGGGCCTTGGACACCGGGTCCTCGGCCAGGTCCGCGCGGAGCAGCTTGACGGCGACCAGACGGCCCAGGCGCACGTCCTCGGCCGCGAACACCTCGGCCATGCCGCCCCGGCCCAGCCGGTGGGTGAGCCGGTACCGGCCGTCGCCGACGAGCCCGCCGTTGCCCCACATCTCCGGCGTGTCCGACATGCCGCCGCCAGTCGCCTCGGGGTCGGACGGGCCCTGGGCGCGCTGCGTCTGTGCCATCAGTCCTCGCCGTCGTTTCTGCCCGCGGTGCGCGCGGTGTTGTTACGGTCTCCGTCGGCCACGCTACAGCCTTCGCGGGGGCCACCGGTTCGGAACCGGAACCGGGACCGGCCCGAGACGGACCGGCCATGAAACCTCTAGCACGCGCTGTCGTGCAAATTCCGTGTGCCGGTCGTACGCCCGCTGTAACGCTTGCGCGACGCTTCTTGCGCGTACGGTCACGGAACGGGCACCGAGCTTGACGTGTCAGTGCCCTGGGGCAGACTTGGCCGGGAATGACACATTCGATCAAGGCCAGTTCGCGGGGTGACGGCGCCGGACGGCCAGTGGGGGACGCGGAGAGATGAGCCAGGACGGCGCACACGGCCGGTACACGGGGCAGGCGCTGGCCGGCGGCCGATACCAGCTGCGCGACTTGCTCGGTGAGGGCGGAATGGCCTCGGTCCACCTGGCGTACGACGCCGTGCTGGACCGCCAGGTCGCCATCAAGACGCTGCACACCGAACTCGGCCGGGAACAGGCCTTCCGAGAGCGCTTTCGCCGCGAGGCCCAGGCCGTGGCGAAGCTCACGCACACCAATATCGTCTCCGTCTTCGACACGGGCGAGGACGCGCTGAACGGCGTGACGACGCCGTTCATCGTCATGGAGTACGTCGAGGGCCGCCCGCTCGGCTCGGTCCTCGAGGAGGACATCCGGCAGCAGGGCGCCATGCCGGCCGACAAGGCGCTCAAGGTCACCGCCGACGTGCTGGCGGCGCTGGAGATCAGCCACGAGATGGGGCTGGTCCACCGCGACATCAAGCCGGGCAACGTGATGGTGACCAAGCGCGGCGTGGTCAAGGTCATGGACTTCGGCATCGCCCGCGCCATGCAGTCCGGTGTGACGTCGATGACGCAGACCGGCATGGTCGTCGGCACCCCGCAGTACCTCTCGCCCGAGCAGGCCCTCGGCCG
Source organism: Streptomyces sp. NPDC037126 (assembly GCF_055605965.1). NCBI lineage: Bacteria > Bacillati > Actinomycetota > Actinomycetes > Kitasatosporales > Streptomycetaceae > Streptomyces > Streptomyces sp. NPDC037126. The sequence continues at coordinate 318,116 of NZ_JBVJTD010000003.1, forward strand.
CGGCGTGGACGCCCGCTCCGACCTGTACTCGGTCGGCATCATGCTCTTCCAGCTGGTCACCGGGCGGCTGCCGTTCGACGCGGACTCGCCGCTGGCGATCGCCTACGCGCATGTGCAGGAGGAGCCGGTGGCTCCCTCCTCGGTCAACCGCTCGCTGCCCCCGGCGGTGGACGCGCTGGTCGCCCGCGCGCTGAAGAAGAACCCGAACGAGCGCTTCCCGACCGCCGAGGCCATGCGCGACGAGTGCCTGCGGGTCGCCGCCTCCGTCCAGGCGGCTCCGCCGAGCATCGTGCCGGGCGCCGGGCCGCAGCAGAGCGGCGCCGGGGTCGGCTCGGCGGTGTTCCCGCCGGTCGACCAGTCGGTCCAGGCACCCGCCGGGCCGGTGCAGACGCCGTACCAGCCGGGTCCGTACGGCCCGGCCACGCCCGCCCCGGCCACGCCCGCGGGCTACGGCTACCCGCAGCAGGGCGGCTACCAGACGCCTCCGGTGGGCTACGGCCCGCAGGGCCAGACCGCCCCGGGCACGCCGCCGCCGTACACGATCTCCCCGCAGACGGCCACGCAGTCGTCCGGCTCCGGCGGCGGCAGGAACAACAAGCCGGTGATCATCGGCTCGGTCGTGGTGTCGCTCGTCGCGGTCGCCGGCCTGATCGTCGCGCTGACGCTCAACAACGCCGGCAGCGACGACAAGGGCGGCAGTGGCGGCGCGAGCGCCTCGACCTCGACCTCGCAGCGGGCGGGCTACCGCGGGCCGGACACCAGCCGGGTGATCGACAAGACCAAGTGCACCGAGCCCGACGAGTCCTACAGCGACCCGAAGAAGATCCGGCTGCCCGACTTCCGGTACAAGGACATCGACTCCGTGAAGGCCTGCTTCCAGGCCGCGGGCTGGCAGTGGACCATCAAGAACGAGGACGAGAACACCTGGGGCCAGGGGACCGTGCTGGACCAGTTCCCCACCGCCGGCACGGACGTCGACCCGAAGAACCCGGGCAAGGTCGAGCTGAGCGTGTCCACGGGCAATCCGCAGTAGTGACGCACCCGCCTCGGTGAGGCACACGGGAAAGGGGCCCGGCGCAGTGCGCCGGGCCCCTTTCCCGTGTCGTCCTACAGGTACGGGCCGCCCGAACGGCCCACGGTGCGGGGGTCGTCGCCCTCGGGACCCGTCACGCCCGGCGGGAGGGCGCGGCGCATCGACTCCAACTGGGCCCGCGCGGCCATCTGCTGGGCGAACAGCGTCGTCTGGATCCCGTGGAAGAGGCCCTCCAGCCAGCCCACCAACTGCGCCTGCGCGATGCGCAGTTCCGCATCGCTCGGGGTCGCGTCGTCGGTGAACGGCAGCGAGAGCCGCTCCAGTTCCTCGACCAGCTCGGGTGCCAGACCGTCCTCCAGCTCCTTCACCGAGCTGGCGTGGATCTCCTTCAGCCGCACCCTGCTGGCCTCGTCCAGGGGAGCCGCGCGCACCTCCTCCAGGAGCTGCTTGATCATGCTGCCGATCCGCATGACCTTGGCAGGCTGCTCGACCTGCTCCGTCACCGGAATCTCGCGGGAGTCGTCGTCCCCGTTGCCGCCGCCGAGCGCCATCCCGTCCTGGCCCACGACAAGGATCTGGGGACTCTCCGGCGACCGTTCGTTCCTCGGCATCTCCATGCCGCCATTCTCTCGCACCGGTACACCTCATCACCGTGGTGCCCCCTCTTGGGGATGATCCACCGTTTAGACCTGTCGGCCCAATCCGGAATGCCCCTTAAGTCAGTGAATGTGAGGCTGGATTCCGTCGGTTTTTTCCATCGATCACGACAACCTGGGCTCCGGGAGGTCACCGACGTGACTCCATGGCTGCGATCCGAGCTCCGCGCTCTACGACTGCTGCTCGTCCTCACCACGGCCCTGCCGGTGTACGGCACCGCCACCGCGTACGCCTCCGAGCCCGGCCCGCCGCGCTCGTCCGCCGCGGGACACGCGGGCCATGAGCGCCCCGGCCGCCCCGGCCGCTCCGACCACCCCCAGCACCCCGACCACCCCGGCGACGACCACGCGCACGAGCACGCCTCCACCGCCGACGGCGGCCCTGCCACCTCCGTGCCCCTGCCCTCGGACTCGGCCTCGTACACGCCGGAGGCCGCGCGGCCGTCCCGCGCCGGGAGCCCGGCCGGGGAGGGCCGGATGCGGCCGGGCCGGCCGGACGGACCCATGGCCGAGGTGGAGGGCGACGACGATCCCGTGCACACCCGGACCCCCGGCACGGCCGCCGCGCGGCCGGAGGAGCCGGAGACCGCGGAGACCCCGGTCCGGTCACCGGCGGCCTCACAGCCGCCCGCGGAGGCGGGCCTCGACCCCGCGCGGCCCTCGCGGCAGCCGGCCGGCCAGAGCGCGGCCCAGCAGGGCGACGACGCCGACGGGCCGGTCCTGCGCATCCTGCCGCTCGGCAGCGGCCTCGTCCTCATCGGACTCGGCCTGGGCCTCGCGTTCCTGGGCCTCCGGCTCCGCAAGAGCTGACCACCGCGCACGCGCGCCCGGGGTGCCCCTTCGGGGGGACCCCGGGCGCCGCCGTCACCGGACCCCGGGCGCCGCGGTCACGGGGTCACGGGGTCACGGGGTCACGGGGTCACCAGCAGCACCTTGCCGATGTGGCCGCTCGCCTCCACCACCTCGTGCGCCCGAGGGGCCTCCGGCATCGGCAGCTCGCGGTCCACCACCGGCCGCACCTGCCCGGCGGCGAGCAACGGCCACACATGCTCACGCACGGCGGCGACGATGGCCGCCTTCTCGCCCAGCGGACGCGCCCTCAGCGAGGTCGCGCTGATGGCGGCCCGCTTGTTCAGCAGCGTGCCGATGTTCAGCTCGCCCTTGATCCCGCCCTGCATTCCGATGATCGCCAGACGCCCGTTGACGGCGAGCGTCTGGACGTTGCGGCCCAGGTACTTGGCACCCATGTTGTCGAGGATGACATCGGCGCCCGCCCCGTCCGTGGCCTGCATGACCTCGGCGACGAAGTCCTGCTCCCGGTAGTTGACGAGGATGTCCGCCCCCAGCTCGGCACACTGGTCCAGCTTCTCCTTGGTGCCGGCGGTCACCGCGATCCGGGCACCGACGGCCTTGGCCAGCTGGATCGCCATGGTGCCGATGCCGCTGGCACCGCCGTGCACCAGCAGCGTCTCGCCGGGGCGCAGGTGGGCGATCATGAACACGTTGGACCAGACCGTGCACACCACCTCGGGCAGCGCGGCCGCCTGCCGGAGGTCGACGCCCTCGGGCACGGGCAGCAGCTGCCCGGCCGGCACGGCGACCTTCTGGGCGTAGCCGCCGCCCGAGAGCAGCGCGCACACCTCGTCGCCGACGGCCCAGCCGGACACTCCGGGGCCGAGGGCGGCGATCCTGCCGGAGCACTCCAGGCCGGGGTAGGGGGAGGCGCCGGACGGCGGGTTGTAGAAGCCCTGCCGCTGCAGGATGTCGGCGCGGTTGACGGCGCTGGCCACCACCTCGACCAGCACCTCGCCCTCGCCGGGCACCGGGTCGGGGACCTCGTCCCACACCAGCGCCTCGGGACCACCAGGTTCGGGAATCGTGATCGCATGCATACCGGCGACGCTACTCCCCCGTACGGTTCGCTACCGGGCAGGGCACCTGGGATGTTTCACGTGAAACACACGCCGATGCCCGCCGCCGCCCACGGCAGGTCCAGCAGCTCCGTCTCCTCGCCCTGCCGGGCCCCGCCCGGCGGTACGACGGCCAGCGCGTCGGAGGCGGCGACGCCGCGCAGCATGGCCGGACCGTTGTAGTGCAGCGGTACGGCGCGGTCGCCGCGCAGCACCACCGGGATGAGCCGGGTGTCGTACGGGTGCCCCTGCACCGCCTCCTTCAGCGGCAGCGTGTACGGCTCGGGGGCCGGGCGGGCGGCCAGCGTGCGCAGCAGCGGCTCGGCGAGCGTGAGCAGGCCGGAGACGGCCGCGAGAGGGTTGCCGGGCAGACCGACCAGGTGCTGTTCCTCCTTGAGGCGGGCCAGCAGCATCGGATGGCCGGGGCGCACCTTGACGCCGTCGACGAGGAGTTCGGCGCCGATGCGCTCCAGGGTGGGGTGGACATGGTCGACCGGGCCGGCGGCGGTGCCTCCGGTGGTGACGACGAGGTCGGCCGTGGAGCCGGTGACGGCCTTGCGCAGGGCCCTGGCGTCGTCGCCGATCCGGCGTACCGCGACGACCTCGGCGCCGAGTGCCCGCAGCCAGGGCGGCAGCATGGGGCCGAGCGCGTCCCGGATCAGTCCGTCGTGCGGAAGGCCCTCGGTGAGCAACTCGTCACCGAGGACGAGAACTTCGGCGCGGGGACGGGGGACGACGGTGACCGTGTCGTATCCGGCGGCCGCGGCGAGTCCCAGGACGGCCGGGGTGATCAGGGTGCCGACGGGCAGCAACTGGTCGCCGGTGCGGCACTCCTGGCCGCGGGGGCGGATGTCCTGACCGTGGGCCGCCTCCCGGGTGGCGTGCAGCCGGCCCTGGGCGTCCGTGCGGCCGTGCTCGCTGCGCAGTACGGCGGTGGTGTCGGCGGGGATGCGGGCGCCGGTCGCGATGCGGACCGCCTCGCCGTCGGTGAGCGGCTCGGGCTGCGCGTGCCCGGCGAGCACTCCCTCGTCGCGCACCTCCCAGGGCCCGGGACCGGCGACCGCCCAGCCGTCCATCGCGGAGGTGTCGAAGGAGGGCAGGTCGGTGAGCGCGTCGAGGGGCGCGGCCAGCACCAGGCCGAGGGCGTCGCCGAGGGCCACGGAGACCGGGGCGCGGCGGGCGCGGGACCGGACGGCCCGGGCGGCGATCTCGCGGGCCTCCGGCCAGGGGGTCGCGCGGTGCCGTGCGGTGTGCCGCCCGCCCGTCGCCTGGGATGCCGGGGCGGGGACATGGCCGCTGCTGTCGTCCTTGGCTTCCCTCACTAGGGCCAGGGCCTCCTCGACGTCGAGGTCGTCGCGCTCCTGTGCGGGCGCCCCGGTCCGGGTGCCGGGGGCGGTCATCCGGCGTCCGGGGCGCCCGGGCCCCCGCTGTTCTCTTCCTTGCCCCCGTCGTGCTCCTCCGCCCAGCGCAGCGCCAGCGCGGCGGCCTTGTGGGCGGCCTCGGCGACGGCCTCGGGGCCGCCCTTGCCCTGGGCGGCGGCGTAGCCGACGAGGAAGGTGGTCAGCGGGGCGGCGGGACGGTCCACGCCGTGCGCGGCGTCACGGGCCAGGTCGAGCAGGCCACGGATGTCGACGTCCAGGTCGATGCCCAGCTCGTCCTTGACTGCGGAGATCCATTCATCCAACACGTGACCATGCTCCCTGATGCGTGCCCTGGCGTCGGCGATGTCGTCCCAGGTGTCGCAGTCGAAGGACGCGAGCGGGTCCGGGACACGGGTGAGGCGGAGGGGACCGGTCAGCCGGCGCAGCGGCAGGCCGGTGAGGCCGCCCGGCGCGGCCGCGAGGGCGGCCAGCTCGCGGCGCAGCGCGTCGGTGCGGTAGGCGGCGACGAGCGGCTGGTCGCGGCCCTCCGCGTCGGTGAGCAGCGCACCGTCGGCGCCGGCCCCTCGGAGCGTCTGCAACAGACGGTGCAGGGTGGCCGGTTCGAGGAAGGGCAGGTCGGCGGAGAGGACCACGGCGTGCTCGGCCGTGGTGTACCGCAGGCCGGCCGCCAGCGCGGCGACCGGTCCGCCGCCGGGCGGTTCCTCGCGCGCCCAGCGCACCGGGCGCGCGGTGGGCCGGGGCGCGGCCACCACGACGGTCGTGGCGGCGCCCGCGCAGGCCGTCAGCACCCGGTCGAGCAGCGCGCGGCCGCCGACCCGGACCCTGGGCTTGTCGGCCCCGCCGAGCCGCCGCGCGGCGCCACCGGCCAGCACGACGGCGTCGTACGGACCCGGGGACGCGGTGGGGGCGTTGTCGGTCACTCCCCGAGTATGCGTGCCCGGCTGATCACAGGGAACCGACCGGCCGGGACGCGACCCGGCCGGGGACGGCCCGCACGGACCGTCCCCGCCGGTTCCCGGGGGGTCACAGCGTGCGCAGCAGCACCGCCGGCTGTTCCACGCAGTCCGCCACGTAGCGCAGGAAGCCGCCCGCCGTGCCGCCGTCGCACACCCGGTGGTCGAAGGTGAGCGAGAGCTGCACGACCTGGCGCACGGCCAGCTCGCCCTCGTGCACCCACGGCTTGGGGATGATGCGGCCGACGCCGAGCATGGCCGCCTCGGGGTGGTTGATGATCGGCGTGGAGCCGTCGACGCCGAAGACTCCGTAGTTGTTCAACGTGAAGGTGCCGCCGGTGAGTTCCGCGGGGGTGAGCGTCCCCGCGCGGGCGGACTCGGTGAGCCGGGCGAACTCCGCGGTGAGCGACTCGGCGTCGCGCGCGTGGGCGTCCCGGACCACCGGTACGACCAGGCCGCGTTCGGTCTGCGCGGCGAACCCGAGGTGCACATGGGCGTGCTGGACGACCTCGCGGGCCTCGGTGTCGACGGAGGAGTTCAGCTCGGGGAACCGGGCGAGGGCGGCGGTCGAGATGCGGGCGAGCAGCGCGAGGAGGGAGATCTTCGGCGCTCCGGCCGCGTTCATCGCGGCCCGCGCGCGCATCAGTTCCGTCGCGTCCGCGTCGACCCAGCAGGTCGCGTCCGGGATCTCCCGGCGACTGCGGGACAGCTTGTCGGCGACGGCTCCGCGCACGCCCTTGAGCGGGACGCGCAGGACCGTGGCACCCGGGGCCGTGAGGGCCGGGGCGGCTGCTCGCGGGGCCGCGGCGGCGGGCGTCGCGGCCGTGTGGTCCTGGGCGGCCCTGGTCCGCAGCGCACCCTCGACGTCGGCCCGCAGGATCAGCCCCTCAGGTCCGGAACCGGCGAGCTGCCGCAGGTCCAGGCCGTTGTCGCGGGCGAGCCTGCGCACCAGCGGGGAGATCACCGGGACCGGCCCCTCGGCGGGGGCCGGCACGGCCTCCCGCGGCTGCGGCGCCGTCCGGGCGGCCTCGGTCACGGGCGGGTGCGCCGCCGGAGCGGTCGCGGGGCCCTTCGCCTGCCCGTTGACGGCGGCCGTCCCCGCCGCGGCGGCCCGTACCCGGCGCCGCCGGGCCGCGGGGGCCTGGGTGCCGTAGCCGACCAGGACGTTGCCGGAGCCCTCGGGCTCCGCCGCCGGGCTGCCCACCGCCACGGTCAGCAGCGGGGCGCCGACCGGCAGTTCCGTGCCCTCCTCGCCGAAGCGCGCGGTGACCACGCCGCCGTAGGGGCAGGGGACCTCGACCATCGCCTTGGCCGTCTCGACCTCGACGACCGGCTGGTCGATGGCGACGACGTCACCGACCTGGACCAGCCAGCGGACGATCTCCGCCTCGGTGAGTCCCTCGCCGAGGTCGGGGAGCTTGAACTCCAGCACCTGTGCCATCAGCCCTCGGCCTCCCACTGCAGCCGGCCCACGGCGTCCAGGATGCGGTCGACGCCGGGCAGATGGTGCCGCTCCAGCATGGGCGGCGGGTAGGGGATGTCGAACCCGGCCACGCGCAGCACGGGGGCCTCCAGGTGGTGGAAGCAGCGCTCGGTGATGCGCGCCGCGATCTCGCCGCCCGGACCGCCGAAGCCGGTGGACTCGTGCACGACGACCGCGCGTCCGGTGCGCCGGACGGCCGCGCAGACCGTCTCGTCGTCGAACGGCACCAGGGAGCGCAGGTCGACGACCTCCAGGTCCCAGCCCTCGGCCCGCGCGGCCTCGGCCGCCTCCATGCAGACGGGCACGGAGGGGCCGTAGGTGATGAGGGTGGCGCTGGTGCCCGGACGGCGCACGACCGCGCGCCCGATGGGCTCCACGTCCGTGGGCTGCTCGGGGTTCCAGGAGTCCTTGGACCAGTACAGCCGCTTGGGCTCCATGAAGACGACGGGGTCGTCGGAGGCGATGGCCTGGCGCAGCAGACCGTAGGCGTCGGCGACGGTCGCGGGCGTGACGACGTGCAGGCCGGGGGTGGCCATGTAGTACGCCTCGGAGGAGTCGCTGTGGTGCTCGACGCCGCCGATGCCGCCGCCGTAGGGCACGCGCACGGTGATCGGCATCGGCATCCGGCCGCGGGTGCGGTTGCGCATCCGGGAGACATGGCTGATCAGCTGCTCGAACGCCGGGTAGGCGAAGGCGTCGAACTGCATCTCCACCACCGGGCGCAGGCCGTACATGGCCATGCCGACGGCGGTGCCGAGGATGCCGGCCTCGGCGAGCGGGGTGTCGGTGCAGCGGTCCTCGCCGAACTCCTTGGCGAGCCCGTCGGTGACCCGGAAGACACCGCCGAGGGTGCCGACGTCCTCGCCCATGACGTGCACGGTGGGGTCGGCGGCCATCGCGTCGCGCAGCGCGCGCGTGAGGGCCTGCGCCATGGTGGCGGGCTTGACGGCGACGGTGGTCATCGGACCCCGCCTTCCCGGATGCCGTGCCCGTCCTGCTCGGCCTCCAGCTCGGCCTGCAGCAGGGCGCGCTGTTCGCGCAGCTGGGAGGTGGTCTCGGCGTAGACGTGGTCGAAGAGTTCCATGGGGTCGAGTTCGGGGTCCCGGTTCATGCGCTCACGCAGGGAGGCGGCCATCGCCTCCGCGTCCTCCCGTACGGCTTCGAGGCCGGCCTCGTCGATCAGGCCGCGCGCGGTCAGCTCCGTCTCCAGCAGCGTGACCGGGTCGTGGGCGCGCCAGGCCTCGATCTCGGAGTCGCCCCGGTAGCGGGTGGCGTCGTCGGCGTTGGTGTGGGCGTCGATGCGGTACGTCACCGCTTCGACCAGGGTCGGTCCGCCGCCCGCGCGGGCGTGCCGTACGGCCTTGCTGAGGACCTCGTGCACCGCGGCCGCGTCGTTGCCGTCGACCAGACGGCCCGGCATGCCGTACCCGACGGCCTTGTGGGCCAGGGAGGGCGCGGCGGTCTGCTTGGCGAGCGGGACGGAGATGGCGAAGCCGTTGTTCTGCACGAGGAAGACGACCGGCGCCTGCCAGACGGCGGCGAAGTTCAGCGCCTCGTGGAAGTCGCCCTCGCTGGTGCCGCCGTCGCCGACCATGGCGAGCGCGACCACGTCGTCGCCCTTGAGGCGGGCGGCGTGGGCGAGGCCGACGGCGTGCGGGAGCTGGGTGGCCAGCGGGGTGCTGAGGGGGGCCACCCGGTGGGCGTAGGGGTCGTAGCCGGTGTGCCAGTCGCCGCGCAGCAGGGTGAGGGCCTCGACGGGGTCCACGCCCCGGCTGACGACGGCGAGGGTGTCGCGGTAGCTGGGGAAGAGCCAGTCGCGCTCCTCCAGGGCCAGGGCGGCGGCGACCTCGCAGGCCTCCTGGCCGGTGCTGGAGGGGTAGACGGCCAGGCGGCCCTGCTTGGTGAGCGCGGTGGCCTGCGTGTTGTAGCGGCGGCCGCGCACCAGCTGGGCGTGGAGCCTGCGCAGCAGGTCCGGGTCGGCCTTGGCGGCCGCCTCGGTGCCGAGCACGCGGTAGGGCTCGGCGTCGGGCAGCAGTGGCGCGGGGTCCGTGCGGGGCTGCCAGGCGGGCGGCGGGGACGGCTTGTACGCGCCCCGCTGCTCCATGACCGTCATGACGGCACCTCCTCGTGGGAGCGGCTACGGAGACGTGTCGCCTGTGACCCGCCTCACCTACCGATTGTTCGGTCGTCGGCACATTTTGGCTACAGGCACCTCCAGGCTGTGGACAAACGGTTCTCCACAACCTGGAATGAACGCAGGACGTCCACGGCGATGAAGCGGGGGGACATGCCACCTGAACAAATGGCCGACGGCACGCAGGGCGGTGCCCTTCTGCCGCCGCGCCCGCTGGACACCATCGACCAGGACATCCTGAAGATCCTGCAGTCGGACGGCCGTGCCTCGATACGCTCCGTGGCCGAGCGCGTCCACGTGTCCCGCGCCAACGCCTACGCGCGCATCAACCGGCTCGTCGAGGACGGGGTGATCCGGGGCTTCAGCGCGCGCGTGGACCACGAGCGGGCGGGCCACGGCACGTCGGCCTACGTCACGCTGAAGATCGTCCAGAACACCTGGCGCACGGTCCGCGAGCACCTCAGACAGCTGCCCGGCGCCTCCCACATCGCGCTGGTCGGCGGCGACTTCGACGTGCTGCTCCTGGTGCACACGCCCGACAACCGGGCACTGCGCGAGCTGGTGCTCACGCGGCTCCAGGCGATCCCGGAGGTGCTGAGCACCCGCACGCTGCTGGTGTTCGAGGAGGAGGACCTGGAGCCGGAGGCATAGGAACGGGACAGGAAGGGGAGGCGAAGGGGCCGGGCGGAGGCCGGGCCGGCGGCCTCAGGCCTGCCGCAGGCCCGAGAAGACGAGCCGTACGACCGCGTCGGCCACCTCTCGGTCCGTGACGCCGTGCGGGTCCGGCCGGTACCACTCCACGATGGAGTTGATCATCCCGAAGACCAGCCGGGTGGCGAGCCGGACCTCCACGTCCGCCCGTACGTCCCCGTCGGCCGCGGCCGCCTTCAGCAGCTCGGCGACCCGGTGGTCGAAGTCGCGGCGCCGGTCCAGCGCCCACCGCTCGGTGGCGGTGTTGCCCCGCACCCGCAGCAGCAGCGTGACGTAGGGCAGCTCGGTTATCAGCACCTCGACCATGCGCCGCACGACGTGCTCCAGGCGGTCGACGGACCGGCCCTCGCGCGCGTGCTCCTCGTCGAGGATGGCGAACAGGCCGTCCAGGGCGCGGCTGACCGCCCGGCGCAGCAGCTCCTCCTTGCCGCTGACGTGGTGGTAGATCGACGACTTGGAGATGCCGGCCGCCTTGGACAGGTGCTCCATGGAGGTGCCGTCGTAGCCGCGCTCGTTGAAGACCTGCACGGCGACGGAGAGCAGCGTCTCGGGGGTGTACGTGTCGCGCTTGACCGTGGTCATGAGGCGCCCTCCCGCTTGTCGATGGCGTAGGCGTGGCGGTAGAGCGCGAGGGAGGGCGCGTAGCGTCCGGAGGGGTCGCGCTCGTGCATCTCGTCCAGGACGTCGAAGGCGAACTCGTGGCCGAGCCTGCGGTCCCACTCGAAGGGGCCGAGCGGGTAGTTGACGCCCAGGCGCATCGCGGTGTCGACGTCCTCCTCGGTGGCCACGCCCTTGGCGACGGCGTCGTGGGCGAGGTCGATGATCCGGGCGACGGTGCGGGCCACGATCATGCCGGGGACGTCGCCGATGACGCTGACGTCCTTGCCGAGCGCCTGGAACAGGCCGGTGGCCTCGGCGAGGGTCCCGGGCGCGGTGTCCTGGGAGGCGGACAGGGCGACGCGGGTGGCGCCGCGGTAGTCGAGGGCGAGGTCGAAGTGGACGACGTCGCGGAACTCCACGGAGGTCTGGCCGTCGGCGAGGACCAGCTGGCCGCCGCCGGGCAGCACCAGGCGGGTGCCGTTGTCCTCGTCCTCCTCGCGCACCCGGATGCCCGCCTCGCGGATCAGCGTGAGCAGCTCGGCGGCGGGGCCGAGGTCGCCCTCGGCGACGACGTACGCGGGCGGCTGCTCCTTGTCGGCGGTGTGCGGCTCGGGCCGCTCGGCGCCGTCGGCGTGGTCGTACCAGCCGTGCCCGCTCTTGCGGCCGAGCCGGCCGGACTCCACCAGCCGGCGCTGGGCCAGGGAGGGCGTGAAGCGCACGTCCTGGAAGAAGGCCTGCCACACCGAGTGGGTCACCGACTCGTTGACGTCCTGCCCGATCAGGTCGGTCAGCTCGAACGCTCCCATCCGGAAGTCGCCGCACTCGCGCAGCACCGCGTCGATGGTGGCCGGGTCGGCGGCCTGGGCCTCGTACACGGCGAACGCCTCGGCGTAGAACGGCCGGGCGATCCGGTTGACGATGAAGCCGGGGGTGTCCGCGCAGGCCACCGGGGTCTTGCCCCAGGCGCGGGCGGTCTCGTACGCGCGCGTGGCCGACGTGACGTCGGTGGCGAAGCCGGAGACGACCTCGACCAGCGGCAGCAGCGGCGCGGGGTTGAAGAAGTGCAGGCCCACGAAGCGGCCGGGATGGCGCAGGGCGCCGCCGATCGCCGTCACCGACAGCGAGGAGGTGTTGGTGGCGAGCAGGCAGTCCTCGGCGACGAGGTCCTCCAGCTCGGCGAAGAGCTGCTGCTTGACGTCCAGCCGTTCCAGGACGGCCTCGACGACCAGCGCGCAGTCGGCCAGCCCGGCGAGGTCGTCCACGGGCGTGAGCCGGGCGCGGGCCGCGTCCCGGTCGGCGGCGGTGAGCCGGCCCTTGTCCACGAGCCGGTCGAGGCGGGCGCCGATCGCCGCGGCCGCGTCCCGGGCCCGTCCGGCCACGGCGTCGTAGAGCCGCACCGGATGGCCGGCGGCCAGCGCGACCTGGGCGATGCCCTGGCCCATGGTGCCGGTGCCGACGACGGCCACGGGGCTGCTGAGGTCGATTGCTGTCATGTGCGCGATCCTCCCGCACGGGGTTTTCCACAGATGCGGCAGGCCCCCTTGTCCCGACCGATCGTTCGGTTACTCTAGCTCTGACCGTCCCATCCCGCTGCTCTTTATGCCAGGTCGTGAACTCGGCTCAGAGTTCTCCAGACGAGGAGTTGGTCCCGCATGGCCGCCGAACTGACCGCGCCCGAGCTGATCGCCAAGCACCGGCCCACTCTCGACCAGGCCCTGGAAGCGATCCGCACACGTGCGTACTGGTCACCGCACCCCGAGCACCCGAAGGCCTACGGCGAGCACGGCAGCCTGGACGCGGCGGCGGGCAAGGCCGCCTTCGACGCCCTGCTGGGCACCCGTCTCGACCTCGGCCAGCCCGGCACGGACGGCTGGGTGGACGGCGAGGTCTCGCCGTACGGCATCGAGCTGGGCGTGAGCTACCCGCACGCGGACGTGGACGTGCTGATCCCGGCGATGCGCGCCGGTCAGCGGGCCTGGCGGGACGCCGGCGCCGAGGTGCGGGCCGTGGTCTGCGTCGAGATCCTCAAGCGGATCAGCGACCGGACGCACGAGTTCGCCCACGCGGTGATGCACACCAGCGGCCAGGCGTTCATGATGGCGTTCCAGGCGGGCGGCCCGCACGCGCAGGACCGCGGCCTGGAGGCCGTGGCGTACGCGTACGCGGAGCAGGTCCGCACCCCCGAGACGGCGGAGTGGACCAAGCCGCAGGGCAAGCGCGACCCGCTGGTCCTCACCAAGCACTTCACGTCCGTTCCGCGCGGCATCGGCCTGGTCATCGGCTGCAACACCTTCCCGACCTGGAACGGCTACCCGGGCCTGTTCGCCTCCCTGGCGACCGGCAACGCGGTGCTGGTCAAGCCGCACCCGCGCGCGGTGCTGCCGCTGGCGCTGACCGTGCAGGTGGCCCGCCAGGTGCTCACCGAGGCCGGCTTCGACCCGAACCTGGTGGCCCTGGCCGCCGAGCGCCCCGGCGAGGGCGTCGCCAAGACCCTCGCCACCCGCCCGGAGATCAGGATCATCGACTACACCGGGTCGACGTCCTTCGGCGACTGGCTGGAGACCAACGCCCACCAGGCGCAGGTCTACACGGAGAAGGCCGGCGTCAACACGGTGATCGTGCACTCCACCGACGACTACAGGGGCATGCTGTCCAACCTGGCGTTCTCGCTGTCCCTGTACAGCGGCCAGATGTGCACCACCCCGCAGAACCTGCTGATCCCCCGGGACGGCATCGGCACCGACCAGGGCCCGAAGTCCTTCGACGAGGTCACCGCCGACCTCGCCCGCGCGGTCGACGGCCTGCTCGGCGACGACGCGCGCGCGAACGCGCTGCTGGGCGCGATCGTCAACCCGGACGTCAAGGCCCGGCTGGAGGCCGCGGCCGGTCTCGGCGAGGTCGCCCTCGCCTCCCGCGAGGTCAGCAACCCGGAGTTCCCCGGCGCGGTCGTCCGCACCCCCGTCATCGTCAAGCTGGACGGCGCCAAGCCGGACGCCGAGGCCGCCTACATGAGCGAGTGCTTCGGGCCCGTCTCCTTCGCCGTCGCGGTCGACTCGGCGGCCGACGCGGTGGAGCTGCTGCGCCGGACGGTCCGCGAGAAGGGCGCGATGACCGTCGGCGCCTACACCACCGACCCCGAGGTCGAGCAGGCCGTCGAGGAGGCGTGCCTGGAGGAGGCGGCCCAGCTGTCGCTCAACCTCACCGGCGGGGTGTACGTGAACCAGACCGCCGCCTTCTCCGACTTCCACGGTTCGGGCGGCAACCCGGCGGCGAACGCGGCCCTGTGCGACGGCGCGTTCGTGGCGAACCGGTTCCGGGTCGTCGAGGTGCGCCGGGAGGCGTGACGCTCCCCGCCCCCTAAGGGGCGCGGTGCGCCCCCTGGGTCGCACTCCAGTGGTACAGCGTCATCGCCACGCTGGTGGCGAGGTTGTAGCTGGAGACCTGGGGGCGCATCGGCAGCCGCAGCAGATGGTCGGCACGCGCGCGCAGTTCCCCGGACAGCCCGCTGCGTTCCGACCCGAAGGCGAGCACGGCGTCGTCGGGCAGCCCGGTGCCGCGGATGTCCTCGCCCTCGGGGTCGAGGGCGAACAGCGGCCCGGGAGGCAGCTCGTCGGCGCCGAGGCGCTCCACGGCGGTCGCGAAGTGCAGGCCCGCACCGCCGCGCACCACCGTCGGATGCCAGGGGTCGAGCGTGCCCGTGGTGACCACGCCGGTCGCCCCGAAACCGGCGGCCAGCCGGATCACGGCACCGGCGTTGCCCAGGTTGCGCGGGTTGTCGAGGACCACGACGGGGGCGGGGCGGGGCGTCCGGGCGAGCGCCCGCAGATTGGCCTCACGGGACGGCCGTACGGCCAGCGCGGCCACTCCCGTGGGATGGGGCCGCGGGACGAGTGAGGCGTACGCCTCGGCAGGCACCTGCGTGAGCAGTGCGTCCAGGGTGTCCCGTACGTCCTCGGCCAGCTCGTCCGCCAGGGCGAGCGCGGCCCGCCGGTCGGTGGTGACCGCCACCGGCACCTCGGCCCCGAAGCGCAGCGCGTGCTTGAGGGCGTGGAAGCCGTCGAGCAGCACGGCGGAACCGGCGTGCTCGCGCCAGCGGGAGAGCGGGTCCGTCATGCCGTGAACCCTACGCGCCCGGCCGTGCTCTCCTCGGGGGTGCGCGGCGACGGCAGCGTGGGGCCCTCGCGCCGGACGAGACGCCCGGCCGCCCGTGTCACCAGGGCGCCCAGCCCGCGCAGGAAGGACGTCGGCAGGAAGACCGCGTCCGCGGTGATCATCGCCAGCGAGAAGAACGGCAGTCCGAGGACGACCGCGATCACCGAGTGCTCCAGCATCATCAGCACCAGCAGGACGTTCTTCACCCGCCGGTTGAACAGGGTGAACGGGAAGGCGACCTGCACCATGACGGTCCCGTAGGCCACGATCATCATGATCGTGCCGCTCGAGGACATCAGGTCGGCGAGGCCGGGCCAGGGCGAGAAGTAGTCCAGGTGGAGCGGGTAGTAGACGGCGGTGCCGTCCTGCCAGCGCGAGCCCTGGATCTTGTACCAGCCGGCCGTGGCGTAGATCAGGCACGCCTCCGCCATGATCACGACCAGCGCGCCGTTGTGCAGCACGTTGGCGATCACGTCCAGCATGATCCGCGGCTCCGCCGACCCCGGGCGGCGGCCGGCCGCCCACCACAGGCCGAGCACCGCCCACGCCGTCCACAGCAGTGCGGGGACCAGCCATCCGTTGTCGAACCGGCCGGTCGCCGTCGCCGTGACGAGCGCCAGGCCGAGCAGCACCCACAGCACCGGCCCCACCCGGTCGGCGGGCACCCGCTCCCCACGGGCCCGTGCCGCCTCGTGGCGTGCCCGGCGCCGGGCGTCGAGGGACCACACCTGCCCGCACCGGGTGAACACGAGGTAGAAGGACATCAGGTGCAGCACGTTGTCGCCGCCGTCGCCGACGAAGACGCTGCGGTTCTGCAGCGACAGCACGCCCACCATGAACAGGACGGACGCGGTGCGGGTGCGCCAGCCGAGCATCAGGGCCGCGCTCGCGAGGGCCGCCACCGCGTAGCAGAGCTCGAACCACGCCTGGCCGTTCGACCACAGCAGGGCCGTGAAGGCGTGGTTGTCGCCGGTCAGCTGCTTGGCGAGGTTCCAGCCCCAGGGTCCCGCGGGGCCGTACAGCTCCTGGCGGTGGGGGAACTCGCGCAGCAGGAACAGCATCCAGGTGCCGGCGAACCCGATCCGGATCACAGCGCTCTGGTACGGCCCGAGGGCCGCCTCCGTGACGCGGGCGATCCCGCGCGACAGGGTCAGGGAGAAGCGGTTCACCGCACACCTCCGGCGGCCTCGGCGGCGGTCGGGGTCCACCAGGGCAACTGCCGGTAGACGGGTTTGTCGGGCACCTGCTCACCGCTCCAGGCGGGGGGCTGCACATTGGTGGTGCAGGAGCGGACCTGCACCTGCTGGATGACGCCGGCCCGGCTGGTCGGGTCGGTGCGGTACAGGCGCATCACCACGATCCGGCGCAGGTACTCCTCGGAGAGCGAGCCGCGCATGCCCACGGGGCGGTTGTCGGCGCCGTGCGTGGCGGTGAAGAAGTCCCAGGCCCGGCGCAGCTCGTTCTGCTCGGTGTGGCTCGGCACCAGGTTGCCGTCGATGGCCGCGCCGTCCTGGGCGGACAGGTCGGTCCAGCCGGTGGTGCGCAGCCCGCCGTCCTTCATGCGCACCTCGGCGCGCACCTGGACGGCTATGTTCTGCTGCAGCGGGTTCGGCGCGAACAGCTTCCAGTTCTGCTCGAACTCCGGGTACACCCACTCCTCGACCGCCTTGCCGTGCTGCTTCGACACCGTGTTGTCCGGTGCCAGGCTGAGGAACACCATCAGCAGGTGCACACAGGCTCCGACGGCGACCACCGCGAGCGCCAGCGCGGCGCCGACCTGGTAGCGGGGCGAGAGGGCGGCGACCCCGGTACGGGGCGGCACGGGGGCGGCGGTCTCGGCGTCCTCGGTGCGGGGCCCTGCCGCGGCGGCGTCCTCGGACCCCGGCGGGGACGGGGCGGCGGTCGCGGTGCCGGGCGCCGCCGGAGCGGTGGCGTCCTCGGGGCCGGGCGGGGACGGCTCGGGAGCGCCGGGGTCGCCGGAGTGCTCGCCGCCCGGGAGGCCCTTCGGCCGGTCCTCCGGGAGACGCGCTCCGGCCGACCCGTCCGGGCCGCGCGCGGCCCCCGAGTCCTCGTCGTACGCGTCCATTCCGCCCCGTCCCCGTTCCGGTCAGTCGTTCGGCTGGGTCAGCCCAGTGGTACGGCTTCCCGTCACAGGCGCCGCATCGTGCACGAGCACCACAGCTCGGCACCCGCACGGAACGGTACTCAGACCCGGCCACCGGGCGCAGCCCCGGGTACGGGCCGACGTGCGTGGTCCTCGCCACGCGGTACGCCGGGACCGGTGCGCCCGCGTCCGGCGCCGGGGCCTGGCCTGCGGCGGTGTGCCCGGACGGGGCGGCTCTGGGCGGTGAACGGTGCGGGGCGGTTCACTTCTCCTAGAACCTGTTCTATCTTGACGGCCCGTCAGATGACCGCACCGTCGGAGGGACAGGCGTGGACTTCACCTTCACCGAGGAGCAGCGGGCCGCGGCCGAGGCGGCGCGCGGAGTGTTCGCCGGTGTCGCACCCGACGCGGTGCCCAGCCCGGCGCTCACCAGGGGCGCCGTGGCCGACGGCCTCGACCGGGACCTGTGGTCCCGGCTCGCCGGGGCGGACCTGCTGAGCCTGCTCCTCGACGACGCGTACGGCGGCGCGGGCCTGGACGCGATCGCGCTGTGCCTGGTGCTGCGCGAGTCGGCGAAGGTCCTCGCGCGGGTGCCGCTGCTGGAGCACAGCGCGGCCGCGGCGGCCGTGGGAACCTACGGCGGCCCGGACCTCGGGGAGCGTCTGCTGGAGCGGGCGGGGCGGGGTGAGCTGGTGCTGACCGTCGCCGCGAGCGGCCGTACCGGGCACGACCCCGCCGAACTGGCCGTCACCGCCAGGCGGGACGGGCCGGCGTGGGTGCTGGAGGGGGTGCAGACGGCGGTGCCGTGGGCGTACGACGCGGACCTCGTCGTCGTACCGGCGCACATCGAGGGCACCACGGCCGGACGGAGCGTACTCGCGCTCGTGCCCCGCGAACTGGACGGTGTGACGCTCGCCGAGCAGGTGTCCACCAGCGGGGAACGGCTGGCCGAGCTGCGGCTGACGTCCGCCCGCGTCGGCGCGGGCGAGGTCATCGAGGCCGAGGGGGCGTGGGAGTGGCTGCACGCGCTGCTCGCGACCGGCACCTGTGCGCTGGCGCTCGGGCTGGGCGAGCGGGTGCTCGGCATGACCGGCGAGTACACCGGCAAGCGGGAGCAGTTCGGGTATCCGATCGCGACCTTCCAGGCGGTGGCCGTGCAGGCCGCCGACCGGTACATCGACCTGCGGGCCATGGAGGCCACCCTCTGGCAGGCCGCCTGGCGGATCGCCTCGGGGGCCCCGGGTCCGCTGCCCGCCGCCGGGGACGTCGCCGTGGCGAAGATCTGGGCGGCGGAGGGCGTACGGCGCCTCGTGCAGACGGCACAGCATCTGCACGGCGGGTTCGGCGCGGACACCGACTACTCCCTGCACCGGTACCACGCCTGGGCCAAGCACCTGGAGCTGGCGCTCGGCCCGGCGGCGGCGTACGAGGAACGGCTCGGGGACCTGCTGGCGGCGCATCCGCTCGGCTGACCGGGCGGCCGCGGGAACGGCCGGGGGGCTACAGCACGTGGCCCGGGTTGCCGTCCGCGGTAATCACCGGGCGGCCCGCGGCGGCCCAGGACTGCATGCCGCCGTCGATGTTCACCGCGTCGACGCCCTGCTGCACCAGGTACATGGTGACCTGCGCGGACCGGCCGCCGGAGCGGCAGATGACGTGCACCCGGCCGTCCTGCGGGGCGGCCTCGGTCAGCTCGCCGTAGCGGGCCACGAACTCGCTGATCGGGATGTGCAGTGCCCCCTCGGCGTGGCCCGCCTGCCACTCGTCGTCCTCGCGGACGTCCAGCAGGAAGTCGCCGTCCTTGAGGTCCGTGACCTCGACCGTGGGCACACCAGCTCCGAAATTCATGTCTCCGACGCTACCCGAAGGACGGTGCGGTTCAGTCCTGCCCCAGGAGGTCCGCCAGCTCCGTCTCCCGCTGGGTGATGTCGGCACGGAGCCTGTCGGCGATCTCCTCGAGCAGCGCGTCGGGGTCGTCCGGGGCGAGGCGGAGCATGCCCGCGATCGCGCCGTCCTCCAGTTCCCGGGCGACGAGGTTGAGCAGTTCCTTGCGCTGGGCGAGCCATTCGAGGCGGGCGTACAACTCCTCGGCGGGGCTCGGGCGCCGCTCCGGCGGGACCGGACCGGCGGCCCACTCCTCGGCGAGCTCCCGCAGCAGGGTCTCGTCGCCCCGGGCGTAGGCGGCGTTGACGCGGCTGAGGAACTCCTCGCGGCGCTTGCGCTCGTCCTCCTCCTGCGCCAGGTCGGGGTGGGCCTTGCGGGCCAGCTCGCGGTAGAGCTTGCGGGCCTCCTCGCTGGGCCGCACCCGCTCCGGGGGCCGAACCGGCTGGTCCGTGAGCATGGCCGCGGCCTCCGGGTAGAGGCCTTGGCCGTCCATCCAGCCGTGCAGCAGTTCCTCGACGCCGGGGATGGGCAGGACGCGGGCGCGGGCCTCCTCGGCGCGGCGGATGTCCTCCGGGTCGCCGGTGCGGGCGGCCTTCGCCTCCGCGATCTCGGCGTCCAGTTGCTCGATGCGGGCGTAGAGCGGGCCGAGTCTCTGCTCGTGCAGCCGGGCGAAGTTCTCGACCTCGACGCGGAAGGTCTCTACGGCGATCTCGTACTCGATCAAGGCCTGCTCGGCGGCCCGTACGGCCTGCTCGAGCCGCTCCTCGGGCCGGGGTGGCTGGGGCTGCTCAGCTTCCGGGGTCGTCACCCGCCCAGCGTAGCCGCTGCGCTCGGCTTGGGCCGTGGGCCCGGGTGGGGAAGAGTGCGGATTCGCTGCCGGGTGCGGGGCTTGGGGGCCGGGTGGGGAGGGGTTCGGGTTCGTTGCCGGGTGCGGGTTGTGGGGGGTGTTCGCGCAGTTCCCCGCGCCCCTGGGGAGCTGCCGTGCCGTTCGCGATATCGCTCGGCCGGTTGGCCGCGCCCTTGGGGGCTGCCCTGCTCCCCGCTGGGGCGGCCGGGCTCGGCCCTGTCCCTCGCATCCCCGGCTCTCCGTTACACCCCTATCTCTCCCTCACCACCCGGACCTCCTCACAGCGGCCCGCCCTCACGCGCCGGCTCTCTCGCTCCCCGGCTCTTCCTCACACGCCCAGTTCTGCGGGGATTCGCCCTGTTTGGATGGCCTTGGTCAGGTGGGTGTGATCTGCTTCGGTGAGGTTGGCGTAGGTGAGGGCGAAGGTGGCGGTGGCCTCGTCCAGTTCCTCGTTCTTGCCGCAGTAGCCGGCGATCAGGCGGGGGTCGGCGCCGTGGGAGTGGGCGCGGGCCAGGAGCGCGCCGGTCATGCGGGCGTAGTCGTCGATCTGGTCCACGGCGAGCGCGGCCGGGTCGACGCTGCCCTTGCGGTTGCGGAACTGGCGCACCTGGAAGGGTCGACCGTCGACCGTCGTCCAGCCCAGCAGGATGTCGCTGACCACCTGCATCCGCTGCTGCCCGAGGACGACCCGGCGGCCCTCGTGCGTCACCCGCGGTGTCTCGAACCCGGCCGTGGCCAGGTGCGGGACCAGCGCTGAGGGGCGGGCCTCCTTCACCTGGAGCACCAGCGGCTCCCCGCGGTGGTCGAGGAGCAGCACCACGTACGACCGGGTGCCGACGCTGCCGGTGCCGACCACCCGGAAGGCCACGTCGTGCACGGCGTGCCGGGCGAGCAGGGGGTGCCGGTCCTCGGACAGCGTCGTCAGGTACTCCTCCAGGGACGCGGCCACCGCCGCGGCCTCGGCGTCGGGTATCCGGCGCAGCACGGGGGAGGCGTCGACGAACCGCCGTCCGCCGTCCCCGGCCACCTCGGTCGACTTCGCCGCGAACCGGCCGCTGGTGTTGGCCCGCGCCTTCTGCGAGACCCGCTCCAGGGTGCCGAGCAGGTCGTGCGCGTCGGTGTGGGAGACCAGTTCCTCGTCCGCGATGGCGTTCCACGCGTCCAGCACGGGCAGCTTCGCCAGCAGCCGCATGGTGCGGCGGTAGGCGCCGACCGCGTCCCGCGCCGCCGACCGGCAGGTGTCCTCGTCGGCGCCGGCCTCGCGTCCGGCGAGCACGAGCGAGGTCGCGAGCCGCTTGACGTCCCACTCCCAGGGGCCGTGCACGGTCTCGTCGAAGTCGTTCAGATCGATGACGAGTCCGCCGCGCGCGTCGCCGTACAGCCCGAAGTTGGCGGCGTGCGCGTCCCCGCATATCTGGGTGCGGATCCTCGTCATGGGGGTGCGGGCCAGGTCGTGCGCCATGAGTCCGGCCGAGCCGCGCAGGAAGGCGAAGGGCGAGGCCGCCATCCGGCCGACCCGGATCGCGGTCAGTTCGGGGATCCGGCCCGCGTTGGACTCGGTGACCGCGCTCACCGCGTCGGGGCGGGCGGCGTCCAGGTCGAGGGTGCTGTGCACCCGGCGCGGCACGCTCGCCCGCAGCGCCTTGCCCTCCTCCTTGGGCGAGCCCTGCCGGGGCCACTCGGCGAATCCGCGCACCCGCGGCAGCCTGCGGTGTCCCGGCTCCGCCGCGTCAGCCACCCGCACACCCGTTCCGGTCATCGCGACCACCTCCCCCGCCACCCCGGGCGCGGCCCCGGACGGGCGCCGGCACGGGCTTCGACACGAACATCAACTCGTGGAGACCGTACAACCGGTGGCCGGAACGCGTCAGACCCCGTGGACTACTCGGCGGTTGTGGACAACTCCGGTGCCTGAGCCCCCGGGTCCGTACCGGGTGCCGCACCCTCGCGCCCACGTACCTCCCGCACCGTCAGCGGGGCGAGGGAGACGATGAGTTGGGCCGTGCCCGACACCAGCAGGGCGGTGTGCAGGCCGATCGCGCCGGCCACCGGGCCGGCCAGGGCGAGGCCGAGGGGCTGGGCGGCGTAGGAGCCGAACCACTCGTAGGCGCTGACCCGGGAGAGCACGGCGGCGGGCACGCCGGCCTGCAGGGCGGTCTCCCAGAGCGGGTTGAAGAGCATCAGCCCGGCGCCGCCGAGGAACATCGCGAGCAGCGCCGACGGCAGGGAGGCTCCCCGGGACAGCGCGAGCGGCGGTGCGGCGAACAGGGTCACCGTCAGCAGTGCCGCCCGCAGCGGGCGGCGCGGACGGACCAGGAGCGCGGCCGCGCCTCCGCACACGGCACCGGCGCCGAACCCCGCCAGGAGCAGTCCCCAGGCGCCGCGTCCGTCCGGTTCGTGTTCGGCGGCCAGGGGGCCTAGCACGGTGACGAAGCCGTAGAGCATGTTGGTCAGCGAGGCCATCACGATCACCGACCACACCCAGGTGCGGGAGCGGAACTCCCGCCAGCCTTCGCGCAGTTCGGTCAGGACGCCGCCGGGCCGGGCCGCCGGGCGGCCGGGCGTCCGCAGCCGGGCCAGGCAGAGGGCGCTGATGCCGAAGGTGGCGGCGTCGGCGGCCAGTGCCCAGCCGGTGCCCGTGGTGACGAGGAGCAGGGCCGCGGCGAGCGGTCCGGTGATCATCGCGGTGGACTGGCCGATGCCGCGCAGGGCGTTGGCGGCCTGGCGCTGCCCGGCCGGCACGGTCTCCTGGACCAGGCCGGTGACGGCCGGTGTGAACAGGGCGCTCGCGGTGCCGTGCACGGCCTGGAGCACGACGAGATGCCAGACGGCCGCGTGTCCGCCGAGCACGTCGGCGGCGGCCGTGCCCTGGCTGAGCAGCCGTGCCAGATCGGCGCCGAGCATCACCCGGTGCCGGGGCAGCCGGTCGGCCAGCACACCGCCGAGGAGCATCAGCAGTACGAGGGGCACGGTCCGCGCGGCGAGCACGAGGCCGAGGTCGGTCGGCGATCCGGAGATGTCCAGGACGGCGAAGGCCAGCGCGGGGGCGACCAGGTAGTCGCCGAAGGTGGAGGTGAACTGGGCGCCGAGAAACAGCCGGTAGGCCGGTACGCGCAGCACGGCGAACCGGCCGGGGGGCGCCTTGTGGGGGCGGGTCGTCCGCGCCTCGCGGGTCATCGGTGGGGACCTCCCGTCGACACCGTAGACACGGTGGACACGGTCGACACCGTCCGCACCGCCGTCACCGCCGACGACACCGGCGCCTCCGCCCTCCGCTCCGCCGTCTCCGCCATCCACGCCAATGTGCCCGCTGTCTCCGCCCTCCGCTCCGCCGTCTCCGCCATCCACGCCAATGCGTCCGCCGGCTCCGCCATCGACTCCGGCGCCTGCGCCGTCTCCGCCATCGACATCGGTGCCTGCGCCGTCTCCGTCTTCTCCGCCATCGGCGCCAAGGCCTCCGCCGTGCGCTCCGGTGCCTCCTCCTTCGGTGTCCCCGGCTCGCGGTCCTGGTCGTTGATCACCTGCCAGGTGCCGAGGGCGCGTGCTTCGGAGCCGCCGTGGACGGTGAGGGTCGTGATGCCCTGGGTCACGGGGCAGATGTGGGGCGGGCGCAGGGGTGTGCCGGGCGGTGCGGTGGTGGCGAGCCGGGCGCAGTCGGCCGGGGTCTGCCAGGGGTAGGGGTGCTGCTCCAGCAGCGCGTCCAGCCGGCGGCGGTCCTCCGTGCCGTGGGCCGCGACCGTGAGTGCCACGTCCTCGGGGGCGCAGGCGCCGACGGCGGCCAGGCCCGTGTCGTACAGGGCGTAGGCACCGGAGCAGAGTTCCGTGACGCCCGGCACCGACAGGGCACCGGCAGCGGTGGGGGTGCCGCCCACCGTGACCGCGGGGCAGGGCAGGTCCGCGGCGCGCAGCAGCCCGGCGGCCCGTACGACGTGGGCGGCGGTCGCCCGCCCGGTGCCGTACGCGTCCCGCGCCGCCCGTGGGGTGACGAGGGCCTGGTAGGCGGTGACGCCGTCGAGGCGCAGGGAGGGGCACGAGACCACGGTGCGGGCGAGGGCGACGACCCGGCCGTCCGGTGTCGCGGTGACGTCGAGGCCGGTGCCCAGCTGGACGCGGACGCCGACCGTGGTGCCCGCGCGGCGGGCCGCGGCGGCCAGGCCGTACACGGCGTCCTCGGTGGCCACGTGCACCGACAGGCGGCAGTGGCGGGCGAGTTCGGCGGCCGCCCGCAGGCGCCAGGGCTCGGTCCAGGGGTGGGCGACGACCACGTCCCGGATGCCTGCGGCGACGTAGGCGCGGGCCTGCGCGAGCTGGGTCACCGCGATGCCCGCGGCACCGGCCCGCAGCTGGCGCAGTGCCAGCTCGGTGGTGCGGTGCCCCTTCACATGGGCCCGCACCCGCACGCCGTGTGCGGCGGCGGCGCGGTGCAGCCGGGCGATGTTGCGGTCGGCGCGGTCCAGGTCGAGGTGCGCGCGGATGCCGGCGGTCCGGCCGTCGCCGGTGTTCACGCGGCCAGTCCGTCCCAGTCGTCGCCGGGGAAGGAGAACCCCGCGTCGCCTCCGTCGAGCATGGCCCGCTGGCGTTCGGTCTCGGCGGCGGACGGCACTCCGGCGCCGTTGACGCCGAGCAGGATCTCCTCGCGCCAGTCGATGCCGAGCCGTTCCTCGACGGCCGCGTCCCGGGTGGCGGCGGTGAAGAAGACGCCGAGGCCGAGGGCGGTGCCCACGAGGTAGGCGGTCTGGCTGAAGTGGCCCAGCTCCATGTAGAGGGTGCGGTAGGTGCGGGGCGTGCGGTACTTCCAGGCGACCCGGTCCAGCACGGACGTGTAGAAGAGGAGTACGCCCGCGCCGCCCGCGTAGCTCTGGTCGCCGCACCAGCCGACGGCGTCGCCGGGACCGGCCGGGGCGTCGCCGAGGCGCTCCAGGGCGTGGTCGGTGGGGTGGTAGTGGTAGACGCCGGAGGGCACGCCGTCGACGCGGAGCACGACCGGGTACACCTCGATCGAGTGCCGGGCGCCGCCGGACGGGCTGGTCCTGAGCATCGCGGGCCGCAGCCCGGGGGTGCTGACCCGGTGCTGGGGCGCGGCCACCCAGTGCAGCAGGGCGGACAGCTGCGCCGCGGTCATGGACCGGTGGGCGTCGAAGGCACGGGTGGTACGGCGGCCGCGCAGGACGGTGCCCAGGTCGGCGTGGCCCTGTGACCGCGGGGACACGTGGTCCCCGGCGCCCAGGCGGAGCCGGTCCACCGGGGGCAGCAAGTGGCGTTCGGCGTCCGGGTACTGCTTCGTCTCCGGTGGCTCGGGACGGTCCGGCAGGTGCCCGACGAGCCAGGCGGTGTCCTCGGCCGCGGTGCGGAACGGCTCGTCGTCGGCCGTCCGGGTGGCCAGGTGGTAGTAGGTCGCCGCCGTGCCCCACTCGGACCAGGCGCCCAGGGAGCGGGCGAGCCCGTCCTCGGGGGAGCCCTCCGCGATCAGGACGTGGGCCTGGAGCAGACGGTGGACCAGCCGCGGGTCCGGCGGGGTGCCGGACCCGGCGGCGTCGCCCGCCTCCGCCCAGTCCGCGAAGTACGGCAGCACGCGCTGGGCGGCCGGGCTCAGGGCCAGCTGCCGGCGGTGCACCGGGTCGTCGCAGACCAGCTGGCCGTTCCGCCAGGCGAAGACGACCAGCGGCGAAACACGCAGGCGCATGGTGTGGACCTCTTCTTCGGTGGGCCGGCCGCGTGCGGTCAGCGCACGGCCGTCGGGATGAGGCAGGTCTGCGGACGGCTGTACTCGTCCTCGACCAGCTCCTCGAACGCCTGGGTGGTGTCCGTCTCCTGCGGTTCGGTCATCGCCTCGTCCTCTCGATCGGTGTACGGGAAGGGATGGGACGGCGGCCGCCGGCCGGGAGCCTGGTGGGGTGCCGCCGGTCGGAACGGTAGGGGCGGGCCACGCCGTCGCCCCAGGCAGCGCGGCGGCAGCACAGGGGCCCGGCGCTTCCCCTCCCCGACCGGGTCCTGCCGGTCGCCCCGCGTGGACTGTTCCTGCCGCTCGCCCCACGCGGCAGCCACCCCGCAGCCGTCCGACAGCCACCCGACAACCCACCTGCCCGCACCGGCAGTTCCGCTGTCGTACCTCCCGCCCAGTTGCCGTCGCTCTGCCTGGAGACGGGGCCGGGGGCGGCCGGAGCATCGAGGCAGCGGCGAGAGATGTCCGCCGGTACAAGCGCCCTTGGAGAGTCCGACCATGACGCAGTCACTGCTGGAAGCCGCTCTGCCGCTGACACCACTGCAGGAGGGGATGCTCTTCCACGCCCTGTACGACGACGACGCCGTCGACGCCTACTCGATCCAGGTCTCCTTCGACCTGGCCGGGCCGCTGTCGGCGGAGGTGCTGCGGGAGTGCGTGGCGCAGCTGGTGCGCCGGCACGAGGTGCTGCGCGCCGGGTTCCAGGTGCGCAGGTCCGGGCAGCCCGTGCAGCTGATCCGGCGGACCGTGGACGTGCCCTGGGCCGAGCTGGACCTGCGGGGTCTGCCGCGCGCCGAGCAGCGGGACCGGCTGAACCGGTACCGCGCCGAGGACCGGGCCCGCGGCTTCGACCTGGGCCGCCCGCCGCTGCTGCGGCTGACCCTGGCGCGCCTCGCGGACGACCGGCACGTACTGGTGCTGACGTACCACCACATCCTGCTGGACGCCTGGTCGTTCCAGCTGGTCATGCGGGACCTGGAGCTGCTGTACACCCGCCGCGCGGACGCCTCCGGGCTGCCGGGGACGGTCCCGTTCCGGCGCTACCTGGGCTGGCTGGGCCGGCAGGACCGGGAGGCCGCCGAGGAGGCCTGGGCCCGCGCCCTGGACGGGCTGCCGGGCCCGACGCTGGTGGCCGGCGGCCGGACCGCGAGCGGCCCCCGGGCGCTGCCCCGGCTGCACGTCAGCGACGTGCCCGAGGAAGTGACCGCCGCCGTCACGGCGACCGCGCGCGCCGCGGGGCTCACCCTGAACACCGTGGTGCAGGGCGCCTGGGCGCTGCTGCTGAGCGGTCTGACCGGCCGCCCGGACGTGGTGTTCGGGCAGACCGTCTCGGGCCGCCCGCCGGAGCTGGACGGGGTCGAGGAGATCGTCGGCCCGCTGATCAACGCCGCTCCGGTCCGGGTGCGGATGCGCCCCGTCGAGCCGCTGGCGGCGCTGCTGGAGCGCGTCCAGCGGGAGCAGGCCGAGCTGGAGCCGTACCACTTCCTGGGCCTGGCCGGCATCCACCGCCGGGTCGGCATGAGCGAGCTGTACGACAGCACGGTCGCCTTCGTCAGCGCCCCGGTCACGGGGGCCGCCGAGGCGGCGGTGCCCGCGGACGGCCTGCGGATCGCCCCGCTCGCGGACGACGACGAGGGCGCCGACGCCACCGGAGCCACGCACTACCCGCTGAACCTCACCGTCGCCCCGGGGCACGGCCGGCTGCGGCTGGCGCTCAGCTACCGCGGCGACCTGTTCGAGGAGCGGACCGTCGAACGGCTCGCGGCCCGGCTGCAGTCGCTGCTGAGGACCTTCGCCACCGCCCCGGACACCCCGGTCGGCCGGATCCCGCTGCTGACGCCCGAGGAGCGCCGCCAGGTGCTGCACGAGTGGAACGCCACCGGGCGGGAGGTGCCGGACACCACGCTGCCCGACCTCTTCGAGGCGCAGGCGGCCCGCACGCCGGACGCGGTCGCGCTGGTGGCGGACGGGCGCGGGATCGGCTACGCCGAGTTCGCCGCGCGGGTCGGTCGGCTCGCCCGGGTGCTGCGCGCCCGGGGCGTGCGCGACGGCGACTTCGTGGCCGTGGCCCTGCCCCGGTCGGCGGATCTCGTCGTGGCCCTGCACGCGGTGCTCGCGGCGGGCGCCGCCTACGTCCCCGTGGACATCGACCACCCGGCCGAGCGGATCGGCTGGATGCTGGAGGACTCGGCGCCCGCCCTGCTGCTGACCACCGCGGCGGCCACCGGCCGGCTGCCGCGGAACCCGGTGCCCCGGCTGCTCCTGGACAAGCTGTCGTACGACGGGGCGGCGGGCCCGGTCGATGAGGAGGAGACGGAGGACGACGGTCCCTGGTGCGGCAGGCTGCCGGAAGGGGTGCCCGCGCGCCGGATCCACCCCGGCAGCCCGGCCTACGTCATCTTCACCTCCGGCTCCACCGGCCGCCCCAAGGGCGTGGTCGTGCCGCACTCCGCCATCGTCAACCGGTTGCTGTGGATGCAGGACCAGTACCCGATCGGCCCCGGCGACCGCGTCCTGCAGAAGACGCCCGCCGGATTCGACGTCTCCGTCTGGGAGTTCTTCTGGGCGCCGCAGACCGGCGCCACCCTCGTCGTCGCCGCCCCGGGCGTCCACAAGGACGCCGCCGGCCTCGCCCGGCTGATCCGGCGGGAGTCCGTCACCGTCTGCCACTTCGTGCCGTCGATGCTCCAGGTCTTCCTGCAGGAGCCCGGCGCCGCCGAGTGCGGCGGCCTGCGCCACGTCTTCACCAGCGGGGAGGCGCTGTCCCCCGAGACCTGCGCGCGCTTCCACGAGCGGCTGGACGCGCGGCTGCACAACCTCTACGGCCCCACCGAGGCCGCCGTGGACGTCACCTACCGGCCCTGCCCGCCCGGCGGCGCACCGACCGTGCCCATCGGGCGCCCGGTGTGGAACACCCGCGTCTACGTCCTGGACGAGGCGCTGCGCCCGGTGGCGCCGGGCGTGCCGGGCGAGCTGTACCTCGCCGGGCGGCAGCTGGCCTCCGGATACGCCCACCGGGCCGTGCTGACCGCCGAGCGGTTCGTCGCCTGCCCGTTCGGCGCCCCCGGCGAGCGGATGTACCGCACCGGCGACGTGGTGCGCTGGACGGAGGACGGCGAGCTGGAGTTCCTGGGCCGCGCCGACCACCAGGTCAAGCTGCGCGGGCAGCGGATCGAGCCGGGCGAGATCGAGTCCGTGCTGCTGCGCCACCCGGCGGTCGACCAGTGCGCGGTCGTGGTCCGCGAGGAGGCGCCCGGCGGGCAGCGGCTGGTGGCGTACGCGGTGCCCGGCGGTACGGCGCCCACGGGGGACGAGCTGCTCGCGCACGCGGCGACGGCCCTGCCCGAGTACATGGTGCCGGCGGCCGTCGTACTCCTGGACGCGCTGCCGCTCACCCCGAACGGCAAGCTGGACCGCCGCGCGCTGCCCGCGCCGGCCGCGCACCGGGCCCCGGGCGGACGCGCGCCCCGGGGGCCCGTGGAGGAGCGCCTGGCCGAGCTGTTCGCGCAGGTGCTGGGCGTGGCCGAGGTGACCGCCGACGACGGCTTCTTCGCGCTGGGCGGCGACTCGATCATGTCGATCCAGCTGGTCGCCCGGGCCCGCGCGGCCGGCCTGGAGTTCACCCCCAAGGACGTGTTCTCCCGGCGCACGGTCGCCGCGCTGGCCCGCGCCGCCCGCCCGGTGGCCACGGCGCGGGCGGTGCCCGACGAGCCCGTGGACGAGGGCGCCGGACCGGTGCCGGTCACGCCGATGGTGTGCTGGCTGCGCGAACTGGGCGACGACGAGGGCGACTTCCACCAGGCGAGCGTGCTGCGGGTACCCCCCGCGCCGGGTCCGGAGACCGTCGTCGCGGCCGTGCAGGCGCTGTTCGACCGGCACGAGGCGTTCCGGCTGCGCCGCACCGTGCACGGCGCCGGCCGGTGGTCGCTCGACGTGGCGGCCCCCGGCGCCGTACGCGCCTGGGACTGTGTGCGGACCGTGTCCGCCGCCGGGCTCGACGAGGCCGGGCTGCGCGCCGCCGTGGCCGCGGCTGCCGACCGGGCGCGCCGCGAACTGGCGCCGCAGGAGCGGCAGATGGCGCGCTTCGTCTGGTTCGACCGGGGCCCGGGACGCTCCGGGCGGCTGCTGGCCGTCGTCCACCACCTGTCCGTGGACGAGGTGTCCTGGCGGATCCTCGTGCCCGATCTGCGCACCGCCTGGGAGGCGGCGGCCCGCGGCGCGCGGCCCCGCCTCGACCCGGTGCCCGTCCCGCTGCGCGGCTGGGCCCGGCGGCTCGCCGCCCAGGCCACCGCGCCCGCACGGCTCGCCGAACTCCCGTACTGGACCAAGCTGCTGGCTCCCGCCGGACCGCCGCTGGCCGGGCGCGCCCCCGACCCCGCCCGCGATGTGTTCGGCACGGCCCGGACCCTCACCCTGGAGCTGCCCGCCGAGCACACCGGGCCCCTGCTCACCACCGTGCCGGCCGGCTACCGGGCGGGCGTCGAGGACGTCCTGCTCACCGCCCTGGCCATGGCCCTGACCGAGCGGCGGGGCCACGGCGGCGGGGTGCTCGTCGACGTGGAGCACCACGGCCGGACCGGCGACGCCGACCTGTCACGCACGGTCGGCTGGCTCACCACCCTGCACCCGGTGCGCCTCAGCCCCGGCAAGGACGCGCACCTCTCCCCCGGGGCTGGCCGGGACCGAACAGGCCGTACGCGCCGGTGACCTGGCCGCCCGCCGGGCCGGGGAACTGGCCGGCTGGCCCACCGTGGCCGAGCTGCCCAGCGACCTGGAACGGCCGGCGGTCCGGACGTTCGCCGGCACCCGCCTGCCGTTCGCCCTGACCGACGCGGCCCGGAACGGCTGCACCGCGCTCGCCGCGTCCCTCGGCGTCAGCCGCAACGCCGTCCTGCTCGCCGCGTGGGTGCTGACCGTCGCCCGGCGCACCGCGCGCGACCGGCTGATCGTGGGCATCCCGACGGTGGGCAGGTCGACGAGCGCCGCGATGCGGGTCGTGGGCGGCGCCACCGGACTCGGCCCGGTGGCCTGCGAGATACCCGCCGAGGGCACCGTCTCCGACTTCGTCCGGCGCACCGCCCGTTCCCTGCGCGAGTCGCTGCGCCACGGCAAGGTCCCCTTCGAGGACCTCGTCACGGCGCTCTGCGCCGGCGGCGACCTCTCCCGCAACCCGCTCGCGCAGATCGCCTTCGGCGCGCACAGCGAACTGGTCCCCGGCTCCCTGCCCGCGACCGGCGCCACCTTCGACATCCGCATCGGCCACACCGGCGGCACCGCCTACGACGCCATGCTGCACATCCTGCGCTGGGACCCCGAACCGGGCCTCGCCCTGGAGTACGCCACCTCGGTGCTCACCCCGGCCGACGCGATGGCCCTGGCCGCCGCCTTCGACCGGGCGCTGGCCGAGATGGCCGCCGGCCCCGACGGCCCGCTCACCGGCGTCACCACCGTCACCCCGGCCCAGCGGCGGCTGCTCGACTCCCGCGCGGACGGACCGGCGGGCGACTTCGGCCACGGCGGCCTGTGGCAGCTGATCGAGGCGGCCGCGGAGCGCGCCCCGGACACGGCCGCCCTCAGGGACGGCGACGGCCGCACCCTGACCTACCGTCAGCTCCTCGCGGCCACCGGGGCCCAGTCGGCCGCGCTGGCCGCCGCCGGGGTCGGCGAGGGCGACCGGGTGGCCATCGCCGTCCCCCGCTCCGCGCAGGAGATCGTCTCCCTCCTCGCCGCGCTGCGGCTCGGCGCCGCCTACGTCGGCATCGGCGCCGACGCCCCGCCCGCGGTCACCGCGCAGATCATGGACCGCGCGGGCGTACGCGTGGTGCTGGCCCTCGCCGGCCGGCTGCCCGACCCGGCCGCCACCGGGGACCGCACGGTCCTAGCGGCCGTCGATCCGTACGACCCCGGGACCGGCCCGGTGCCCCCGGCCGCACCCGCCGACCCGGACCGCGTCGCCTATCTCGCCTTCACCTCCGGGACGACCGGCGTCCCCAAGGGGGCCATGATCCCCTGCCGGGCCGTCGTACGGCTGGCCCACCGGCCCGCTTTCCTGCTGCCCGGCGCCGCCGACCGCTTCCTGCGCCTGGCCCCCCTCGCCTTCGACGCCTCCACACTGGAGATCTTCGCGCCGCTGCTGGCAGGCGGCACGCTGGAGGTCTTCCCCGGCCGGCACGTGGTCGCGAGCGCCCTGGCCCGGTTCGTCCGGGACCGGGAGATCACCGGGCTGTGGCTGTCGGCCGGGCTGTTCCGGCTGGTCGCCGACTTCCGGCCGGACGCCTTCCGGCGCGTGGTCCAGCTGATCACCGGCGGGGACGTGGTGCCCCCGGCGCAGGTCGCCACGGTGCTGCGGGCCTGCCCCGGGCTGCGCGTCAGCAACGGCTACGGACCCACCGAGAACACTACGTTCACCACCGTCCACCACGTCGACGACCCGGCCGAGGTGCCCACGGGCGCCCTGCCCATCGGCCGGCCGATCACGGGCACCGGCGTCCTGGTCCTGGACCCGGCGGGCCACCCGGTACCGCCCGGCGGGATCGGCGAACTGTTCACCTACGGCACCGGACTCGCCCTCGGCTACGCGGGCCTGCCCGAGGAGACCGACCGGGCCTTCGGCACCTTCGGCCGGCCCGGCGGCCCGCGCCTGTACCGCACCGGCGACCTGGTCCGCTGGGACGCCGACGGCAACCTCCGCTTCCTCGGCCGGCGCGACCGCCAGGTGAAGGTCCGCGGCTTCCGCGTCGAGCCGGACCAGGTGGCCGAGGTGCTGCGCCGCCACCCCGGCGTACGGGACGCGGCCGTACCGGTGGTCCCCCTCGGCAACGGCGACCATCAGCTGCTGGCCGCGGTCGTACCCGCGGAGGGCACCGAACTCCCGGACGGCCTCGAGGACTTCGCCGCCCGGAACCTGCCGGGGCACGCGCAGCCCGGCCTGTGGGCCGCGGTGACGGAGTTCCCGGTGACGCCCAACGGCAAGCTCGACGCGGCCCGGCTGGTCGCCGCGGCGGCCCCGGCCCACGGCACGGCACCGGCACACCCGCCCGTCCCGCCCCCGCCCCCGGCGGCGACAGCGACAGCGACAGCGACAGCGGCGGGCGACGGTCTGGAGTCCACCATCGCCGCCGCCTGGGAACAGGTCCTCGGCCACCACGACTTCACCGGCGGCGACTGGTTCTTCGACGTCGGAGGCGACTCGCTGCTGCTCATCCGGGTGCACACGATCCTCGAACGCGCCCTCCCCGAATGGGGAGTGACCATCGGCGACCTCTACACCTGCTCCGCCATCGACGACCTGGCCGCCAAGCTGCGCGCCGAGGCCGGCCGGCGCCTCGCCGGCTGACGGCCCGGCGCACCCGCAGACCGCAGAACCTCCCACCCATCAGATGAGGAGAACCACACCATGGCACAGCACGATTTCTCACTGACCCCCGAGGAGCTGGCCAAGTTCGAGCGGGACGGTTACATCGGTCCGTTCGACCTGTACGACGAGGACGAGATGGCGCAGGACCTGCGCGCCCTGCGTCCCAAGCTGCTCAACTTCAGGAAGTCCATCTACAGCGGTGAGAAGGCCGCCTCGGCCATCTCCAACTACGACCGCCACTTCGACATCGACTTCCTGGCCCAGCACATCACCCGGCCCGAGATCGTCGACCGCGTCTCCTCCGTCCTCGGCGAGGACACCCTGTGCTGGCGCTCGGAGTTCCTGCCCAAGTACCCGGGTGACGAGGGCACGGACTGGCACCAGGCCGAGGACTTCTCCAGCCTCACCGACGCCAACCTGCCGCAGATCCAGTGGCCGGCCGACTCCTCGCAGCGCGGCACCGTCACGGTGTGGACCGCCTTCAGCGAGGCCAGCATCGAGACCGGCTGCCTCCAGTTCATCCCCGGCACGCACCGGACCATGTACTACGACGAGTCCAAGGGCCTGAACTACGACTCGGACATCGTCAACAACCTGGAGAAGAACGGCACCCGCCGCGGCTTCTTCGGCTACGACTACCGCCAGCTGCAGAAGGACGCCGACTGGGCGCCGGACGAGTCCAGGGCCGTCTCCGCGGTGATGAAGCCCGGCCAGTTCATCATCTTCTGGTCCACGCTGATGCACGCCTCGCACCCCAACACCAGTGCCGACCAGGCCCGCATCGGCTACTCGGTGCGCTACCTGCCGACCAGCGCGCGCGTCTACCCCGGTCTGACCGAGCTCAAGGAGTTCGGCTCCACGATCAGCCTGGAGCGCTACGGCACGGTCCTCACCTCCGGCCAGGACGACTACGGCCACAACCGGTACCTGCAGGAGAACGTCAACGGCTACCGCTTCCCCGTCCGCAACGCACGAAAGGTTTCGGCATGACCATCCAGGAGACCACCGCCGTCCGCCCCACCACCCAGGAGGAGATCGAGAACTGGGTCGTGGAGAGCTGCCGGAGCCTCGGCCTGCCGGCCCAGGACACGACCTCCGACTTCTTCGCCATCGGCGGCACCTCGCTGGCCGCCGCCCGGCTGATCGCCGCCGCCGAGGAGCTGTTCGGCGAGGACGCGCTCCCGCCGGACGACCTGTACGAGAACAGCGGGCTGAGCGCGATCGCCGCGGCCATCCGCCGCTGCGCCACCGCCGGCGGTGCCGGGACGGCCGCCTGAGCGCCGCCCGCCCCGGGGGCGGCCGGCTCCCCGCCCGGCGCCGGAACCGGCCGCCCCCGCCGCGTCACCCACCCGCACCACCCCCACCCCGTTCCCAGAGAGGTCACCTCCCGTGAGCAGCACATCGCAGTGGCTCTTCCCCCTGCGCAAGGCGGCCGGCGAGCCCACCTCGCGGCTGCTGGTGTTCCCGTACGCCGCGGCCGGGGCCAGTTCCCTGCGCCCGCTGCTGACCGGACTGCCCGCCACCGTGGAACTCCTCGGCGTCGCCCTGCCGGGCCGGGAGCGCCGGTTCGCGGAACCGCCCCTCACCGACGGCGCGCAGTTCCTCGGCGAACTGGCCGCCGAACTCGCCGGCCGGACCGCGCTGCCCACCGCGCTCCTCGGGCACAGCATGGGCGCGAGCCTGGCGCTGGCCCTGGCCCTGACCGCGCCCGGCAGCTGCCAAGGCGTGGTGATCAGCGGCCGGGAACCGTCCGGCGTCGCCCTCGCGAAGATGCTGGACCTGAGCGACGAGGAGATCACCGGCTTCTTCGGCGCGGTCGGCCACACCTCCCCCCAGCTGCTCACCGACGCCTACTGGCGCGAGCGGCTGATCGCCCTCTTCCGCAGCGACATCCAGCTGGACCTGCGCACCAGCGCGGAGACCGAGACAAGGACCCTCGACCAGCGGCTCCTCATGCTCGGCGGCGCCGAGGACCCCTATGTCGCGGCGGCCGACCTGCCCGGCTGGTCGGCCCGCACCAGCGGTCCCTGCGAGGTCTCGGTCCACCCGGGCGACCACTTCTTCATCCTGTCCCCCGCCAACCGCGCCGCCGTCCTGGCCGCCCTGACCGGCTTCCTCGACCGGCTCCCGCGCCCGCGGCCCGTCCACGCGTCCCCCGCGTGACGGACCACTTCCCCGTCCGATCGATCCGCAGTGAGGAATCCCATGGGCTCGGTCACCCAGGCCGTCGACGCGGTCCCGCCGCTGCCGGCCGGCGCACTGCTGCTGTTCCTGCTCCAGACAGGCACGCTCCTCGGACTGGCCATGGTGCTGGGCCGGCTGGCCCGGCGGCTGGGCATGCCGGCCATCGTGGGCGAACTCGCCGCGGGCGTGCTGCTCGGGCCGTCCTTCCTGGCCCATGTCGCACCCGGCGTCTTCGCCCGGCTGCTGCCGAGGGACCCGGCGCAGATGCATCTGCTGGACGCCGTGGGCCAGCTCGGCGTCCTGCTCCTGGTGGGCTTCACCGGCATGCACATCGACCTGAAACTGGCCCGGCGCCAAGGCCGCACGGCGGCCGGCGTGAGCGCCGTGGCCCTGCTGCTGCCGCTGGCGCTCGGCGTCTGGCTGGGCTTCGCGCTGCCCCACCGGCTCGCCTCGCCGACCGCGGACACCCCGGTGTTCGCCGCGTTCATCGGCGTCGCCATGTGCGTCAGCTCCATTCCGATCATCGGCCGGGTGCTGGTCGACATGCAGCTGATCCACCGCACCGTCGGCCAGCTGATCCTGGTCGTCGCCACCGTCGACGACGCCGTGGGCTGGCTGCTGGTCTCCGTGGTGACGGCCCTGGCCACCACCGGTGTCGGCCCCCGTGAGATCGCCACCCCGCTGTGGCACATGGCGGTGCTGCTCGCCGTCACGCTCACCGCCGGCCGCTGGATCGTGCGCCGGACGATGCGCTGGGCGAGCCGGGCCGACTCCCGCGGGGCCACCGTCACCGCGACCGTGCTGCTGCTCGTCCTGTCCGGTGCGGGCGCCCAGGCCCTCGGCTTCGAGGCCCTGCTCGGCTCCTTCCTCTGCGGCATCCTCGTCGGCGGCTGCCGCACCCCGGACCAGGACCACCGCCTGGAGCCCCTCAACACCACCGTGCTGTCGTTCCTCTCCCCCCTCTTCTTCGCGCTCGCCGGGCTGCGGATCGACCTGACCTCGCTGGCCGACGGCACGACCGCGCTGTGGGCGCTGGCCGCCCTGGCCGTCGCCGTGCTCGGCAAGTTCGCGGGGGCCTTCGCCGCGGGCGCCACCGCCCGGCTCGGCCGCTGGGAGACGCTCGCGCTCGGCGCGGGCATCAACGCCCGCGGTGTCATCCAGGTGGTGATCGCGGTCGTCGGCATCCGCCTCGGCCTGCTCAGCACCGCGATGTACAGCGTCATCGTGCTGATCGCCATCCTCACGCCGATGATGGCCCCGCCGGTCCTGCGCCTCGCGATGTCCCGCGTCGCCCAGACCGACGAGGAACGCCTCCGCGCCGAACAGACCGCCCCCGCACCCCGCCCCAGCACCCCCAAGGAACAACTCCTCGCCTGAGGCGGGGGCCCGGCACCGTCAACTGCCCGGGTAACAGAGCGGCATCACTTGCGCGGAAGTGCTCGACCACGCCCGTGAGATAGCTCACCGGCGGAGCCGGCGGCGTCCGCCCCGGGGACTGTGCGATCCCTCACAAGCGCGGGTACGACGAAAGACGGGCCCCTGCGGTGACTTCCGTCACCTGCAGAGACCCGTCTCTCCGGTGTGCGCGAGGGGGGAGTTGAACCCCCACGCCCTTTCGGGCACTGGAACCTGAATCCAGCGCGTCTGCCTATTCCGCCACCCGCGCATTGGGTGTGTCTTCCGTTTCCGTCCCTTTCGGGCTGGCCCCTTCCGACATCCAGAACATTAGCACGCCGTACGGGGTGGGTTCACATCCCTTCCCGGGCCCCGGCCGCACCCCGTGACCGCCCCCACAGCGCCCGCGCATCCGCCCGCGTATCAAGGAGTCCCTGTTCACGTATCAACCTCGTACCGGTCCGCGTCATCTCTCCAAGAGGCGGGCAGGGTCCACAGCCGGGTGCGGGACACTGGTCCTCGCCCCCCTCTACGATCCATGGCGGGAAGAGTTCCCCGACGAAGGCCTCGAAGGAGTTCGAAGGGGACCGCCTGGGGGAACCGGCTGATTGCCGGGCGCGTAGATACGATCAGTACGCAGTACCAGCACGACCGGGCAAGACAGCGCACAGAGCAGGGCAACGAAACGGCAGGGACGGAGGAGGTGCCCCATGGGAGTCCTGAAGAAGTTCGAGCAGCGTCTCGAAGGCCTGGTGAACGGCACCTTCGCCAAGGTCTTCAAGTCCGAGGTCCAGCCCGTGGAGATCGCCGGCGCGCTCCAGCGCGAGTGCGACAACAACGCGACCATCTGGAACCGTGACCGGACCGTCGTACCCAACGACTTCATCGTGGAGCTGAGCGCGCCGGACCACGAGCGCCTCAGCCCCTACTCCGGGCAGCTGGGCGACGAGCTGGCCGGCATGGTGCGCGACTACGCCAAGCAGCAGCGCTACACCTTCATGGGCCCGATCAAGGTCAACCTGGAGAAGGCCGAGGACCTGGACACCGGCCTGTACCGGGTGCGCTCGCGCACCCTGGCCTCCTCCAGCAGCCAGCAGGCGCCCGCGGCACCGTCCGCCGGACGCGCGGCACAGGGCGCCCCGGCCGCCTACGCCCAGCCGGCCACGCCCGCCGGAGCGCCCCCGATGCCGTCCGCGCCGCCGCCCGGCGCCCGGCCCGGCGGCTACGGCTACCCCCAGCCCGCCACGCAGCGGCCCGCGGCCGCACCGATGAGCGGCGGGCGCACCCGCTACTGGATCGAGATCAACGGCAACCGCCACCAGATCTCCCGCCCGACGCTGGTGCTGGGTCGCAGCACCGAGGCCGACGTGCGGATCGACGACCCCGGCGTCTCCCGCCGGCACTGCGAGATCCGGACCGGAACGCCCTCGACGATCCAGGATCTCGGCTCCACCAACGGCATCGTGGTGGACGGGCAGCACACCACCCGCGCTACGCTCCGCGACGGCTCGCGGATCGTCGTGGGCAGCACCACCGTTATCTATAGGCAAGCCGAAGGGTGAAGCGGGGGCAATGTCAGAGCTGACCCTCACGGTCATGCGGCTGGGTTTCCTGGCCGTACTGTGGCTGTTCGTGATCGTGGCCGTGCAGGTCATCCGGAGCGACCTGTTCGGTACGCGCGTCACCCAGCGCGGATCGCGTAGGGAGGCCGGACGGCCGCAGACGCCACCGGCCCGGCAGCAGGCCGCGCCCCCGCCCCAGCGCGCACAGCAGGGGGGCGGCGGCCGGCGCGGCCGCAACGCCCCCAGCAAGCTGGTCGTGACCGAAGGCACACTGACCGGCACCACCGTCGCGCTCCAGGGCCAGACGATCACCCTGGGCCGGGCGCACGACTCCACGATCGTGCTGGACGACGACTACGCCTCCAGCCGCCATGCCAGGATCTATCCGGACCGCGACGGCCAGTGGATCGTCGAGGACCTGGGCTCCACGAACGGCACCTACCTGGACCGGTCCCGGCTGACGACCCCCACACCGATCCCGCTGGGCGCGCCGATCCGCATCGGCAAGACCGTCATCGAGCTGCGGAAGTAGTGCTACATCATGAGTGAGCGCGAGCGGAGCGAGCACGCAGCGGCAGGCCGCCACCCGGTCTCCGGCGCGCTCCCGACCGGAGGGTGGGCAGTGTGGCTCGACACGACCGGCTGTACCCGGAGCCGACGGGCGAGGTGCGCATGAGTCTGTCACTGCGCTTTGCCGCCGGATCGCACAAGGGCATGATCCGCGAGGGCAACGAGGACTCCGGTTACGCCGGTCCCCGCCTGCTCGCGATCGCCGACGGCATGGGCGGCCAGGCGGCCGGCGAGGTCGCCTCCTCCGAGGTGATCTCCACCCTGGTCACGCTCGACGACGACGTGCCCGGCTCCGACATCCTCACCTCCCTCGGCGCGGCCGTGCAGCGGGCCAACGACCAGCTGCGCTCCATGGTCGAGGAGGACCCCCAGCTCGAGGGCATGGGCACGACGCTCACCGCCCTGCTGTGGACCGGGCAGCGGCTCGGTCTCGTCCACGTCGGCGACTCCCGTGCCTACCTGCTGCGCGACGGGGTACTCACCCAGATCACCCAGGACCACACCTGGGTGCAGCGGCTGGTCGACGAGGGCCGGATCACCGAGGAAGAGGCCACCACCCACCCGCAGCGCTCCCTGCTGATGCGCGCCCTCGGCAGCGGCGACCACGTCGAGCCCGACCTGTCCATCCGCGAGGTCCGCGCCGGCGACCGCTACCTGATCTGCTCCGACGGCCTGTCCGGCGTGGTCTCCCACCAGACGATGGAGGAGACCCTCGCCAGCTACCAGGGCCCGCAGGAGACCGTGCAGGAGCTGATCCAGCTCGCGCTGCGCGGCGGCGGCCCGGACAACATCACCGTCATCATCGCCGACGTCCTCGACCTGGACACCGGGGACACCCTCGCGGGACAGTTCTCCGACCAGCCGGTCGTGGTCGGCGCGGTCGCCGAGAACCAGCACCACCTGCACGACAACGGCATCATGCAGACCCCGGCCGGCCGCGCCTCGCACCTCGGCCGGCAGGGCCGCGGGCACGGCGGCGGCGAGTTCGGCCCGCCCGGCTCCGGCGACACCACCGGCTACGTCCCGGCCGACAGCTTCGGCGAGTACGGCGACGACGACTTCACCAAGCCCCGCAAGCGCAGGTGGCTGAAGAGATCCCTCTACGGCGTCCTGGCCCTCGCCGTCATCGGCGGCGGACTGTACGGCGGCTACCGGTGGACGCAGACCCAGTACTACGTCGGCGCCAACGAGGAGCACGTCGCCCTGTACCGCGGCATCAGCCAGGACCTGGCATGGGTGTCGTTGTCGAAGGTGGAGACCGACCACCCCGAGATCGAACTCAAGTACCTGCCGCCCTACCAGCAGAAGCAGGTGAAGGCGACGATCGCCGAGGGCGGTCTGCAGGACGCCCGGTCCAAGGTCCAGGAGCTG
Source organism: Streptomyces sp. NPDC037126 (assembly GCF_055605965.1). NCBI lineage: Bacteria > Bacillati > Actinomycetota > Actinomycetes > Kitasatosporales > Streptomycetaceae > Streptomyces > Streptomyces sp. NPDC037126. The sequence goes on from NZ_JBVJTD010000003.1 coordinate 358,126, forward strand.
GCCGTGCAGGCCTCGGCCTGCAAGAAGGAGTCCGAGCGCCAGGCCGCCGACAGCGCGCACAACTCCAAGGGCGGCAAGGCGGCGGGCGGCACCACCGGCACCCGCACCGCCTTCACCAAGACCTCCCCGACGCCCAACCCGTCTGCCTCCAAGACGTCCCCGACCTCCCCGGGGTCTTCCAAGTCCCCGTCCACGACCCCGTCCGCGAACCCCAGCCCCGGCCCCACCCTCTCGGAGGATGAGCAGAAGGTCGTCTCGCTGTGCGGTAAGCAGTAGGCAAGCCGTGAGAGGCCCTGTCACACGATGAGCAGTACGACTAACTCGCCGACGCATCACACGTCCACCATCGGCGCGATCGGCGCGCCGAGCCGCCGCAACACCGAGCTGGCCCTGCTGGTCTTCGCCGTGGTCATCCCGGTGTTCGCCTACGCCAACGTGGGCCTGGCCATCGACAACCAGGTGCCCGCCGGGCTGCTGAGCTACGGCCTGGGCCTCGGCCTGCTGGCCGGCGTCGCCCACCTGGTCGTGCGGAAGTTCGCCCCGTACGCCGACCCCCTGCTGCTGCCGCTGGCCACCCTGCTCAACGGGCTCGGCCTGGTGTGCATCTGGCGGCTGGACCAGTCCAAGCTGCTGCAGTCGATCGGCGTGGCCGGCGGCAAGGCCACCAACCAGCTGCTGTACACGGCGATGGGCATTGCGCTGTTCGTCGCGGTGCTGATCTTCCTCAAGGACCACAGAGCCCTGCAGCGCTACACCTACATCTCCATGGTGGCCGCGCTGGTCCTGCTGCTGCTTCCGCTGGTCCCGGGCCTGGGCGCCAACGTCTTCGGCGCCAAGATCTGGATCCACGTCGGCAGCTTCACCATCCAGCCGGGCGAGTTCGCCAAGATCGTGCTGGCCGTCTTCTTCGCCGGCTACCTGATGGTCAAGCGGGACGCGCTCGCGCTCGCCAGCCGCCGGGTCATGGGCCTCTACCTGCCCCGCGGCCGCGACCTGGGCCCGATCCTCGTCGTCTGGGCGATGTCGATCCTGATCCTGGTCTTCGAGACCGACCTCGGTACGTCGCTGCTGTTCTTCGGCATGTTCGTGATCATGCTGTACGTCGCCACCGAGCGGACCAGCTGGATCGTCTTCGGTCTGCTGATGTCCGCGGCCGGCGCCGTCGGCGTGGCGAGCTTCGAGCCGCACATCCAGACCCGTGTGCAGGCCTGGCTCGACCCGATGCGCGAGTTCAAGCTCAGCCGCATGGTGACCCACGACGGCATCGCCCACTCCGACCAGCTCCAGCAGGCCCTGTGGGCGTTCGGCTCCGGCGGCACCCTGGGCACCGGCTGGGGCCAGGGTCACTCCGAACTGATCCGCTTCGCCGCGAACTCCGACTTCATCCTCGCCACCTTCGGCGAGGAGCTGGGCCTGGCCGGCATCATGGCGATCCTGATGGTCTACGGCCTGATCGCGGAGCGCGGTGTGCGCACCGCGCTCGCCGCCCGCGACCCGTTCGGCAAGCTGCTCGCCGTGGGCCTGTCCGGCGCCTTCGCGCTCCAGGTGTTCGTCGTGGCCGGCGGTGTGATGGGCCTCATCCCGCTGACCGGTATGACCATGCCGTTCCTCGCGTACGGTGGTTCGTCCGTCATCGCCAACTGGGCGCTCATCGGCATCCTGATCCGTATCAGCGACACCGCCCGCCGCCCGGCTCCCGCGCCCGCCGCCAACCCCGACGCCGAGATGACCCAGGTGGTCCGCCCGTCATGAACAAGCCCCTGCGCCGGATCGCGATCTTCTGTGGCCTCCTCGTCCTGGCCCTGCTCATCCGCGACAACTACCTGCAGTACATGAAGGCCGACGCGCTGCGCACGGACCCGAACAACCGCCGGGTCGCCATCGAGCGGTACGCCTCCCCGCGCGGCGACATCATCGTCGACGGCAACCCGATAACCGGGTCGGTCGAGGCCAAGAGCGGCGACTTCAAGTACAAGCGCACCTACAAGAACGGGGCCATGTGGGCCCCCGTCACCGGCTACTCCTCGCAGGCCTTCGGCAGCACCCAGCTGGAGAAGCTCGACGACGGCATCCTCACCGGCAACGACGACCGGCTCTTCTTCCGCAACACCCTGGACATGCTCACGGGCAAGCCGAAGCAGGGCGGCAACGTCGTCACCACGCTGAACGCGGCCGCGCAGAAGGCGGCGTTCAGCGGTCTGCAGCGGCAGGGCGGCAAGGGCGCGGTCGTCGCCCTGGAGCCGTCCACCGGCAAGATCCTCGCCCTGGCCTCGTACCCGTCGTACGACCCGTCGTCCTTCGCGGGCAACTCCACGGACAAGGACTCCAAGGCCTGGACCAACCTGCAGAAGAAGAACGACCCGGCCGACCCGATGCTGAACCGGGCGCTGCGCGAGACCTACCCGCCGGGCTCCACCTTCAAGGTGGTCACCGCGGCGGCCGCACTGGAGAACGGCAAGTACACCTCGGCCGACACGCCGACCGACTCGCCGCTGCCCTACGTCATGCCCGGCACCAGGACCGAGCTGAAGAACGAGGGCAACATCCCCTGCAAGAACGCGACCATGCGGGTCGCGCTCCAGTACTCCTGCAACACCGTCTTCGGCAAGATCGGCGCCGACCTCGGCAACGACAAGATGCTGGCCGAGGCCAAGAAGTTCGGCTTCGACTCGGAGCAGTTCACCCCGGTCCGCTCCAACGCCTCGGTCTTCTCCGACAACATGAACCAGTCGCAGACCGCGCTGTCCTCCATCGGCCAGTACAACACCGCGGCCACCCCGCTGCAGATGGCCATGGTCGCCTCCGCGGTCGCCGACGACGGCAAGCTGATGAAGCCGTACATGGTCGACTCGCTGCAGTCCTCCAACCTCGACCCGGTCGTGAAGACCAAGCCCGAGGAGATGAGCCGGCCGCTGTCGCCGCAGAACGCGCAGGTACTGCAGTCGATGATGGAGACCGTCGTCAAGCAGGGCACGGGCACGCACGCCCAGATCAGCGGCGCGACCGTCGGCGGCAAGACCGGTACCGCCCAGCACGGTGTGGCGAACAGCGCGAACCCGTACGCGTGGTTCATCTCATACGCGAAGCTCCCCGACGGCAGCTCGCCGGTCGCGGTGGCCGTGGTCATCGAGGACGAGAGCGCCAACCGCGACGACATCTCCGGCGGCGGCCTGGCCGCTCCGATCGCGAAGAGCGTCATGGAGGCGGTCATCCAGTCCAAGAAGTGAGACCCCCATCACATCGCCTTCACATCGATGCACGTTGCGATACCGGTCCTGTATCGGGTTCCGGGCTTGGCCAGGTCATACAAAGCGAGCCGGGTACCGTAGGCCCGGACGGCAGCCTCGGTCGCGCATCGACGTGACGGCCGGGACCGACGGAGAGGGCTGGTAGGTAGCTATGGAAGAGCCGCGTCGCCTCGGCGGCCGGTACGAGCTGGGCCAGGTGCTCGGTCGTGGTGGCATGGCGGAGGTCTACCTCGCGCATGACACCCGCCTCGGCCGCACCGTGGCGGTGAAGACGCTGCGCGCGGACCTCGCGCGCGACCCGTCCTTCCAGGCCCGGTTCCGCCGGGAGGCCCAGTCGGCCGCCTCGCTCAACCATCCCGCGATCGTCGCGGTCTACGACACGGGCGAGGACTACATCGACGGGGTCTCCATCCCGTACATCGTGATGGAGTACGTCGACGGTTCCACCCTGCGTGAGCTGCTGCACAGCGGCCGCAAGCTCCTGCCGGAGCGCGCGATGGAGATGACCGTCGGCATCCTCCAGGGCCTGGAGTACGCCCACCGCAACGGCATCGTCCACCGCGACATCAAGCCGGCCAACGTCATGCTGACCCGCAACGGCCAGGTCAAGGTGATGGACTTCGGCATCGCCCGCGCCATGGGCGACTCCGGGATGACCATGACCCAGACCGCGGCGGTCATCGGCACGGCCCAGTACCTCTCTCCCGAGCAGGCCAAGGGCGAGCAGGTCGACGCCCGCTCGGACCTCTACTCCACGGGCTGCCTCCTCTACGAGCTGCTGACCGTCCGCCCGCCCTTCGTCGGTGACTCCCCGGTGGCCGTGGCCTACCAGCACGTCCGCGAGGAGCCCCAGCCGCCGTCCGTCTTCGACCCCGAGATCACCCCCGAGATGGACGCGATCGTCCTGAAGGCGCTGGTCAAGGACCCGAACTACCGCTACCAGTCGGCCGACGAGATGCGTGCCGACATCGAGGCGTGCCTGGACGGCCAGCCGGTCGCGGCCACCGCGGCCATGGGTTCCGTCGGCTACGGCGGCTACCCGGACGACCAGGCGACCACCGCCCTGCGCCAGGACGCGGGCGCCGGGGCGACCACGATGCTCCCGCCCATGAGCCCGGACGACGGCGGCTACGGCTACGACGACCGCCCCGACCGCAGGCGCCAGCAGCCGAAGAAGTCCAACACCTCCACGATCCTGCTGGTGGTCGCGGGCATCCTCGTGCTGGTGGGCGCGATCCTGATCGGCAAGTGGGCGTTCACCGGCCACAACGCGGGCGACAAGGTGCCGGTGCCGAACTTCGTCGGCCAGACGCTGGCGGGTGCCCGGAGCGAGGCCGACAACGTCGACCTGAAGGTGGCGGTCACCGCCCACAAGCCCTGTGAGGCCCAGCCCAAGGGCAGCGTCTGCGAGCAGGACCCGACCCCGGGGAAGAACGTCGCCAAGGGCGCCACGATCAACCTGACGGTCTCCACGGGTGCCCCCAAGGTGACCGTGCCGGACGTCCGCGGCATCCAGTTCGACCAGGCGGAGAGCCAGCTCACGGACAAGGGCTTCAAGGTCGAGCGCAAGGACGTGGTGTCCACCCAGACCGCGGGTGTCGTCACCGACCAGACCCCGGAGGGCGGCACGAGCCGGCAGAAGGGGACCACGATCACCCTCACCGTCGCCAAGGCCGCGGAGAAGGTCACCGTCCCCAACGACGTCATCGGCAAGTCCTGCGACGACGCCAAGGCCGAACTGACCCAGCTGGGCCTGACGCCGACCTGCAACGACACGCCGACCAACAACCCGGACGACGACGGCAAGGTCCTCTCGACCAACCCGCCGGCGGGCCAGCAGGTCGCGAAGAACACGCCCGTCGCGGTCAACGTCGGCAAGGTCCAGAACAGCCAGGTCCAGGTGCCGGCCATCCAGGGCCACAAGCTCAAGGACGTCAAGCAGATGCTGGCGCAGGCGAACCTGCAGGTCGGCAACATCCAGGGCTCGCAGGACGACAACGCGGTCGTCATCTCGTCCAACCCGCCCCCCGGCAGCACCGTCAACGCGGGCCAGACGATCGACCTGGTCACGTTCGGCGGCGGCAACGACAACGGGAACAACGGCGGACCCAGCAGCTTCCTCGGCGGACCCAACGGCTGACGCCCCGCGCACACATGAGCGGGCCCCTGCCGGAATCTCCCGGCAGGGGCCCGCTCATGTCCTCGGCCTCGTGCCCTCAGCCCAGTTCCGCCGGAGGGGTTCGGTTGCTGTCGACCTTCTCCACCCGGACCAGTTCGCCCCAGACGATGTAGCGGTAGAGGGAGGTGTAGACGGGGGTGCAGGTCGTCAGGGTGATGTAGTGGCCGGGCTTCTTCACGCCCGACTCCTTGGGGACCGAGGTGAGCACCTTGACGTTGAACTTCGAGGTCTCGGGGAGGATCGAGAAGACCTTGTAGACGTACCAGGCGTCCCGGGTCTCGAAGACGATCGGGTCACCCTTCTTGATCTTGTCGATGTTGTGGAACTTCGCGCCGTGGCCGTCGCGGTGGGCGGCGAGGGCGAAGTTGCCGTCCTTGCCGGTCATGGGAAGCGTGGCCTTGACCGGGTCGGTGTAGTAGCCGGCCACACCGTTGTTGAGGACGTCCGTGCCCGTGCCCTTCTCGACCAGCACGGTGCCGTTCTTCATCGACGGCACGTGCAGGAAGCCGATGCCGTCCTTCGTGTCCAGCGCGCCGGGACCGGAGTCCGTGGCCTGCGCCCAGTGCCGGCGGACCTTGTCGGCCTCGTCGTCCGCCTTGCGGTCCGCTATCACGTTCGTCCACCACAGGGAGTAGACGACGAAGAGGCCCAGCAACACACCCGCGGTGATGAGGAGTTCGCCGAACACGCTCACCGCCGTCGCGATCCTGCCCGGACGCCGGCGGGTCCCGGCCGGCTCCGGCTCGGACGCGCCGGTGTGTTCTTCGGTCTCGTCGGCGGTCGCTGCCACGTTTTCTCTGCCCTTACTCGATGAGCGCGTCCGGCTTGCCCTTGCTGCGCGGGCGTTCCTCCACCATCTTGCCCCAGACGATCAGCCGGTACTTGCTGGTGAACTCCGGTGTGCAGGTGGTCAGGGTGATGTACCGGCCGGGCCGGGTGAAACCCGAGCCCCTGGGGATGGGGTCCAGCACGCTGGTGTTGGACGGCGAGGTGACCGGCAGCATCGAGGTCACCTTGTACACGAAGTACGTGTCCTGCGTCTCGACCACGACGGCGTCGCCGGCCGTGAGCCTGTTGATGTACCGGAACGGCTCACCATGGGTGTTGCGGTGCGCCGCGAGACCGAAGTTGCCGGTCCTGGCGTCGGGCATCGCCGTCTTCAGCGCACCCTCGCCGTAGTGCCCGACCATGCCCTTGTCGAGCACCTTGGCGTTGCTGACGCCCTCCGCGATCGGCGCCACCACGTCGAGCTTGGGGATGTGCAGGATGGCGAAGCCCTGACCCGGCGCGAAGACACCCGGGTTGCGCTTGCCGTTCGCCCAGTCGTCCTGGAGCTGATGGGTCTCGCTGCCCGCCTGCGCGTGCGCGCGGACGTTGGTCCACCACAGCTGGTAGGTGACGAACAGCAGCATGAGCACACCGGTGGTGATGAACACCTCGCCGATGGCGCGGCTCGCCAGCACCGCCGGGCTCGGTCTCGCCAGCCGCGCCTGGCGCCGGGCCTCCACCCGGGACAGCGGCCGCTGCGGGTCGCGCCGCACCGGTGAGCCGGTCGTCTCCCGCCCCCCGCCATGACGCCCGCCGCGGCGCTTGGCCGCCTTTCTGCGGGCCGCCCGGCCGCCGGACGCGGGTCCGGTGGCTGCGGAGGCTGACGGGGCCCCAGAGGCCCGTGTGGCGCCGCTCTCCGGGCCCGCCGCCGGGTCGGGAATCCGCAGCGCCATCGTCTCGTCGTCGACGGGCGGCAGCGGCGCGGTCATGTCGGCCGCCCGCGAAGGCCCGCCACCGTCGTAGGGCGCACCGGCGTGGGACTCGTACGGGCTCTCGCCGCCGTACAAGTCCTCGCGCTCGGGGCGCAGGGCGGTCACGCCGTGGACCTGCCCACCACCGGGGCGAGCCCCGCCGACCTCGCCACGGCACCCTGGTCGCCGCACTCCACCAGCCAGTTGGCGAGCATCCGGTGCCCGTGCTCCGTCAGCACCGACTCCGGGTGGAACTGCACGCCCTCGACCGGGAGTTCGCGGTGCCGCAGGCCCATGATGATGCCGTCGTGCGTGCGGGCGGTCACCTCCAGCTCGGCCGGGACCGTCGCCGGCTCGGCGGCCAGGGAGTGGTAGCGGGTCGCCGTGAAGGGGGAGGGCAGACCGGCGAAGACGCCCCGGCCCTCGTGCTCGACGGGCGAGGTCTTGCCGTGCAGCAGCTCGGGCGCCCGGTCCACCACACCGCCGTACGCCACCTGCATGGACTGCATGCCCAGGCAGACGCCGAAGACCGGCACCCCGGTGGCCGCGCAGTGGCGGACCATGTCCACGCAGACGCCCGCCTCCTCCGGCGTCCCCGGCCCGGGCGAGAGCAGCACGCCGTCGAATCCGTCCTGGGCGTGCGCGGTCGACACCTCGTCGTTGCGCAGCACCTCGCACTCGGCACCCAGCTGGTACAGGTACTGGACGAGGTTGAAGACGAAGCTGTCGTAGTTGTCGACGACGAGAATCCGCGCACTCACTGGTTGTCCACCGTCACATCGTTGAAGGGCAGCAGCGGTTCGGCCCACGGGAAGACGTACTGGAAGAGGATGTAGATCACGGCCAGGACCAGGACGAGGGAGACCAGCGCCTTCATCCATACGTTTCCCGGCAGATGCCGCCAGATCCAGCCGTACATGCCGTCCCTTCCGTATCCCTACGGCACCAGACCCACGCCGTACGTCACCAGACTAACGGCGCAGAGCCCCCGGTTCGCCTGCCTCCACAGGCTGTGTGGAATCCAGATGCGCCCAGACGATCAGCCGGTGACTGTGCCCCCATTCCGGATCGCACGTGGTCAGCGTCAGATACCGGCCCGGGCGCGCGTACCCGGACTTACGTGGCACAGCGTCGATCACCTCAACGTCGGTCGGAACTGTTTTGTAAGGCCCTTTGTCGATCCGATACGTGAACCATGTCGTTCCGTCCGTGAGCACGACCGCGTCACCCGGCCGCAGCTTCGGGAAGTCCTTGAACGGGTCGCCGTACGTCCGCCGGTGCCCGGCCACCGCGAAATTGCCCTCCTGGCCGAGCTGCGCGGTGCCCGCGTAGTGGGCGAGGCCCTTCGCCAGCACGTCCCGGCCGGTGCCCTCCAGCACGGGCTTGTTCCACGTGAAACCGAGCCGCGGGATGTACATGATCGCGAAGGGGCCGCCGTAGTGGTACGGCGACGGCTTCGCGACGGTGGCCGAGGCACCGCGCGGGCCCGCCGCGGTCGGCACGCTTCCCGTGGACCACTGCCGGTGCAGCTGGTCGATCTGGTCGCTCATCGCGCCGTCGGCCCGTACACCCGTCCAGAACAGCAGGTAGCCGACGAAGAGCACGATCAGGCTGCCCACGGTGATGCACAGTTCGCTGACGGTCCTGACGATCAGGCGCACCGGCGGCTCCTGGACGGACGGCTACTGCACGGGCTTCGCGTAGTGCAGATCCACTGTGCCCGAGTAGCCGGGAAGAGTCACCGTCCCGTCGTCGGTGACTTTCCAGCCCAGGCCGTAGACGTTCACGTAGACCATGTAGGTCTGGATCGCCTTGCTCGCCGCGAGCGCCTGCTGGAGCCGGTCCGGGTCCCCGATCGCCGTGATCTTGTACGGCGGTGAGTAGACGCGGCCCTGGAGGATCAGGGTGTTGCCCACGCAGCGCACCGCGCTGGTGGAGATCAGCCGCTGGTCCATGACCTTGATCCCCTTGGCGCCGCCCTGCCACAGGGCGTTCACCACGGCCTGCAGGTCCTGCTGGTGGATGACCAGGTAGTCGGGCTGCGGCTCGGGGTAGCCGGGGAGCTTGGCGGTGGCGTTGGGCGGGGCGTCGTTCAGGGTGACCGTGACGGCCCTGCCGGTGAGGCGCTGGGTGCCCGCGCTGCTCTCCAGCCCGGTCAGCCGCCGGTCCTGGGCCTTGGTGCTGCCGTCGTCGCTCTCCGCCAGGGACTCGACGCCGTCGCGCAAGGAGGCGTTGGACTCGTCCAGGTCCTTGTTCTTGCGGCTGCGCTGCTGGATCAGGTCGGACAGCTTCAGCAGGGAGCCGTCCTGGCGGATGTCGGTGCCCTTCGCCGTGTCGAAGCTGGTGAAGAAGATGAGCCCCGCGAGGGCGAAGACGGCGGCGGTGAGGATCCGCACCGGCCGGAAGCGCAGCCTACGGCCGGGGCCGGAGCCCGTTGCTCCCGTCCCGGGGGAGTCGGCAGAATTGCTCAACGTACCCTTATCTCCTTCGGCGCCACGGAAGCACTACGCTAACGGACGCCCGGGGGAGCACACAGAGACGTCATGCCGGCCCCTTGTACGCTGCCCGAGCCCGACCCAGTTACCTGCGCGGCCACGCAGCGCATCGACAGGAGAGACCCTCGTGCCGAAGTCACGTATCCGCAAGAAGGCCGACTTCACGCCGCCCCCGGCGAAGCAGGCACAGGCGATCAAGCTGAACAGCCGTTCCTGGGTGGCGCCCGTCATGCTGGCCATGTTCGTCATCGGCCTGGCCTGGATCGTCGTCTTTTATGTGACCGACGGCTCGCTGCCCATCGACGCGCTCGACAACTGGAACATCGTGGTCGGTTTCGGCTTCATCGCCGCCGGGTTCGGTGTCTCCACGCAGTGGAAGTAAGGCGTCCGGCCGTAGCTCTGCCCACGGCTCTCCGCTGAGTTATCCACAGGCTTGAGGTCTTTCCACACCTCCCTGGGGAAAACACTACGATCTGTGGATAACTCATCGAGTGTTGACGCCGGTGTGACTGCCCTACCGGACCTCACACACCCGTTCGCCCCCTGCCCGACCTGCGAAAACACATCCGAGCGGCGGGGGGCACACGTGAGGCTGCACAGTGTGCACAAGATCCGCCACCCGCTGTGGAAAACGGAGCGGAATCAGGTGAGCTGAGTGGTCCTGACCAGGACGAGAACGGCCACCGCCACCAGCACGACCGCACAGGTGCCGTACTGGACGAGGGCCCGCCTGCGGCGCGGGGCGTGCACCATGGCGTACCCCGTGACGACACCCGCGACCAGGCCGCCGATGTGGGCCTCCCAGGCGATGTTGAAGCCCGGCGCGAAGGTGATGATCAGGTTCACCACCAGCAGCGCGATGAGCGGGCGCAGGTCGTAGTTGAGCCGGCGCATGAGCACCCCGGTCGCGCCGAAGAGGCCGAAGATCGCTCCGGAGGCGCCGAGCGAGGGCAGGTTCGGCTCGGCGATCAAGTAGGTCAGCGCGCTGCCCGCAAGCCCCGAGACGAAGTACAGGGTGAGATAGCGGGCCCGGCCGAGCGCCGCTTCCAGGGGGCCGCCGATCCACCACAGGCTGAGCATGTTGAACAGGATGTGGGTGTAGTTGGCGGGGGCGTGCAGGAACATCGCCGTGAAGAGGCGGTAGTACTGGCCCGCCGCCACACCCTGCACCCCGTGCAGCAGTGGGGTGTAGGCCTGTCCGATCAGCTCGAAGCGGTCGGTGAAGCGGTCGCCGACGGAGAGCTGGAGCAGGAAGACGGCGAGGTTGACGCCGATGAGCACCTTGGTGAGCAGCCGGGGGTCGGCCGTCATGGTGCCGCCGGCGACCGTGCGCGGCCGGGTCGCCCGGGGAGCGGGTCCGGAGCCGGAGCCGGAGGCGCCCCGGACGCAGTCGGGGCACTGGAAGCCGACGGAGGCGCTGACCATGCACTCGGGGCAGATGGGGCGTTCGCAGCGGGTGCAGCGCACGCCGGTCTCGCGGTCCGGGTGCCGGTAGCACACGGGCAGGCTCCGGGCGTCCTGCGCGCTGCTTGCGGCCTGCTCCATCAGATCCCCTTGGTCGTCGTGGCACTCCCCCGGCAAATACCCCGCCCCGCTCATCCTTACGGACCAGCGGGGCGTTTGGTTCCCGACGGGACGTTCCGGCGGAGCCGGTCTCCCGCGGACGGCCCATCGGGCGGCGGTCTCAGCCCTGGCGGGTCTCGACGACGACCGACTCGATGACGACGTCCTTGGCCGGGCGGTCGTTGCGGCCGGTGGCCACGCCCGCGATGGCGTCGACGACCTTCTGGCTGGCCGGGTCGGTGACCTCGCCGAAGATGGTGTGCTTGCGGGTCAGCCAGGTCGTGGGGGAGACGGTGATGAAGAACTGCGAGCCGTTGGTGCCCGGGCCGGCGTTGGCCATGGCCAGCAGGTAGGGCTTGCTGAAGGACAGGTCCGGGTGGAACTCGTCCTCGAACTTGTAGCCCGGGCCGCCGATGCCGGTGCCCAGCGGGTCGCCGCCCTGGATCATGAAGCCGCTGATGACGCGGTGGAAGACCGTGCCGTCGTAGAGCCGGTTGGTGCTCTTCTCACCCGTGCCGGGGTGCGTCCACTCGCGCTCGCCCTGAGCCAGCTCGACGAAGTTCTTGACCGTGACAGGCGCGTGGTTCGGGAACAGCTGAACCTCGATGTCGCCGTGGTTGGTCTTCAGGGTGGCGTAAAGCTGCTCAGCCACGATGTGCCTTCCGTTGTCTTCCTGTGATTCTCCGATCCTCGCACGGACGGCCCCCCGCGGAGCCCGTCGGCATGAGTTCCGCCTGGAGGGCAGCGCGGGGCGGCGATTCGTGGCAGTGTCGTCGACAAGCTCCTGTTGCCCGGAATCGAGCGGGAAGAGCGATCGGCACCCATATGCCCGCCCTCGCATGCCGAGCAGGCCGTCGGCAGGCATGATCCGTAAAAGGGTGGAAAGTCGAATTACCGTACGCCACCGAGGAGGAGGAACCCGTGACCCGCATCGACAGCGTGCGCGCCGCGACCGGCTCGGCGAAGGACAGCGTGCTGCACGCCGCGGAAGTGGTGGCGCCCTACGCCGACACGGCCAAGGAGCGTGCCGCGTACTACGCGCAAGAGGCACGCGTACGGCTGGCGCCCGTCGTGTCGCAGGCCGCTGAGCAGGCCCGTGTGCAGTACGACGCCCGGCTCGCCCCGCGCCTGGAACAGGCCCGCACCCATGTGCCGCCGATGGTGGACGAGGCCGCCGTCCGCACGCGCAAGGCTGCCCGGCAGGCGGCCGAGTATTCGCGTCCGAGGATCGAGCAGGCGGTGGCCGCGGCCGCCCCGGTGGCGGACGAGGCCACCGCGCGGGGCGCCGCCGCCCTGGCCGCGCTGCGCGGCAATGTCTCGGCGAAGGACATTCAGAAGCTGGCCCGGAGGAATCAGCGCAGGTGCCGCGCCGGCCGGGCCGCGAAGTTGCTCGCGTTCGCGACCTTGCTGGCGGGCGGTGCCTTCGCGGCCTGGAAGTGGTGGGACAAGCAGGCCAACCCCGACTGGCTGGTCGAGCCGCCGGCCGCGACGGAGGTTCCCGAGACGGGCCGGCTGGGTTCGGTGGACGGCAGTGGCACCTCGGTGCTGGACCCGGAGGTCCAGGCGAAGCAGGCCGAGGAGGACTCCGTCGACCGGGACGAGGAGGAGTGAGGCGGTCCTGTTCCGCACAGGCGCCGAACGGGCCGTGGACCGGGTGGGTGGGTATCCCCCGGCCCGCGGCCCGTTTCACGTGAAACCTCGTCCGGAGCACCGGCGGGCCTCCCGGGAACTCAGCTCACCGCCTTCCTCACGAGCGCGGCGATCCTCGCCTCCTCGGTGGCCGTCAGCTCCTTGAGGGCGTAGGAGGCGGGCCACATGCCGCCCTCGTCGAGGTTCGCCCGGTCGCTGAAGCCGAGCGTCGCGTAGCGCGAGCCGAACTTCTGCGCGCTCTGGAAGAAGCAGACGATCTTTCCGTCCTCGGCGTAGGCCGGCATGCCGTACCAGAGCTTGGGGGCGAGGTCCGGCGCGCTCGCCCTGATCACGGCGTGCAGCCGTTCGGCCATGGCCCGGTCCAGGTCCCGCATCCCGGCGATCTTCTCCAGCACGGCGGCCTCGTCCTGCGCCGCCTTGCCGGCGCGCTCCTCGGCCGTGAACCCCCCGTCCTGCGGGCCGGCGGCCAGGCCGGTCCCGGCGGTCCCGTGCGCGTCCTTCACCGTGGGTCTCCTCCCGGTTTCTGCGGATGTCGTCGGTTGCGGCGCCGGTCAGCCCCAGGCGCCGGCGATCTGCCGGGTCGTGGCGTTGAGACGGTTGAACAGGTTGGTGACGCCGATCATCAGGACGATCGCGGCCAGCTCCTTCTCGTCGAAGTAGGTGGCGGCGGTGTCCCAGACCTCGTCGGTCACGGGGTCGGGACGGTCGGCCAGCCGTGTCGCGGCCTCGGCCAGTGCGAGGGCCGCCCGCTCCTCGTCGGTGAAGTACGGGGTCTCCCTCCAGGCGGCGACGGTGGCCAGCCGCTCGTCGTTCACGCCCGCCTTGCGGGCCGTCTTGGCCCCGGCGTCGACGCAGGCGCTGCAGCCGTTGATCTGGCTGACCCGCAGATGCACCAGCTCCAGCGTCTGCTCGTCCACCCCGGCGGAGTGCACGGCCTTGAAGAGCTGCTGGACGGGCTGCATCGCGTCGGACAGGACGACGGCGGGGTTCTGCATACGTGACTGCATGTCGGTCGGCTCCTCTTGTGGGTCGGTGCCCCGTTTCCCCCGGGGCGTGACTCCATGACAGCCCGGCACGCCCGTGGCGGCCACGGCGATGGGACACCGTGGGACACCTGAACATGCCTTGACCAGTGGTGAGTTGGGTCGGAAGACTTCTGCCGGAGCGGGACGGGGAAGGCGGGGGAACGGTGGACGGACAGACAGGAACGGCGAAGAACGCGCCGCAGGACGAGCTGGCCGCCCGGCTGCGGCTGCTGCAGGAGCTGTCCGGGCTCGGTGTACGGGCCCTGGCGCGGGACGCCGGCCTCAGCTCCTCGTCGCTCTCGCGCTACCTCAACGGGCAGACCGTGCCGCCCTGGCCCGCGGTGATCGCCCTCTGCCGCCTCGTCAAGCGCGACCCGCGCCCCCTGCGGCCCCTGTGGGAACGGGCCTCGGACCCGTTGCCCGCGCCCCCGAAGAGCAGCCGTCAGGGACGGCCGCTGCCCCGCAACGACCTGCCGCGGGACGTGCCCGACTTCACCGGGCGCGAGGAGCGGCTCGCCGCCGTGTTCGCCGCGCTCGACAGCCACCGGGCGGTCTCGGTCGACGGCATGGCGGGCGTCGGCAAGACCTGTCTGGCGGTGCACGCGGCGCACCGGCTCGCCCCCGGCTTCCCGGACGGCCGGCTCTATGTGGACCTGCACGGGTTCACGGAGGGCCGGCCACCGCTCGACCCGGACTCCGCGCTGCGGATGCTGCTCGCCGCGCTCGACGTCCCCTCCGAACGGGTCCCGCAGGAGGGCCTGGAGCAGCTGGCCGCCTGCTGGCGGTCGGAGCTGGCCCACCGGCGGGTGGTCGTGGTCCTCGACAACGCCGCCGACGCCGAGCAGGTGCGCCCGCTGCTGCCCGGCGCCGGCCCCTCCGTCGCCCTGGTCACCAGTCGCACCCGGCTGCTCGGCCTGGACGAGGTGCCCCCGGTCTCGCTCGACGTGCTGAGCGAGGAGGAGAGCGCCGAGCTGCTGGCCCGTGCCAGCGGCGACCCGGGCGGCCCCGGCGGCAGGCTGGCCCGCGATCCGGGGTCGGCCGCCGAGGTGCTGCGGCTGTGCGGTCGTCTGCCGCTGGCCCTGCGGCTGGCCGGGGCGCGGCTGCGGCACCGGCCGGGCTGGACGGTGGGCATCCTGGCCGAGCGGATGGCACAGGGCACGAACGAGTTCGACGCCGCGTTCGGAGCGGCGTTCGCGATGTCGGTCCGGCAGCTGAACCGGTCCCAGGCCCGCCTGTTCCGGATGCTCGGCCTGCTGCCCGGGGCGACCTTCGACGAGTACGTGGTGGCGGCGCTGGCCGAGGTGCCGCTGGACAGCGCCCGGGCGATGCTGGAGGACCTCCTCGACGCCCACCTCGTGCAGCAGCCGACGGCGGACCGCTACCGGCTGCACGACCTGGTGCACCAGCACGCCCGGCGGGCGGGGGCCGAGCAGGACCCGGCGGCGGAGCGGGAGCGGGCCCTGGGCCGCGTGCTCGACTACTACGTGCACGCCGCGGCCGCCGCCGACGCCGCGATGCCGTTCCTGTCGCCCGGCCGTCCCGCCTCCGCGGGCCCCGCCCCGGCCGCGCTGCCGCCCTTCCCGGACAAGAACGCGGCCTTCGCCTGGTTCGTCGCGGAGTACGCGAACCTGATGGCGGCCTTCGAGACGGCGGCCGCCCTGGGCGCCGATGCGCACGTGTGCGAGCTGCCGCGGTTCCTGCGGGCCTACTTCGCGCGGCGGTGCGGTACGACCCACCTCAACTTCCTCTTCGAGCGGTCGCTGGCCGCCGCCGAGCGCCTGGGCGATCCCGTGCAGCTGGCCGAGGCGCACAGCGACCTGGGCTTCGCGCGCTACAACGCGGGCCGGACGGCGGAGGCCGCCGCCGCGTACGAGGCGGCCGGGGCCCGGCTGTCCCGGGCAAAGGACACGCGGGCGGAGGCCGAGCTGGCCCTGCGCCGCGGCTATCTGAGCTGGGACGCGGGGCACTCCGAGGAACCCCTCGCACTCTTCCGGCTGGCCGGGAAGCTGTACGAGCGGGCCGGCTGCCCCGCGGGCACGGCCCACGCGACCGCGTCGGAGGCCTGGACGATGCTCCAGCTGGGACACCGGCAGGAGGCGGCGCGGCGGGCCCGGGAGGTGCTGGACCTTCCGCACACCGACCCGGCGTGGCCGCCCGGTCTGACGGCCCGGATCACGCTCGGCCTGGCCCTCGCCCGGGAGGAGTCCGACGAGGCGGCCGGGCAGCTGCGCCGGGCCCTGGAGCTGGCCCGCGACGACGGGCACCTGAACAACCAGGCGTGGTGCCTGAACTGCCTGGGCGTCGCGCTGCGGCAGATGGGCCGTTACGAGGAGGCGCTGGAGAGCCATCGGGAGGCGTTCGCGCTTCTCGACGAGCTGTTCGAGGAGCACTGGAAGATCCATTTCCTCAACGGCTATGCCGGGACCTGCCTGCTCGCGGGCCTGCCGGAAGATGCCCTGCGGCTGCACCGGGAGGCGCTGGAGCTGGCCCCGAGGCTGGGCAACCGGCACCAGGAGGCGCTGGCCCACGAGGGAATCGCGACCGTGCTGGACGGGACGGACCCGGCCGGGGCCGCCCGGCACCGCGCGGCGGCCCGCGCCGTCCTGCCCGAACCCGGGCCCGTGGCCCCCTGACCGGTGGCGCGGGAGGGCCGTAGCGCGAAAAAGACCCCTCCCACCGCGTTTCCGCAGGTCGGAGGGGTCTGTTCTGTGGAGCCTAGGGGAGTCGAACCCCTGACATCCGCCATGCAAAGACGGCGCTCTACCAACTGAGCTAAGGCCCCAAAGGGGAACGTCCGGCCGGAGGAACCACGTCCCGGCGGGCGCCGCAGACCAGAGTACCGGGTCACCCCCCGTATCCCGCAAAAAGATTGGGGGTCCCCGCGGATGACCACTCTCCGTAAGATGCTCGACGTGGTTCGCTACAGCGAACCGCGGTATTTCAGGGGAAGCGATGGGGAGACGCAATGGACGCCGCACAGCAGGAAGCCACCGCGAGAGCGCGGGAGCTGCAGCGGAACTGGTACGGGGAGCCGTTGGGGGCGCTCTTCCGTAAGCTCATCGACGATCTCGGGCTCAACCAGGCCCGTCTCGCGGCGGTCCTGGGGCTGTCCGCTCCGATGCTCTCGCAGCTGATGAGCGGCCAGCGGGCGAAGATCGGCAATCCCGCGGTGGTCCAGCGGGTGCAGCTGCTGCAGGAGCTGGCGGCCCTGGTCGCGGACGGCAGCGTCAGCGCCGCCGAGGCGACCGAGCGCATGGACGAGATCAAGAAGTCGCAGGGGGGCTCCGTGCTCAGCAACACCACGCACACGACGAACAGTTCGGGCGCGCCCACGGTCAAGCGGGTGGTCCGCGAGATCCAGTCCCTGCTGCGCTCGGTGGCCGCGGCGGGCGACATCATCGAGGCCGCGGACAGCCTCGCCCCGTCCCACCCCGAACTGGCCGAGTTCCTCCGGGTCTACGGCGCCGGCCGCACCTCCGACGCGGTGGCGCACTACCAGTCCCACCAGAGCTGACCCGCCCGCACGACCCGGCCCAGGGGGGTGGGTGGGGTCGTGCCGCCCCTCGCGGGGAAGCACCAGGGGACAAGGTGGGTACGGAGGGACCGGCGGGGCACGGGGGGTCGTGAAGTGGTCGCGCCGCCCGGGGCCCAGGGGAGGAGCTGCGGCAGCCATGGGTGAGGTGTTCGCCGGCCGGTACGAGCTGGCCGACCCGATCGGACGCGGTGGCGTGGGCGCCGTATGGCGCGCGTGGGACCACCGGCGGCGGCGCTACGTGGCCGCCAAGGTGCTCCAGCAGAGCGACGCCCACTCCCTGCTGCGCTTCGTACGGGAGCAGGCCCTGCGGATCGACCACCCTCATGTCCTCGCCCCGGCCAGCTGGGCCGCCGACGACGACAAGGTGCTGTTCACCATGGACCTGGTGGGCGGCGGCTCCCTCGTCCACCTCGTCGGCGACTACGGCCCCCTGCCACCGGTGTTCGTGTGCACCCTGCTCGACCAGCTCCTGTCCGGTCTCGCCGCCGTGCACGCCGAAGGCGTCGTCCACCGGGACATCAAGCCCGCCAACGTGCTGCTGGAGGCGACCGGTACGGGCCGGCCGCGGCTCAGGCTCTCCGACTTCGGCATCGCCATGCGCTTCGGCGAACCGCGCCTGACGGAGACCAACCTCGTGGTGGGGACGCCCGGTTACCTCGCCCCCGAGCAACTGCTCGGCTCCGAACCGGACTTCCCCGCGGACCTGTTCGCCGTGGGCCTGGTCGCCCTGTATCTCCTGGAGGGCGCCAAACCCGACGCCAAGGCGCTCGTGCAGTACTTCGTGGAGCACGGGACGCCGGGCGCGCCCAAGGGCGTACCGGAACCGCTCTGGCAGGTGGTGGCCGGTCTGCTCCAGCCCGACCCGGCGGCCCGGTTCCGCACCGCCACGGGGGCGCGGAAGGCGCTCGCCTCGGCCGTGGAACTGCTGCCGGAACCCGGCCTCGACGACGAGCCGATCGAGATCTTCGACCAACTCGGCCCGCTGCCGCCGGGGTTCGCTCTCGAAGGTCCCCTGCGGGGCCCGCTGAGGACCGCCCTGAGGGCGGACCCGCGAGCGGCGGGCACGCCGGGCCCGGGGACGGAGGCACGAGAGGACACCGGTTCGGCTTCACCGGAGCCGGAGCAGGACCGGGACCGGGACCGGGACCAGCACCCCGGTACGGGTGGACGGGACACGACCGGTTCCGCGCCGAGCCCGGCCGCGGACCCGAGGAGGAGCCGTTCGGGCGCACAGGGCGGCGCACCCACCGGCGATCCGCGCCGGGACGGCGACTCCCTCTCGGACACCGGAAGCTTCCGCCTCCCGCCTCCCCAGGCGGCCGAAGCCACTCCGCCGGCGTTCACCCGCACCCCGCGGCCGGCGGCGCCTCCCCCCTACGCCCCGCAGCCCGTCGCCTGGCACACCCCACCGCCCGCACCCTGGGCCGCGTCTCCGCTCCCCGGGGCGGGACAGCCCGGGGACAGCACCACCGCCGCGTACACCACCCGGGCCCCGCAGGCCCCTCCCGCCGTCCCCAGGGCTCCGCGCGCGCACGGCCGCCGGGCCCGCCGCCCGGAGCGCCGGCCCGGCCCTCCGGCCAAGGCCGCGATCCCGATCCTGCTGCTGGCGCTGGCCTGCTACGCGCTGGGTTTCTGGGCGCTGACCCGGGTCTGAGCACGCCGGGCCGCCAGCGTCCATCCGCCCAGCACCAGCAGCAGCGCGGTTCCGAGGCCGATCCCGCCGGCCGCGAGCAGCTTCATCGCGAGGCCGCCCCCGTCCCCGGGGTCCCCGGTCAGCGCCGCCGCCCGGTCCTGGGCCGTGACCGTGAAGACCCCGTCCGGCACGGAACGCCCCGCGTACCCCGGAGCGGCGTGCGCCCGTCCGTCCACCCGGACCCGCAGCGTCACGCCGAAGGGTCCCGGCCCGAAGGTGGCGGCCATCTGCTCGCTGAGGTGCAGGACCAGGTAGTAGTCGCCGGCGAACCGCATGGCGGTCACCCCGGAGGGCACGGCGTAGCGGTTGGTGTACTCCACCGGCGGCAGCGGGGCCAGTGCGACGGGCCTGCGGACGCCGGTGTAGCCGAGCGAGGCGTCGTCGACATGGCCGCGGACGGGGTTGTACAGGGCGAGGTTCAGGGCGCCGCCGACGTACCCGTGCCCCGGGGAGGCGTCCGGCTCGGCGGAGGCCTGCACCCGGCGGCCCCAGTCGAGCGGCACCTTGTAGAACAGGGTCTGGCCGGGCGCGAGTTCGGTCCGCCAGACCCCCTGGCCCAGCGGGCGGGCCGTGGCGAAGCCGGGGCCGCCGGACCGGCCCCGGGGCTCGCCGGCGAGCGGCTCGGGAGTGGCGGAGTCCCAGGCCCCGGGGGTGCTGCCGGCGGTCTGTGCCAGGCGGGGCTCGGTGACCGGCGCGATCTCCAGGTCCCAGCGCGGTGACCCCGTCGCGGCGGGGTCACCGGAGTCGAGGCGTTCGACGAGCACGGTGTACGTCCCCGCGCCCTGGCACAGGGCCTTGCCCGCGTCGCGCTCCCCGAGGGCGGTGACCGGGCGCGGACTGAGCCCGGCGCCGAAGCGGGCGGAGTCGTAGGTGCAGGCCGTGCCGTGGGCGTCCCGCACCGACACCCGGATGCCGTCGGTGGCCGAGACGGTGGCGTTCGCGGGCGGTACGGCGGTGACGGGGACGTACGCCGTGGCCGTGGCGTCGGTGAGGTCGAGGCGGTAGTAGAGCCTGCCGTTCCTCGGCAGGGAGCTGCGGTACGTCCGGCCGGGATCGAGCCGCGGGGCGTCCGCGGCGCCGGCCGTGCCCTCGACCGTACGGGAGCCAGGGGTGAAGTCGTACGTCTCCGGCCCGGCACCGGCGGCGGCCGCGGTGCCGGCCGGGAGCGCGCCCGCGGCGCCGAGTGCCAGTACGAGGGCGACGGCACCCACGGCACCCCGCCCCCGCGCGGCGGCCGGGCCGCGGACGGCCCCGGGACCGGACCACGCTGTACGACCACGCCCAGCCGTACGCCCACGCCGCCGCACGTGCCACCCCCTGTCGCTCCGCGGTCCCCGCCCTGTGCGGCGGCCGCACCGGACCGTGGCCCATACTGCCCCGGGCGCCGCTCGGCCATCCGGGCAATGCGTGCGGCCGTCCGAAACACCCGGCATCGCGTCCGCCGGTCCGGCAACGCCTACAACGGCCGGCGGGACCCCGCAACCGGAAGCAACACAAAACCCCGACCGCAAGGGCGGCCGGGGTCTGTTCAGATTCTGGTTTCGGTACTCACGAACCCGTGGGCACGGAGTCGGTGGCCTCCGTCCACAGGTCCTGCTCGGCGCGATCCGCCTGAATCTGGCGGTACACGAGGAGCCCGCCGATGGCGGCCAGTGCGACCAGGAGCAGCTTCTTCACCGCGCGACCTCGTCTTTCCTTGACGTAGGGGACCTCTGGCGCCCGACTATACACACCGACCGATATCGATCGGTGACCTGATCGAGGCCCCAACTCCCGCCCCCGGACACGCGATGAGCCAGGTGGGAAGCCCTTCCGATCGGAGGGTGATCACACCTCCACAGAGGGTCACTTTGCTCCCCCTTCGCTCGCCCTCACCAGGTTTTGGGGGTTTTCCGACCCTCTTACCGCCATCCGGGTGGTGTTCATCTGAACATCGCCGCGCCACGGGCGTCGGTCCACCACTTCGGGACGCACATACACATCATGAGGAAAGTACGCAAATCGCCCGACCCGAAAGTGAGGGGCCATGACCCAGAACAAGGTCATGAAGCTGTGGACCGCCATCGTCACCGCATTCCTTGCACTGTGCACCGCGCTCGGACTCGCCACCGCCGCCAACGCCGCCACCGAGACGGCCGCCCCGCGGACCGAGAGCCCCCGTACCGACACCGCGCAGCGCACGGTCCCGACGATCCCAGCACCCCGCCACTGGACCTGGTCCCATGCCAGGGCCCTGCCCCCCACGATGAAGCAGCGGATCCGGGCCGAGGCCCACGGGAAGTCCCCCAGCTGCCGGCACCGGCCCCTCACCGAGACGTACGAGACAGAGCCCGAGAGCACGGACGACATGACCTCCGCAGCGCTCGACTGCTGACTCTTCCCGCTCAGTACCGCAACGTCTCGACACCAGGCGACTTGCGTACGCACCAGAGTCGAAACGGAAAGACCCCCGGCCGGGATCGGCCGGGGGTCTCGCGCTTTCCGGGCCTGAGAGCATGACGGCAGCCCCTCCGGAAAGGTGGTGAGTGCTGCCGTGAACCGGCGCGTCACCGTTGTCACCGCTGTCCACGCCCCGTCGGCCCGGTTCCTGCCGGACGCGTGGGCGTCCCTGCGCGAGCAGGAGCTGCCCGGCGGCTGGGAGTGGGAATGGGTCGTCCAGGAGGACGGCGCCACGGACGAGGTCCGCCCCCGTGTCCCCGAGGACGAACGGGTGATCTTCCGCCAGGGCAGACGGGGCGGTCCCGGGACCGCCCGGACGATGGCGCTGGCGCACGCCCGGGGCGCGTACGTGAAGGTCCTGGACGCCGACGACCGGCTCACGCCCGGCACACTGGCCCGCGACCTGGCCGTACTGGAAGCCGACCGCGCCCTCGGCTGGACCACCTCCCGCGCCCTGGACCTGCTGCCCGACGGCTCCACGGTCGGCTTTCCCGGTGACCCGGACGAGGGCCCGGTCGAACGCGGCGCCGTGCTCGACTCCTGGAAGCGCAACGACTTCCGGCTCCCGGTCCATCCGGCGACCCTCTGCGTCCGCCGGGACCTGCTGGACGCCCTCGGCGGCTGGATGGCCCTGCCCGCCTCCGAGGACACGGGCCTGCTGCTGGCACTGAACGCGGTGAGCCGCGGCTGGTTCACCGCGGAGACCGGCCTGCTGTACCGCAAGTGGGAGGGCCAGGTCACGGGCCAGGCGTCGCACGTCGACCCCGCCGAACGCGAGGCCCGCCTGTCGGTCGCGGAGGCCAGGGCGCGCGCGCTCGCGGACCTGGGATGGACCTATCCGGCCGCGGCCCCCGCCCCGCGGGCTACTCCGTGACCACGATCGCCTGCGAAGGGCACTTCTCGGCCGCCTCCCGGACCCCCGGGGCGTCGGCGGACTCCTCCCGGCCGGGCCGTACGACGCCGTAGCCGTCCTCGAACGCGAACACGGCCGGCACCCGGTACGCGCACTCGGCAGAGCCGTAGCACAGGGCGCGGTCGACGGTGACCTTCATACGTCCTCCAGCCGCAGGCGATGACTTCGACCTTCCAGGACGTCACTGCCCGGCGGACCGGGCGCCGAACCGGCGGTACCCGGCCGGGCCCCGCCGGCCGCGCTACCGGCCCCCGCCCGCGACGGAGAGCCAGTGGGCCACCCGGCGGGCCGTGGGCTCGTCGAGCCGGTCGGCCAGCACCCGGAGCGCCTCGCCGTCCTCGGGGCCGAGGTCGTAGAGGCCCGCCTTGTCCAGTCCGGCCACGAGCACCTGGTGGCGGCGGCCCGTCATCCGTTCCGCGAGCTTCCCCGGCTCACCGGTGTCCCGCGCGGGCCGCTCCGGCGCGGGGGGCGCGGCCGCCCTGGCGACCGGGGTGTCGAAGAGGTGCCAGGCGCCGTCCCGGGGTCCCCACAGGGCGACCGCCGGCTCCTCCCCGCGGGCCCGTACGGTCCGGGTCATGTCCCCGACGGCGTACAGCACCGGGCCCCGGTGCGGGGACTCGGCTCCCACCGTCCAGGAGTCCGACGCGGGCTGGTGGAACATCGCGACCCAGCGCGGAGCGCCGGGCGGCCGCGGGCACCGGGAAGGCTTCTGCATGGCACTCACCCCTTCGGAACTGCCGACACCGCGACCGTAACTGACGGGCCGTCAGATGAACAGGCCGCATTCCGCCGCGCGCGCATGCGCGGCCTCCTCTGCCCGCCGCCCGGTTCCCCGCGCCTGCTTCTGGTCTGTTCGAGGCCGGCGTGGCACCCTGCCCGCGCCCGGACCCGGGCGGGCCGGACGTCCGGGCGGCGGGCAGAGGAGGCCGAGGATGAGCGAACAGCGGGAGACGGCGGCCGCGTCCGAGGGGCGGCGGGAGACGGCGGCCGAGGGCACCGGGGAGCGGGAGGCGCTGCGCGGGCGGCACGGGCGCCGGGCGCGCAGCGCCTACGAGCGGGCCGTCGCCGCGTGCCGCTACGCCGGTGTCGGCGAGGACGCGGCCGAGATCGTGCCGAAGGACCCGGTCGGCAGGGCCGCGAGTGCGCTGCGACTGTCGGCCGGGTCCCTCGCCGCCCTGGCCGGGAGTGCCCCGGACCCCGCGGCGGACGCCCGCTGCGCCCGCAACACCGCGGCCACCGCAGCCCTGGCGGCCCAGCTGGCCGCGGCACGGCACGCCGGAGAGGCCGGCGCGGCGGCCCTGCGCGCGGCCCTGGCGGCCTCCCGGGCGGCGGCCGCCGCGGCCGGGGGCAGCGCGCGGGGGCGGGACGCGTCCCTGAACGACGCCGCCGAACGGGCCGAGCGCGGGGCGGTCGCCGCGGCCCGCGCGGCGGGCTGGCTGGACGTGGACGCGGTGGCCCCTGGATCCCGGTGAGTGTCCGCTGCCCGTCCGGCACCGGTCCCTCCCCTCGTGGGGACCGGTGCCGGACGGTGCAGGGGTGTCGGCCCGTGCCTCGTCGGCGTACCGGCGCGGGCCGAAGCGGGGAGCGGAGAGGGGGGCGCGGACTCACCTGACGGCGTGGTCGCCGTTCGCCGCATCCGACACATTCGACAGAGGTTGACCGAAACCGTTCGACGCCATGGGGTGTCTCTCCGAGCGCTGGGCCTTTGGCCTGTCCGGACGGTGTGTGACGCTTCCGCCACCGGGGTTGCGATCCTGCCACCTGTCGCCCCCGCCGAGGAGATTCCGGTCTCCGGTCCAGGCCTTATCCGCAGGTCAGGCGTATAAGGTGAGTTTTCCGGTCCGGACGTCCAGATGCGGGGGGAAGTAAAGGGGTGGGACCTTGGGTTCCGACTCAGGGACACGCACAGCTTTCGCCGAGCGCCTCGCGCTGCTCTACAAGGAAGCCGGGAACCCGCCCCTCAAGAGCGTCGCGGAGGCCGTCGTACGCCTCCAGCGGGTGGACGAGCGCGGCCGGCCGGTACGGGTGTCGGCGCAGCGGATCAGCGACTGGCGCCGGGCCAAGAACGTGCCCGCCCAGTTCACCGCGCTCGCGGCGGTCCTGCAGATCCTGATCCCCGAGGCGCGGCGCGCACGGCCCGCGCCCGTCTCCACGGGCCTGTACGACCTCGCCCACTGGCAGCGGCTGTGGGAGCGTGCGCTGGCCGACCCGGTCGGCGACCGGCCCCCGCCGCCCGCCGAGGAGGACCGGCGGCCACCGGCCCAGGCCCCGCCCGTCGCCGGCGGTGTGTGCCCCTACCGGGGGCTGGCGCCGTACCGGCAGGAGGACGCGCGCTGGTTCTTCGGCCGGGAGCGGAGCACGAGTGCGCTGATCGGCCAGCTCCGCGCCGCGGAGCGCACCGGCGGCCTGGTGATGCTGGTCGGCGCCTCCGGAGCGGGCAAGTCGTCCCTCCTGAACGCCGGCCTGGTCCCCGCGGTCTGCGGCGGCGCCCTGCTCGAGGACCGGCCGGGCGCGACGGCCGACGGGCTGCCCCCGGCCGGCAGGACCGAGGGGACGCCGCTGCCGCACGCGGCCGACGGCACGCACCTGTCCCCGAAGACCGTCGGGATCTCGCCGCCCGCCGTCCCGGCGGCCCACCGGCCCGACGGAAAGCACCCGGCCCCGAGGGCCGACCGACCGGGCCCGCCGTCCAGGACCGACCGGCCGGGCCCGCCCCCGAAGACCGTCGCGGTCCCCCGGTCCCAGAAGGACGAACCCTGTCCCACGCCCGTCCTCCAGTTCGTCCCCGGCGCCGATCCGCTGGCCGAACTGGTCCGCCGCGTCCCCGACCTCGCCGCCGTCGCGGCCGACGCGCGCGAGGCCGAGCAGGAGGCGGCGCGGAACCCGGCCGCCCCCGGCGGCGACGCCCCGCACATCGCCCGGGCCGCGCGGGAGGCCGTCACGGCGTGGGCCCGCCGCGAGGCGCCCACGCGCCCCCGGCCGGTCCTGATCGTGGACCAGTTCGAGGAGGCGTTCACCCTCTGCGCCGACGAGGTGGACCGGCGCACCTTCATCCAGCTCCTGCACGCCTGCTGCACCCCGCCCGCCGGCCCGGCCGGGCCCGCCCCCGTCCTGGTCGTCCTCGGCGTCCGCGCCGACTTCTACGAGCAGTGCCTGCGCTACCCCGAGCTGGCCGACGCGCTCCAGCACCGGCACATGGTGCTCGGCCCGCTGACCAGCGGCGAGCTGCGCGAGGCGGTGACCGGCCCCGCCAGGGCGGTGGGGCTGGAGCTGGAGCCCGGGCTCGGCGAGCTGATCGTGCGCGAGGTGAGTGCCGACGGCCCGCGCGGGGCGCACGACGCGGGCGTGCTCCCTCTCCTCTCGCACGCCCTGCTCGCCACCTGGCAGCGCCGGAAAGCCGGCCGGCTGACGCTGGCCGGCTACCGCGCGGCGGGCGGGATCCAGGGCGCGGTCGCGGCGACCGCCGAGCGCGCCTGGTCCGGCCTGGACCCCGCCGCCCGTACCGCGGCCCGGCTGCTCCTGCTGCGGCTGGTGCGGCTCGGCGAGGACACGGTGGCCACCCGCCGGCGGGGCACCCGGCGGCAGCTGGCGCAGGAGTCGGCGGACCCCGGCAAGACGGAGGAGTCCCTCGAGGCGCTGGTACGGGCCCGGCTGGTGACGCTGGACGCGGACACCGTGGAGATCACCCACGAGGCGCTGCTGCACGCCTGGCCCCGGCTGCGGCACTGGATCGACGACAACCGCAACGACCACCTGCTGCGCCAGCGCCTGGAGGAGGACGGCCGGGCCTGGGAGGACTCGGAGCGGGACAGCTCGCTGCTGTACCGGGGTTCCCGGCTGGAGCAGGCCCGCAGCTGGGCGCGGTCGGCGGGGGACACCTTCCTGACCCGCAGCGCGGTGGAGTTCCTGGCGGCCTCGGTCCGGCTGCGCAAGCGCACGGTGTGGATCAGCCGGGCGGCGGTGGCCGCCCTGGTCGTGCTCGCCCTTCTCGCGGGCGGCTCGGCGGTGATCGCCTGGCAGCAGCGGGACGACGCCGTGTTCGAACAGGTGCTCGCCGAGGCGGACCGGGTGCAGCGCACGGACCCCTCGCTGGCCGCCCAGCTCGACCTGGTGGCCCACCATCTGCGCCCCGACGACGAGGGCACCTACAGCCGCCTGATCTCGATAGTGAACGCGCCGCTGGCCACCCCGCTGTCCGGTCACACGGGCGCCGTCTACCTCACCTCGTTCAGCCCCGACGGCCGCACCCTGGCCACGGCCAGCTACGACCGGACCGTCCGGCTGTGGAACGTCGGCGACCCGACCCGGCCCCGCCCCCTCGGCGGCCCCCTCACCGGTCACACCAGCTGGGTGAGCAGCGCGGTCTTCAGCCCGGACGGCCGCACCCTCGCCAGCGCGGGCGACGACGGCACGATCCGGCTGTGGGACGTGCGCGACCCCGCGCACCCCTCCCCGCTCGGCGCGCCCCTGACCGGGCACACCGGCACCATCTACCTGGTCGCCTTCAGCCCCGACGGGCGCACCCTGGCCTCCGCCGGCGAGGACAGCACGGTACGGCTCTGGGACGTGGCCGACCCGCACCGGCCCAGGCCGCTGGCCACACTGCGCGGGCACACCGCGGCGGTGCGCAGCGTGGCCTTCAGCCCCGACGGCCGCACCCTCGCGGCGGGCGGCGACGACGACACGATCCGGCTGTGGCACGTGGCCGACCCGCGCCGTCCCGAACCGGTCGGGACCGTGCTGCGGGGCCACACGGACATCGTGCACTCGGTGGCCTTCAGCCCCGACGGGCGCACCCTGGCCAGCGGCAGCGCGGACGACACCATCCGGCTGTGGGACGTGCGCGACCCGGCGCACCCCGGCGCGCTCGGCGCCCCCCTGACCGGGCACACCGGCCCGATCTGGTCCGTGGCGTTCAGCCCGGACGGCGGCCGGCTCGCCGCCGCGAGCGCGGACAGCACGGCGAGCCTGTGGAACGTCAGCGATCCCGCGTCCCCCTCGCAGGTCGGCGAGCCGCTCGCGGGCAGCAGCGGGGAGATGTACGCCCTCGGCTTCAGCCCCGACGGGCGGACCCTCGCCACCGGCAGCGGCGACAGCAAGGTGCGCCTGTGGTCGGTCCCCACCTCGGACATGATCGGCCGCGACGGCGCCTTCCGCCCGGACGGGCGGATCCTGGCCACGGCCGCGCGTGACGGCAGGCTGCGGCTGTGGAACGTGGCGCGCCCCGGCCGGCCCGTGCCGCTGGGCGTGCCGTTCATGCGGGCCGACGACGGCCAGCGGTCGATGGTGTTCTCGCCCGACGGCCGCACCCTGGCCGTCCTGACGGGCAACCGCACGGTGTACCTGTGGAACGTCGCCGACCCCGCCCGTCCCGTACGGGAGGGGACGCCCCTCCCCCTGCGGACCCGCTTCATGGGCCCCAACGCGCTGGCCTACAGCCCGGACGGGCGCATTCTGGCCACCGCCGACGACGACCGCACCATCCGGCTGTGGAACGTCTCCGACCCCGCCCACCCGGCCCCGCTCGGCGCCCCGCTCACCGGCCACCGCGGCTATATCAACGCCCTCGCCTTCAGCCCGGACGGCCACACCCTGGCCAGCGGCAGCGCGGACAGCACCGTCCGGCTGTGGAACCTGGCCGACCCCGCCCGTCCGGCCCCGCTCGGCGCACCCCTCGCCGAGCACTCCGGGCCGGTCAACGCCCTCGCCTACAGCCCCGACGGCCACACCCTGGCCAGCGGCAGCGACGACGACACGGTCCGCCTGTGGAACGTCACCGACCCCGCCGCGGCGAACGCCCTGGGCGCCCCGCTCACCGGCCACACCGAGGCCGTCACCTCACTGACGTTCGGCGCGGGCGGTCGCACCCTGGCCAGCGGCGGCAACGACAACACGGTCCGCCTGTGGAACGTCTCGCGGCCCGACGCGGCGACCCCGATCGGCCAGTCGATGAGCCCCAACGCCAAGACGGGCAACTTCCTTTCCTTCAGCCCCGGCAGCCGGGTCCTCGGCGTCTCCAGCGGCACCGACACGGTCCGCCTGTGGAGCCTGGACGCGGACGCGGCAATCAGCCACATCTGCTCGGACACCCGGGGCGTGCTCACCCCCCAGAAGTGGCACGAGTACCTCCCGCGCCTCTCCTACGACCCGCCGTGCGGCCGATGATCGGCCAACCTGCCTGAATCCCGGCCGACTTGGCCCCACACAACCGACAACCTTGTTACCCTTGGCCATAGCCCGATCGCTGGTGCATCCCCCGTCGCCAGCGGTCGGGCCTTTTCCGTGCCCGGTACACCGGTGTACGACGGCCCGTCACCTGCCCTTTCTCCCCCCGCCGCTCCGCCCACGGGCCACCAGGCACGCGGGTACGGCCACGGCGGCGCCCGTGTACAGCAGCGCCGGACAGCCGAGGGCGTCCACGACCGGCCCGCCGACGGCGCCGGCCAGGGACAGGCCCACGAACAGCGCGCCGTTGTTCCAGGACAGCATGGCGGTCGCCCGCTCCGGGAACGAGTCGACCAGGTGGCGCTGGTGGGCGGGGAAGAAGGCGTAGGCCGCCAGCGCGAACAGCCCGAGGCCGGTGGCCAGCGCCCAGGTGACGGGGAAGACCAGCGCCACGGCCGCCTCCAGGGCCGCGGTCAGCGCCAGTGCCGTCCTGGTGACCCGGACCGCCCCGGCACGGTCGGCGATCCTGCCGCCCACCTGCCCGCCGACGACCGCGCCGACGCCGTAGACGACCAGCAGCCAGGTCACGGCACCCGCCCGGCCGTCGGAGTGCAGCGCGACGGCGAGGAAGGTGTAGAGGCTGTACACCGAGAAGGCCCACAGAGCGGTGACCGCGACGGCACCCACCGCGACCCCACCACCGGGCCGCGCCGTCGCGCCCGGCGACACGTCGGCCGGCGCCGCATCGGCCGGTGCCGCGTCAGCCGGTGATACGGCGTCCTGCGGTGTGACGGCCCATGACACGGAGGGTGAAGGCAGGGGCCGGGCGCGCCAGACGGTCGCGTGGGGGAAGGCCAGCGCCAGCGTCCCCACGGCCAGGATGAGGAAGGCCGCCTGCCAGCCCAGGTGCCTGCCCAGCAGCGCTCCCGCCGGGGCGCCCGCAAAAGGGTTCCGAGATCGGTCAGGGAGGGCGATGCGTCAGGGGTGTGGAGCACCCCGTTCCCGTGCTCGGCGGCGTGGTCCAGGAGGAACTGGTGACCCCGCGCCGGATCGCTGCCTGCCAGCGGGAAGTCCGCCAGGAAGTGTCTGTTGACGTGAGGGCGAGAGTGAACGGGAAGCGGTCGGCCTGTTCACCGAACTTCTGGAAGATCCACTCATCGGCTGAGGCCGGCCGTAGATGCCGAAGACCCCCAACCATGATCGGTTGGGGGTCTTCGTGCTGGTGGGGCTAACAGGATTTGAACCTGTGGCCTCATCCTTATCAGGGATGCGCTCTAACCAACTGAGCTATAGCCCCGCCGCGCTCTGCGGTGTGTGTCCCGCGCGCTGACTCCTGAAGATTAGCGCACGACCACGTCAGTCCCAAAATCGGTTGTCGGGGGACCATCAGGTCAGGGCGCCGCAGGCGTCACTCGTCCTCGGCGAGGGTCAGTTCGACGCCGCCCACGAAGCCCGCGGAGAGGTTGTAGATGAACGCGCCGAGCGTCGCGAGGGCCGTGGCGAGGACCACGTCGATGGCCGCGATGATCGTCGTGAACGTCAGCACGTGGGGGAGCGACAGGAACGCCTGGAGGTCGAAGCCGTTCGACTCGTTCGCGCCGGTCGCCTCGGAGATCGTGCCGCCGACCGTCGAGAACACGCCCATCGCGTCCATGACCAT
This sequence comes from Streptomyces sp. NPDC037126, assembly GCF_055605965.1. NCBI lineage: Bacteria > Bacillati > Actinomycetota > Actinomycetes > Kitasatosporales > Streptomycetaceae > Streptomyces > Streptomyces sp. NPDC037126. The sequence continues at coordinate 388,430 of NZ_JBVJTD010000003.1, forward strand.
CCACAGCACCGCCGAGGCGACGATCGTGCAGATGCCGAGCGCGATGGAGAGCAGGAAGCTGACCTTCATCACCGACCACGGGTCGGCCTTGGCCACCCGCAGCCGGGCCTTGCGGGTCCGGGGCGCCGTTCGCACACCCGTGCGGGGCCGGCGTACGGCACCGGTGGGCGTCTGCGCCGGATAGGCCTGCGGCGGGTGGTACGGCCCGCCCTGCTGCTCCGGGCGCCGCTCACCGGGGAGCGGAGACGACGACTGCGCCTCGCCGGCCGCGGCCGGGCCTCGGGTGTCCGCCACAGTTCCCCCCTGGGATCCAGACGTGCCGGAGGGGTCCGACGTGGACGCCTTCACCGGCTTCAGGTTGGTCGTGTGCGGGTCGGTCGTACTGCCCGCACCCGACCCGTCCGCGGCGGAGCCACGGCCGCCGCCGTCCGATTCCGTACCCGTGGAGGTACCGGCCGATCCGGCGCCCGTGGCTCCGCTCACGATGACTCACTCCTCGTGCTACTCGGCCGAGGGCGCCTCACCCTCGTCCGTGCCGGTGGTCGCGGCACCCTCGGCGGTCTCGTCGACGGGCTCGTCGCCGTCGACCTCCTCCGCCTCGCGCCCCGCCTCGGCGTTACGTGCGATGCCGACCACGGCATCGCGCTTGCCCAGGTTGATCAGTTGGACGCCCATGGTGTCACGGCCCGTCTCCCTGACCTCGTTGACTCGCGTACGAATCACACCGCCGGACAGAGTGATGGCGAGGATCTCGTCGTTCTCCTCGACCACCAGCGCGCCGACGAGCGAGCCACGGTCCTCCACGATCTTGGCGGCCTTGATACCGAGGCCGCCGCGACCCTGGACGCGGTACTCGTCGACGGCGGTCCGCTTCGCGTACCCACCGTCCGTCGCAGTGAACACGAACGTACCGGGTCGAACAACATTCATCGAGAGAAGCTCGTCGCCCTCGCGGAAACTCATCCCCTTGACGCCGGAGGTGGCGCGGCCCATCGGGCGAAGGGAGTCGTCCGTGGCGGTGAACCGGATCGACTGTGCCTTCTTGCTGATCAGAAGCAGATCGTCGTCCGCCGAGACCAGTTCGGCACCGATCAGCTCGTCGTCCGAGCCGTCCTCCCGCTCGCGCAGATTGATCGCGATCACACCGCCGGAGCGAGGCGAATCGTAATCCTTCAGAGGCGTCTTCTTGACCAGACCCGACTTGGTGCCCAGCACCAGGTAGGGCGCCGCCTCGTAGTCGCGGATCGCGAGGATCTCGGCGATCGCCTCGTCCGGCTGGAAGGCGAGCAGGTTCGCCACGTGCTGGCCCCGCGCCTCCCGGCCGGCCTCGGGCAGTTCGTACGCCTTTGCCCGGTACACCCGGCCCTTGTTGGTGAAGAACAGCAGCCAGTGGTGCGTGGTGGAGACGAAGAAGTGGTCGACGATGTCGTCTTCCTTCAGCTTCGTGCCGCGCACGCCCTTGCCGCCGCGCTTCTGCGCCCGGTAGTCGTCCGTCTTCGTCCGCTTGACGTAGCCGCCGCGCGAGACGGTGACGACGATGTCCTCCTCGGCGATCAGGTCCTCGATGGACATGTCGCCCTCGTACGGGATCAGCTTGGTCTTGCGGTCGTCGCCGTACTTCTCGACGATCGCCGCCAGCTCCTCGCTGACGATCCCGCGCTGGCGGACCGGCGAGGCGAGGATCTGGTTGTACTCGTTGATCTTCGACTGGAGTTCGTCGTGCTCCTGGACGATCTTCTGCCGCTCCAGGGCCGCGAGGCGCCGCAGCTGCATCTCGAGGATCGCGTTGGCCTGGATCTCGTCGATCTCCAGGAGGCCCATCAGGCCGGTGCGCGCGACCTCGACCGTCTCGCTGCGCCGGATCAGCGCGATGACCTCGTCGATCGCGTCCAGGGCCTTCAGCAGGCCGCGCAGGATGTGCGCGCGCTCCTCGGCCTTGCGCAGCCGGAAGCGGGTCCGGCGCACGATGACCTCGATCTGGTGCGTCACCCAGTGGCGGATGAACGCGTCCAGGGACAGCGTGCGCGGCACGCCGTCGACCAGCGCCAGCATGTTGGCGCCGAAGTTCGTCTGCAGGTCGGTGTGCTTGTAGAGGTTGTTCAGCACCACCTTGGCGACCGCGTCCCGCTTGAGGACGATCACCAGGCGCTGGCCGGTGCGCGACGAGGTCTCGTCACGGACGTCCGCGATGCCGCCGATCTTGCCGTCCTTCACCAGGTCGGCGATCTTCTGCGCCAGGTTGTCGGGGTTCACCTGGTACGGCAGCTCGGTCACCACCAGGCACTGGCGGCCCTGGATCTCCTCGACCTCGACCACCGCGCGCATCGTGATGGAGCCGCGGCCGGTGCGGTACGCCTCCTCGATGCCCTTGCGGCCCACCACGAGGGCGCCGGTCGGGAAGTCCGGGCCCTTGATGCGCTCCATGAGCGCGTCGAGCAGCTCCTCGTGCGAGACCTCGGGGTTCTCCAGGTACCACTGGGCGCCGGCCGCGACCTCGCGCAGGTTGTGCGGCGGGATGTTGGTCGCCATGCCGACCGCGATACCGGCCGAGCCGTTGATCAGCAGGTTCGGGAAGCGGGCCGGCAGGACCGTCGGCTCCTGGGAGCGGCCGTCGTAGTTGTCCGTGAAGTCGACGGTCTCCTCGTCGATGTCGCGGACCATCTCCATCGACAGCGGCGCCATCTTGCACTCGGTGTACCGCATGGCGGCCGCCGGGTCGTTGCCCGGGGAGCCGAAGTTGCCGTTGGAGTCCACCAGCGGCATCCGCATCGACCACGGCTGCGCGAGGCGCACCAGGGCGTCGTAGATCGAGGAGTCGCCGTGCGGGTGGTAGTTGCCCATGACGTCGCCGACGACGCGGGCGCACTTGTAGAAGCCGCGCTCGGGGCGGTAGCCGCCGTCGTACATCGCGTACAGCACACGGCGGTGGACGGGCTTGAGGCCGTCCCGGACGTCGGGCAGCGCACGGGACACGATGACGGACATCGCGTAGTCCAGGTACGAGCGCTGCATCTCCGTCTCGAGCCCGACGGGCTCGACGCGCATCGCGAGCTCGCCGCCCTCGGTCTCAGGGTTCTGCGGAGTGTTCTCGTCGGCCATTGCTGGTGAAGATCCTTCCTGGTGCGGTCAGCTGAGACCGACTCAGATGTCGAGGAAGCGGACGTCCTTGGCGTTGCGCTGGATGAACGCGCGGCGGGCCTCGACGTCCTCACCCATGAGGACCGAGAACAGGTCGTCGGCCTGGGCGGCGTCGTCGAGCGTGACCTGGCCGAGGACCCGGTGCTCCTGGTCCATGGTGGTCACCCGCAGCTCCTCGGCGTTCATCTCGCCGAGGCCCTTGAAGCGCTGGATGGAGTCCTCGCGGACGCGCTTGCCGCGCTGGCGCCCCATCTCGATCAGCGCGTCGCGCTCGCGGTCCGAGTACGCGTACTCGATGTCGTCCCGGCCCCACTTGATCTTGTACAGCGGCGGACGCGACAGGTACACGTGCCCGGCCTCGACCAGCGGCCGCATGAAGCGGAACAGGAAGGTCAGCAGCAGGGTGCTGATGTGCTGACCGTCGACGTCGGCGTCCGCCATCAGGATGATCTTGTGATACCGGAGCTTCTCGATGTCGAAGTCCTCGTGCACACCGGTGCCGAAGGCGGAGATCAGCGCCTGGATCTCCTGGTTCTGCAGGATCTTGTCGATCCGGGCCTTCTCCACGTTGAGGATCTTGCCGCGGATCGGGAGGATCGCCTGGTACTGCGGGTTGCGGCCGGACTTGGCCGAACCGCCGGCGGAGTCACCCTCGACGATGAAGATCTCGCACTTGGTGGGGTCGTTCGACTGGCAGTCGGACAGCTTGCCCGGCAGCGACGCCGACTCCAGCAGGCCCTTGCGCCGGGTCAGGTCACGGGCCTTGCGGGCCGCCACGCGCGCGGTGGCCGCCTGGATGCCCTTGCGGATGATGTCCGCCGCCTCGACCGGGTTGCGGTCCAGCCAGTCGTTGAGGTGCTCGTAGACCGCCCGCTGCACGAAGGTCTTGGCCTCCGTGTTGCCCAGCTTGGTCTTGGTCTGGCCCTCGAACTGCGGCTCGCTCAGCTTGACCGAGATGATCGCGGTCAGACCCTCACGGATGTCGTCACCGGTGAGGTTGTCGTCCTTCTCGCGCAGCAGCTTCTTGTCGCGGGCGTACTTGTTGATCAGCGAGGTCAGCGCGGCGCGGAAGCCCTCCTCGTGGGTACCGCCCTCGTGCGTGTGGATGATGTTCGCGAAGGAGTACACGCCCTCGCTGTAGCCGCTGTTCCACTGCATCGCGACCTCGAGGGACAGGCTCTTGTCCTTGTCCTCCGCCTCCAGGTCGATGATCGTGGGGTGGACCGTCTCCCCCTTGCGGGAGTTGAGGTACTTCACGAAGTCGACGATGCCGCCCTCGTAGTAGTACGAGACGGCCTTGACCTCGGCCTTCTCGTCCGCGCCCGCCTCGTCCGCGCCACTGGTGGCCTTCGCCGACTCGCGCTCGTCGGTGAGCCTGATCGTCAGGCCCTTGTTGAGGAACGCCATCTCCTGGAAACGCCGGGACAGCGTCTCGAAGGAGTACTCGGTGGTCTCGAAGATGTCCGGGTCGGCCCAGAACGTGACCGAGGTGCCGGTCTCGTCCGTGGCCTCGTGCTGGGCCAGGGGGGCCGTCGGGACGCCGAGCTTGTACTCCTGCGTCCAGCGGTGGCCGTCGGTCCTGATCTCGACGGACACCTTGCTCGACAGGGCGTTCACGACGGAGACGCCGACGCCGTGCAGACCACCGGAGACCGCGTAGCCGCCGCCGCCGAACTTGCCGCCCGCGTGCAGCACGGTCAGCACGACCTCGACGGCCGGCTTGCCCTCGGAGGCCACGATGCCCACCGGGATGCCGCGGCCGTTGTCGACGACCCGGACGCCGCCGTCGGGGAGGATCGTCACGTCGATGGTGTCCGCGTAGCCGGCCAGCGCCTCGTCGACCGAGTTGTCGACGACCTCGTACACCAGGTGGTGCAGACCGCGCTCGCCCGTGGAGCCGATGTACATGCCGGGCCGCTTGCGGACCGCGTCCAGCCCTTCGAGCACGGTGATGGCGCTGGCGTCGTAGGAGGCAGAGGCAGCCACGGTCTCTGCGGCCTCGCCGTTCACGCCGGCGTCGGTGGACGGGATGTTCTCGTTGGGGTTGCCGGAATCGGCCACGAAGCGCCCTTTCTGGCACAGCACGAGCCGGGCTCGTCGGCGTTTGCCGGAGCGGCTGCGGCATGTAGCGGTGGTAAGCCTTGAATCAGCGTTGCTCAGCTTTTCCCGGGCGGTCCCCACGTTGGGGCGGGATTGTCTCCCAGTCTACCGGTAGCGCTGACATCGATGGGGGTTTGCCGGTACCTGAGTCCCCATGTGCCGCCCTGAACCGGTCTCGGCCGGGTCCCGATATGCGGATGGGGGCTCCAAGCGGCTCACAGCGGCACTCAGCGCTTCGGGCCGTCAACCCTTGGCTACTCCAGGGTCAGAACACGGGACACACGCGTGCACAGGAGTACGCCGGGCCCCGGAGACCGCCCTCGTGACGTGATGTACGTCACCCGTAGGTATCGCCGGGGCCGGTGCTCCCGGGAGCCCGCAGCGGGCCGTACCTGCGCGCCTGACCGCCGGGGCCCTGCACCTTGATCAGCCGGACCGAGCCGTGGCCGAGGTCCTCGTTGAGCCGGGCGACCAGCGCGGGGGCCAGCAGGCGCAGCTGGGTCGCCCAGGCCGTCGAGTCGCAGCCGACGGTCAGCACCCGCTCGTCCTCGTCGTACCGCTGCGGCACGCAGTGCTTGGCCAGGTCCTCGCCGACGATCTGCGGCCAGCGGCCCATCACCCCGCCCACCGCGGCCGGGGTCTCCCAGCCGCGCTCGGTGATCAGGCGGTTGATCGCCGCGCCCAGCGCCATCGGATCACGGCCGTCGGCGCGCGCCCCGGAGCGCAGGCCACCGCCCCGCCGCGCCTGCTTCTTCTGCCGCGCCGCCTCCCCGCGCGCGCGGGCCTGCTCCTTCGCCGCGCGCAGCGCCACGCGCGCGAGGTCGACTCCGGAGGGCTCCTGCGGGCTCTTGCCCGGGGTGGGTTCGTCGGTGCTCATACGCGCTCCACCGTCCCGCCGGACACGGCGTACCGCGCCCCGGCCAGTACGTGCGGTACGTCGTCGTCCACGGCGGCGGTGACCAGCACCTGCTCGCCGGGTGCGACCAGCTCGGCCAGCCGCTCGCGGCGGCGGGCGTCCAGCTCGGCGAAGACGTCGTCCAGGACCAGCACCGGCTCGTTGCCCTCGGCGCGCAGCAGGTCGTAGGAGGCCAGGCGCAGCGCGAGCGCGTAGGACCAGGACTCGCCGTGCGAGGCGTACCCCTTGGCGGGCAGCTGCCCGAGCTTGAGGACCAGGTCGTCGCGGTGCGGGCCCACGAGGGTGACGCCCCGCTCGATCTCCTGCTTGCGTGCCTCGGCGAGCGCCTCCGTCAGCTGGGCGTAGAGGTCCTCGCGGGTGTGGGCCTCGCCGGGCGCGGACGGCTTGTAGTCCAGCGCCACCGGACCGCCGCCCGGGGCCAGCTGCTCGTACGCCTTGTCGGCCAGCGGCCGCAGCGCCGCGATCAGGTCCAGGCGCTGGGCCAGCAGCTCGGCACCGGCGCGCGCCAGGTGCTGGTCCCACACGTCGAGCGTGGACAGGTCCATCGACCGCCCGCCGTGCCGCCGCGCCAGCGCCGCGGTCTTCAGCAGGGTGTTGCGCTGCTTGAGCACCCGCTCGTAGTCCGACCGCACACCGGCCATGCGCGGAGAGCGCGCGGTGATCAGCTCGTCCAGGAACCCGCGCCGCTCACCGGGGTCGCCCTTCACCAGCGCGAGGTCCTCGGGCGCGAACAGCACGGTCCGTACGATCCCCAGCACGTCCCGGGGTCTGACCTGCGAGGACCGGTTGATCCGGGCCCGGTTGGCCCGGCCGGGGTTCAGCTCCAGCTCGACCAGCTGCTGCCGCTCGCCCTGCCGGACCTGCGCCCGGACGACCGCCCGCTCGGCCCCCATGCGGACCAGGGGGGCGTCCGAGGCGACCCGGTGGCTGCCGAGGGTCGCGAGATACCCGACCGCCTCGACGAGATTGGTCTTCCCCTGCCCGTTGGGGCCGACGAAGGCGGTGACGCCCGGGTCGAGCGGGACCTCGGCCCGGGCGTACGAGCGGAAGTCGGCCAGCGAAAGATGCGTGACGTGCATGGTCGTTCGCCGACCTCCCCCAGGGGTTGTGGACCGCCGGGGCGATCCTGTGGACAAGTTCCGGGCTCCGCCCGGCCGGCTAAGCCTTCTTCTCGACGGCGTGACCGCCGAACTGGTTGCGCAGCGCGGCGATCATCTTCATCTGCGGCGAGTCCTCCTGGCGGGAGGCGAACCGCGCGAACAGCGACGCGGTGATCGCCGGCAGCGGCACCGCGTTGTCGATCGCGGCTTCCACAGTCCAGCGTCCCTCACCGGAGTCCTGTGCATAACCGCGCAGGCCCGCCAGGTGCTCGTCGTCGTCGAGGGCGTTGACCGCCAGGTCGAGCAGCCAGGAGCGGATGACGGTGCCTTCCTGCCAGGAGCGGAAGACCTCGCGGACGTTCTCCACGGAGTCGACCTTCTCCAGCAGCTCCCAGCCCTCGGCGTAGGCCTGCATCATCGCGTACTCGATGCCGTTGTGGACCATCTTCGCGAAGTGGCCCGCGCCGACCTTGCCGGCGTGCACCGCGCCGAAGTCGCCCTCCGGCTTGAGCGCGTCGAAGACCGGCTGCACCCGGGCGACGTTCCCGGCGTCGCCGCCGTACATCAGCGCGTACCCGTTCTCCAGGCCCCAGACGCCGCCGGAGACACCGCAGTCGACGAAACCTATGCCCTTGGCCGCCAGCTCCTCGGCGTGCTTCTCGTCGTCCGTCCAGCGGGAGTTGCCGCCGTCCACGACCACGTCGCCCGGCTCCAGCAGTTCGCCCAGCTCGTCGATGGTCGACTGGGTGGGCGCACCGGCCGGGACCATCACCCAGACCACGCGCGGGGCGCTGAGCTTGCCCACAAGCTCTTCCAGGCTGTGGACGTCCGCGAGGTCCGGGTTGCGGTCGTATCCGACGACGGTGTGGCCCGCGCGGCGGATCCGCTCGCGCATGTTGCCGCCCATCTTGCCGAGGCCGACGAGACCGAGCTCCATCAGTGATGTTCCTTAAAGGTCGCTGTGTGGCGTGAGAGGCACCTGGGTGCCCAGGCGAGCCTAGACCCGCCCCCGCACGCACAGTTGTGGGCATACGCGCTCATGCGTAACCCCTGCGACCTGGGCTTTCTCCCTCCGCCAGGGCGGAGGGCGAACCCTCGGCCGTCCACAGCTGTGGACAGTGGTTCCGGGACCCGGCGCCGGCACCCACAGGGGGCACCGGCGCTGTGGACGACGTCAGCCGCTGAGCCGCACCGGCATGATCAGGTACTTGTAGGCGTCGTCCGCCTCCGCGTCCAGCGCCGGCTTGCCGCTCAGCAGCGCCGGCTTCGTGGAGGTGGTGAACGACAGCTGGGCCACCGGGGAGTCGATCGCGCTCAGACCGTCCAGCAGGAACGTCGGGTTGAAGGCGATCGAGATGTCGTCGCCCTCCAGCTGCGCGTCGACCCTTTCCACAGCCTGTGCGTCGTCGCTCGAACCGGCCTCGAGGATGAGCACGCCCTGCTCGAAGCTCAGCCGCACCGGGGTGTTCCGCTCGGCGACCAGGGCCACACGCTTGACCGCCTCCACGAAGGGCGCGGTCTCGATCACGGCGACGGAGTTGAACTCGGTCGGGAACAGCGTCCGGTACTTCGGCAGGTCGCCTTCCAGCAGCCGCGTGGTCGTACGGCGCCCGGCGCCCTCGAAACCGATCAGGCCCTCACCGGCACCGGAGCCGGACAGCGCCAGCGTGACGCTGTCACCGGCACCCAGCGACTTGGCGGTGTCCAGCAGCGTCTTCGCCGGGACCAGGGCGACCGCGGACGCGTCCGGGTTCTCCGGCTTCCACAGGAACTCGCGGACCGCGAAGCGGTAGCGGTCGGTGGACGCCAGCGTGACGGTGTCGCCCTCGATCTCGATGCGCACACCGGTGAGGACGGGCAGCGTGTCGTCACGGCCGGCGGCGATGGCCACCTGGGACACGGCGGCCGCGAACACCTCGCCGGGGACGGTGCCGGTCGCGTTCGGCATCTGGGGCAGCGCCGGGTACTCCTCCACAGGCAGGGTGTGGAGTGTGAACCGCGAGGAGCCGCAGACCACGGTCGCCCGTACACCGTCTGTGGAAATCTCCACCGGCCGGTTGGGGAGGGCGCGGGAGATGTCGGCGAGCAGGCGGCCGGAGACCAGGACGGTCCCCTCCTCCTCGACCTCGGCCTCGACGTTCACGCGAGCGGAGACCTCGTAGTCGAAGCTCGACAGGCTCAGCTGGCCGTCCTCGGCCTTCAGCAGCAGGCCGGCGAGGACAGGCGCCGGCGGACGGGCCGGGAGGCTGCGTGCCGCCCAGGCCACTGCCTCCGCGAGTACGTCGCGTTCCACCCGGATCTTCACCGTAAGCCGCCTCCTGCTGTTGCTACTGAGTCCTCCGACTCGATGTCACCGCCCACTGCGAAGGGCAGGACACCGGGGACCAGTCTGACGCACCGCACTGACAGTAGGTGCCCGTCGGGGTCAAGTCGGTCCGGGAGGCAGCCGGACGCGAAACCGCGAGTTGTGCACAGCCCCCGCTTCAAAGTGATTCCCGGACTCTCTCTAGTCGGGAGTAGTAGTAGGGGCTGTGGATACCGTGGATAACCACGTTTTCCCAGCTCAGCGCAGGAATTTTGTCCACCGGCCCTGTGGGTGGAGGCGGTGGACAACCCGGGCTCTCTGTGGAGAACGGAAAGTTCTGCACACCTCGCCCACAGCCCGAGGGTAGTTCTCCCCAGCTGTGTCCCCAGGAATACCCAGGTTTCCCACACCCCAACCCGGCACCTTCGTGTGACGGCTTTCACTCGACGCGGTGATCGGGTGCGTCGGGTTGCCGAACAGTGGACAGCCATGTGGAGAAGCCGGCCATCGCTGGGGACAACCGCCCCCAGCCTGTGGGTTGCCGGTGGACAACTCCGTGCACAGCCTGTGGATCCCCGCTTCGTCCACAGTCTGTGGAGATCGTTCGTCCACGATTCCACAGGGCACTGAGCTGGGCAGACGCCATATCGTGGGGCTCCCTGTGGACACCGTTCGGGACAACTTCGCAGTCCCCAGGATGTGGAGGGAAGAAAGTCACCGAATCTGTGGAGAGTGGCCGTAACCCGGCACTTAATCGAACAACCGGTGGCGGGCGGGGATCACTCCACCGCTCCGGGAGCGCCGCCCACAGGGCCCTGGACGGCCTGCGAGACCCCTTGAAAACGCCGGAGGGCGCCGCCGGGACCTGATCCCGGGGGCGCCCTCCGCGCGGTCGTGCGGCCGGCGTCAGCCGTTCTTGATGCGGTTCGTCAGCTCCGTCACCTGGTTGTAGATGGAGCGCCGCTCGGCCATCAGCGCGCGGATCTTCCGGTCGGCGTGCATGACGGTCGTGTGGTCCCGGCCGCCGAACTGCGCGCCGATCTTCGGCAGCGACAGGTCGGTCAGCTCACGGCACAGGTACATGGCGATCTGCCGCGCGGTGACGAGCGCGCGCCCGCGCGAGGTGCCGCACAGGTCCTCCACCGTCAGCCCGAAGTAGTCCGCGGTGGCCGCCATGATGGCCGTGGCGGTGATCTCCGGGGCGCTGTCCTCGCCGCCGGGGATCAGGTCCTTCAGCACGATCTCGGTGAGCCCGAGGTCCACCGGCTGCCGGTTGAGCGAGGCGAACGCCGTCACCCGGATCAGCGCGCCCTCCAGCTCACGGATGTTCCGCGAGATCCGGGAGGCGATGAACTCCAGCACCTCCGGGGGGGCGTTGAGCTGCTCCTGCACCGCCTTCTTGCGCAGGATCGCGATGCGCGTCTCCAGCTCGGGCGGCTGGACGTCGGTGATCAGGCCCCACTCGAACCGGTTGCGCAGCCGGTCCTCCAGCGTGACCAGCTGCTTGGGCGGCCGGTCGCTGGAGAGCACGATCTGCTTGTTGGCGTTGTGGAGCGTGTTGAAGGTGTGGAAGAACTCCTCCTGCGTCGACTCCTTGTCCGCGAGGAATTGGATGTCGTCGACGAGCAGGATGTCCATCTCGCGGTAGCGCTTGCGGAAGCTGTCGCCCTTGCCGTCGCGGATCGAGTTGATGAACTCGTTGGTGAACTCCTCCGAGCTGACGTACCGCACGCGCGTGCCCGGGTAGAGGCTGCGCGCGTAGTGCCCGATCGCGTGCAGCAGATGCGTCTTGCCGAGCCCCGACTCCCCGTAGATGAAAAGGGGGTTGTAGGCCTTCGCCGGCGCCTCGGCGACCGCCACGGCGGCCGCGTGCGCGAACCGGTTGGAGGCGCCGATGACGAACGTGTCGAAGAGGTACTTCGGGTTCAGCCGGGCCGTCGGCTCGGCGGGACCGCCCGCGGGCGCGGGCTGCGCGGCCAGCGGGCCGGGGGCACCCGCCGAAGGGGCGTCCGGCCGGCCGTGGCCCTGACGGTGCGCCGGGCCGCCGCCCATCGGCTGCTCCGGCGGCTCGCGCCGGACGGGGTCGCGCTGGTCGTACTCGGTCCGGGACGGCTCGTACTCGGAGCGCTGCGTCTCGTAGTCCCGGCGGGGCGGCTCGTAGTCCGCGCGCGGGTTGTCGTACTCGGAGCGCTGCTGCTCGTAGGAGGGGCGGTCCATGCCCCCCGGGCGGTAGTCCGGGGCGGGCTTGCCGTAGGCGTCCGCACCGGAGCCGTAGGGGTCCTGGGAGGAGGGCGAGGCATAGGGATCGCGCTCGGGGAAGCCGAGCCGCGGCTGCTGCCAGCCGTACTCGTCCTGCCCGGAGCGCGGCCAGGCGCCGGGCTCCGGACGCTGGTACTCGGACGGGTAGGCGGGCCGGGCCATGGGCAGCTGGTCGGAGCGCGACGGCGGCTCGGCGCCCGGGACCTGGTCGGCGCGGTGCCGGCCGTAGCCCTCGTACGACGACGGCCCGGAGGGCAGCTCCGGCTCCTCGTAGCGCGGCTTGGGGGCCTGCTGCGCGGGGGGCGCGGCGGGTGCCGGCGGCTCGCCCGCGGAGTCGTCGACGGTGATCGCGATGCGGATGGGGCGGCCGCACTCGCGGCTCAGCGTCTCGCTGACGATCGGCGCGAGACGGCCCTCCAGTACGTTCTTCGCAAATTCGTTCGGTACGGCGAGCAGGGCGGTGTCCGCGACCAGCGCCAGCGGCTGGCAGCGCCGGATCCAGTGCTCGTCCTTCGACTCGACGCCCTGTCCACGGCCCTCCCCGAGGAGCTGCTCCAGTACTCGTGGCCACACTGCGGCAAGATCGGCAGGTACGTCAGCCACAGGGCACGCTCTCTCACAGGTCCCACGAACGTGTGATCGCGGGACGGGTCGGGGTGTACGTCGGGTGCTCGGCGGGGCAAATCCGCCGGGGCGGGGGACAAAAGAACGAATGGGAGTTCAGCCACGGTAGTCAGCGCGGCCGGTAGGGTTCAAGTTGTTGTCCCCAGCCTGTGGATAGTGTCCCTCAGTGACCCCCGGTTTGACCGGATGGCGTAGCCCCGCGTACCGTGACCAGGTCGAGTTGTCGATGGCTGCTGCCGCCTGCCTCCGATGGGCACAGGTCACTTCAGGTGATTGGGAAGCGGTGCACTCGGGCGTGACGCGAGCTACTCGTGGGCGCACGGTGACAGCCAGGACGGCACCCCGCAACTACCGATTTATTTCTGGAGCCCCCGAGTGAGCAAGCGCACCTTCCAGCCGAACAACCGTCGTCGCGCGAAGACCCACGGCTTCCGGCTGCGTATGCGCACCCGTGCCGGCCGCGCGATTCTCGCGTCCCGCCGTAGCAAGGGTCGCGCCCGCCTGTCCGCCTGATCCCGATCAGGTCATGACGTCGTGCTGCCCACCGAGAACCGGCTGAGGCGGCGCGAGGACTTCGCGACCGCGGTACGACGAGGTCGTCGGGCAGGTCGTCCGACCCTCGTCGTCCACCTTCGTAGCGGTGCCACGGACCCGCACGCGCCTGGGGAGAGCGCTCCTCCGACGCGTGCGGGTTTCGTCGTGAGCAAGGCCGTGGGTGGCGCGGTCGTGCGCAACAAAGTGAAGCGCAGACTGCGCCATCTGATGCGTGACCGAGTCGTCCTGTTTCCCCCCGGTAGCCTGGTAGTCGTACGAGCGCTGCCCGGAGCGGGCGACGCAGACCACGCACAGCTGGCCCGAGACCTGGACGCCGCCCTGGAGCGGCTGATGGGAGGGGGCGCGCGATGAAGTACCCACTGCTGGCCCTGATCAAGCTGTACCAGTGGACGATCAGTCCACTGCTGGGGCCGGTGTGCAAGTACTACCCGTCGTGCTCCCACTACGGCTACACGGCCATCGACCGGCACGGTGCGATCAAGGGAACGGCACTCACCGCCTGGCGCATCCTCCGGTGCAATCCGTGGTCGCTCGGCGGTGTGGACCATGTCCCGCCGCGCAAGCGCCCGCGGTGGCACGAAATGCTGCGCGACGCCTGGCGCGCACGCAAGGGCGGGCCCTCCGCCGCCGAACCGGCCACCGAAGCGAAGCCCGGGGATTCCTCTTCCGAGCTTCCTGCGAGCCCGGCCGCAGAGACCTCGTCCCATGCCCAAGGAGCATGATTAGTGGACACGATTGCCAGCCTCTTCAGCTTCATCACGACACCTGTCTCCTGGGTCATCGTCCAGTTCCACACGGTGTACGGCGCCATCTTCGGCCCCGACACCGGATGGGCCTGGGGCCTGTCCATCGTGTCTCTGGTGATCCTGATCCGCATCTGCCTGGTCCCGCTCTTCGTGAAGCAGATCAAGGCGACCCGGGCCATGCAGACGCTCCAGCCCGAGATGAAGAAGATCCAGGAGCGCTACAAGAACGACAAGCAGCGTCAGTCCGAAGAGATGATGAAGCTGTACAAGGAGTCGGGTACCAACCCGCTCTCCTCGTGCCTTCCCATCCTGGCGCAGTCCCCGTTCTTCTTCGCCCTGTACCACGTGCTCAACGGCATCGCCTCGGGCACGACCATCGGCGTCATCAACGAATCGCTGCTCGCCAGCGCTCGTCAGGCGCACATCTTCGGTGCCCCGCTCGCCGCGAAGTTCAAGGACAGCGCCGCCACCGTCCACGCTCTGGGCGCCACGGTCACCGATGTGCGGGTCGTCACCGCGGTCATGATCATCATGATGTCGGCGTCGCAGTTCTACACGCAGCGCCAGCTGATGACGAAGAACGTCGACACCACGGTCAAGACGCCGTTCATGCAGCAGCAGAAGATGCTGATGTACGTCTTCCCGGTCATGTTCGCCGTCTTCGGCATCAACTTCCCGGTCGGTGTCCTCGTCTACTGGCTGACCACCAACGTGTGGACCATGGGCCAGCAGATGTACGTCATCCACAACAACCCGACCCCGGGTTCCAAGGCCCAGGCCTCCTACCTGGAGCGTCTGACCAAGCACGTCACGCACCACGGCAAGATCCGCCGGCGCAGCGAGAAGAACATCGTCAAGGCGATCGTCGCCAAGGGCCGCGACCGCAACGAGTTCGAGCGCAAGTTCATCAACTCCCTGAGCAAGGCCGGCCTCTCCGCCCAGGCGGACGGCACCGTGACGAAGAGCGTGGCCCAGACCGCCGAGCAGACCGAGGACGGCGAGGCCACCACCACCGCCACCGGTGCGGCCGCCCGGCGCCAGCAGCCCAAGCGTCAGTCCAAGGCCCAGCGTCAGTCCGGCGGGACCAAGCAGACGGGCGACTCCCCCTCCTTGGAGAAGTCCGACTCCGTGGAGCAGTCCGACTCCCTGGAGGAGTCTGACGAGCCGCAGGACACCAAGCCCGCCGCTGCCAAGCAGGCCGGGAAGCCCGCCTCCGGCACCCGCAGCAAGGCCCAGTCCGGCCAGCGCAAGGGTGGCCCGCAGCGGCCCAAGTCCCCGTCCAAGAAGTAAGAAGGAGCCCATCCCGTGACGGAAGGCACCACCTCCGCCGCTGCCGAGGGTGCAGACACCCTCTCCCGCCTCGAGCAGGAGGGTGAGATCGCGGCGGACTACCTGGAGGGTCTGCTGGACATCGCCGACCTCGACGGCGACATCGACATGGACGTCGAGGCCGACCGCGCCTCCGTGTCGATCATCAGCGACACCGGCGGCCGCGACCTGCAGAAGCTGGTCGGCCGGGAAGGCGAGGTGCTGGAGGCGCTGCAGGAGCTGACGCGCCTGGCCGTGCACCGGGAGACCGGCGACCGCAGCCGGCTGATGCTGGACATCGCGGGTTACCGGGCCAAGAAGCGGACCGAGCTGTCCGAGATTGGCGCCAAGGCCGCCGCCGAGGTGAAGAGCTCGGGCGAGCCCGTGAAGCTCAAGCCGATGACCCCGTTCGAGCGCAAGGTCGTGCACGACGCGGTCAAGGCCGCCGGACTGCGCAGCGAGTCCGAGGGCGAGGAGCCGCAGCGGTTCGTCGTCGTGCTGCCGGCCTGATCGGCCTCCTTTGTTTCACCGGCCCCGTCTGTTGAGCAGACGGGGCCGAACTTTGTCAGCCTGGTAGTTCTGGTGGCCGGTGCGCGAAGCGCCGGTGCTGTACGGAAGGACGGTTCCCGTGACGGAGGCAGCGGAGCTTCCCCCCGCGCCCGAGCAGGCGCGCGAAGTGTTCGGTGATCGTTTCGCCGATGCGGTCCGCTACGCGGAACTGCTCGCCGAGGCGGGCGTGCAGCGTGGCCTGATCGGCCCGCGGGAGGTGCCCCGGCTGTGGGAGCGGCACCTGCTGAACTGCGCGGTGCTCTCCGAGGCGGTTCCCGAGGGGGTGACGGTCTGCGACGTCGGCTCCGGTGCCGGACTGCCCGGCATCCCGCTCGCCCTGGTCCGGGAAGACCTGAACATCACGCTGCTGGAGCCCCTGCTGCGGCGCACCAACTTCCTCACCGAGGTCGTCGAGCTGCTCGGCCTGGACCACGTCACCGTAGTGCGTGGGCGGGCCGAGGAGGTCCTGGGGAAGCTGCAGCCGGTCCATGTGGTGACGGCCCGGGCCGTGGCCCCGCTGGACCGCCTGGCCGCCTGGGGGATCCCGCTGCTGCGCCCGTACGGCGAGATGCTGGCACTCAAGGGTGACACTGCCGAGGAGGAGCTGAAGGCCGCGGGGACCGCGCTCAGCAAGCTTGGTGCGGTGGAGACGTCGATCCTTCACGTGGGTGACGGCATCGTCGACCCGCTGTCGACGGTGGTGCGGGTCGAGGTCGGGGAGAGTCCCGGCGGGGTCCGCTTTGCCGCCAAACGGGCGAAGGCGGCACGAGCCGGGCGCGCTCGTCGCCGACGCTGAGTGAGTCGATGACGGCGCGGTCCTGATCCGTCCTGACGACGAGACGTACTCCACACAAGCTGCCAAACCTACGCAGACGGAGTGTCGCGAAGATCCGGTCGCCGCGGCTGTGCATCGTGTTTCACGTGAAACGTCGCTCACTGCTGCACGGCATCATCAGTCGGGGCCGCGCTGCGGCCGAACCCCGTGACCGGAAGCCTCTCGGCGCACTCGGAGAGGCCCCGGAGTTGTCCACAGAGGTGGATTTCTCCACAGAAGAACCGGCCTCACTGGTTCACGACCCCGAAGACATGGGAGGCTCTGTTCATTGCGAGCCTGAAGTCGAGGAGAGTGAATCCGTGCGGTCCGACGCCAACATCGCGGGACCGATGACCGATCCGGTCCCCGGTCCCCGTACCGAGTCGCTGGGGGTGGATGTTTCACGTGAAACACCGCCCCCGATGGACGACACTCCCATCGGTCGTGCGGCCCAACTGGCGGTTGAGGCTCTCGGCCGCGCCGGCGAAGGCCTGCCTCGGCCGGAGCAGACCCGAGTCATCGTTGTCGCCAACCAGAAGGGTGGCGTGGGCAAGACGACGACGACCGTCAACCTTGCCGCTTCGCTGGCTCTGCACGGCAGCCGTGTCCTGGTGATCGACCTCGACCCGCAGGGCAACGCGTCCACGGCCCTCGGGATCGACCACCACGCCGAAGTTCCCTCGATCTATGACGTGTTGGTGGAGAGTAAGCCGCTCGCCGAGGTCGTCCAGCCCGTTTCGGACGTCGAAGGCCTTTTCTGCGCCCCCGCCACCATCGATCTGGCCGGTGCCGAGATCGAGTTGGTGTCCCTCGTGGCGCGGGAGAGCCGCCTGCAACGCGCCATCCAGGCGTACGAGCAGCCGCTGGACTACATCCTCATCGACTGCCCGCCCTCGCTCGGCCTGCTGACGGTCAACGCGCTGGTCGCGGGCCAGGAGGTCCTCATTCCGATCCAGTGCGAGTACTACGCGCTGGAAGGCCTGGGTCAACTGCTGCGCAATGTCGACCTGGTCCGGGGGCACCTCAACCCCGACCTGCATGTGTCGACCATCCTGCTCACCATGTACGACGGCCGGACGCGACTTGCCTCCCAGGTCGCGGAAGAGGTGCGCAGCCACTTCGGTGACGAGGTGCTGCGGACGAGCATTCCCCGCTCGGTCCGTATCTCCGAGGCGCCGAGCTACGGGCAGACGGTGCTGACTTACGATCCAGGATCGAGCGGCGCCCTCTCGTATCTTGAGGCGGCCCGAGAAATCGCGCTGAAGGGCATCGGCGTCAGCTATGACGCGAGCCAGGCCCATATCGGCGCCCAGAACGATCCGAGCATGGTGGAGGGGATCCAGTGAGTGAGCGACGAAGGGGGCTGGGCCGTGGTCTCGGTGCGCTGATCCCTGCTGCCCCGGTCGAGAAGAACCCGGCTCCGTCCGCGATGGGGGGCGCAACGCCCACCTCTTCCGCAGGCACTTCGGTGCTGGCGACCGACCGCGGGGTGGCCGCCGCCAAGGTGACCACGCTGCCGCCTGTTGCCCAGGAGCCCGAGGAGTACCCGGCGAGCCCGGTCGTGGAGACGCCCGCCCCGCCGATGGGTGCCCATTTCGCGGAGATCCCCCTCGACGCCATCACGCCGAACCCTCGCCAGCCGCGCGACGTCTTCGACGAGGACGCCCTCCAGGAGCTGGTCACCTCCATCAAGGAGGTCGGTCTCCTCCAGCCCGTCGTCGTACGGCAGCTGGGCCCCGGCCGCTATGAGCTGATCATGGGCGAGCGCCGTTGGCGTGCGTGCCGTGAGGCCGGCCTGGAGGCCATCCCGGCGATCGTCCGGGCCACGGACGACGAGAAGCTCCTCCTGGACGCCCTGCTGGAGAACCTGCACCGTGCACAGCTGAACCCGCTGGAAGAGGCCGCGGCCTACGACCAGCTCCTGAAGGACTTCAACTGCACGCACGACCAGCTGGCCGACCGGATCGGGCGCTCCCGTCCCCAGGTCTCCAACACCCTGCGTCTGCTGAAGCTTTCGCCGACGGTACAGAAGAGGGTCGCCGCCGGAGTACTCTCCGCCGGACATGCCCGGGCTCTGCTGTCCGTCACGGATTCGGAGGAGCAGGACCGGCTGGCTCACCGCATCGTCGCCGAAGGGCTGTCGGTGCGGGCCGTCGAGGAGATCGTGACCCTCATGGGTTCGCGTCCCCAGAAGCCTCAGAGGGCCAAGGGGCCGCGCGCCGGCTCCCGGCTCTCCCCGGCCCTGAACGAGCTGGCGACGCGGCTGTCGGACCGCTTCGAGACCCGGGTGAAGGTCGACCTCGGGCAGAAGAAGGGCAAGATCACCGTCGAGTTCGCCTCTGTGGAGGACCTGCAGCGGATCCTCGGCACCCTCGCCCCGGGTGAGGGACCGGTGCTCCACAACGAGCTGCCGGACGACGAGGGGGAGGACCAGGACGACTGACCCCGTGCGACCCCGCTGGGTCGCCGTTCGGTCGTGCGGGAGCGGGCCGTGTTCCGGTGAGTACCGGAACACGGCCCGCCCTTTGCTTCAGGCGGTATCGAGTGAATCGCTTCGTGGATACGATGCGAACGGGTATGGCACATCCACCGGACAGCAGCTGCATCTCTGAATGGGGAGACCGGGGCCATGCAATCGATGAGCCGCACCGGACTGGTGAGCGCGGGCCTGAGCCTCGGAGCGGTCGGCGGATTCGTCGGCAGCCTGCTCAGGGAACGCAGCGCTCTGACAGCCGCGCGTGATGCGGCCGGCGAAGGAAGCGAGGAACAGCCTTCATGGGGCGTCGGCTCGTGCCGCTCACGCTGGACAACCTTCAGGACCTTCCCAGGCGGTGCCGCTCGTGTGTCTTCTGGGAGCTGGATCCTGTCAGCGGCGAGGCGGCTGTAAGAGCGGGAAGAGCGGCTGCGGAGAAGGAAGCCTGGATCTCCGCCGTGCTGCTCGACTGGGGATCGTGCGGCCGGCTGGTCTATGTCGATGACGTGCCGGTGGGATTCGTGCTCTACGCCCCTCCGGCCTATGTGCCGCGCTCGTCGGCCTTCCCCACCAGCCCGGTCTCCTCGGACGCCGTCCAGTTGATGACGGCCTTCGTCATGCCCGGATACCAGGGACAGGGGCTGGGCCGGGTGTTGGTGCAGACGGTCGCCAAGGATCTGCTGCGCCGGGGCTTCAAAGCCATAGAGGCGTTCGGTGACGCCCGCTGGAAGGAGCCGGCCTGTCTGCTGCCGGCCGACCATCTCTTGGCCGTGGGTTTCAAGACGGTCCGGCAGCACCCCACGCATCCCCGGCTGCGGCTGGAGCTGCGATCGACGCTCTCCTGGAAGGAAGACGTCGAGATGGCGATCGACCGGCTACTGGGCGCGGTCCAGAAGGAGCCGGTGCTGAGGCCGCTGTAGTCGACGCTCAGCGGAGGACATAAACGAATGGGCCAACCCGAGCGGGTTGGCCCATTCGTGTTTCACGTGAAACGTCACTCGGCGATGAACTCTTCGAGGTCCCGGACGATCGCGGCCTTGGGCTTGGCGCCGACGATGGTCTTGGCGACCTCGCCGCGCTGGTAGACGTTCAGCGTCGGGATGGACATGACGCCGTACTTGGCGGCCGTACCCGGGTTCTCGTCGATGTTGAGCTTGACGATCTCGATCTTGTCGCCGTACTCCTTGGCGATCGCCTCGAGCGAGGGCGCGATCTGGCGGCACGGACCGCACCAGGCAGCCCAGAAGTCCACCAGCACGGGCTTGTCGTTCTTCAGGACGTCCTGCTCGAAGGAGTCGTCGGTCACGTTCTTCAGGTCGGCCACGGCGGGCTCCTTTACTTGGTCGTGCAGTGGGGCGAGGAAGGGAAGGTCAGACGGCCGCGGTCTTCTCGGGCTCCGCCTTGTCCTCGTCCGCGAGAGCGGCGAGGAAGCGCTCGGCGTCCAGAGCGGCGGAGCAGCCGGTGCCGGCCGCGGTGATGGCCTGACGGTAGGTGTGGTCGACCACGTCACCGGCGGCGAAGACACCGGTGACGTTGGTGCGGGTGGACGGGGAGGCGACCTTCAGGTAGCCCTCCTCGTCCAGGTCCAGCTGGCCCTTGAAGAGCTCGGTGCGCGGGTCGTGGCCGATCGCGATGAACAGGCCCGTCACGGGGAGCTCGGACAGCTCTCCGGTCTTGACGTTCCGCAGCTTAAGACCCGAGAGCTTCTGCTCGCCCTGTACCTCGGCGACCTCGCTGTCCCACACGAACTTGATCTTCGGGTCGCCGAAGGCGCGCTCCTGCATCGCCTTGGAGGCGCGGAGCGTGTCACGGCGGTGCACGATCGTCACGGACTTGGCGAAGCGCGAGAGGAAGGTGGCCTCCTCCATCGCGGTGTCGCCGCCGCCGATCACGGCGATGTCCTGGTCCTTGAAGAAGAACCCGTCACAGGTGGCGCACCAGGAGACACCCCGGCCGGAGAGCGCGTCCTCGTTCGGCAGACCGAGCTTGCGGTGCTGGGAACCCGTGGCGACGATGATCGCCTTCGCCCGGTGAACCGTGCCTGCGGTGTCCGTGACCGTCTTGATCTCACTGGTGAGGTCGACCGAGACGATGTCGTCCGAGATCAGCTCGGCGCCGAAGCGCTCGGCCTGCGCCCTCATGTTGTCCATGAGGTCGGGGCCCATGATGCCGTCGCGGAAGCCCGGGAAGTTCTCCACCTCGGTGGTGTTCATCAGCGCGCCACCCGCGGTGACGGCCCCCTCGAACACCAGGGGCTTCAGCGACGCACGGGCGGTGTACAGCCCCGCCGTGTAGCCTGCGGGCCCGGAGCCGATGATGATCACGTTACGGACGTCGCTCACGGCTTTGTTCCTCGTCTCTGGTCTGCGTCAGTCGACCGGTGCGAGCCCCTTTCGAAGCTCTCACCCCACCCAACGGATCCTACGGGGCGCGCATTCCCACTGTGTCCGGGCACACGCGTGCGTGAGGACGACCGATCGAGTACGCGGTCGGACTCAGGGACGAGCGAAGGACTGCTCCGCAAGAACCTTGCCGGCAGATGCTGGCTGCAGCCGGATGCAGGACGCGTCGACGATGTATGCGGTGACGCGCGTGCTGTCGTCGGGGTCCGGGAGAACGACGAGGTAGGCGCTCTTCCCGCCGTAGGTGCCGACCTTCGCGGCCAGGGCCTGGTCGCCCCGGGGGATCGCGTGCCGGACGCAGGTGGGGACCGGGGGCTGGGTCTGCATCAGGGTGTTCGCGCTCTCTGGTGCCCCGGGGGTGTTCTGACCCGTGTCGGCACCGGACCGTGGGTGACTGCTGTAGCCCCGCTGGGTGCTCTTCCTCGCGTCCAGCAGGTCCCGCACCTGGTTCTGGACACTGGCGCCGGAGAAGGCGCTGACGGAGGCGCTCGGCCTGCCTTGAGCCGTCGTGCCGGACGTCCCCCCGCCGAGCGACTGGAACACCAGTGCTCCGGCTCCCAGGACGGCGGCCGTCAGGACACCGCCCAGGGCGATCGTCCTGCGGCGGCGGATCCGCCCACTCCTCTTACGCCCGGGTCCGGTAGCCACCTGCGGGCGTCCGGCAGGGCGGTCGACGGGAGTCGATGTTTCACGTGAAACATCGCCCGTGGTGACCTCTTCCCCGGGAGTACCGAGCAGTGCCTCGGCGGCGAGGGCGGCATCGATGCGCTGGGCCACGTCGAGCGGCATGGGCTCCGGTGCCGGGGCGGTCCCCAACAGCGCCCGGATCTCCTCCAGCGAGGCGTGGACGTCCGCACACGGCTCACACGCTTCCAGATGGCGCTGTATGTCGGTGCTGCGGTCCGGGGAGAGAAGGCCTTCGGTGAGGTCGGAGATCTCCGTGACATCCGGGTGCCCGGCCGTGTCTGTCGTCGACGTCACGCTCGCCCACCTCCGCCCTTCACCGCGGCTGAATCACTCGGTCCTGTGTCCTTGGGATCCCTGCCGGGAGACCCCGTTGCCGGTGGGACGGATGTCCCCTGCACCCGGTTCCGTCCCGGACCACTTTCTTTCGCGCGCCCGGAGCCGTCGAGCTGTGGATCTCCGGAGCCGCCCGGTCGCAGATGGGTGAGCAGTGGCAGAAGCCTGGCTCTGCCCCGGGCGCACCGGCTCTTCACCGTCCCCGTCGGCACATCGAGGATTCGAGCGGCCTCGGCGACGGGGTAGCCCTGCATGTCGACGAGGACGAGGGCCGCCCGCTGCTCCTGCGGAAGGGTGCCGAGCGCTTCGAGGAGCTGGCGGTGCACATCGTTGCGTTCGGCCGGTGCCGAGGCCGACTCGTGGGGCTCCAGCAGCTGCTCCAGCCGCTCGGTGTCGTCCACCGGAGCGGTCTTCCGGGAGGCAGCCTTGCGGGCACGGTCCAGGCACGCGTTCACCGTGATCCGGTGCAGCCAGGTCGTGACGGCCGACTGCCCCCGGAAGGTGTGGGCGGCCCGGTAGGCCGACACCAGGGCATCCTGAACCGCGTCGGCGGCCTCCTCACGGTCCCCCAGGGTCCGCAGTGCGACCGCCCAGAGCCGATCCCGATGCCGCCGCACGATCTCACCGAAGGCATCGGGATCGCCTTCCACATGGCGGGTGAGCAGAGCGTGGTCGCTCACACCGTCGTATCCGGCACCCTCCGCCATCTGCCCCCTCCGGTCCGGGTGAGAGATGTCAGCCCGTGAACTGCACTTCGCCGATGGCCTGCTTGTAGCCGGCCTGGCTGTACAGCGTGGAGTCGTATCCCGAATTCGGCACGGCGGTCAGCCAGACGAGGACGTACCGCGTCTTCACCGGCTTGCTGAGCTTCACCGTGGCGGTGTTGCCCGTCGTCGTGACACTGCCGATCTTGTGCATCGAGCCCAGCGACGGCGGGTTCAGCGAGTCGGCCGAGTACAGCTCGACCGTCGTGTGGTCACCGCCGTAGCGCATGTCGATGGTGGCCGTGCTGAGGTTCTTGCCCGGGCCGAGGTCGTAGACGATGCCGACGCCCGGCTTGTAGGGCGCGATCGTGGGACCTTCGTTGAAGCTCCTGGTCCGCCAGTAGGTGGACGCGTTCCCGTCGTATGTCTTCTGAACGTCGTCCGGGTGCTGGGGGTCGCCCGTGGCGACGAACTCCTGGCTCCCCTGGATCCTTATCGGCGCGGCCTTGATCTTTTGGGCGTTCTTGTCGCCGCCGTCCGTGGTCTGGCTCTTGTTGGTGTCGTTGGACTTGTCGCTCTGGCCCATCAGGGCGTCGGCCAACTGCCAGCTGCCCAGGCCGAGGGCGGCGATGAGGAGGGCGGAGACCGCCCACTTCAGGGCCTTGCCGGTACGGCTCTGCAACGGCGCGGGCGGGGGCGCGATCGGCTGGGTGGCGCCGGGATGCGGCGCCGGGCGGCCGTACGTGCCCTGCTGGTACGTCGTGCGCTGGTACTCCGGCGGTGCCGTGAACGCCGGCTCCGGCGGGCGGATGCGCGGCATCTCGCCGATCGCCTTCACCAGCTCCTCCGGAGTGGTGCAGGCGGCTTCGTGACGGGACGCGGTGGCGCCGTCGTTGACGAGGGCGCGCATGGTCAGTTCGGACAGGCCGCGGTGGATTCCGGCCCGTACCTGGTCCGGCGCGATGAGACCGATGGCCTTGGGCAGGCCCGACAGGCCGTAGGCGTCGTTCTCGTAGGGCCAGCGCTGGGTCAGCGCTGCGTACAGCAGGGCGCCGATCGCCTCGGTGTCGCTGCGCTGCGGGGTGTCGGAGCTGACGCCGCGCAGCGCGGCGTTCACGGCCAGCCCGCGGATGCGCCACTGGCCGGTCGAGGTACGCAGCACGGCGTTGGGGTTCAGCCGCAGATGGGCGAGGCCCTCGCGGTGCGCGGCCGCCATGGCGGAGGCCACCTGACTGACCATCTGGTACGCGTCATGCGGCTCCAGCGGGCCGGCCGCGAGCAGGGTGGTCAGTTCGGTGGCGTCGGGCAGCCATTCGTGCACGACGTAGACGAGGTCGTTCTCCTCGACGGCGTCGAGGACCTGCACGAAGCGCGGATCGCCGAGCAGCGCGGAGGAACGGGATGCAGCGAGGACCGAACGGGCTCGCGCATGGTCCGCCGGCAGCACATGGACGCCGACGGCACGACGGAGTTTCTCGTCGACCGCACGCCAACTGCTGAATCCGTCCAGACGGGTGACGCACTCCTCCAGCCGATAGCGTCTGGCCAGCTTGTGACCGCTGTGGAGTTCGGGAGGCGAGGCCTTCTCCGCGGGACTCGCGATTCCGCCGCTCCCCTGCGCCTCCTCGCTGTCCGTGTCCCGCTCCGGGTTCTTGGCCACCCCGTCGGCCGTGGACTGGTCCGCCTTGGCGGTCAGCGGCTCGTCACCGCTGTTGTCTGCCACGTCGACGGCAGCCGTGCTGCGTTCCGCCACCGTCGTCCCTGCCTCCCCATCCGTTGCACGCTGTCCGACGCCGAATCCAATTGTGCCCACAGTCCGCCGCTATGCACGACACACAGCGGCGGACGATGGTTGTGCGCCTACCCCCGCCTCAGCGACCCAGACGCCCGCGCACCATGCCCACGAGGGAGTTGAGTTCCTCGATCCGCATCCTCCGCGCGGCGACGAAGAAGATGCCGAGCAGAGCGGCCCCGCCCACGAGCAGACCCGCGAAGGAACCGACGACTCCCTGCCCGAGAGTGTGCCCGATGCCGTACACGGCCGCGCCGCTGACCACGGCCGCCGGCACCGAGGCGATGCACAGGCGCGCGTACGTCCGCAGCACCCGGGCACCGTCCAGGTCGCCGCCCAGGCGCTTGCGCAGCCGCCGCCAGGCGACACCCACACCGATCGCGTAGGCCAGACCGTAGGCGGCGGCCATACCGGCCACCGCCCAACGGGCCGGCAGCAGGAAGTAGCAGAGCGCCGAGGCGCCCGCGTTGACCGCGGCGACGATGACGGTGTTGTAGAAGGGCGTGCGGGTGTCCTCGTAGGCGTAGAAGGCCCGCAGGACGACGTACTGCACCGAGTACGGGATGAGGCCGAGGCCGAAGGCCATCAGCATGTAGCCCATGTTGGTGGCCTCGCCGGTGCCCGAGGAGCCGAAGATCAGGGTGCACATCGGGATGCCGAGCGCCAGGAACCCGAAGGCGATGGGGACGATGGCGACGGCCGTGGTCCGCAGGCCCTGCGAGATGTCGTCACGCACGGCGCCGCGGTCGCCCTCGGCCGCCGAGCGCGAGATGCGCGGCAGCAGGGCGGCCATCAGGGACACCGTGATGATGGCCTGCGGCAGGCCCCAGATCAGCTGCGCGTTGGCGTAGGCGGCGAAGCCGGTGCCCGCGGTGCCGGAGTCCTTGCCGGCCGCGGTGGACAGCTGGGTCACGATCATGGCGCCGGCCTGGTTGGCGAGGACGAACAGCACCGTCCACTTGGCGAGCATCGCGGCCTTGCCCAGACCGTGGCCCCGCCAGTCGAACCGCAGCCGGATACGGAACCCGGTCTCACGCAGATAGGGGATCATCGCCAGCGCCTGGACGACCAGACCGAGCAGCACACCTACGCCCAGCAGGCGTTGGCCCTCCGCCGGGATGCTCGTGACCGTCATGTGCGAGTTGGCGGCCGTGCCGTAGACCCAGATGAACATGCCCAGCGTCACGATGATGACGATGTTGTTCAGGACCGGGGTCCACATCATCGCGCCGAACTTGCCCCGGGCGTTGAGGATCTGACCCATCACCACGTGGATGCCCATGAAGAAGATCGAGGGCAGGAAATAGCGGGTGAAGGTGACAGCGACGTCGTTGGCCGCGGGGTTGGTGGCGACCGGGTTGGACAGCATGCGCACCAGCAGGGGCGCCGCGAACATCGCGAGGCCGGTCAGTGCGGCCAGCGCCACCATCACGAGGGTCAGCAGCCGGTTGGCGAAGGCCTCGCCCCCGTCGTCGTCCTCCTTCATCGCCCGCACCAGCTGCGGCACGAAGACCGAGTTCAGGCCACCGCCGACAGTGAGGATGTAGATCATGGTCGGCAGCTGGTAGGCGACCTGGAAGGAGTCGCCCAGGAAGCCGAGGCCGAGCGCGGAGACGATGAGCGCCGAGCGGACGAAACCGGTCAGGCGCGACACCATGGTGCCCGCCGCCATCACGGCGCTCGACTTCAGCAGGCCGGTGGCCTTGCCGCCCTTCTTCGCCGGAGCCGCGGGCGCCAGGGGCACCTCGGGCTGGGCGGAGGCGGACGGCCCGGCGGGATCCGGGGCCGCGGCCGGGGCCGGCACGGGGGACCCCAGCGGGTTCCCGGCGGCGTACGGGGCGGACCCGTACGCCGCCTCCGCGTACGGGTTCGGGTTCTGCTGCGGGTTCTGGCCGTAGACGGGCGGGTACTGCCCCACGGGCCCCTGCCCGGCGCCCGGTCCCGCGAAGGCCGTGGGATCGACCGGCGCGTGCCCACCGCTCTGCTGCTGGTCCTTGAAGAGATGCGCGAAGGCGTCCGGCTCGTGGTACTCCTCGCCGGAGTGGGAGACCAGGTCGTCCACGCCCACGAACTGGGTGGTGCGCGGATCGTCGCCGTACGGCATGCGCTGGGCAGCACTCTCCGGCTCCGGCGCCGGGGTCTGCGCCCACACGCGCGGGTCGGGGGCGTACGGCGACCCGGCGGGCGGGGCGTACAGCGGCTGCTGCTGGTCGTAGGCGCCAGGGGGCGGCGGCGGATGCGCGGCACGGTCGTAGAGCGCCTCGGCGACCGGGTCCTGGGCGGTCAGGTCGTGCGCCCGGTAGGGGTCCTGGTCATAGGCGTCCTGGAGATACATGTCAGCCGCGTGCTGCGGCGGCACCTGGCCGGGCTCGGGCGGCGTCTCGGGGTAGCCCGAGCCGGCCGCGCCCTGGCCGCGATCACCGTCGTACGGCGCGTTCATGCCTACCCCACCTCATCGTCCCGGGCCCACCGGCCACGACATCGCTCAACGGTCCACTCTCTCACCCGTCCCGGACGGGTCGGCGCTTTCCGGTGCGGTGTCCGGCGCAGGGTCACTCGGCTGCTCCGGGTCGTCTGCCCCGGAGGTCGAGGCGGACTCCCCCGGGAGACGTCCTCCGGGGGCGTCGGGGTTCCCAGGTTCGCCGGAGTCATCCCCCGCCGCGTCCCCGCCCTCCTCGGCCTGGCGGGCGGCCGCCCGCTTGCGCTGGGTGTACATCCGGAACCCGGCCAGGACCAGCAGGAGCACGCCGCCGCCGATGACCAGCATCACCGTGGGCGTGATCTCGGTGACCTTCACGTCGAAGGTGACCGCGTCGCCGTACTCCTGGCCGTCCTCGGTGTACAGCTGGGCGATGACCATGACCCGGCCGTTGGCGTTGGCCGAGGTGGTGAACTTCACGGACTGGGCGTGCCCGCCCGCGACGTCGACACGCTGCTCCGAGTACGCCTTGCCGCCGATCTTCAGACGGGTCGGCATGGTCGAGGTGAGGCGCAGCACGAGGTGGCCGACCGGCTGGACGAGGTTGTTCTGGACGGTCACCGGGATGGTGGCGCTGCGCCCGGAGAGCTTCGTCTCGGACTTGTCGATCAGCTTGACCTGCTGGTCCAGGTCGTCGAGCCATGCCTCGACGCCGCCTAGGTAGCTGTCCGCCTCACTGCTTCGGCCACGCCAGGACGTGGACATCTCGCGGTTTATGGCCCGCCCGAACGGGGTGACCACCCGGGACTGGTCGGAGAGGATCACCTGGAAGTTGTCGAGCTCGTCCTGGGTGCGCGCGATCTGCTCGAAGGCCGACCTCGGCAGCTCCTCCCGGCGCAGCGAAGAGGGGTAGAGCGTCGTCGACGGGATGTGCGTGGTCGCGTTCGGGTCGGGCTTGTCCTTGGCCGCCGAGGTCAGATCCTGGGCCTGGGACCACGTACCGCCCTGGAGCGCCTTCAGCGCCGCCGCCATCGCCTGCGCCTGGCTCGCCGTGGGCATGCGCTGCGGGGCGACGACGATGCTGCGCTGCTTGTCCGTCTGCGCGTTGATCTCGAGGCTCTGGGCCAGGAACTGCTGCACCGCGAGCGTGGCCGAGTTCGCCTTCGTCAGGTCGCCCTCGAAGGCGGTAGAGAGCCGGGCATCGGCGACCACCGCCGTGGTGCCCCCGCCGACCGGGCGGGCGGCGGAGGGCGTGTACGGCAGTCCTCCGTTCTCCTGGAGGCTGTCGCTGCGGGCGATCACCCGGTCTGCCCCGGCCGAGGTCGCGACCTTCATGATCGACGGGTCCACGGCGCCCTCGACAGGCCACGCGTAGTCCGTGCTCGGTGTGACATGAAGCACAGTCTTGACCGTGGTCGCGGCGACGTCGGTGGCGTCCTTCAGATGACTGAGGGAGCCGGTGACGCTGGTGCCGGTGTGCGCGAGGGAGGCCAGGTCGGGGTCGCCGAAGGGCAGCGCGACGACCTCCTTGCCCACCACCGCCTTCTGCAGGCTCGCCAGCCACTGCTTGGCGACCGCCTGATGATCCTTGGGACCGGGTGTCGTGGTGCCGTTCGGGCCCTGGAGTCGGTAGTTGCCCGTGGCCATCGCGTCCACCGAGGCCAGCAGGTCCGGGTCGATCACCCAGGTGATGTCCAGGTCCTTGCCCAGATCCACCATCTGCGCGAGTCGGCCGCCCGGTGCGAGCTCCTTGGCCAGGTCGTCGTCGAGGAACACCGGGGTCTGCAGCTCGCCGGCGCCCGTCTTGGCCGTCATGTGGCCGGTGGACATCAGCGGCCACAGGAACGTCGTCTTCGTCTTGGTGTCGGCGTCGGACGGCTGCCACGGCAGGAACGTCCGCTCCATGCCCAGGACCTGGTCCCAGGGCTGTGCGGAGGTCTGGCCGGACAGCGCGACACCGAACTCGTAGACCCCGTCCTCGCCGAGGTCGAGCTTGTCCACGGGGACGGAGATGCTGAAGTGCTCGGCGATGCCCGGAGCCAGCTTGGCGAACTTCTCCTCGTACTTGCCGCCGACCTCGGGGCCGCCGCTTTGCAGGTCGTCGGCGTGCTGGGCGATGCCGTCGATGGCCGAGCGGGTGTTCAGCAGCGGGCCGACCCGCAGGCCCACGTGGGCGCCGGTGACGGGCTGCTTGCCGTTGTTGGTCACCGTGCCGGAGACGGTCAGTGTGTCGCCGTCCGCGGGGGCGTTCGGGGTGAGCGAGTCGAGGGAGACGGAGACCGGGTCCGATGAGGCGGCCTGAGCGGGCGCCGCGGCGGGCAGCTGGAGCAGTCCGGCCAGCAGAGGCGCCCCGGCGAGCAGCGCTCCGGTGCGCCGGAGCCAGCGGCGCGCAGGTGAGGCACTGGTCCCCTGGATGTCAGCCGCCTCGGCCACGCGCTCGCCCGTCCCTCGTCGTCGTCAGTGGTCGTCGGAATGTGCGTCCACGCATGGTAACGATGCGCGCTGAGCGGAAGTGCCGCGGTCTCCGCGACAAGATCGGAGGACGGTGACGCCCCGTCCTCTATATCCAGTATCGCGGGAAGAGCGACCGAACGCCGCAAGAGCGGAGCTTGCAGGGGTATGGCGACGGCTGTCCGCGCCCCTCGCCGGGGGCGGCCCGGCCCTAATGGGGGCGCTCCGGATCGCCCGGTGCACGTACCCTCTTCTGTTGTGCCGAACCCCAACGAAGACACTCCCTCCGCCCTGAGCCAGGCGCAGCAGCGCGCGGTCAGCGAGCTGCTGCGTGTGGCGCCGGTCGCCGACGACCTCGCCCGCCGATTCCAGGAGGCAGGGTTCTCCCTCGCCCTGGTCGGCGGGTCGGTGCGCGACGCGCTGCTCGGCCGGCTCGGCAACGACCTGGACTTCACCACCGACGCCCGCCCCGAGGACGTACTGAAGATCGTCCGGCCGTGGGCGGACGCCGTCTGGGAGGTGGGGATCGCCTTCGGCACCGTCGGCGCGCACAAGGGCGGCTACCAGATCGAGATCACCACCTACCGGTCGGAGGCCTACGACCGCACCTCGCGCAAGCCCGAGGTGTCGTACGGCGACTCCATCGAGGAGGACCTCGTCCGCCGTGACTTCACCGTCAACGCCATGGCCGTGGCGCTGCCGGCGAAGGAGTTCATCGACCCGCACGGCGGCCTGGAGGACCTCGCGGCCCGTGTGCTGTGTACGCCGGGCACGCCGGAGGAGTCGTTCTCGGACGATCCGCTGCGGATGATGCGGGCCGCCCGGTTCGCGGCCCAGCTGGACTTCGAGGTCGCTCCCGAGGTCGTCACCGCCATGACGGACATGGCGGGGCGAATCGAGATCGTCTCGGCGGAGCGGGTCCGGGACGAGCTGAACAAGCTGATCCTCTCCGCGCACCCGCGCAAGGGGCTGAGCCTGCTCGTCGACACCGGTCTCGCCGACCATGTGCTGCCCGAGCTGCCGGCCCTGCGTCTGGAGAGAGACGAACACCACCGGCACAAGGACGTCTACGACCACACGCTGATCGTCCTCGAGCAGGCGATCGCGCTGGAGCAGGACGGCCCCGACCTCACCCTGCGGCTGGCCGCGCTGCTGCACGACATCGGCAAGCCGCGCACCCGCCGCTTCGAGAAGGACGGCCGGGTCTCGTTCCACCACCACGAGGTGGTCGGCGCCAAGATGACCAAGAAGCGCATGACCGCCCTGAAGTACTCCAACGATCTGGTGAAGGACGTCTCACGGCTGGTCGAACTTCATCTGCGCTTCCACGGCTACGGCACCGGGGAGTGGACGGACTCGGCGGTCCGCCGCTACGTGCGTGACGGTGGGCCGCTGCTGGACCGCCTGCACAAGCTGACCCGCTCCGACTGCACCACCCGCAACAAGCGGAAGGCGACCGCGCTGTCCCGGGCCTACGACGGCCTTGAGGAGCGCATTTCCCAGCTTCAGGAGCAGGAGGAGCTGGACGCGATCCGTCCGGATCTCGACGGTAACCAGATCATGGAGATCCTGGGCGTCGGACCGGGCCCGGTCATCGGCAAGGCGTACAAGCACATGCTGGAGCTGCGGCTGGAGCACGGCCCCATGGGGCAGGACGCCGCGGTCACCGCTCTCAAGGAGTGGTGGGCCGGGCAGGGCTGAACCGATCGGGCCCTGGGTGATGTTTCACGTGAAACATCACCCAGGGGTCGCCGACAGTGCCGAGGGTCGATGTTTCACGTGAAACATCGACCCTCATTCTGTTGTGCCGCTTCCCGATGCCGCCGCTCGAAGCGCGCCATGGCCACGGCCACCGCGCCGTAGATCGCTGCGACCAGGACCACCAGCACCGTCGACCTGCCGTCTGGCGGAAGCATCACGGCCGCGACCCCGGCGGCGCCGACGAAGGCCACGTTGAAGAGCACGTCGTACACCGAAAAGATCCGCCCGCGGAAGCCGTCGTCGACGGAGGCCTGGACGATCGTGTCGGTGGCGATCTTGGCGCCCTGGGTGATCAGTCCCAGGACGAAGGCCGCCGTCAGTAGTGGCCCGGTGGCGAAGGGCAGCCCCAGAGCGGGCTCCAGGATGGTGGCCACCGCGGAGCACACCACGATCCAGCGGAGGGGCCCGAGTCGTCCCGCCGCCCAGGGCGTCACCACGGCGGCCGCGAAGAATCCCGCACCGGACAGCGCCAGTGCCAGGCCAAGCAGCCTGAGGCCTTCCTCGGTGCTGGCGGACAGGGCGTAGCGGCACAGCATCAGCAGCAGGACGAGCAGCGCGCCGTAGCAGAAGCGCATCAAGGTCATCGCGCCCAGCGCCCAGGCCGCCTCCCTGCGCTGTCGGGCGGCCAGGTGCCGGACGGCGGCGATCAGGTCGCGCGCCGTCTCGGCGAGCGCGGTACCCAGGCGCGGCTGCGCCTCCCGCCGATCGGGACCGAGGAGTGCGGGAGGCATGCTCAGGCAGGCGAGACCCGCGCACAGATAGAGAAGGGCGCCCAGCAGCACCACGGCGGCGTCGGAGCCCGACGAGAGAAGCCGCACGGCGAAGGCGAGCCCGCCGCCGGCGGTCGCGGCGAGAGTGCCGGCCGTCGGAGACAGGGAATTGGCCAGCACCAGGCGTTCGGTGTCGACCACGCGGGGCAGCGAGGCGGACAGCCCGGCGAGGATGAAGCGGTTGACGGCCGTGACGCACAGCGCGGAAACGTAGAAGAGCCAGTCCGGGACGTGGACCACCATCAGCACGGCGGTGGCCGCGGCCAGCAGGGCGCGCAGCAGATTGCCGTGGACGAAGACCTGCCGGCGCCGCCAGCGGTCCAGCAGGACGCCCGCGAAGGGGCCCACGAGCGAGTAGGGGAGCAGCAGGACCGCCATCGCCGAGGCGATCGCGGCGGCCGAGGTCTGTTTCTCCGGCGAGAAGACGACGTAGGCGGCGAGTGCGACCTGGTAGACGCCGTCGGCGCCCTGGGACAGCAGGCGTACGTAGAGAAGGCGCCGGAAGAACCGCAGGCGCAACAGGACACGCAGGTCACGGACCACGGACATGAGTCAAAGCTTCACATATGCGGAAGGTCCCCGGGTCGGGAAACCCGGGGACCTTCACAGCCCTGGCAGGAGCGCTCTCGTGCGACCGAGGCCTTGGGCGCCTTAGCGCTCGACCTCGCCGCGGATGAACTTCTCGACGTTCTCGCGGGCCTCGTCGTCGAAGTACTGGACCGGCGGGGACTTCATGAAGTACGAGGAGGCGGAGAGGATCGGGCCGCCGATGCCGCGGTCCTTGGCGATCTTCGCGGCGCGCAGGGCGTCGATGATGACACCCGCGGAGTTCGGGGAGTCCCAGACCTCGAGCTTGTACTCGAGGTTCAGCGGAACGTCACCGAAGGCGCGGCCCTCAAGACGGACGTAGGCCCACTTGCGGTCGTCGAGCCAGGCCACGTAGTCGGACGGGCCGATGTGGACGTTCTTCTCGCCGAGGTCCCGGTCGGGGATCTGGGAGGTGACGGCCTGCGTCTTGGAGATCTTCTTGGACTCGAGGCGCTCGCGCTCGAGCATGTTCTTGAAGTCCATGTTGCCGCCGACGTTCAGCTGCATCGTGCGGTCCAGGATGACACCGCGGTCCTCGAACAGCTTCGCCATGACGCGGTGCGTGATGGTGGCGCCGACCTGGGACTTGATGTCGTCACCGACGATCGGCACGCCGGCCTCGGTGAACTTGTCCGCCCACTCCTTGGTGCCGGCGATGAAGACCGGGAGGGCGTTGACGAAGGCGACCTTGGCATCGATGGCGCACTGGGCGTAGAACTTCGCCGCGTCCTCGGAGCCCACGGGCAGGTAGCAGACGAGAACGTCGACCTGCTTGTCCTTCAGGATCTGGACGACGTCGACCGGCTCGGCCTCGGACTCCTCGATGGTCTGGCGGTAGTACTTGCCGAGGCCGTCGAGGGTGTGGCCGCGCTGCACGGTGACACCGGTGTTGGGCACGTCGCAGATCTTGATGGTGTTGTTCTCGGAGGCGCCGATCGCGTCCGCGAGGTCGAGGCCGACCTTCTTGGCGTCCACGTCGAACGCGGCGACGAACTCGACGTCGCTCACGTGGTAGTCACCGAACTGCACGTGCATGAGGCCGGGGACCTTCGACGCCGGGTCGGCGTCCTTGTAGTACTCGACTCCCTGCACCAGCGACGCTGCGCAGTTGCCCACGCCGACGACGGCTACGCGAACCGAACCCATTCCGGTTGCTCCCTGTGTGTACGAGTGAGGCCCTTACTGGGACTCACGTGGCGGTGTCGCCGGGCGTATCCGTCCGCGGGGTGTCCCCGGGACGGGGCAGGACGCCCGTCGATCCAGTGGTGGTGTCCTGCTGAGCGGACCCCCCGGAAACGGAACCCTTCAGGTCCCGCCCGGCCCGCTCGCTCTCGATGAGCTCGTTCAGCCAGCGCACTTCGCGCTCCACGGACTCCATTCCGTGGCGCTGGAGCTCAAGCGTGTAGTCGTCCAGGCGCTCCCGCGTACGCGCCAGGGAAGCGCGCATCTTCTCCAGGCGCTCCTCCAGGCGGCTGCGCCGGCCCTCCAGCACGCGCATGCGCACATCGCGCGAGGTCTGCCCGAAGAAGGCGAACCGTGCGGCGAAGTGCTCGTCCTCGTACGCGTCGGGACCGGTCTGCGAGAGCAGCTCCTCGAAGTGCTCCTTACCGTCCGCCGTCAGCCGGTAGACGATCTTGGCGCGGCGTCCGGCGAGCGGAGCGGCGAGGGCGTCCTCGTGGGTGCTTCCCGGCTCCTCGATCAACCAGCCGTTGGCGACCAGCGTCTTGAGGCAGGGATAGAGAGTCCCGTAGCTGAACGCCCGGAACACACCCAGTGACGTATTGAGTCGCTTACGAAGCTCGTACCCGTGCATCGGGGACTCGCGCAGCAGGCCGAGCACGGCGAACTCGAGGATGCCGGAACGTCGGCTCATCGTCGCCTCCCCTCGGTCCCGCGGGGCCTCCCGCAGGTCTCGTAGTGCCTCTCAGCGTCTTTATCTCGCGCTGATGTATCGACTCGATACATCATGACGATAGAACGGCCTCCCCCGCGCGACAAGAGGGACGATCGTGAACGGGATCACATCACCGATTCGTAGGAGGCAACTTGCCTGTTTTGGGGTGAACTTCAGTGCTCGGCAGGTTTTGGCGGTGCGTAGTCTGTGCGGCATGCGAAGCACCGGGAACCAAGTGATGCCTGGGGCGCGTCGTCGTCCTCGGTGCAGTACGGGTGAATGCAGGACCGACCACATCCGTACTTCGGGGGGACCGGAAACCAGCCGCCGTTCCAGGCGCGCAAGGGTGCGCCTGCCCGAGGAGTAATCGTTCGATGAGCGAGCACCGTCGCAAACCGCCGCCGCCGCAGGGAGGCGGACGTGCCGCGGGCCGACGCGGCCAGCCCGGCTCGTCCCCCGGCCGCCGCGCGGCACCGCGAGGCGCCAGCGGATCGCCTGCCGACTCCTATGGATCGGATTCTGGCTCCTACAGGTCGGGATCCGGTGGATCCGGCTCTTATGGGCCGGGTTCCCAGGAGTCGAGGGGCCACGGTCCCGGAGACGAGGCGCGGTCGCCCGGCGGCCGTGCCGAAGCCAGACGAGCGGCCCAGAGAGCCGGTGGCGGCCGCCGTCGGGCGCCCGGTCCCAGTGGCCCGACCGGACCCGGTCGCGGCCGAGGGCGCACGGCCCCGCCCGGCAAGAAGCGGTTCATCGACTACCCCCGCGCTGAGAAGTTCGGATGGGGCCGCTGGGTGCCGTCCTGGAAGCTCGTGACGGGCATGTTCATCGGCTTCCTCGGAAGCCTGGTGGCCGTGGCGGGCATCGGGTACGCGATGGTAAGCGTGCCCAACGTGGCGCAGACCGCTACAGCGCAGAACAACGTCTACTACTGGTCCGACAAGTCCGTGATGGTCGCCACCGGTGGTGAGATCAACCGCCAGATCATCAACTACTCGGACATCCCCAAGGAGATGCGCTACGCGGTCATCTCGCAGGAGAACAAGACCTTCGAGACCGACAGCGGCGTGGACCCGTCGGGCATCGCGCGCGCGGTCCTCAACATGGCCCGGGGCGGTCAGACGCAGGGTGGTTCCACGATCACCCAGCAGTACGTCAAGAACGCCATGCTCGACGACCAGTCACAGACGATCTCCAGGAAGTTCAAGGAGATCTTCGTCGCGATCAAGGTGGGTGCCACGGTGCCCAAGCCCGAGATCATGGCGGGCTATCTGAACTCGGCCTACTTCGGCCGGGGCGCCTACGGCCTGCAGGCGGCGTCGCGTGCCTACTTCAACAAGGACGCGAAGCAGCTGAACGCGGGCGAGTGCGCCTTTCTGGCTGCGATGCTGAAGGGCGCCACGTACTACGACCCGGCGGGTGCGACCTCGCTCGACCCGGCCGCCACCCCGGACGCGAACAAGAAGCGCGCGCTGGCGCAGATGCAGGACACCCTCGACAAGATGGTCAAGTACGGCCATCTGAGCGCCGCGGACCGGGCCAAGTTCACCTCCCTGCCGAATTGGCAGAACCCGCGGTCCAACAGTCGGCTCAGCGGCCAGATCGGCTACCTGGTCGACCTTGCCAAGTCCTACCTGGTCAACAACAGCAAGACGACCGGGATCACCGCGGACAAGCTGCAGCATGGCGGGTACCGGATCTACACGACCTTCGACAAGAAGAAGGTCAAGGCGCTCGAGACCGCGGTCACGAACGTCCAGAAGGCGAACATCAAGCCCAAGCTGCGGCCGAAGACCGACACCCACGTCCAGTTCGGCGGCGCCTCGGTGGATCCGACGTCGGGTGCCATCAAGGCCATCTACGGCGGTGAGGACGCGACCAAGCACTTCACCGACAACGCCGACTCGACGGGCGCCCAGGTGGGTTCGACGTTCAAGCCCTTCGTGCTGGCGGCAGCCATGAAGTGGGGCGTGCGAAACCCGGACCTGGGGCCCGAGCAGGCGCAGGACGAGCGAACGGTCGCCTCGCCCAAGAGTCTGTACAGCGGCCAGAACAAGCTCAAGATCCTCAACTACGACGGGTCGGTCTGGACGGACAAGAACGGCAAGGAGTGGCTCCAGACGAACGACGGCAATGAGTCCGTCGGCAGCCCGCCCAAGTACAAGATCGACCTCCGTGAGGCGATGCGGCTCTCGGTGAACTCCGCCTATGTCCAGCTCGGCATGGACGTCGGCCTGGACAAGGTCAAACAGACGGCGCTGGACGCGGGCATTCTGGAGGGCAGCCTCGCCAGCTCCAACTACCCGTCGTTCTCGATCGGTACCTCGGACCCGAGTGCGATCCGTATGGCCGGCGCCTATTCCACCTTCGCCGACAGCGGCAAGCAGAACGACCCGTACTCGGTCGAACGCGTCGAGAGTAAGGACGGGACCGTCTTCAGGCACACGGCGGCGCCGAAGGACGTCTTCGACCCGAACGTGGCGAACAACGTCACCGACGTCCTGAAGACGGTGGTCGACAAGGGAACGGGTACCAACGCCCAGCTGCCGGGCCGCGAGGTCGCCGGTAAGACCGGTACCACCGACGGCAACAAGTCGGCCTGGTTCGTCGGGTACACCCCGCAGCTGTCCACCGCGATCAGCATGTTCCGCCTGGACGACAACGCGAACAACAAGGCGCGCACGTTCCTGGAGATGTACGGAACCGGTGGTCAGGAGAAGATCCACGGTGCCTCGTTCCCGGCCGAGATCTGGCACGACTACATGGCCGAGGCGCTGAAGAACGCGCCGGTGCAGAGCTTCCCGACGCCCGATCCCATCGGCAAGGTGCTCAACGCCGAGCCGAGCCCGACGCCGACTCCGTCGGTCACCCAGAGCCAGACGACGAGCCCGTCGCCGACTCCGTCGCCGAGCAACACCTCGCCGTCTCCGAGTCCGTCGATCACCAACACCTGCGGCTTCTTCGGCTGCAACGGCAATGGTGGCAACGGAAACGGCGGCAACGGCAACGGAGGCACGGACGGAGGCCCCACGCCGACACCGACGATCACCGAGTCGACAGGCGGCGGCACCACCCGGGGCAACGGCAACGGCGGCTTCTTCGGAGGTGGGAACGGCTAGTCCGGCGCCCTGACCGGTTGACGGTCTTTTCGCCCGACAAGGGTGTTTCACGTGAAACACGGGCCGCCGCACCCGCGAGGTGCGGCGGCCCTCGGCGTTTTCCTAGACAGGTACGGCAGGATGTGGCACATGCCCAGTGCAGAGATGACGCCCGCGAGCATGCACGAGCCCGAGTCCGGGCGGCCCGCCGCGGCAGATCCGGTGCGGCCGACCAGGGAGGACGAGGTCGCCGCGGCCGGCAGTGAGCTGATCGGCGGTCCCATCGGGCGACGTGCCCTGCTCGGGACGTCCTGGTGGACGCCCGTCCGGATCGTCGCGCTCGTGGCGATCGGCATGTTCGCCCTCGGCCTGGTCCAGAAGGCGCCGTGCTACCACAGCGCCTGGTTCTTCGGTGCCAGCTCCCAGTACACCAAGGCGTGCTATTCGGACATTCCGCACCTCTATCAGGGCCGTGGCTTCGCCGACCACCTCGTGCCGTACTTCGACAGGCTCCCGGACAACCTCTCCGGCGGCATGAGCTACCTCGAATACCCGGTGCTGACCGGAGTGTTCATGGAGGTGGCGTCCTGGCTGACGCCGCACAGCGGCTCGATCCAGTCCCAGGAGCAGTGGTACTGGTTCGTCAACGCCGCGCTGCTGCTGGTGTGCACGGCCGTCATCGCCGTCTGCGTGGCCCGCACCCATCGCCGGCGTCCCTGGGACGGCCTGCTGGTCGCCCTGGCGCCCGCCTTCGTGCTGACTGCCACCATCAACTGGGACCTGCTGGCGGTGGCGCTCACGGCCGCCGCGATGCTGATGTGGTCCCGGAGCCGCCCGGTCGCCTTCGGCGTCCTCCTGGGGCTCGCCACGGCCGCCAAGCTCTATCCCGTCTTCCTGCTCGGCCCGCTGCTCGTGCTGTGCTGGCGCGCCGGCCGATGGCGGGAGTACTGGCAGGCCGTGGCCGGCGCGGTGGTCGCATGGATCCTGGTGAACCTGCCGGTGATGCTGTTCGCCTTCCACGGCTGGTCGAAGTTCTACACGTTCAGCCACGACCGTGGCGTCGACTTCGGCTCCTTCTGGCTGATCTGGGCGCAGAACTCCACCAACCCGCCCAGCACCGACTTCGTCAACACCTCCGCCTCGGTGCTGGTGGTGCTGGCCTTCCTCGGCATCGCGGCGCTGACGTTCACCGCCCCGCGCCGGCCGCGCTTCGCCCAGCTGGCCTTCCTGATGGTGGCGGCCTTCATCCTCACCAACAAGGTCTACTCGCCGCAGTACGTGCTGTGGCTGGTGCCGCTGGCGGTGCTGGCCCGGCCCAAGTGGCGGGACTTCCTGATCTGGCAGGCGTGCGAGGTGGCGTACTTCCTCGGCGTCTGGATGTACCTCGCCTACACGACCAGCGGAGACGCCCACAAGGGCCTGCCGACGCACGGCTACCACTGGTCGATCGTGCTGCATCTGCTGGGCACGCTGTACCTGTGCGCCGTCGTCGTACGGGACATCCTGATGCCGGAGCGGGACGTGGTGCGCCGGTCCGGCGACGACGATCCCTCGGGCGGGGTGCTCGACGGGGCGGAGGACGCCTTCGTGCTCGGCGCGGCGGCCCACCCCCCGAAGCACGCCGCCCACGACGCGCCCCAGGTGGACTGGGGCAGGCCGGAACGAGTGCCTCAGCGCGACGGTTCGCTCTGAGCGAACACCCTTCCGGGGGACCGCATTCCGGTGCCGTTCAGGCATGAAGAAGGCCGTACACGGCGTTCCGTGTACGGCCTTCTCGCCGTCCCGGGCGGGCGCCCGCCGGGTCGAACCGGTGTCAGCGGTCCACGAGACGGTCGAACTGCGTGGTGGTGTGCCGCAGATGGGCCACCAGTTCGTCACCGACGTGCGGCTCCGGGGCGTCCGAGGGCACGAAGAGGATCGACACCTGCATGTGCGGCGGCTCGGCGAACCAGCGCTGCTTGCCGCCCCAGACGAACGGAGAAAGGTTCCGGTTGACCGTGGCCAGGCCGGCCCGCGCCACGCCCTTGGCGCGCGGCATGACGCCGTGCAGGGCCTTCGGGGCCTCCAGACCCACTCCGTGCGACGTACCGCCCGCCACGACCACCAGGAAGCCGTCGGAGGCCGCCTTCTGCTGCCGGTAGCCGAACCGGTCGCCCTTGGCCACGCGGGTGACGTCCAGGACGGCACCGCGGTACTCGGTGGCCTCGTGGTCTCCCAGCCACAGCCGCGTGCCGATGCGGGCCCGGAACCGGGTCTGCGGGAACTGCTGCTGGAGCCGCGCGAGATCGTCCGCCTTGAGGTGGCTGACGAACATCGTGTGCAGCGGCAGCCGGGCCGCGCGCAGCCGGTCCATCCAGCCGATGACCTCCTCGACGGCGTCCGAGCCGTCGGTGCGGTCCAGCGGCAGGTGGATGGCGAAGCCCTCCAGCCGGACGTTCTCTATGGCCTGGTGCAGCTGCGGCAGGTCCTGCTCGCTGATGCCGTGCCGCTTCATCGAGGACATCACCTCGATGACGACACGGGCGCCGACGAGGCCGTACACGCCGTCGACCGAGGACACCGAGCGGACGACCCGGTCGGGCAGCGGAACGGGCTCCTCCCCGCGCCGGTAGGGCGTCAGTACCAGCAGGTCGCCGCCGAAGTAGTCCTTGATGCGCGCGGCCTCGTACGTCGTGCCGACGGCGAGCAGGTCCGAACCGAGCCGCGTGGCCTCCTCGGACAGTCGTTCGTGCCCGAAACCGTAGCCGTTGCCCTTGCAGACCGGGACCAGGCCCGGGAACTGCTCCTGCACGTGCTTGTGGTGCGCCCGCCAGCGCGCGGTGTCGACGTAGAGCGTGAGCGCCATGGCCGGACCCGGACCCTTTCTCGTGGCTGAGGTGTATCAGGGGTGTGAGAGCTGTGAAGCTCTATGGAACCAAACGCCCGCGGCTCAGCGGCGCGACATGTAGATGTCGAGCGCCTTGTGGAGCAGCTTGTTGAGCGGGAAGTCCCATTCGCCGAGGTACTCGGCGGCCTGTCCGCCCGTGCCCACCTTGAACTGGATGAGGCCGAACAGGTGGTCCGTCTCGTCCAGCGAGTCGGAGATGCCGCGCAGGTCGTAGGCGGTGGCGCCGAGCGCGTAGGCGTCGCGCAGCATCCGCCACTGCATGGCGTTCGAGGGACGGACCTCACGGCCGATGTTGTCGGAGGCGCCGTAGGAGTACCAGACGTGCCCGCCGACGATCAGCATCGTCGCCGCGGACAGGTTCACGCCGTTGTGGCGGGCGAAGTACAGCCGCATGCGGTTCGGGTCCTCGGAGTTGAGGGCCGTCCACATGCGCTGGAAGTACGACAGCGGGCGGGGCCGGAAGTGGTCGCGCACGGCCGTGATCTCGTACAGCCGCTGCCACTCGGCCAGGTCCTGGTAACCGCCCTGGACGACCTCGACGCCGGCCTTCTCGGCCTTCTTGATGTTGCGCCGCCACAGCTGGTTGAAGTTCTTGTGGACCTCTTCCAGGGACCGATTCGCCAGCGGCACCTGGAAGACGTACCGGGGCTGCACGTCACCGAAGCCGGCGCCGCCGTCCTCGCCCTGCTGCCAGCCCATGCGGCGCAGCTTGTCCGCGACCTCGAAGGCGCGCGGCTCGATGAAGTCGGCCTCCATGTCGCGCAGGCGCTTCACGTCCTGGTCCTGGATGCCCCTCTTGATGGTCTCCGCGTTCCAGCGGCGGATGATCACCGGCGGGCCCATCTTCACGGAGAAGGCGCCCTGCTGCTTGAGGTGCGCCAGCATCGGCTGGATCCAGTCGTCCAGGTTCGGCGCGAACCAGTTGATGACCGGGCCTTCGGGGAGGTACGCCAGGTAGCGCTTGATCTTGGGCAGCTGACGGTAGAGGACCAGGCCCGCACCGACCATCTCGCCCGTGCGCTCGTCGAACCAGCCGAGGTTCTCCGAACGCCACTCCGCCTTCACGTCGGCCCAGGCCGGGACCTGCATGTGGCTCGCCGACGGCAGGCTCTGGATGTAGGCCAGATGCTGCTCTCGGCTGATGGTCCTCAGGGTCAGGCTCATGTCGGGGCGCTCCTCGGGCTGGTGTGTCCCCATGGGTACAGGGGCTCCGGCTCTCGCGCCGAAGCCTACTGCGCCTTTCGAGCGCCCCGACTGGGCGTACGGCACCTTCGCCCCGGCCTGCGGGCCGCCGGGGAGTCAGGGGACGTCGGAGAGGGCGCTGTGCGGACGGGTGCCGGGGGTGGCTAGAGGAGCCCGCCGAACAGCCCGCCGTTCGACATGCCGATGAGAAGACCGATTCCCGAGGCGCCCAGCCCCAGCACCAGCCCGAAGCGCTCGCGCGTCGTCACCGAGATCCACTGCCCGTACGCGCCCACGAAGATCCCCACCAGGCCGGTCCACGAGGTGAGCAGGTGGAGGCCGGGGAAGAAGGCCGTGATGAAGGACGTCAGTCCGAGGGCCAGCGTCACCGCCATCAAGGCGTCCTGGAGCGGATGGGGCTTGCCGTCAGTGGCGAGTAGGGATCCGGCGGTATTGGGCTGCAATGCCTGTGCCATGGGGCACCTCCTGCGGAAGGCGGCGCATCGTAGCGCCGTACACACCCGACGTGTACAGATTGACGGCCCTCACGGCCGGATTTCAACCGGAAGCGGGTGTGCGGGTAGTCTGTACCCTCTGCACTGGTGTCTGCCCAGATCCGCGCCAGGGATTCCCGTCGGGATCCCTGATTGTCAGTGGCGGCCGATACCGTTGCGTACGCATCACAACCCTCCTGCCACGGAACGACCGTGGCCGCTGAGTCCAAAGGAGGTGGGTTCCACATGCGTCACTACGAGGTGATGGTCATCCTCGACCCCGATCTCGAGGAGCGTTCGGTCTCCCCGCTGATCGAGAACTTCCTGTCGGTCGTCCGTGACGGCGGCGGCAAGGTTGAGAAGGTCGACACCTGGGGCCGTCGTCGTCTCGCCTACGAGATCAAGAAGAAGCCCGAGGGCATCTACTCGGTCATCGACCTGCAGGCCGAGCCTGCGGTCGTCAAGGAGCTCGACCGCCAGATGAACCTGAACGAGTCGGTCCTCCGGACCAAGGTCCTCCGCCCCGAGACCCACTGAGCTCTCCAGCTCAGCTGATCTCGGGATTCGAGTAGCAGCAAGCAGCCAGCAGCAAACCCGCCGAGAGGTTCCCCCATGGCAGGCGAGACCGTCATCACGGTCATCGGCAATCTTGTCGATGACCCCGAGCTGCGCTTCACCCCGTCCGGTGCGGCGGTCGCGAAGTTCCGCGTCGCGTCCACTCCTCGCACCTTCGACCGCCAGACGAACGAGTGGAAGGACGGCGAAAGCCTCTTCCTGACCTGCTCGGTCTGGCGTCAGGCGGCGGAGAACGTCGCCGAGTCGCTCCAGCGAGGCATGCGCGTGATCGTGCAGGGCCGGCTGAAGCAGCGGTCCTACGAGGACCGTGAGGGCGTCAAGCGCACGGTCTACGAGCTGGACGTCGAGGAAGTCGGCCCCAGCCTGCGCAATGCCACGGCCAAGGTCACCAAGACCGCCGGTGGTGGCGCTCGCGGTGGCCAGGGTGGCTACGGCGGCGGTGGCGGCCAGGGTGGCCAGGGCGGCGGCTGGGGCGGAGGCTCCGGCGGCGGTCAGGGCGGCGCTCCGGCCGACGACCCGTGGGCTTCCGGCGCTCCCGCCGGTGGCAACCAGGGCGGCGGCGGCTGGGGCGGAGGCTCCGGCAGCGGCGGTGGCGGCGGCTACTCGGACGAGCCCCCCTTCTAAGCCTTCGGGCCGAGGGTGGGTCGTACCCAAACTTCTTGATCACACAGGAGAAACACCATGGCGAAGCCGCCTGTGCGCAAGCCGAAGAAGAAGGTCTGCGCTTTCTGCAAGGACAAGGTCACGTACGTGGACTACAAGGACACGAACATGCTGCGGAAGTTCATTTCCGACCGCGGCAAGATCCGTGCCCGCCGCGTGACCGGCAACTGCACGCAGCATCAGCGTGACGTCGCCACGGCCGTGAAGAACAGCCGTGAGATGGCGCTGCTGCCCTACACGTCCACCGCGCGCTAAGGGAAGGGTGACCGACTAATGAAGATCATCCTCACCCACGAGGTCTCCGGCCTCGGTGCCGCCGGCGAAGTCGTCGACGTCAAGGACGGTTACGCTCGCAACTACCTGATCCCGCGGAAGTTCGCTATCCGCTGGACCAAGGGTGGCGAGAAGGACGTCGAGCAGATCCGTCGTGCTCGCAAGATCCACGAGATCCAGACCATCGAGCAGGCCAACGCTGTGAAGGCCCAGCTCGAGGGCGTCAAGGTCCGCCTGGCCGTCCGCTCCGGCGACGCCGGTCGTCTCTTCGGTTCCGTCACCCCGGCCGACATCGCGTCCGCGATCAAGGCTTCCGGTGGCCCCGAGGTCGACAA
Source organism: Streptomyces sp. NPDC037126 (assembly GCF_055605965.1). Lineage (NCBI taxonomy): Bacteria > Bacillati > Actinomycetota > Actinomycetes > Kitasatosporales > Streptomycetaceae > Streptomyces > Streptomyces sp. NPDC037126. Next base: position 432,623 of record NZ_JBVJTD010000003.1, read on the forward strand.
GCGTCGCATCGAGCTCGGCACGCCGATCAAGACCCTGGGCGCCCACGAGACGTCCGTGCGTCTGCACCCCGAGGTTGCCGCCAAGGTCAACATCGAGGTCGTCGCGGCCTGACCGCTGCGCTCGGTTTGAGCAGCTCTGAAAGGGGCCGCACCCTTCGCGGGTGCGGCCCCTTTCGCATGAGCGGGTTCGGCGTGTTTCACGTGAAACGGTCAGCGGGTCGCGCCCGTCACGATCCAGTGGCCGAAGCGGGAACGCAGCCACAAGGTCAGCATCCGCACCGTCATCATCAAAATCATCGCCGCCCAGAGCGCGGTGAGGCCGCCACCGAGAACCGGGACGAGCAGCGCCACCGGGGCGAAGACGCCCAGCGTGACCAGCATGGCCCAGGCGAGATACGGCCCGTCGCCGGCGCCCATCAGAACGCCGTCCAGGACGAAGACCACGCCACAGATCGGCTGGGAGAGCGCCACCATCAGCAGCGCGGGCAGTGCCGTGTCCTTCACCAGGGAGTCGCTGGTGAACAGCGGCAGGAAGAGTGGCCGGGCCGCCACCACGAGCAGGCCGAGCACGACTCCGGTCGTGATGCCCCACTCGACCATCCGCCGGCAGGCCTGGCGTGCGCCCTGGGCATCGCCCGCACCGAGGTAGCGGCCGATGATGGCCTGCCCCGCGATCGCTATTGCGTCGAGCGCGAAGGCCAGCAGGCTCCAGAGGGACAGGACGATCTGGTGGGCGGCGATGTCGGCGTCACCGAGATGAGCGGCGACGGCGGTGGCGATCATGAGGATCGCCCGCAGCGAGAGAGTGCGGACGAGGAGCGGAACGCCTGCCTGGGCAGAGGCCCGGATACCGGTGGTGTCCGGGCGGAGAGAGGCCCCGTGCCGATGGGCTCCGCGGACGACCACGGCCAGATAGACGGCCGCCATGCCGCACTGTGCGATGACCGTGCCCCAGGCCGAGCCGGCGATGCCGAGTCCCGCGCCGTAGACGAGTCCGGCGTTGAGTACTGCGTTGGCGACGAAGCCCGCGACGGCGACGCAGAGCGGGGTTCTGGTGTTCTGCAGGCCACGCAGCACACCGGTGCTGGCGAGGACGATGAGCATCGCCGGGATGCCCAGTGATGAGATGCGCAGATATGTCGTGGCGTAGGGAGACGCGGTCGCGGAGGCGCCGAAGAGGTCCACGATGCCGGGAGCCAGCGGCAGTACGACGGCGATGACGGCGACTCCGAGGAGCAGCGCCAGCCAGATGCCGTCCATGCCCTGGCGGATGGCGGCCTGGAGATCACCCGCACCGACGCGGCGGGCCACGGCGGCCGTGGTGGCGTAGGCGAGGAAGACGAAGACACTCACGGCGGTGGTGAGAAGGGCGGAGGCGACGCCGAGACCGGCGAGTTGGGCGGTCCCGAGATGGCCGACGATCGCACTGTCCGCCATGACGAAGAGAGGCTCGGCGACGAGAGCACCGAAGGCCGGTACGGCCAGCGCGACGATCTCTCGGTCGTGCCGCCGGCGGGTGGCCTCGGGTATCGCGGGAGCCTGTGTCATGAGCACTAATCTAATCGTCCACAGGTAAGAGATACAAACGAGTTGCACCCCTTACCTGAGCTCCGGCCACGTGTCCTTTCGCATACCGTTCGACGCGATCTTGGTCCGAGTGGGGAAGTTTTTCTTCTGCACAGCCGGTGGATGCCAAAGCGGCAGGTCAGAAGCTTGCTTGAGTGGCGATCGAGGGCTTGTTCACAGGGCTGTCCACCGGGTCGTGCACAGGTTTCGGGGAGTTCTCCACAGCATCGGGGCCGTCGTCCACATGGCCTGTGGATAACCAGATTGGCTGACGGTGCCGAGGGGCCTACCGTTGTCCGGCGCCCGCTCCTTCCCCCCGGCCTCGGAGACGTCGTTTCCGCAGCTTGGGAAACGGCACAAAACCGACGCGCCAGAAGCGGAGTTGGGCCTCTCAGTTGTCAGTGTCGTGCCGTACAAAAGAGGACACGGCGAGGTCCGCCGTGCCGACGGGAGGAGGTGGCTCGGTGAGCATTTCCGAGCCCTTGGACGATCCGTGGGCCGACAGTGGACCCAGTGATCGTCTGCCCGCTTCCCGTCGCCGCAGCGACGGTGGCCGGGGTCGTGACGAGCAGCACGACCGGGGCCGGGAGAACAGCTCCTGGGACGGCGGCGGTTCGTCCTTCGAGCGGGTTCCGCCGCAGGACCTCGACGCCGAGCAGTCGGTGCTGGGCGGCATGCTGCTGTCCAAGGACGCCATCGCCGACGTCGTCGAGATCCTCAAGGGCCACGACTTCTACAAGCCCGCCCACGAGACGATCTACCAGGCGATCCTGGACGTCTACGCCAAGGGCGAGCCGGCCGACCCGATCACCATCGCCGCCGAACTCACCAAGCGCGGCGAGATCAACAAGGTCGGCGGCGCCGCGTATCTGCACACCCTCGTCCAGACGGTGCCGACGGCGGCCAACGCCGAGTACTACGCGGAGATCGTCCACGAACGCGCCGTCCTGCGCCGCCTGGTCGAGGCCGGCACCCGTATCACGCAGATGGGATACGCGGCCGACGGAGACGTGGACGAGATCGTCAACAGCGCCCAGGCCGAGATCTACGCCGTCACCGAGCAGCGCACCAGCGAGGACTATCTGCCGCTCGGCGACATCATGGAGGGCGCGCTCGACGAGATCGAGGCGATCGGCTCGCGCAGCGGTGAGATGACGGGCGTGCCCACCGGGTTCACCGACTTCGACTCGCTCACGAACGGTCTCCACCCGGGCCAGATGATCGTCATCGCGGCCCGTCCCGCCATGGGTAAGTCGACCCTCGCCCTGGACTTCGCCCGGGCCGCGGCGATCAAGAACAACCTGCCGAGCGTCATCTTCTCGCTCGAAATGGGCCGCAACGAGATCGCGATGCGTCTGCTGTCCGCCGAGGCCCGGGTCGCCCTGCACCACATGCGGTCCGGAACGATGACCGACGAGGACTGGACCCGGCTCGCCCGGCGCATGCCGGACGTCTCCGCGGCCCCGCTCTACATCGACGACTCCCCGAACCTGTCGATGATGGAGATCCGGGCCAAGTGCCGCCGCCTGAAGCAGCGCAACGACCTGAAGCTGGTCGTCATCGACTACCTCCAGCTGATGCAGAACGGCGGCTCCAAGCGGGCCGAGAGCCGTCAGCAGGAGGTCTCGGACATGTCCCGTAACCTCAAGCTCCTCGCCAAGGAACTGGAGATCCCGGTCATCGCGCTGTCACAGCTCAACCGTGGCCCCGAGCAGCGCACCGACAAGAAGCCGATGGTCTCCGACCTGCGTGAGTCCGGCTCGATCGAGCAGGACGCCGACATGGTCATCCTGTTGCACCGCGAGGACGCGTACGAGAAGGAGTCCCCGCGCGCGGGCGAGGCCGACCTGATCGTGGCCAAGCACCGAAACGGCCCCACGGCCACGATCACCGTCGCCTTCCAGGGCCACTACTCCCGCTTCGTGGACATGGCCCAGACCTGATCCACGGGGAAACGGATTCGACGGACGTCGTCCCAGCCGGTGGACTGGGGGCATGACGACACCTCAGGAAGCGCTGCTCCCCGCGACACGACGTGCACTGCTGCACCGGATCGCCGTCGCCCAGGCCGAAGGGCGGGCGCCGTCACTGGTCGCCGCCGTCGTGCGCGGCGGACGGGCCGTGTGGCACGGGGCGCGGACCTCGGTGGACGGACACGGCCCGGACGAGAGAGTGCAGTACAGGATCGGGTCCATCACCAAGACCTTCACCGCCGTTCTGGTGATGCGGCTGCGCGACGAGGGCGTGCTCGACCTCGGTGACCCGCTGGAGAAGCATCTGCCGGGCACCGGTGCGGGGGAAGCGACGATCGCCGAACTGCTCGCGCACACCGCCGGGTTGGCGGCCGAGTCGCCCGCACCCTGGTGGGAGCGGACGCCCGGCTCCCTGCGGCCCGAACTGAGCGATGTGCTCGGCAAGCAGCCGCTCCTGCACCCCGTCGGCAGGCGGCACCACTACTCCAACCCCGGCTACACGCTGCTCGGCGCTCTGGTGGAGGAGTTGCGCGGCGCCCCCTGGGAGGAGGTGCTCCGCGCCGAGATCCTGGTGCCGCTCGGTCTGCACCGTACGAGCGCCCAGCCGCAGGCCCCGCACGCGGGCGGGTGGGCCGTGCATCCCTGGGCCGACGCGCTGCTGCCCGAGCCGCTGGAGGACCTGGGCCGGATGGCGCCGGCCGGTCAGCTGTGGTCGACCACGGGTGACCTGGCACGGTTCGCCGCGTTCCTCGCCCGCGGCGACGAGCGGGTGCTGGGCGCCGAGTCGGTGCGGGAGATGCGGACGCCCGCGGCACCCGCCGAGCCGGCCGATGTGCTGGACGGGGCCGCCTACGGCCTCGGAATGCAGATCCTGCGCCGCGAAGGCAGGCTTCTCGTCGGTCACTCCGGTTCGTTGCCGGGCTTCCTGGCGAACCTCTCCATCAGCGTGGACGACGACGTGGCGGCTGTCGTGCTCGCGAACTGCACCAACGGACCGCTGCTGGGTGCGGTGGGCGCCGACCTGGTCCGGATCGTCGCCGAGGCCGAACCGCGAATCCCCGAGCCCTGGCGGCCGCTGGGCGTGGTCGATCGGGCGGTGCTGGAGCTGGTGGGGCAGTGGTACTGGGGTACCAACGCCTTTGGCCTGCGGGCGACAGCCGACGGGTTGCTCGCGCTGGGCCCACTGACCGGTGGCGGGCGTCGCTCCCGGCTTCGGTCGAACGGCGACGGCACCTGGACCGGACTCGAGGGCTACTGGGCCGGGGAGATCCTGCGGCCCGTTCGGGGCGCCGACGGCTCCGTGAGCCACCTCGACCTCGGCTCGTTCGTCTTCACGCGGCAGCCCTACGACCCCGACGCTCCGGTGCCCGGTGGAGTGGACCCGGACGGGTGGCGGGGCCTCGGCTAGAACGTAGAGGGTGGGGGTGTTTCACGTGAAACACCCCCACCGCTTGATCCGCCCGGCACTGGCCTGTACGTCAGAGCTGCAGCTTGAAGCCCTCGTGCGAGGCGCTGAATCCAAGCCGCTGGTAGAAGCGGTGGGCGTCGGTGCGCGACTTGTCGGACGTCAGCTGCACCATGCGGCAGTCGAGCCTCCGGGCGGTGTCGACGGCCCACTCGATGAGCAGGCTGCCCAGGCCGCTGCCGCGTTCGTCGGCGTGGATGCGGACGGCCTCGATGAGCGCCCGCGTCGCACCCTTGTGGGACAGCCCGGGAATGATCGTGAGCTGCAGTGTCCCGACCAGACGCCCCTCGCGCACGGCGACGACCAGATGCTGGTTCGGGTCCGCCTCCAGACGCTTCAGCGCCGCCCGGTACGGGGCCAGGTCGCCGGGTGACTCGCGCCGGGCGCCCAGTGCGTCGTCGGCGAGCATCGCGACGATCGCCGGCAGGTCGTCGGTCGACGCCGCTCGTATCTCCAGATCTCCCATGGCCGCACCCTATGCGGGGACGTTCAGGGACTCCACGACTCGAACCAGCGGAGCCAGTTCGGGGTTCCTGGACGCCTCGTCCAGGGCCTCACGGAGAGCGGCGTCATTGGTGGGCCGCGCCTCCTCGAGCAATTGCAGGCCCGCCTCGGTGACGTTGGTGTAGATGCCACGCCGGTCCGTGGGACACAGGTAGCGCTCCAGCAGGCCGCGGTCCTCCAGGCGGGTCACCAGGCGGGTGGTGGCGCTCTGACTCAGGACGACCGCGTCGGCCACCTGCTTCATCTGCAGGTGCCCGCCCTCGCCGTCGTGCTGCCGGCTCAGGACGTCGAGCAGCGAGTACTCGCGCACGCTGAGGTCGTGCCCGGCTTGGAGGGCGCGCTCGATGTGCGCCTCGATCCTTCCGTGCAGCGCAGAGAGGGCGCACCAGCCTTGGGCGAGGGCGGTGAGCGCGGGGTCCGTCGCTGTCATGGGGTTCTCCTCCGTCCCGGAGTGGCTGCATCAAGGGTAGAGCACTTCCGCAATTGTCAGCGCTTGCAAGTAGCCCGCGTCTGCAATTATTGTGAACGCACGCAAAGCGCTCCTGCAATCATCTGGGAAGGTGTACCCCCACATGCCTCTCGCGCTTCTGGCCCTCGCGATCGGGGCCTTCGGAATCGGCACGACCGAGTTCGTGATCATGGGCTTGCTGCCCGAGGTCGCGGGCGACTTCGGGGTCTCCATCCCCACGGCGGGCCTGCTCGTCACCGGCTACGCGCTCGGCGTGGTCATCGGTGCTCCGCTGATGACCGTGCTCGGCACCAAGGTCCCGCGCAAGCGGATGCTGATGCTGCTCATGGGCCTCTTCATCGCCGGAAACCTGCTCTCCGCGCTGGCCCCCACCTTCGCGGTCATGCTGATCGGCCGAGTGATCGCCTCGCTCGCGCACGGAGCCTTCTTCGGTATCGGCTCCGTCGTCGCTGCCGAGCTGGTCGCGCCCGACAGGAAGGCCGGCGCCATCGCCATGATGTTCACCGGTCTGACCGTCGCCAATGTCGTCGGCGTACCGCTGGGCACGATGATCGGCCAGCATGTCGGCTGGCGCGCCACCTTCGCGGTCGTCGCCGCTCTCGGCATCGTCGGTCTCGCCGGCATCGCCAAGCTGGTGCCCGAGCTGCCCCGGCCCGAGGGCGTGCACCTGCGGCACGAGCTGGCCGCCTTCAAGAACACTCAGGTGCTGCTCGCCATGGCGATGACGGTCCTCGGCTTCGGTGGCGTCTTCGCGGCCATCACCTACATCGCCCCCATGATGACCCACATCGCCGGCTTTGCCGGGGGCTCCGTCACCTGGCTGCTGGTCCTCTTCGGTCTCGGCATGGTCGGCGGCAACCTCGTCGGCGGCAGGTTCGCCGACCGCGCCCTGATGCCGATGCTGTACGTCTCCCTGGGCGCCCTGGCCCTCATCCTCGCCCTCTTCACGGTCACCGCGCACAACAAGCTCGCGGCCGCCGTGACCATCGCCCTGATCGGAGCCTTCGGCTTCGCCACCGTCCCGCCGCTGCAGAAGCGCGTCCTCGACCAGGCGCACGGCGCGCCCACCCTCGCGTCGGCCGTGAACATCGGCGCCTTCAACCTGGGCAACGCGCTCTCCGCCTGGCTCGGCGGCCTCGTGATCTCGGCCGGCCTCGGCTACACGGCCCCCAACTGGGTCGGCGCCGCCCTCGCCGCTGCCGCCCTGGTCCTCGCCGCCCTCTCGGCGGCCCTGGAGCGGAGGGACGGCACACGCAGCACCGTCATCGCCTCCGGCGCGCCCGCCGACCAGCGGACGGCCGTCCACCACTGAGCCGCCCGGGCCACCGCATCGTCAACTCGGTCGCCCAGTCGTCCGTACCGGATCCGCGGTACGGAGCACCCCACACACACAACATCCGAGGAGACCCTCCATGAGCACCACCGCCGTCGCCCCGCTCACCATCGAGGACGCCGAGCTGCTCGTCGCCACGGCCCGCCGGGCGGCCGAGGAGGCGGGAGTCACCGTCAGCGTCACCGTCCTGGACGCCGGCGGCCATCTGCTCGCCTTCCGCCGCGACGACCGGGCGGTGCTGATCTCCGGTGAGACCAGCACCCGCAAGGCCTACACCGCGCTCCAGCTGAACACCCCCACGGCCGAGCTGGTCGACGCCGTCCAGCCGGGCGGCCTCTTCTACACCCTTCCCACGGCCCTCGACCGGCCCCTGCTGTTCATCGCGGGCGGTGTCCCCGTCCACCGTGACGGCCGGCTGATCGGCGCCATCGGCGTCGGCGGCGGCGCGCCGGAGCAGGACCACGGCTTCGCCGCCGCGGCCGTACAGACACTCGTCTGAGCACCCTGGGACGGACCGCCGGCCCCACCGCTTCGAGCGGAGTGGCCGGCGTTCGGCGTGGGGCGATTCAGCCGGCTGCCACCGTCAGCGGGGCGAACCGACGTGTCCAGTCCCCCGGGAGGTCCGTGATGCCGTAGGTCATCACCGAGTTGAACGCCACGGAGGCCAGGCCACGTGCCTTGACCCACGTCAGCAGCTCCTCGTGGCGCACGTCGATGTCGGTGCGCAGCGGACGGTCCGTGAGGGCCGCCAGCGAGGCGATGAGCGCCTTGGCGGTCTCCGTGTCCCGGGCGATCAGCGGGCCGACGACGTGGGTGTCCATGTTGGGCCACGCAGCCGTGTAGCCGATGATCCGGCCTCCCTCCTCTGCCACCCGCAGCTGGTCGGCGAAGGCGGGCAGCCGGGTGATGAGGGGCGTGCGGTCGGTGCCGAACACCTCCTCGTCCAGCCGCAGGATGGAGGGAAGGTCCTCCGCGGTGGCGGCCCGCGTCAGCACCTCGGACTCCGCCCCGCCGGGGGCGAAGTGGCCCATGACCATCTCCGCGCGTCCCGTCACCTTGAAGCCCAGTTCCTCATAGAGAGGGCGGCCGTTGGCCGTGGCGTGCAGGGTCAGTGGAGTGGTTCCCATGGCCGACACCACGTGTCGCATCAGGCGGCGTCCGACGCCCTGACGAGCGTGACGCCCGGCCACCAGAACCATGCCGACGGCGCCGAGATCCGGCCGCTCCCACGGTCCGTACTCGGTGACCACACACGTGGCGACAAGACCCCCCTGAGGGTCATCGATCCCGAAGCCCTTCCCGGCGGAGAGAAGGAGCCCCCACTTGTGTTCCTCCCGTGGCCACCCCCGATCTTCGGACAGGTCGGCGCAGGCGGTGAGATCGCGCAGCGTCAGACGGCGGATGGACAGAGCGGAGAGGGGAGGAGTTGGCACGCAGGTCAGGCTGTCCGAACGGCACCCCCGGCGTCCACCCGTTTCCATGCAGCCGCACGCGCTTTTGGCCATGTCGTAGCCATCCGCACAGCTTGTGGACAGCCGTGCGTGTTTCACGTGAAACATCGGTCGTGATGAGTCGCGAATGAGTGAACTGTGCTCGCTCCTAAGGTAGTTGAGGGCCTCGGTGGTTCGTCCTCCGGTCGGGTCATGAGGGAGGGGCCGGGGGCCTTGTGTGCCTGGCCGTGGCCGGTATGGTCGGTTCCGGTTCGCGCGCGGGATCGCATGCACGCTCCCGCGCGGCCTGTGAGCCAGGCCGAGGGTCTGACGGAACGGAGAGATCGAAAACCCGGGGGACAGCGTGCACGCCTCCGAGCGGGGTATGCAGACCGACCGAGAGATGTTCGAGGCGAGGGCACACCATGGACGCTCCGACCACCACGTCGGGGGATAACGGCATGTCGGACGGGGGCGGCTGGTTCACGCCGCGCAAAGAGACCTCGGCTCCGTCTCCGGACGGCGGCCAGGAACACGTGCCCGTACAGCGACCGGCGCAGGCTGCCGCCCAGGCCTCGTCGGACGCGCTGCTCATCCGTCGCACGATGACCGAGATAGGTCCCGTCGCCGACGAGGTCACCTCCTACTTCTATGCGCTGCTCTTCGTCCGCCACCCCGAGCTGCGATCACTCTTCCCGGTCGCCATGGACGTCCAGCGGGACCGTCTGCTGAAGGCACTTCTCGTGGTGGCCGAGCACTTGGACGACACTCGGGTCCTCGTCGACTATCTGCGGAGTCTGGGCCGTGGCCATCGCAAGTACGGCACGCACGCGGGGCACTATCCGGCCGTGGGCGAGTGCCTGATCGGTGCGCTGAGTGCCTACGCCACCGCCGTCTGGGGTCCGGAGACCGAGGCTGCCTGGGTACGGGCGTACACGACGATGTCCCAGGTCATGATCGACGCGGCAGCCGCGGACGAACTGCGTGCCCCGGCCTGGTGGCAGGCCGAGATCGTCAGGCACGACCTGCGGAGGCCCGATGTCGCGGTCCTCACCGTCCGTCCGGACCAGCCGTATCCCTTCCGCGCCGGGCAGTACACGAGCGTCGAGACGCGGTGGTGGCCCAGGGCATGGCGGCACTACTCCTTCGCCTCCGCGCCACGCTCGGACGGTCTGCTGACGTTCCATGTGAAGGCCGTCCCGGCGGGCTGGGTCTCCGGTGCGCTGGTGCGCCGTGCGCGGCCGGGAGACGTCATACGGCTCGGCCCGCCCGTGGGCTCCATGACCGTCGACCACAGCACCGACAGCGGGCTGCTCTGCCTGGGCGGCGGCACCGGCATAGCCCCCATCAAGGCCCTCGTGGAGGATGTCGCCGAGCACGGCGAACGCCGGCCGGTCGAGGTGTTCTACGGTGCCCGAACCGATCACGACCTCTACGACATCGACACCCTGCTGCGGCTCCAGCGGAGCCACTCCTGGCTGTCGGTCCGGGCCGTCGTCGACCAGCAGGACCATCCCCGGCTCCCCGAGGCGGTACGGACTTCCGGGCCCTGGAACGAGTACGACGCCTACCTCTCGGGCCCGCCCGGCATGATCCGCAGCGGGGTCGGCGTACTGCGCGACATCGGCATTCCGCCGAGCCGCATACGGCACGACGCGGTAACGGACCTGCTGGTGGCCGGCGCCTGAGCGCGCTACCCCAGATCGGGAGCGTGCATGGCGCGCACGCCCTCGATGTTGCCGTCCAGGTAGTGGCGCAGCGACAGCGGGACGAGGTGGACGGAAGCGATACCGACACGGGTGAACGGGATCCGTACGATCTCGTACTCGCCGATCGGCTCGTCCACTTCCGGTCCGTGGCGCAGGGACGGATCCATGGACTCCAGCCTGCAGACGAAGAAGTGCTGCACCTTCACGCCGGTCGCGCCGCCGTCGTCGCCGATGTGCTCCACGGTGTCCACGAAACACGGCACCACGTCGGTGATCTTGGCGCCGAGTTCCTCGTATACCTCCCGGTGCAGAGCGTCCACGACGGTCGAATCACCGGGTTCGACCCCGCCACCGGGGGTGACCCAGTAGGGATCGACACCGGGCTTGGTGCGCTTGATGAGGATCAGGTCGTCACCGTCGAGGAGAACGGCACGGGCGGTGCGCTTGACCACGGGTCGGACGGTCATGGGAGAAATGTGGCCCGGCTGGTTCCACGTGAAACATCGCAAAGCGCCACCGCGTGACCGCAGTGCGTGCCCGCCCGCCGAAGCTGCCTGCCCGAAGCGCGTTCACCCTCAGGCCTACGAGGGTTCAGCACCAGGTCGCGGCCGACCTCAGGAGCCACTCATGAGCCCGCGCCACCGGCGGCATGGCGAGCGTGCCGGTGCGCACCGCCAGGAAGTACGTGCGCAGGGGCGGCACCGCCGGGTCGTACAGGGACACGACCGTGCCGCGATCGAGGGCCGGGGCGCAGAGGTAACGGGGCAGAACCGCAAGGCCGGCGCCCGCGACGGCGCAGGCCAGCACGGCCCGCAGATCGGGGACGATGACCGTGCCCGAGGCAGCCGGGCGGGAGTCGAAGACGGAGGCCCAGTAGCGCGACACGAAGGGCAGCGACTCGTGGACCTCGACGACGGGCAGATTCTCCAACGCCGGCGCCCCCTTCAGCCGCAGCGCGTTCGCGCCGATCCGTTCCGCCCAGCGGGGGGCGGCGACCAGCACATGCTCCTCGTCGCAGAGCGGAGTCGCGGTGAGCAGGGCGCCGCGCGGCCGGGCGGTACTGATGGCCAGATCATGGTGCCCGGCGGCCAGTCCCTCGAGAACCTCGTCCGCGGTGCCGAAGGAGGCGCGGAGCGCGAAGCCGTGTCCTTCCTCCCCGGTCAGCACCGTGAGAGCGGGCAGGGCCCGTTCGGCGGTGAACTCCGGCGGTCCGGCGAGATGCAGCGTCCTCAACGAGGACTCGTCGTCCAGTCCGCTCTCGGCTATCTCCACCAGGGCGTCGAGATGGGGCGCGGCCTTGTGCGCGAGTTCGTCGCCGATGCTCGTCGGGGTCACCCCGCGGGCTTGGCGGAGGAAGAGGGGCTTGCCCAGCTGGCGTTCGAGCGTGCGTATCTGCGAGGTGACGGCGGGCTGGGAGAGGCCCAGCAGGGCCGCGGCGCGGGTGAAAGAGCCGGCCCGGTGCACGGTGACGAAGGTGCGCAGCAAGGCCAGATCCATGGCGTGACTCTCCCCTGTCCCTGCCCTCCTCCGGCCCCCAGGCAGGCGTCAACTATAAATAAGTCGATAGGTCTCTGTCGCTAGCGTGATTGGACACTGACGCAGAGTCAACTAGCCTTGTTCGCGCGGTTCTTCGCGCGCGGAACCGTAGGCGGTCCGAGCCACGAGGGGGGAGGCTCGGACCGTCCCGCGTTCTCGGCCCGCGGACGCGTTGTCACCCGGCGGCTGCTCCTCACCTGGTGGAAGCGCCCCCGGCTCACGCGCCGGACTCGTCCAGGGCGCGCAGGACGTCCGCCACCAGGTCCTCGGGGTCCTCGGCGCCGACGGACATGCGGATGAAGCCCTCCGGGACCGCGTCCCCGCCCCAGCGGCCACGCCGCTCCGCCGTGGAGCGCACCCCGCCGAAGCTCGTCGCGTCCTCCACCAGGCGCAGGGCTTCCAGAAAACGCTCCGCACGCGCGCGCGTGGGCAGAGTGAAGGAGACGACGCAGCCGTAGCGGCGCATCTGCCGCGCGGCGACCCCGTGCGAGGGATCGCCCGGCAGTCCCGGGTAGCGGAGTCCGGCCACCTCCGGCCGCTGCCGCAGGGCCTCCGCGACGGCGAGCGCGGTGGCGTTCTGCCGGTCGACGCGCAACTGGAGCGTGGCGATGGACCGGTGTGCCAGCCAGGCCTCCATGGGCCCCGCGATCGCCCCGACGATCTTCCGCCAGCGGCGCACGGCGGCCATCGCCTCCGCGTCCCGGCCGGCGACGTAGCCCAGCAGGAGGTCCCCGTGCCCGGTCAGCTGCTTGGTGCCGCTGGCCACGGAGAAGTCGGCGCCCAGCTCCAGCGGGCGCTGCCCGAGCGGGGTGGCGAGGGTGTTGTCGACGGCCACCAGGGCGCCCTGCGCGTGCGCCGCGGCCACCAGACGCCGGATGTCGCACACGTCGAGGCCGGGGTTCGACGGGGACTCGATCCACAGCAGCCGGGCGCCGTCGAGGACGTTCAGCTGGGCGTCCCCGCCGGTGGGCGCGGTGCGCACCTCGACGCCGAAGGCCTCGAGCTGGGCACGGACCAGAGGCAGCGCCTGGTAGCCGTCGGACGGCAGCACGACCGCGTCCCCCGCGCGCAGCTGGGAGAACAGCACGGCGGAGATCGCGGCCATGCCCGAGGCGAACACCAGCGTCTCGACGTCCCCCCGTCCGGGCGCCTCCAGTTCGCCGATGGCGCTCTCCAGCAGCGTCCAGGTCGGGTTGTCGTCACGGCCGTAGGAGTACGGTCCCGTCACCTCGCCCGGCAGATGGAAGTGCGCGGCGAAGACGGGCCCGGGCAGGGTCGGCTCGTGCTTGACCGGTTCGGGCAGGCCGGCCCGTACCGCGCGCGTGCCGTCGCCGGTGGGGCGCTCGTCCCTGGCGTCGCTCATGCGGCCCGTCCCTCCAGGTGTGCCCGTACAGCGGCGAGCAGCCCGGTGCTCGCCTCCTCCACCATCTCCAGACACTCCTCGAAGCCGTCCAGGCCGCCGTAGTACGGGTCCGGTACGTCGAGGTCGTCTCCGGCCGCCCCGTCCGGGGCGGGGGAAGCGCCGGCCGGGGCGTCGGGGTCGGGTGAAGGGCGGCCGTACGAGCGCAGCAGGCGGACCTTGCGCGCGTCCTCCTCGGTGGGCGCCAGACGGCGCAGGGCCTTGAGATGGCCGGTGTCCAGGGCGATCACGAGGTCGAGGCGGGCGAACCACGACGGCTGGAACTGGCGCGCGACGTGGTCGCAGTCGTAGCCGTGCGCGTCGAGTACGGAGACGGCGCGCGGGTCGGCGCCCTCGCCCTCGTGCCAGCCGCCGGTGCCGGCGCTGTCGACCGCCACCCGGTCCTCGAGCCCGGCCTCCGCCACGCGCGCGCGGAGGACGGACTCGGCCATGGGCGAGCGGCAGATGTTGCCGGTGCACACGAAGCAGACGCGGTAGGTCATGACGTGCTCAGTCCTCGTCGGGCAGGACGATGTGCAGCGCCCAGGACACGATCGAGATGATCAGGCCGCCGATGACGGCCGTCCAGAAGCCCTCCACATGGAAACTCAGATGGAGTTTGCCGCAGACCCAGGAGGTCAGCAGCAACATCAGCGCGTTGACGACAAGAGTGATCAGGCCGAGGGTCAGAATGAACAGCGGGAAGGTGAGCACCTTCAAGATCGGTTTGACCAGCCAGTTCACCAGGCCGAAGATCAACGCGACCACGATCAGGGTGCCGGCCTTCTTGGCGGTGCTCGTACCGGTCAGGGTGATCTTGTCGAGCAGCCACACGGCGACAGCCAGGGCGCCTGCGTTGGCGATCGTCTTGACTACAAAATTCTTCATGTGTCTGATCGTGGCAGACCGGATCGGCAGCGGGCAGTGAGACGAGGGCGGCAAGGGCGATGAAGGCATTCCGGCTGGACGAACTGGAGGCGGAACGGGCCGCCAACGAGGGTGCCTACCTGCAGTTCCTGCGGGAGCGGAACATGTCGGTCGGTCTGTACGCGCTCGACGCGGGCGAGCACGACCCGCAGAAGCCGCACAACCAGGACGAGGTGTACTTCGTCGTCAGCGGCCGGGCGTCGATCACGGTCGGCCTGGAGACGACCGAGGTGGCGCGCGGCAGCGTCGTGTACGTCCCCGCGGGGGTCGCGCACAAGTTCCACCACATCAGCGAGGATCTGAGGGTCCTGGTGCTCTTCTCTCCGCCCGAGGCGTGAGCCCCGACCTCGGGGTTCCCTAGGGGACGCGTCAGGGGAGGACAAGGGCTGCGAGGCCCCCGCGGGGCCCCTCGGCGGCCCTAGCATTCGAGTGCAGGACATCGACAGCGCACGAGAGACGAAAAGGACGAGGGCGATGCGAGAGATCTTCGCGGGACTTCCGTGGTGGGTGAAGTGGGTCGCGGTGCCGGTCATCGCCCTGGTCGTGTTCGGCGGCCTGATAGCGACCGTCATCGGGTTCGTGATCGGGCTTCTGTTCAAGGCGCTGATCTTCGTGGCCCTGGTCGGCGGACTGATCTACATCGTCCGCAAGTTCATGTCGAACTCCTCGTCGCGCAGCGACTGGTGAGGAACGCGGGAGCCGGTGACCGATGAGGTGTCGCCGGTTCCCTCGGGGGAGGGAAGTTTCCCCGTGAGACCGTCTGCACGCGGTGGTGGGCGGTTAGAGTCCGGAACTCCCCACGGGGTCCGGCTCCGTGGGTGGCGCAGACCCCCATCCGTGCTCTTTCCCTCGCACGGGCTGCCCCTCGCGCTTCGGGAGTACCCCTTGGCCACGGTCGACACCGCACCCGCCGAACCCCACGCACCCTCGGCTCCGACACGCCCCTGCAAACCCCCCGTCCAGCGGCCGCCCACCGTGGCCGTCCAGGGCCGGCCGCACCCCGACGCGGCGGGACCGTCGTCCGCGGCGACCCTCATCGGCTCGGTACAGCGCGCCATGCGCCTGCTGGAGACCGTCGCCGCCCATCCGTACGGCGCCCCCGCCAAGCAGCTCGCCCGCGAGACCGGCCTGGCCCTGCCGACGACGTACCACCTGCTGCGCACCCTCGTGCACGAGGGCTATCTGCGCCGGGAGAGAGGGCTGTTCTTCCTCGGCGAGGCGGCCGAGCGGCTGAGCAGCAGCGGGGCGCAGCAGAAACGTCGCAGCACGGTGGCCGACACGCTCGCCCACTGGCGCGATTCCATCGGTGCGCCGGTGTACTACGCGACGTACCGCGACGGGGAGATCGAGGTCGTCTGCGTCGCGGACTCCCGCGAGGCCCCCGCGGCCGAGGAGTGGGCCGACTTCCGTGAGACCGGCCACGCGCACGCCATCGGCCAGTGCCTGCTCTCCCAGCTGGACGAGGACGCCCGGCGCGATCACCTCGCCCGCTATCCGGTGCAGGCCATCACGCCGTACACCGTGCGGGACAACGACGCCCTGCTGCGGCGGCTGGCCCGGACGCGCCGCATGGAGCCGGTCGTGGAGCGCCAGGAGTACGCGCTCGGCACGGTCTGCGCGGCGGTCCCGATCACGGTCGGTACGACCGCGGCCAGCATCGCGCTCTCGCTTCCCGCCCACCAGGCCGACCGGCTGCTGCCCGCGGCCCACTGGTTGCAGGCCGAGATCGGGCGCCGCTTCGGGTCTCACACACTCTCTATCAGTATCTGAAAACTTACTCCTTGTGATCTGCTGTGCACTTTCAGCAAGATTTGACCACGGTCAGAGGGATCAATCCCGGCCAGTCGACGTCATACGACGGGGTAGGCGATGCGCGAGTCCGTACAGGCAGAGGTCATGATGAGCTTTCTCGTGTCGGAGGAGCTCTCCTTCCGCATTCCGGTGGAGTTGCGCTACGAGACCGGTGATCCCTACGCCGTGCGGCTCACCTTCCATCTGCCCGGCGATGCCCCGGTCACCTGGGTCTTCGGGCGTGAACTGCTGATCGACGGGGTCGGGCGGCCGTGCGGGGAGGGGGACGTGCGCATCGCCCCCGTCGAGGCCGAGGTGCTGGGCGAGGTGCTGATCAGGCTTCAGGTCGGCGCCGACCACGCCCTCTTCCGCTCGTCGGCGCCGCCGCTCGTGGCCTTCCTCGACCGTACGGACAAGCTGGTGCCGCTCGGTCAGGAGGGTGCGCTGGCCGATTTCGACGCGCATCTCGACGAGGCCCTGGACCGGATCCTGGCCGAGGAGCAGAGCGCCGGCTGAAGCGTTACGGCAAGGGCGCCGGGCGCCCCGCCTCGCACGCCACGGTGCAGGAACGCTTCTGCAGAAGGCGGCCGACGGTCGGGGCGCACGGGGCTCGTGGCCCGCTCCCGGGCCCGCCGGGCCGGTATGTCTCGGCCGGGTTCGCCCGGGTCCCTTCGGCCGGGTTCGCCTCGTTCGGTTTCGTTCCGGTCGGGCTCGCCGCTGCGGGACCGCTCCCGCAGCGCCCCGCGGCTCACCGTTTCCGGCGCCGCCCCCGGCCGCCGCGCACCGGTGCGGACTGGGCGGCGGCGGGAGCCGGAGCGTCCTGTCCGGGCCGGTCCGCCGCCACCACCAGGGCGGCGAGAAGCGTGGTGACCGGGACCGAGGCGACCAGGCCGATCGATCCGACCAGCGTGCGGACGATCTCCTCGGCGACCAGTTCGCTGTTGGCAACCGTGCCCACGCCGCTCTGCGCGATCGAGAAGAGCAGCAGCAGGGGGAGGGCGGCACCGGCGTAGGCGAGGACCAGGGTGTTGACCACGGACGCGATGTGGTCGCGGCCGATGCGGATGCCCGCCCGGTACAGCCCGCGCCAGCCCATGGACGGGTTGGCCTCGTGCAGTTCCCACACGGCCGAGGTCTGGGTCACGGTCACGTCGTCCAGGACACCGAGCGAACCGATGATGACGCCGGCCAGCAGCAGACCGCTCATGTCGATCTTCGGAAAGAGGCCGTGGATCAGGCCGGTGCTGTCGTCCGTGTTGCCGGTGAGCGCGGCCCAGCCGATGAACTCCGAGCCGAGGATGCCGATGAGCCCCAGCGAGACCAGCGTGCCGAGTACCGCCACCGACGTACGGGCCGACAGGCCGTGGCACATGTACAGGGCGATCAGCATGATGGCGCTTGCCCCGACCACCGCCACGAGCAGGGGGTTCGAGCCCTGCAGGATGCCGGGCAGGATGAACAGGGTCAGCACCAGGAAGCTCACGGCCAGGGCGACGAGCGCCATGACACCGCGCAGCCGGCCCACCACCACGACGGCGAGCGCGAAGATCCCCGCGAGCAGCGCCATCGGGAACTTCCGGTTCACGTCCGCCACCGAGTACTGCAGGTCCTTGGGCGCCGATGGTTCGTAGGCGGCGACGACCTTCTCGCCCTGCGACAGTTGCCGGGGCTGGTCGGGCTGCACGACCTCGGTGAACGTACGGCCCTTGTCCTTGCCGGTGTCGACCCTGACGGTCGCCTTCTTGCAGGTGCCGCCCGCTCCCTGGTCCGGCGAGCTGTTCCCGGCGGCGGAGGTGTCGCCGGTCGGGTCGCCGCCGCCGCCGGCGTTCACCGACTTGCAGCTCACCTCGACCACTCTGGTGACCGTGGCCTGCTGCGTCTGCCGGTCGAAACCGACGCCGGAGTGCTTGTGGGACGGGGCTCCCCCGGGCCAGAGCACCACCAGTCCGACCACCACCGCCGCGGTGAACGGGACCAGGATCGCGGCGATCACCTTGCGCAGATGCAGGGACACGGGCGCCGCCGGCCCGTGGCTGTGCGAGTGGCCGTGGCCGTGCGAGGAGCCAGGTTCCTGTCCGGTGTCCCCACCCGGGCCCGATCCGTGGTGGTGGCCGTCGTGGCCGCCCGGCCCGGACCTGTGTTGGTGTCCCTCGTCGGTACCGGAACGGGGCCTGCGGTGGCCGTCGTCCGGGCCGGGAGACATCCGGCCGTGGCCGTTCCCCGGGGCGGCCTGGGGGTGCCCTGGGCCCTGCCGGGGGACCGCACGGCCGTCATGGACGTATCCGCCGCCTTCACCCGAGCCGTCCCGACGGCGCGGCTCGGGTGGCTGGTGCGGGTACTGCTCCATCCTGGTCACCGCCCGATCATCGCAAGAACAGCGAGGGGCCCACTGTTCACCGCGCCACATATGACGCTAGCGTGGAGGCACCTTTGCACACGCGGGAGCTCGGAGCACCGGGCTGAGAGGGCGCTGACCTCCGTACACACGATGTTTCACGTGGAACAAGAGATGTTCTGCGGGAAACGTCACACACGGAAACCGCTGCGTCGACCGCCGAACCTGTTACCGGGTAATGCCGGCGTAGGGAGTAGGTCTGATGACCAACAAGGACGCACGCACGCCTGCCTCCGTCCAGGACGACGCGTCCCAGGAGGCCGGGAAGTCCATCGGCTGGCACAAGGTGTACGTCGAGGGTTCGCGCCCTGACCTGCGCGTGCCGGTCCGTCAGGTGCACCTCACCAACGGGCAGTCGGTCACGCTGTACGACACGTCGGGCCCGTACACCGATCCGCTCGTCGACACCGATGTCCGCAGGGGCCTGTCGCCGGTGCGGGAGAACTGGATCGTCTCCCGTGGCGACACCGAGGAGTACGCGGGCCGTCCGGTCCGGCCCGAGGACGACGGCATCAAGCACACCTCGCCGCGCGGTGGGCTGCGCAACCTGGACGCGGTCTTCCCGGGCCGGCCGCGCCAGCCGCGTCGGGGCCGGAACGGTGAGGCCGTGACGCAACTCGCGTATGCCCGCCGGGGCGAGATCACTCCGGAGATGGAGTTCGTGGCCGTCAGGGAGAACGTCTCTCCCGAAGTGGTGCGCGAGGAGATCGCGGCGGGCCGGGCGGTGCTGCCCGCCAACGTCAACCACCCGGAGATCGAGCCGATGATCATCGGCAAGCGGTTCCTGGTGAAGGTCAACGCCAACATCGGCAACTCGGCGGTGACGTCCTCCATCGAGGAGGAGGTCGAGAAGATGACCTGGGCGACCCGGTGGGGCGCCGACACTGTCATGGACCTGTCCACCGGCCGCAACATCCACACCACCCGCGAGTGGGTACTGCGCAACTCCCCCGTCCCCATCGGCACGGTGCCGCTCTACCAGGCCCTGGAGAAGGTCGACGGCAGGGCCGAGGAACTGACCTGGGAGATCTACAAGGACACCGTCATCGAGCAGGCCGAGCAGGGCGTGGACTACATGACGGTGCATGCCGGCGTCCGGCTGCCGTACGTGCCGCTCACCGCCAACCGCAAGACCGGCATCGTCTCGCGCGGCGGCTCGATCATGGCCGCGTGGTGCCTGGCGCACCACAAGGAGTCCTTCCTGTACGAGAACTTCGAGGAGCTGTGCGAGATCCTCGCCGCCTACGACGTCACGTACTCGCTGGGTGACGGCCTGCGCCCCGGCTCCATCGCGGACGCCAACGACGAGGCGCAGTTCGCGGAGCTGCGCACGCTCGGGGAACTCAACCGGATCGCCAGGCGTTTTCACGTACAGACCATGATCGAGGGCCCGGGCCATGTCCCGATGCACAAGATCAAGGAGAACATCGACCTTCAGCAGGAGATCTGCGATGAAGCTCCGTTCTATACGCTCGGCCCGCTGACCACGGACATCGCGCCGGCGTACGACCACATCACCTCCGGCATCGGTGCCGCGATGATCGCCTGGTGGGGCACGGCGATGCTCTGCTACGTCACGCCCAAGGAGCACCTGGGCCTGCCCAACCGGGACGACGTCAAGACCGGTGTCATCACCTACAAGATCGCCGCTCACGCGGCCGACCTCGCCAAGGGGCACCCGGGTGCGCAGGAGTGGGACGACGCACTGTCCGACGCGCGCTTCGAGTTCCGGTGGGAGGACCAGTTCAACCTCGCGCTGGACCCGGTCACGGCACGGGAGTTCCATGACGAGACCCTGCCGGCCGAGCCCGCCAAGACGGCCCACTTCTGCTCCATGTGCGGGCCGAAGTTCTGCAGCATGAAGATCAGCCAGAGCATCACGGAACGGTTCGGTGGCGCGGCGGCAGAGGGGGCGTCGTCGGAGGAGATCGCCGAGGGCATGCTCCAGAAGTCGAAGGAGTTCGCCGAGTCCGGCAACCGGGTGTACCTGCCGATCGCGGACTGAGGCACGGAGATCCCGGAGCGCGCCGAACTCGCCGTTCCAGCGGGCCGGTTGCGGTCGGCTCGTTGGACGGCGGGGCCGGTCGGCGGGGCGTCCTCGGAGGGCGCACCCGGGGTCATTCGGGCTGGTGCTCCGGGCCGCCGAAGTCCGGGCTCGTGTAGTCGGGACTGGTGAAGCTGGGGCGGCCGGAGGCGGAGCCGTCCTCGGGGCTGCTGAAGCCGGGGCGGTCGTAGCCCAGACGGGGCATGCGGCCGGTCGGGGTGGGCGGGGTGGTGCGCCCCAGCGTGGCCGGGTCGGGCTCGGCGAGTGCCTCCCGCAGGAACGGCAGGATGCCGCGCTCCAGCAGGGCGTCCCGCCAGGCCTCTCTGGCCGCGGTCAGTTCCTCGGTGGCCGCCTCGCGCGCCCGCGCCTCGGGTGAGGCGCTGTTGCGCAGGGCGGTGAGCAGCAGACCGGCGCCGGCGACGAGGATCGCCGCCGCGGTCAGGCCGCCGAACACCCAGCCGGCGGTGAGCATGGTCTGGGCGAAGGACTGCCCGGGATCCAGCATCTTCAGGATGTAGCCGACGAGCAGAAAGATCGCCGCCGCGGTTCCGGAGAGGACGGGAGCCAGCACGGCGACGACCGCGATGGCGCCCGCGCCGGTGGTCTCGGCACTCTCGCCGAGTGTGGCGGCGAGGTCCGACGCGGCCGGGACCGGGCCCGTGGAGGCGGAGTCGCCCGTGGCCGACGGTGCGGACAGCGCGGGGTGGCGCAGTTCGTCGCGGATCTTCACGTAGTGCTGGTACTCCGCCGCGGCGGCCGCGGTGATGAGGGCCGTGGCGTTCAGGGCCATGGTGCGCAGTTGTTCGGAGTTGAGTCGCTGACCGACAGCGGCCAGTTCCGGTCGGTGTGGTGCGGAGCGCAGCGCCGCATCGAGGAGCCGCTCGAATTCCTGGCGGTCCTCGCTCTGCAGGTGCTGCGGAACGCTGTTCATGTGCATCCCCCGATGCTCCGTAGGGCTTGTGGCTCGCACGCCGGCGAGCCGTCGGGCAGAAACGGAGGGGAGCCTGCTACGGATAAGCCGATGGTAGAGCCGCGACGGCGCGCGGTGACAGGGGATTGCCGGAAATTGCGTTCCGGCCTGCGCGTACTCCGCCGGGTGTCGTCTGCCCGCGGAACGCTCAGTTATCCAGGGGAAGTTGCTGGACCAGTAGCTTTCCGGCCATGGTCACGCCGCCGTCCATGGCGATGGCGAGCCCGTCGGCGTAGACGTGCGGTCCCTCGACGACCGGGCCGGCGCTGTCCTCGCCGTCCTCGGATCCGACCTCGCCCAGCAGGTAGGGGATGGGGCTGTGACCGTGGACGATCCGGGAGCCGCCGTAGGTGTCGAGGAGGGAGCGCACGGCGTCGGCCCCGCCCTCGTCGCGGAAGGAGAAGCGCTTGGTGAACTTGCGGAACAGGTCCCAGACCTCGTCGGCGTCGTTGCGGGTCAGCGTCTCGCGGACGGTGTCGTTGACGGCCTCGATCGAGTCGCCGTAGTCGAGGTAGGCGGTGCTGTCGGAGTGGACGAGCAGATAGCCGTCCACCTCCTCGATGGCGTCCAGGCGGGCCATCCACTGCAGATGGTGGTCCTGGAGGCGGTCCATGTCGGTCTTCTGCCCGCCGTTGAGCAGCCAGGCCGCCTGGAAAGTGGCGGTGCCCGCACCGGAGTTGACGGGGGTGTCGACGAACCGTTTGGCGCCGAGCAGCAGCAGCTCGTGGTTGCCCATGAGGGCCTTGCAGTAGCCGCCGGCCGCGGCCGCCTCGGCGGACAGTCGCATCACGAGGTCGATGACGCCGATGCCGTCCGGGCCGCGGTCGGTGAAGTCGCCGAGGAACCACAGCCGGGCGGTGCCGGCGCACCACTGGCCCGAGGCGTCGATCAGGCCCTGCTCCTGCAGGGCGGCCATCAGTTCGTCGAGGTAGCCGTGGACGTCGCCGACGACGTACAGCGGGCCGGGGCCGGCCGCGGGCTGCGGGACCGCGGCGGCGGGAACCGGCTCGACGGGGACCTGGAGCGTGTCGCCGCGGTTGACGACGGGAAGGTCGCGCTGGGTGGGCGTGTACCCATCGGGGTACGTCTCCTCGACGGGCGCAGCGGTGTCGCCCGGGTGGACGTGCTGGACGTACGGACCGGTCTCGTTGACGTACGCGGGTACCCGGAAGTCGCGCAGCGTCGCCGTCCGCTCCGCCTCGGGTCCCTGACCGGCCCCCTGAGTCATCAGACCCCTCCACCATCGCGCCGCAACTGCACCGCTTCGGACTGCCTGGTCGCAGCGGTCCACGGTGTCGTGGGCCCATCATAGGAATGCGCGTCGCGCCATGTGATGACCCAGGGGTGGTGAATCGGAACAAGACTCCAGTTCATCGCGGCTTTCGCCCCGTTTGGGCCGGTGTTCGGCCGACGGCGAAGTGGGCGACGAGGCGGGCGGCGGCCCGGTGGAGTCCGGCCGCCGTCGTGGACGACCGGTTTCCGGGGGTGCGCCGAGCACCGCGCGGTGGCCGACCGTGCCGGGCCGTTCGGGCCGGGCCCCGCCGGTGAGCGCGCGCCGCACACGGGCGCGCTCACCTGTCGCCCCCGGTGTCACTTCCCGTCCGGTGAGCGCGGCGGGCTGACCGTCGTGCGCGGAAGGCGTCGCTGGGAGGAGGTGCGCACGATCAGCTCGGTCGGTATCACCTGCTCGACCGGGTGGTCCGACTCGACGCCCTCGATGGCGTCGATGAGCAGCTGGACGACGGCCGTGCCGATGCGGCGCGGTTTCAGGGAGAGCGTGGTGATGGGGGGCTCGGTGCTGGCGTACACGGTGGACTCGCTGCAGCACACCAGGAGCAGGTCGTCGGGGACGCGGAGCCCGTAGCGGCGGGCGGCGGCGAGCAGGTCGGTGCCGTTGGGGTCGAACAGGCCGTAGACGGCGTCGGGCCGGTCGGGCCGGGCGAGCAGCCGGTCGGCGGCCACGGCTCCCGCACACGGGTCGTGCGCGGGGTAGGCCTCGTAGACCGGGTCCTGGCCGACCCGCTCGCACCAGCGCAGGTAGGCGGTGGTCGACAGATGGGTGTACGTGTCCGTCGTCGTGCCCGTGAGCAGGCCGATACGACGGGCGCCGGCGTCCGCGAGGTGGTCGAGGATGCCGAGGACGGCGGCCTCGTGGTCGTTGTCGACCCAGGCCGTGACCGGGAGCGAGCCGGCCGGGCGGCCGTCGGAGACCACGGGCAGGCCCTGCCGGACCAGCTCGCTGACCACGGGGTCCTGGTCGGAGGGGTCGATCACGACCGTGCCGTCCAGGGCCACGTTGGACCACACGTCGTGGCGGGAGGTCGCGGGCAGGATGACCAGGGCGTAGCCGCGGGCCAGCGCGGCCGAGGTGGCTGCCCGCGCCATCTCGGCGAAGTACGCGAACTCGGTGAAGGTGAAAGGTTCATCCCCGTACGTCGTCACGGTCAGGCCGATCAGCCCCGACTTGCCGGTACGGAGGGTGCGGGCCGCGGCCGAGGGGCGGTACCCCAGCCGGTCGGCGACCTCGCGGACATGGCGCCGGGTGGCATCCGGGAGCCGCCCCTTGCCGTTGAGGGCGTCGGAGACGGTCGTGATGGAGACCCCGGCGGCGGCGGCCACGTCTCTGATGCCCGCCCGGCCTGGCCGACTTCCTCGACGTGAGGTTTCCGCGCGGCTCACCTGGTGCTTCCCTGCTGCTGTCATGGCGAGCCGATAGTAGGGCTCATGCGGTGGGGTAGTGCGGACGCATATGCACGCGTTGACAGGCACGTTTCTGCATGATCAAAAATGGGCAACTGCCTAAGGATGCAAGGCAGTTGAGCGCTCCCATGGTGAGACGTATCGTGGCGACGCGCATGGGCCTGCCAAGTGCCCGATGTTTCGAAGAGGTCTCAACTCACCTTCACGGGTGACGCGCGCTACGGCGTGAGCCACCGGCGCGTAGATATATGTACGGCGCGCCCCCTGATACATGCACCTTCCTGTCGTGATGCCCGTGATGCCGGTGTGACGGACGAGCTTTGCTCTCCGTCAGTACTCAGCGGTGCCGAATCCTCATAAGGTGAGGAGTATTGGAAGCCGGCGGCGTAGACGGCCCGCCGGTGGTCGCGAGGAGGACTGTGGTGAGCGAGACGAGCCCCAAGCTGCGCGCCGAGCTGGAGGGGATCCCCACCTACAAGCCGGGCAAGCCGGCCGCGGCCGGCGGGCCGGTCGCCTACAAGCTGTCCTCCAACGAGAACCCGTACCCGCCGCTGCCCGGCGTGATGGAGAGCGTGACCGCTGCCGCCTCCTCCTTCAACCGGTACCCGGACATGGCCTGCGGCGGTCTGATGCAGGAGCTGTCGGAGCGCTTCGGCGTCCCGGTGTCCCACCTGGCCACCGGCACCGGTTCCGTGGGCGTCGCCCAGCAGCTGATCCAGGCCACCAGCGGCCCCGGTGACGAGGTGATGTACGCCTGGCGATCCTTCGAGGCGTATCCGATCATCACGCAGATCAGCGGTGCCCGGTCGGTGCAGGTGCCGCTCACGTCCGGCGATGTGCACGACCTGGACGCGATGGCGGACGCGATCACCGACCGGACGCGCCTGATCTTCGTCTGCAACCCGAACAACCCGACCGGCACGGTGGTGCGGAGGGCCGAGCTGGAGCGCTTCCTCGACCGGGTGCCCGGAGACGTCCTGGTGGTGCTGGACGAGGCCTACCGTGAGTTCATCCGCGACCCCGAGGTGCCCGACGGCGTCGAGCTGTACCGCAGCCGGCCCAACGTCTGCGTCCTGCGGACCTTCTCCAAGGCGTACGGCCTCGCCGGGCTGCGCGTGGGTTTCGCGATCGCCCACGAGCCGGTCGCCGCGGCACTGCGCAAGACGGCGGTGCCGTTCGGCGTGAGCCAGCTGGCGCAGGAGGCGGCGATCGCCTCGCTGCAGGCCGAGGACGAGCTTTTGGGCCGGGTCGGCTCGCTGGTGTGCGAGCGCACGCGCGTGGTCGACGCGCTGCGCGCCCAGGGCTGGACGGTGCCGGAGACGCAGGCCAACTTCGTGTGGCTGCGGCTCGGCGAGCGTACGGTCGCGTTCGCTCAGGCCTGTGAGGAGCACGGTGTGGTGGTCCGGCCGTTCCCGGGCGAGGGTGTGCGGGTCACGGTCGGTGAGACCGAGGCGAACGACATCTTCCTCAAGGTCGCGGAGGGGTTCCGTAAGGAGCTCTGAGCCTCGGTGACAAGGGGCTGCGGCTCCTGAGGGTCAGTCCTGGTCGGCCGTCAGCTCCACGCGGACGGGGTCGCCGTTCCGTACGGTCGCCAGGACCTGGGGGTCTTGGTCGAGGCGCCCCAGGATGTTGCACGGACTCGCGAGGCGGCACTCTCCCCCGAACTCCGTTCGGGGGAGGCCCCAGCCTTGCGAGATCGGCGTGGGGCCGTAGGGGAGGGCGAGAGCGTCGCCGTCCGTCCAGAAGGCCACCGTGCCCGGTTCCACGATCTGTCGGGCGTCCGTTTCACGTGAAACCGAGATGCCTGTGTCGAAATAGACCTCCTCGCCCCAGGTGTGTGCGGTGGAGGCGAGAGGCAGTGCCTTCGCCAGGGCCTGCGCGGTCGGTGTGGTGCTGTCGAGAGTCGCGGTGACGTTGCCCGCGGGCCAGGAAATGCGTATCTGCATGGCGCGCAATTCAACAAGATGTTGAAGTCGCTGCCAAGGTCTTGACTCCACGGCGATAGGACCACCCCCACCTTCCGGACCGAAAATCAGTGCGTCATAATGGCTTGTGAATGTGAACGCGTTCACAAGCGCGTCTCGTTTGCCCCGTATGTACGTGACAGGCGGGGCGAATCGCCGCAGTACCACGGCGTAGTGAGGAGAGTGACGACGTGGACCTGGCTCTGGCGCCGGAGACACTGGCGCGCTGGCAGTTCGGCATCACCACCGTCTACCACTTCCTGTTCGTCCCGCTGACGATCTCCCTGGCCGCGCTGACGGCCGGGCTGCAGACGGCCTGGGTGCGCACGGAGAACGAGAAGTACCTCAGAGCCACCAAGTTCTGGGGCAAGATCTTCCTGATCAACATCGCGATGGGTGTGGTCACCGGCATCGTGCAGGAGTTCCAGTTCGGCATGAACTGGTCGGACTACTCCCGCTTCGTCGGTGACATCTTCGGTGCCCCGCTCGCCTTCGAGGCGCTGATCGCGTTCTTCTTCGATTCCACGTTCATCGGCCTGTGGATCTTCGGCTGGGACAAGCTGCCCAAGAAGATCCATCTGGCCTGCATCTGGATGGTCTCGATCGGGACGATCCTCTCGGCGTACTTCATCCTCGCGGCCAACTCCTGGATGCAGCACCCGGTCGGCTACAAGATCGACAAGGCGAAGGGACGCGCCGAGCTGACCGACTTCTGGGCCGTGCTGACCCAGAACACCGCCCTCACCCAGGCCTTCCACACGCTGTCCGCGGCCTTCCTGACCGGTGGCGCCTTCATGGTGGGCATCGCCGCCTACCACCTGGCCCGCAAGAAGCACATCCGTGAGATGAAGACCTCGCTGCGGCTCGGGCTGATCACCGTGGTCATCGCCGGTCTGCTCACCGCGGTCAGCGGCGACACCCTCGGCAAGGTCATGTTCAAGCAGCAGCCGATGAAGATGGCCGCCGCCGAGGCGCTGTGGGACGGCCAGAAGCCGGCACCGTTTTCGATCTTCGCCTACGGCGACGTGGAGAAGGGCCACAACACCGTCGCGGTCGAGATACCGGGCCTGCTGTCCTTCCTCGCCGACGACGACTTCACCTCGTACGTGCCCGGCATCAACGACGTCAACAAGGCCGAGCAGCAGAAGTTCGGGCCCGGCGACTACCGGCCCAACATTCCCGTGGCCTTCTGGGGCTTCCGCTGGATGATCGGCTTCGGCATGGCCTCCTTCGCCATCGGCATGGCCGGACTCTGGCTGACCCGCAAGAGGTTCATGCTGCCGCAGCACCTGAGGGTCGGCGAGGACGAGGTGCCGCATCTGGTGCTGTTCAGGAACAAGGCGCTCAGCCCGAAGCTGACGCACTGGTACTGGCGCATCGCGACCTGGACCCTGGCCTTCCCGCTGATCGCCAACTCCTGGGGCTGGATCTTCACCGAGACGGGCCGCCAGCCGTGGGCCGTCTACGGCGTCCTGCAGACCCGGCACGCGGTCTCCCCCGGTGTCTCCCAGGGTGAGGTCCTCACCTCGCTGATCGTCTTCACCTCGCTGTACGCGATCCTCGCCGTGGTCGAGGTCAAGCTGCTCGCGAAGTACGTCAAGGCCGGCCCGCCCGAGCTCACCGAGGCCGACCTGAACCCGCCCACGAAGATCGGCGGCGACACCCGTGACGCCGACAAGCCGATGGCCTTCTCGTACTAGGCCGAGGGGACAGTCATGGAACTTCACGACGTCTGGTTCGTCCTGATCGCCGTCCTGTGGACCGGCTACTTCTTCCTGGAGGGCTTCGACTTCGGGGTCGGCATCCTCACCAAGCTGCTGGCCCGGAACCGGCCCGAGCGCCGGGTGCTCATCAACACCATCGGCCCCGTGTGGGACGGCAACGAGGTGTGGCTGCTCACCGCGGGCGGTGCGACCTTCGCTGCCTTCCCCGAGTGGTACGCCACCCTCTTCTCCGGCTTCTATCTGCCCCTGCTCGTGATCCTGGTCTGCCTGATCATCCGGGGTGTTGCCTTCGAGTACCGGGCGAAGCGCCCCGAGGAGAACTGGCAGCGCAACTGGGAGACCGCGATCTTCTGGACCTCCCTGCTCCCGGCGTTCCTGTGGGGCGTGGCCTTCGGGAACATCGTGCGGGGCGTGAAGATCGACCAGCACTTCGAATACGTCGGCACCGTGTGGGACCTGCTCAACCCCTACGCCCTGCTGGGCGGCCTGGTGACGCTCACGCTGTTCACCTTCCACGGGGCGGTGTTCACCGCGCTCAAGACCGTCGGCGACATCCGGGTGCGGGCACGGAAGCTGGCCCTGTGGGTCGGTCTCGTCACCGCCGCGCTGGCGGCCGGCTTCCTCCTGTGGACGCAGGCCGACAGCGGTGACGGCACGAGCCTGGTCGCCCTGGTCGTGGCGGTCGTCGCCCTGGTGGGTGCCCTGGTGGCGAACCAGGCAGGGCGCGAGGGATGGGCGTTCTCGCTGTCCGGCGTCACCATCGTGGCCGCCGTGGCGATGCTCTTCCTGTCGCTCTTTCCGAACGTCATGCCCTCCACCCTCAATGCGGACTGGAGCCTGACGGTCGGCAACGCCTCGTCGAGCCCGTACACCTTGAAGATCATGACCTGGCTGGCGGTGATCGCCACCCCGCTCGTCCTGCTCTACCAGGGCTGGACCTACTGGGTGTTCCGCAAGCGGATCGGCACACAGCACATAGCCGACGCCGCACACTGAGTCCGCCGAGGGTGCGTTTCACGTGAAACGCACCCTCTGGACCGAAGGGCATGTTTCACGTGAAACCAATCGATCCGCGTCTGTTGCGATACGCCCGCGCCACCCGCTTCTTCCTCGTGGCGGTCGTCGGCCTGGGGGTCGTCGGTGCCGGGCTGGTCATCGCCCAGGCGATGCTCATCGCCGAGGTGGTCGTCGGAGCCTTCCAGCACGGGCAGTCGGCCGCCGAACTGCGCACCCCCCTGCTGCTGTTGGCAGCCGTGGCCGTGGGTCGAGCAGCCGTGGCGTGGCTCACCGAACGTGCCGCCCACCGCGCGAGCGCCGCGGTGAAGTCCGAGCTGCGGGGCCGGCTTCTCGACCGGGCGGCCGCACTCGGCCCCGGGTGGCTGAGCGGGCAGCGGACCGGATCCCTGGTCACCCTGGCCACGCGTGGCGTGGACGCCCTCGACGACTACTTCTCGCGCTACCTGCCGCAGCTGGGGCTCGCGGTGGTCGTGCCGGTGGCGGTGCTGGCGCGGATCGTCACCGAGGACTGGGTGTCGGCGGCGATCATCGTCGGCACCCTGCCGCTCATTCCGCTCTTCATGATGCTGATCGGCTGGGCCACGCAGTCCCGGATGGACCGTCAGTGGCGGCTGCTGTCCCGGCTGTCCGGTCACTTCCTGGACGTGGTCGCGGGCCTGCCCACGCTGAAGGTGTTCGGCCGGGCGAAGGCCCAGGCCGAGTCCATCCGCCGGATCACCGGCGAGTACCGCCAAGCCACGATGCGGACCCTGCGGATCGCCTTCATCTCCTCCTTCGCCCTGGAACTGCTCGCCACACTCTCGGTCGCGCTGGTGGCCGTGACGATCGGCATGCGGCTCGTCCACGGCGACATGGATCTGTACATCGGGCTGGTCATCCTGGTGCTGGCGCCCGAGGCCTATCTGCCGCTGCGGCAGGTGGGCGCGCAGTACCACGCGGCGGCCGAGGGACTCGCCGCCGCGGAGGAGATCTTCACCGTGCTGGAGACGCCGGTCCCGGCGTCCGGGAGCGGTGCGGTGCCGGCGGGCGCCCTGGCCTTCGACGAGGTCACGGTCCGCTACCCCGGCCGCTCCATGGATGCACTGACCGACGTGTCGTTCACGGTCGAGCCCGGTGAGACCGTCGCGCTGGTCGGGCCGAGCGGCGTCGGCAAGTCGACGCTGCTGAACGTGCTGCTGGGCTTCGTCCGGCCCTCCGGGGGTCGGGTGCGGATCGGGGAGGCCGATCTCGCCGGGCTTGACCTGGAGGAATGGCGGTCACGGATCGCGTGGGTGCCGCAGCGGCCGCATCTGTACGCGGGAACGATCGCGGAGAACGTGCGGCTGGCCCGGCCCGGCGCGGACGACGACGCCGTACGCCGGGCACTGCGGGACGCGGGCGCGCTGGAGTTCGTGGACGCGTTGCCCGAAGGCGCCGAGACGGTGCTCGGAGAGGACGGCTCCGGTCTGTCGGCCGGTCAGCGGCAGCGGCTCGCCCTCGCCCGGGCCTTCCTCGCCGACCGGCCGGTGCTGCTGCTGGACGAGCCGACGGCCGCGCTGGACGGCGCGACGGAGGAGGAGGTCGTGGCGGCGGTGCGGCGGCTCGCCGCGGGGCGGACGGTGCTGCTGGTGGTGCATCGGCCCGCGCTGCTGGGGGTTGCCGACCGGGTGGTGCGGGTCGCGGAGCCGGGAGCCGGGGAGCACACGGCGCCTTCCCCGGACTCCCGTACGGACCCGGCCGCCACCCGGCTCGGTCGGCTGGAAGACGGCCCCGCGGAGCCGGAGGATGCGACCGCGGTTGCGCCCGGAAGCGGCTCCGGCGAGGTGGCCGCGGCTCGTCCGCGGCGAGTGCTCGGCCGGGTCCGGGAACTTGCGGGGGCCCAGCGGGGGCGGATGGCGCTCGCGCTGCTGCTCGGCAGTCTGGCGCTCGGGTGTGCCGTCGGCCTGATGGCCACCTCCGGCTGGCTGATCTCGCGGGCCTCCCAGCAGCCGCCGGTGCTGTATCTGATGGTGGCCGTCACGGCGACACGGGCGTTCGGGATCGGGCGGGCCGTCTTCCGCTACGCGGAGCGGCTGGTTTCGCACGACGCGGTGCTCCGTGTGCTGGCCGACACCCGGGTCGCGGTCTACCGGCGCCTGGAGCGGCTCGCGCCCGCGGGACTGCGCACCGCCCGCCGCGGTGACCTGCTCACCCGGCTGGTCACGGACGTCGACGAACTCCAGGACTACTGGCTGCGCTGGCTGCTGCCCGCGTCGGTCGCCCTCGTCGTCTCCGCCGCGACCGTCGGCTTCACGGCCTGGCTGCTGCCGGAGGCGGGGGCCGCGCTCGCGGTCGGCCTCCTGGCGGCCGGGGTCGGCGTGCCCCTCGTGACCGCGACCGCGGCCCGGCGCACCGAGCGGCGGCTGGCGCCCGCCCGGGGCGCCCTCGCGATCCGCGTGACCGACCTGCTGACCGGCACCGCCGAGCTGACCGTCGCCGGGGCGCTGCCCGTTCGCGCGGGCGCTGCCCGGCGGGCGGACG
The DNA here is from genome assembly GCF_055605965.1 of Streptomyces sp. NPDC037126. NCBI lineage: Bacteria > Bacillati > Actinomycetota > Actinomycetes > Kitasatosporales > Streptomycetaceae > Streptomyces > Streptomyces sp. NPDC037126. The sequence goes on from NZ_JBVJTD010000003.1 coordinate 464,038, forward strand.
GCACACTGACCCGGATCGCCTCGCGGGCCGCCGCCGTCACCGCGCTCGGCGACGGGCTCACCGCGCTGATCTCCGGCCTGACCGTCACGGCCACGGCGCTGCTCGGCGCCCAGGCGGTGGCCGCGGGCCGGCTCGGCGGTGTGGCGATGGCCGTGGTCGTCCTCACCCCGCTGGCCGCCTTCGAGGCCGTGCTCGGGCTGCCGCTCGCCGTCCGCCACCGGCAGCGGGTGCGGCGCAGCGCGGAGCGGGTCCACGAGGTCCTGGACGCCCCGGAGCCGGTGCGCGAGCCCGAGAGGCCCCGGCAGGCGCCCGCGGCACCGTTCCCCCTGGTCCTCAAGGGGCTGGCCGCCCGGCACGAGGGGCAGCGGCGAGAGGCGCTGGCCGGACTCGATCTCACCCTGGAGGAGGGCCGCAGGATCGCCGTGGTGGGCGTCTCCGGCTCCGGCAAGACCACCCTCGCCCAGGTGCTGCTGCGGTTCCTGGACCCGGAGGCCGGCACGTACACGCTCGCCGGGGTGGAGGCGTACGCGCTGGCCGGTGACGACGTGCGCCGGCTCGTCGGGCTGTGCGCGCAGGACGCGCACCTCTTCGACAGTTCGGTGCGCGAGAACCTGCTGCTGGCCAGGAAGGACGCCACCGAGGCCGACCTGCGCCGGGCGCTGGCCCGGGCCCGGCTGCTGGACTGGGTGGACGGGCTGCCCGACGGGCTGGACACGCTCGTCGGCGAGCACGGGGCGCGGCTGTCCGGTGGCCAGCGGCAGCGGCTGGCGCTGGCCCGCGCGCTGCTGGCCGACTTCCCCGTCCTGGTGCTCGACGAGCCCGCCGAACACCTGGACCTGCCGACGGCCGACGCGCTCACCGCCGATCTGCTGGCCGCCACGGAGGGCCGTACGACGCTGCTGATCACGCACCGGCTCGCCGGTCTGGCCGACGTGGACGAGGTGGTCGTGCTCGACGCCGGCCGGGTGGTGCAGCGCGGCCCGTACGCGGAGCTGGCCGCGGTGGACGGGCCGCTGGGGACGATGGCGCGACGGGAGGCGGAGGCGGAGTCGCTGGTCGGGTCGCGGTGACCCGGCACGCGGCCCGGGCCGCCGAACTACAGGTGCTGCGCGAGCAGTTGCTCGATCACGACCGCCACGCCGTCCTCGTTGTTGGCGACGGTGCGGCCCGACGCCGCGGCGACGGCGTCCGGGTGGGCGTTGCCCATCGCGTACGACCGGCCGGCCCAGGTGAGCATCTCGACGTCGTTGGGCATGTCGCCGAAGGCGACGACCTCCTCGTGTGAGATGCCGCGCTCGGCGCAGCACAGGGCGAGGGTGCTGGCCTTGGAGACGCCGGGGCCGCTGAGCTCCAGCAGGGCGCTGGGGCTGGAGCGGGTGACGTTGGCGCGCTCGCCGATCGCGAGGCGGGCGAGCCCGAGGAAGGCGTCGGGGTCGAGGGTGGGGTGGTGAGCGAGGATCTTGAGAACGGGCTGGTCGGCGTCCGGGCCGTCGGGCGCGAGCAGTTCCTCGGCCGGCCGCAGGTTGTCGGGCGTCTCCATGTGCAGCTTGGGATAGGCCGGTTCCTGGTGGAAGCCGTACGTCTGCTCCACCGCGAACTTGGTGCCGGGCGCGGCCTCGCGCAGCAGCCGCACGGCGTCCAGGGCGTTCCCCCGGGCCAGTTCGCGCACCTTCACGAAGCGGTGGGCGCCGGGGCCGCCGTGCAGGTCGACGACGGCCGCGCCGTTGCCGCAGATCGCCAGGCCGTGCCCGTGGACGTGGTCGCTGACGACGTCCATCCAGCGGGCCGGGCGGCCGGTGACGAAGAAGACCTCGATGCCGGCCTCCTCGGCGGCGGCCAGGGCGGCGACGGTCCGTGGGGAGACCGACTTGTCGTCGCGCAGCAGGGTGCCGTCGAGGTCGGTGGCGATCAGCCGCGGGCGTATCGCGGCGGCTGGGGTCCCGGGCTGTCTGGTCGCTGAGGTCACCGGGTCATTCTCGCGCATATGCCCGCACGGCCGTGCGGGACTGCGCACAGATGAGACACAGATGACGCCCGGCGGGCTCCCCGCACGGCGCCGGGCCTCAGCCCAGCTGTGCGCGGGCCTCCATGGCGATCCGCTCGAAGACCTTCTCGTCCGCGGCGAAGTCGGAGTCCGGGATGGGCCAGTGGATGACGATCTCGGTGAAGCCCAGGTCCCGGTGGCGGCCGGCGAAGTCCACGAACGCGTCCAGGGACTCGAGCGGCCGGGTGCGGTCCGGGGTGAAGCCGGTGAGCAGGATCCTGTCCAGATCCGTCCCGTCCCTGCCGACGGCCGCACACGCCTCGGAGAGCTTGCCGAGCTGTCCGCGCAGCGCCTCCACGGACTGCTCCGGGGTGCCGTTCTCGTACAGCTTGGGGTCGCCGGTGGTGACCCAGCCCTGGCCGTGGCGGGCGGCGAGCCTCAGACCGCGGGGGCCGGTGGCCGCGACCGCGAACGGAAGCCGGGGGCGCTGCACGCAGCCCGGGATGTTCCGCGCCTCGTGCGCCGAGTAGAACCGGCCCTCCTGCGACACCGCGTCCTCGGTGAGCAGCCGGTCGAGCAGGGGCACGAACTCGGCGAACCGGTCGGCACGCTCGCGCGGGGTCCAGGGTTCCTGGCCGAGGGCGGTCGCGTCGAAGCCCGTACCGCCGGCGCCGATGCCGAGGGTGACCCGGCCGCCGGAGATGTCGTCGAGGGAGATCAGTTCCTTGGCGAGGGTCACCGGGTGCCGGAAGTTCGGCGAGGTGACCAGGGTGCCGAGGCGGAGGCGCTCGGTGGCGGCCGCGGCGGCGGTCAGCGTCGGGATCGCGCCGAACCAGGGGCCGTCGCGGAAGCTGCGCCAGGAGAGGTGGTCGTAGGTGTACGCGGTGTGGAAGCCGAGCTGCTCGGCCCGCACCCAGGCCGAACGGCCGCCCTCGCTCCAGCGGCGGTACGGCAGGATCACGGTGCTCAGGCGCAGAGTCATGCGTCCGAGAGTAAGCGGCCCGACCGGCGAGGGACGAAACGGTCACCGACGGTGGCCGCGCAGCCACACGCGGGGCGGCCCGGGGCTCCCGGCGGGTCTCCGTCCGGGCCCGGGCCTCAGCGGGGGCCGGGGAAGCGCAGGTATTCCGGGGGCACGGCCGCCGTCAGCCAGACGCCGTTGGCGCTGATGTGGAACACATGGCCGTCGCGGTGCATGGCGCCGGCGTCGACGGAGAGGACGACCGGGCGGCCGCGGCGGGCGCCGACGCGGGTGGCGGTCTCCCGGTCCGCGGACAGGTGCACGGCGTGCCTGCTCATGGGCCTGAGGCCGGTCGAGCGGATCGCGTCCAGGGCGGCGGCGACGGTGCCGTGGTGCAGGAACGGCGGCGGGGTCGCCGGGGGCAGGCCGAGGTCGACGCCGATGCTGTGGCCCTGGCTGGCGCGGATCCTGGTGCCCTCGACCGCGAAGCGCTGCTTGTCGTTGGTGGCCACCACATGGTCCAGCTCCTCGCGGGTGAACCGGAATCCGTGGTCGGCGGCCGCGGCGATCAGTGCGTCGATCTCCACCCAACCGCCCGGGTCCAGGGCGAGCCCGATGCGTTCCGGCTGGTGGCGGAGGTGTTTCGAGAGGTACTTCGACACCTTCACGGTGCGTCTTTCGTCCATGGGTCCAGCGTGTGGGAGAGACCTGGATCACGCAGGTTATTTTTGGCCCGCAGGTTTGGTCCACAGCCAAGTTGAGTTATCCACAAGGGAATTGGCGAAGTTGTGGACAACCAGCCTGAGTTTTAAGGTGATTCGCGAACTTCCTGATCACGCAGGGCGGATTCCGCCAGGTCATCCAAGATCCTTGCGCTTACCTCTCGTTCGGCCGCATGCGCGACGAACTCGGCAATCCTCTCCCGGCCAACCAGCCTTTCCACGGCGTCGATCGTCTCGGCCGGGAGTGGTACGGGACGTGTGCCAGGACGTGGTGCGGCCGGTCCCTCGGTGCCCAGGTGCGCGCGGAGGTGACGGGTGGCCAACGTGCGCATGGCGCGGCCGAGTTCGGCGTCCACCGTCTGCTGGGCGAGGGGGCGCAGCCGGCGTACGAGAGAGGCCCCCTCCGCCGCGTGCGCGTCCGTGCGACGCTCCGGGCCCTCCAGGTACCGGGCGAAGACGTGCTCGGCGGTGAACTCAAGTAAACGCGCGGCGATGTGCTCCACCTGCGTCCTCAACTCCCGCAGGTGGCACGAGATCGCGGACAGCGGGACTCCCGCGGCGTGCAACTCCGCGGCCACCGCGAGTTCTTGGGGGCTCGGGACGAGGAAGGTGCCCGGTTCGCCGTCGACGGGTTCCAGCACGCCCAGTTCGAGCGCCTCGGTCACGGCGTCCTCGTCGGGGGCGCCGCCGAAGAGGGCCTCCAGTTCGGCGCGGGTGACGCGGTCGGGCCGCTCGTTCGTCCACGGGCCTTCCACCTCGGTGACCAGGCCGAGGACCCCACCCAGGCCGCGGCCGGTGTCCCAGGCGTCGAGGAGCTCCTTGATCGAGGCGAGGGTGTAGCCGCGGTCGAGGAGGTGCGCGATCTGGTGGAGGCGGGTGATGTGGGCCTCGGAGTAGAGGTTCGCCCGGCCCCGGCGCTCGGGGCGGGGGAGCAGGCCGCGGTCCTGGTAGGCGCGGATGGTCCGCACGGTGGTGCAGGTCTGGTGGGCCAAGTCTTCTATGCGGTAGGCCTTTTGGGCGGAGGTGTCCGTCATGTCGGAGGTCCTTGGCTGGTGGGCGGTGCTGCGGCTGGGAGGGGGCCTGGCGTCGCCGGCCCCCGTTCGCGGGATGCCGCGCCGGAGCGGCGAGTACCCCCGGAGTCGTCCAGAGCGGCACGACCGCCCGCGGCTGCGGGGGAGCGCGTCCTCCGGCGATCTCGCCGCTCAGGCCCCGCCGTTCACAGCCTCGGTTCCACGCGGGCGACGCGCCGCAGGGCTCCCGGCAGGAATCGGGACATCAGGTGGGCGCCGCGGGCCTCCGGCGTGACCGGCACGACCGCCTTGTTGCGGACCACGGCGTCCAGGACCGCCTCGGCCACCTTCTCCGGCGGGTAGTTGCGCAGGCCGTACAGGCGGGCCGAGTTCCTCTGGCGTCGGCGTTCCTCGGCCTCGTCGACGCCGGCGAAGCGGGCCGTGGAGGTGATGCCGGTGTTGACGATGCCGGGACAGATCGCCGTGACCCCGATGGACTGCGAGGCCAGTTCTGCGCGCAGGCACTCGGAGAGCATCAGGACCGCCGCCTTGGAGGTGCTGTAGGCGGGCAGGGCCCGGGAGGGCTGGAACGCCGCCGCCGAGGCGATGTTGACGATGTGGCCGCCCTGCCCGCGCTCGGCCATGCGCGCGCCGAAGAGCCGGCATCCGTGGATGACGCCCCACAGGTTCACGTCCAGGACCTTGCGCCAGTCGTCGGCCGTCGTGGCGAAGAAGGATCCCGACAGGCCGATGCCCGCGTTGTTGACCAGCACGTCCAGCACGCCGTACTCGCGGTGGACCTTCTCGGCGAGCTTCTCCATGGCCTGCTCGTCGGAGACGTCGGCCGTCTCGGCCCAGGCCCCGGGAGCGCCGATCAGCCGGGACAGCTCCGCGGTGCGGGCGGCGGCCTCGGCGTCGCGGTCGACGGCGACCACACGCGCGCCGGCCTCCGCGAAGGCGAACGCCGTCGCCCGGCCGATGCCGCTGCCGGCACCGGTGACCAGCACCAACTGCCCGCCGAAACGGTCGGCGTGGCGGCCGGTGGCCTTCGGCTCGGGACGGCCGCCCTCCACGGACATGACGAATTCCTCGATCCAGGCGCACAGTTGGTCGGGCCGGGTGCGCGGTACCCAGTGCTTGGCGGGCAGGGTGCGGCGGGTCAGCCGGGGCACCCACTGCTCCAGGTCGTCGTAGAGGCGCTCGGACAGGAACGCGTCCCCCTGGGGCGTGATGAGCTGCACCGGCGCGTGTGCGTACGCGTCGGGGCGCGGCCTGCGCAGCCGGGCGCGGACGTTGTCGCGGTAGAGCCAGGCGCCGTGCGCCGCGTCGGAGGGCAGGGAGGCGGTCGGGTAGTCGCCGCCGGGCACCTTCTCGACCCGCTCCAGGATCTTCGGCCAGCGCTTGCCGAGCGGGCCGCGCCAGGCCAGCTCCGGCAGGCCGGGCGTGTGCAGCAGGTAGACGTACCAGGACTTGGCGCCCTGGCCGAGGAGCTGGCCCACCCGGCGGGGCGTCGGACGCTGCACGCGCGCGTTGATCCAGTGCCCGAAGTGGTCGAGGGAGGGGCCCGACATGGACGTGAAGGAGGCGATGCGGCCCTCGGTGCGGCCGACCGTGGCGAACTCCCACGACTGCACCGAGCCCCAGTCGTGCCCGACGAGGTGGACCGGCCGGTCCGGGCTGACCTCGTCCACGACGGCGAGGAAGTCGTCCGTGAGCTTGGCCAGCGTGAAGCCGCCGCGCAACGGCCGGGGCGCGGTGGAGCGGCCATGGCCCCGGACGTCGTACAGGACCACGTGGAAGCGGTCCGCCAGCCGGACGGCGACCTCCGACCAGACCTCCTTGCTGTCCGGGTAGCCGTGCACCAGGACCACCGTCGGCTGTTCCGGATCGCCCAGCTCGGCCACGCACAGCTCGACCCCGCCGGTCCGCACCCGGCGCTCGCGCGCACCCTTCAGTGTCACTTCTCCTCCGCCCAGCGCCGCACGTGCGGCAGATCGTCGTCCAGCCAGAACGCGCTCTCCCCGGGGTCCCTGGAGTCGGTGACCACGAGGATCTCCTCGAACTTCGCGCCCGTCCCCCGGAAACCGAGGTGCGGCTCGACCGCCCACAGGCCCGGCTGCGGCGGATGGTCCGAGAAGCGGTACGGGGACCACAGGGGCGACCAGCCCTCGCGGTGGCCGTGCAGCGCGTCGGCGGCCAGGCCCTTCAGGGACTGCGTGCCGAACCCGAACAGGTGCGGGGACCAACGGCGTTGCCGTACCCGGTCCACCTTGTGCGCGATGACGCCGAACGGGTACGCCCGGTGCCGGTTGGCGTAGCCCTGGCGGACCATGAGCCGGTCCACGTCCTCGTAGATCTCGCGCAGCGGGCGCCGCTCGCGCACCTCGCCGAGGATCAGCTCCCGGTGTGCCTCCAGGTCGGCCATCAGCCGGTCCTGCACGGGGTTCACGCCGAGCGAGCCCGAGTAGCCGATGTCCGCCGTGTATCCCTCGTGGACGGGGGCCATGTCCAGGATGAACGGCATCCCGGGCTCCAGCGCGCGGTCGGTGGGGAAGAACTGCAGCGGCAGGCGGAAGTTCACGAAGGCCGTGCGGTCGCCGAACCAGGCGAAGGGGAGGTGGAACCAGTCGCGCACCCCGCGCTCGCGCAGCCACTCCCGCTGCATCCGCGCCGCCTCGCGCTCGGTCACGCCCGGCTCCAGCCGCGCCGCGACCGCCTCGGCGCACTCGTAGGCGAGGCGCTGCACCCTTCTGAACCCCGCGAGCTCCGCGGAGAGTGCGCTGTTCACTGCCGTCCTCATGCCGCCCCGTCCCGTCGTCGTGTCGGCTGCGGTACGCGTCCGTAACTTGACACTGGCGAATGTGACAGTTGTTAGAGGCGGCGTCAATAGGCGGGTCGCGGCTGTGGACAACTCCCGGTAACTCTCAGGCAGGGCATCCCTTAGGGCCCGTAATACCTGGGTCTGACGTGAAGACGGCTCTGAGGTCTGACGACCCGCGTGGCCCGAATCACTACCGTCGTGGATGTGACTGTGATCGCGACCGAAAGCCTGAGCAAGCGGTTCCCCCGGGTGACCGCTCTCGACCGGCTGTCCGTGGACATCGGGCCCGGTGTGACCGGACTCGTCGGAGCCAACGGCGCCGGCAAGTCCACCATGATCAAGATCCTGCTGGGTCTGTCCCCCGCCACGGAGGGCCGGGCGCAGGTGCTCGGCCTGGACGTCGCCACCGAGGGCGCCGCCATCCGCGAGCGCGTCGGGTACATGCCGGAGCACGACTGCCTGCCACCGGACGTCTCGGCCACCGAGTTCGTCGTCCACATGGCGCGCATGTCCGGCCTGCCGCCCGCCGCCGCCCGCGAGCGCACCGCGGACACCCTGCGCCACGTCGGGTTGTACGAGGAGCGCTACCGGCCCATCGGCGGCTACTCCACCGGCATGAAGCAGCGCGTGAAGCTCGCCCAGGCCCTGGTGCACGACCCGAAGCTGGTCTTCCTGGACGAGCCGACCAACGGCCTCGACCCGGTCGGCCGTGACGAGATGCTCGGCCTGATCCGCCGTGTCCACACCGACTTCGGCATCTCCGTCCTGGTCACCTCCCACCTGCTGGGCGAGCTGGAGCGCACCTGCGACCACGTGGTCGTCATCGACGGCGGCAAGCTCCTGAGGTCCAGCTCCACCACCGACTTCACCCAGACCACGACCACCCTCGCGATCGAGGTCACCGACAGCGACGAGCACCCCGACGGAACCCACGCGGTCCGCGAGGAGCTGCAGGCGCGCGGCGTGGAGACCCGCCCCGAGGGCGCGGGCCTGCCCGGCGCGGGACACATCCTGCTGCTGACCGCCGAGGGCGAGCAGACGTACGACCTCGTGCGGGACGTGGTCGCCGAACTCGGCCTCGGCCTGGTGCGCATGGAGCAGCGCCGGCACCACATCTCCGAGGTGTTCACCAGCAGCGACGAGCAGCGGAAGGAGGCCGTCGGCCATGGCGGTTGAGCAGCCCCTGATCTCGCCCTCGGGCGACCAGTCCCGTATCCACGACATCGGCTACCGCGGCTACGACGGCCCCCGCCTCGGCCGTGCCTACGCCCGCCGCTCGCTGTACTCGCAGTCCCTGCGCGGCTCCTACGGCCTCGGCCGCTCGGTGAAGTCCAAGGTGCTGCCGATGCTGCTGTTCGCGGTGATGTGCGTGCCGGCCGCCATCATGGTGGCCGTCGCGGTCGCCACCAAGGCGCACGAACTGCCGGTGGCCTACACCCGCTACGCGATCATGATGCAGGCCGTGATCAGCCTGTACGTCGCCGCGCAGGCACCCCAGTCCGTCTCCCGCGACCTGCGCTTCAAGACGGTGCCGCTGTACTTCTCGCGGCCCATCGAGACCGCGGACTACGTGCGGGCCAAGTTCGCCTCGCTGGCCTCGGCGGTCTTCATCCTCACCGCCGCTCCCCTCCTCGTGATGTACGTCGGCGCCCTGCTGTCCAAGCTGGGCTTCGCCCACCAGACGAAGGAGTTCGCCGAGGGACTGGTCTCCGTGGCCCTGCTCTCACTGCTGTTCGCCGGCATCGGCCTGGTCATCGCCGCCGTCACCCCCCGCCGCGGCTTCGGCATCGCCGCCGTGATCGCGGTGCTGGTCATCTCCTACGGCGCGGTGTCCACCCTGCAGGCCATCGCCGACGCGCACGGCAACACCGGCGCCATCCCGTGGATCGGTCTGTTCTCGCCGGTCACCCTGATCGACGGGGTCCAGTCGGCCTTCCTGGGCGCGACCGCCCGCAACCCCGGAGCGGTCTCCCCGTCGACCGGACAGGGCGTGGTCTACGTCCTCGTCGTCCTCGGGCTGATCGCCGCGACCTACGGCCTGCTGGTGCGCCGCTACAAGAAGGTGGGACTGTGACGACCCTCAGCATCGACCACGTCTCTCGCTGGTTCGGCAACGTGGTCGCCGTCAACGACATCACCATGACCATCGGCCCCGGTGTCACCGGCCTGCTCGGCCCCAACGGCGCGGGGAAGTCCACGCTGATCAACATGATGGGCGGCTTCCTCGCCCCGTCCACCGGCTCGGTCACCCTTGACGGGGAGCCGGTGTGGCGCAACGAGCGGATCTACCGGCACATCGGCATCGTCCCCGAGCGGGAGGCGATGTACGACTTCCTCACCGGCCGCGAGTTCGTCGTCGCCAACGCGGAGTTGCACGGACTCGGCGCCAAGGCGGCCCAGCGGGCCCTGGCCACGGTCGAGATGGAGTACGCGCAGGACCGGAAGATCTCCACCTACTCCAAGGGCATGCGCCAGCGCGTGAAGATGGCGAGCGCCCTGGTGCACGACCCGTCCCTGCTGCTGCTCGACGAGCCGTTCAACGGCATGGACCCGCGCCAGCGCATGCATCTCATGGACCTGCTGCGGCGAATGGGCGACGAGGGCCGCACGGTGCTGTTCTCCTCGCACATCCTCGAGGAGGTCGAACAGCTCGCCCGGCACATCGAGGTCGTCGTCGCCGGACGGCACGCGGCCAGCGGCGACTTCCGCCGGATCCGCCGCCTGATGACCGACCGGCCGCACCGCTACCTGGTGCGCTCCAGCGACGACCGCGCCCTCGCGGCCGCGCTGATCGCCGATCCGTCGACCTCGGGCATCGAGGTCGACCACACCGAGGGCGCGCTGCGCATCCAGGCCGTCGACTTCGGCCGCTTCACCGCCCTGCTGCCGAAGGTCGCCAGGGACCACGGCATCCGGCTGCTCACGGTCTCGCCGTCGGACGAGTCCCTGGAGTCCGTCTTCTCGTACCTGGTCGCGGCGTAGGAGGCCGAAAATGTACGACCCCACCGTCGCCCGGCTCACCTACCGGGCCCTGCTCGGCCGCCGCCGGGCCCTCATCCTGGGGGCGCTGCCCCTGATGCTGATCGTGATCTCCGCGGTCGTGCGCGGCCTCACCGGAGCCGACGACCAGACCGCCGCGGACGTGCTCGGCGGCTTCGCGCTCGCCACGATGGTGCCGATCATCGGTGTCATCGCGGGCACCGGCGCGATCGGCCCGGAGATCGACGACGGCTCCGTCGTCTACCTGCTGGCCAAGCCGCTGAAGCGGCCGACGATCATCTTCACCAAGCTGATCGTGGCCATCGCCGTGACCATGGTGTTCTCGGCGGTGCCGACGATGATCGCGGGCCTGATCCTCAACGGCAACGGCCAGCAGATCGCCGTCGCCTACACGGTCGCCGCGCTGGTCGCCTCCATCGCCTACTCGGCGCTCTTCCTGCTGCTGGGCACCGTCTCCCGGCACGCGGTGGTCTTCGGGCTCGTCTACGCGCTGGTCTGGGAGGCGCTGTTCGGCTCCCTGGTGCCCGGCGCGCGCACGCTGAGCGTCCAGCAGTGGTCGCTGGCCGTCGCCCACAAGGTGGCGGGCGGGGACCTGGTGACCTCCGACGTCGGCCTCACGACGGCCACCGTGCTGCTGGTGGCGGTCACCGTGCTGGCCACCGGGTACGCCGGCCAGAAGCTGCGGACGCTGAAGCTGGCCGGCGAGGAGTAGGCCCGCGGTGGGTCCCTGTCCGGCCCCCGCGGCCTTGACAGGGGCTTCACCTGTGTCCGGGCACACTGGGCAAAGCGGATACGGCTAGGAGGCCGGAGATGGCAGAGGAGATACGGCGGGACGACGGGCGCGGCCGGTGCGGCGGGGACGCCGCCGGCGTCTGGGACGAGGTCGTGCTGGACCAGGACTTCATACGCGCCGCCGAGACCTCCGAGCCGTCCGCCCGCGCCCGGATGCTCGCCGCCCGCTGGCGCGCCGAGTCGCCCGAGCCGCAGCCGTGGCGCTCGGACGATCCGCCGGCGGGCTGGTTCTTCAGCAAGGCACGCCGCCGCAGGTGGCGGCGCCGCTAGGGCCTGTCTGACCATTCCCGTCTGCCGCGCGACGCCATGCACGCCGAGAGCACGCACCTGACGCCGCGCGGCCCCCTTTCGGGCAACGACGCGAATGGTCAGCCAGCCCTAGTACCGCCCCGGCGGCCGGTTAATTCGCTGGCGCCCAAGTCGGCGGCCGGGCAGAGTGGTTGTGCCCCGTCCGCCGGGATCGTCCCGGCGCCACGCACCGGGAGGGGAGGTGGGCGATGCCCATGCACGGCAGTACGTCCAGCTCCCGACAGGGCGGCCCGAGGCCGGCTCCGGAGTGATCGCCACTCCTCCGTGACGCCCGTGGGAGCTGCCCGGGGCGGCCGCTTCGAGCACGCGATGTCGCTCTCGCGTGGGCCGCCCACCCGGAGGATTGGCCGAGTGGTAAGGCACTGGCTTGCTAAGCCATGGTCGGGCCTGAACAGCCCGCGCACGTTCGATCCGTGCATCCTCCGCAAGACGTCGCCATCTGGGCTCGGCCCGCGTGGTTACCGGCCCGGCTCGCCCAGCAACCGCTCCAGCACCACCGCGATGCCGTCCTCCTCGTTGGAGGCCGTCACCTCGTCGGCCACGGCCCGCAGTTCCTCGTGGGCGTTGGCCATCGCGACCCCACGGGCGGCCCAGCCGAACATGGGGATGTCGTTGGGCATGTCGCCGAAGGCGATCGTGTCGGCGGCCTTCAGGCCGAGACGGCGGGCCGCCAGCGACAGTCCCGTCGCCTTGGACAGGCCGAGGGGCAGCAGCTCCACGATGCCCGCGCCCGCCATGGCGACCGAGACGAAACCGCCGGCCGCCTGCCGGGCGGCCTCCGCCAGTTCGTCGTCGCCCAGCGTCGGGTGCTGGATGTAGATCTTGTTCAGCGGGGCGGTCCAGAGGTCGGACGCGTCCGTGAAGGGGGTGGCGGGAAGCGCCCCGGTGACCGCGTAGCCGGGGCCCACCAGCACCTCGCCGTCGAGTCCGTCCCGGCTGGCCGCCAGGTAGAGCGGGCCCACCTCGGCCTCTATCTTGGCCAGGGCCACGCCCGCCAGCTGCCGGTCCAGGGTGACCGAGGTCAGCAGGCGGTGCGCCCCGGCGTCGTAGACCTGCGCGCCTTGGCCGCAGACGGCGAGGCCGTGGTAGCCGAGGTCGTCCAGGATGTGCCGGGTCCAGGGGACGGCACGACCGGTGACGACGATGTGCGCGGCGCCCGCCGCGGTGGCCGCGGCGAGCGCCTCACGGGTGCGCTGCGAGACCGACTCGTCGGAGCGCAGCAGCGTTCCGTCGAGGTCGGTGGCGACGAGCCCGTAGGGGAAGCTCACCGGGTCACCGGCTCCAGGACCTCCCGGCCGCCCAGGTAGGGGCGCAGCACCTCGGGGACCCGGACGGAGCCGTCGGCCTGCTGGTGGTTCTCCAGGATCGCCACGATCGTGCGCGGGACGGCGCACAGCGTGCCGTTCAGGGTGGCGAGCGGCTTGACCTGCTTGCCGTCGCGGACCCGGATCGACAGCCGGCGGGACTGGAACTCGGTGCAGTCCGAGGTCGAGGTCAGCTCGCGGTACTTGCCCTGGGTCGGGATCCACGCCTCGCAGTCGAACTTGCGGGCGGCGGAGGAGCCGAGGTCACCGGTGGCGACGTCGATCACGCGGAACGGCAGCTCCAGCGAGGTCAGCCACTGCTTCTCCCACTCCAGCAGGCGCTGGTGCTCGGCCTGGGAGTCCTCGGGAGCGACGTACGAGAACATCTCGACCTTGTCGAACTGGTGCACGCGGAAGATGCCCCGCGTGTCCTTGCCGTGCGAGCCGGCCTCGCGGCGGAAGCAGGGCGAGAAGCCCGCGTACCGCAGCGGCAGCCGGTCGGCGTCGATGATCTCGTCCATGTGGTAGGCCGCGAGCGGCACCTCGGAGGTGCCGACCAGGTACAGGTCGTCCTTGTCGAGGTGGTAGACGTCCTGGGCCGCCTGACCGAGGAAGCCGGTGCCCGCCATGGACTGCGGGCGGACCAGCGCCGGGGTGAGCATCGGCGTGAAGCCGGCCGCGGTGGCCTGGCCGATGGCCGCGTTCACCAGTGCCAGCTCCAGCAGGGCGCCGACGCCGGTGAGGAAGTAGAAGCGGGAGCCGGAGACCTTGGCGCCGCGCTCGACGTCGATGGCGCCGAGCAGCTGGCCGAGCTCCAGGTGGTCCCTGGGCTCGAAGCCCTCGGCGGCGAAGTCGCGGATGGTGCCGTGCGTCTCCAGCGTGGCGAAGTCCTCCTCGCCGCCGACGGGGACGTCGGGGTGGACGAGGTTGCCGAGCCGGAGCAGCAGCTCCTGGGTCTCGGCGTCGGCCGCGTCGCGCTCGGCGTCGGCGGCCTTGACGTCGGCCTTCAGCTGCTCGGCACGCTTGAGCAGCTCGGCCTTCTCGTCGGCGGAGGCCTTGGGGATGAGCTTGCCGAGCTGCTTCTGCTCGGCGCGCAGCTCGTCGAAGCGGACGCCGGAGGACCTGCGCCGCTCGTCGGCAGACAGGAGGGAGTCGACGAGCGCGACGTCCTCTCCACGGGCGCGCTGGGACGCGCGCACACGGTCGGGGTCCTCACGAAGCAGGCGAAGGTCAATCACGGGGCCAAGGCTACCGGTGCCGGGTTGCCGCTCACGAATCACTATTACGGCGCGTTCTGATTCGCGACTTACGTTCCGTTATGCGCTAATTGCCGAGAGTGTCAAGGGAAAGTGTCTCACTCCCTGGGACGGGGCATGCCCCGGGCGCCGGGTTGACCGGATTCCCTTGTGGAGAACGGGACTTGGCGGGGCGGTTGTCCACAGAAATCCACACACCCGGAAGAGTTATCCACAGGCTGTGTGGAAGACCTGTGGAAGCTGGAATTGATCACTCCGGAACTGTCGAACGGACGGAAGAATTCCACGGTCAAACTGGATCGACACCCACTTTCGGGTGGAAAACGGTCGCCCTAAAAGATGAACCAAAGGAAACGGGTGGACGAAGGGTGATCCAGGCGGCGGTTACCCCGTCTGGGCGCTGTAGGGCGATTTGTCGACTGAGTGACCCTTCGCTGTCGACTTGTCCCCAGGTCGAGAAGGGCACCTGTGGATAACGCCTGTGGATAACGATGATATGCAGGTAGGACTGGCTAGAAGCGGCCGTCCTGGCAGCGGGCCACCCAGTCCGCCGCCGCCATGAACTCCTCGTCCGAGGTCCCCGGATGCGTCGGCCGGGCCGCGTCCGGCCCGATGTCGGCGCGCGGGTACGAGCCGAGGTAACGCACCTGCAGACAGATCCGCTTCAGCCCCATCAGCGCCTCCGCCATCCGCCGGTCGGAGATATGGCCCTCGGCGTCGACGCAGAAGCAGTAGTTGCCGATGCCGGCCCCGGTCGGCCGGGACTGCAGCAGCATCAGGTTGATACCGCGCGAGGCGAACTCGCCGAGCAGGTCGCGCAGGCCGCCGGGATGGTCGTCGCGCTGCCAGAGCACCACCGAGGTCTTGTCGGCGCCGGTCGGCGCGGCCGGCCGGGCCGGCCGGCCGACCAGGACGAACCGGGTCTGCGCGTTCTCCGCGTCGTGGATCTCGGTCTCCAGGGCCTCGAGGCCGTACCGCGCGGCGGCGAACTCGCCCGCGAAGGCGGCGTCGTAGCGGCCCTCCTGGACCAGGCGGGCGGCGTCCGCGTTGGAGGCGGCCGACTCCCAGGTCGCGTCCGGGAGGTTGGCCCGCAGCCAGTTGCGCACCTGCGGCTGCGCCGCGGGGTGGGCGGAGACCGTCTTGATGTCCGCGAGCTTCGTGCCGGGCCGGACCAGCAGCGCGAAGGTGATGGAGAGCAGCACCTCGCGGTAGATCATCAGCGGTTCGCCCGCGACCAGCTCGTCCAGGGTGGTGGTGATGCCGCCCTCGACGGAGTTCTCGATCGGCACGAACGCGGCCTCGGCCTCGCCGGCCCGCACCGCGTCCAGCGCGGACTGCACCGACACGTACGGGATCAGCTCACGGGTGGCCGTCTCCGGAAGGGTGCGCAGGGCCACCTCGGTGAAGGTGCCCTCCGGGCCGAGATACGCATAGCTCGCTGGCATGTCCCTCACCCTAATGGCCCCAGGACGCCGAGGCTCGGGTGTCTCACGACAACCACTCGACCGGGTGGTTTAAACCGTTCCGGCAGTCCGGGGCCAGGCTTCGAACAAACCTCTGATCAGCCCTCCAGCAGCCGCTGTCCCACGTACTCGCCCTCGGCGGCCCCGCCCGGCACCGCGAACAGCGCGCTCGCCTCGTGCCGGATGAACTGCGACAGCGCGTCGCCGCGGTCGAGCTTGCGCTGGACCGGCACGAAGCCGCGCAGCGGGTCGGCCTGCCAGCAGACGAAGAGCAGACCGGCGTCCGGTGTGCCGTCCGCGTCGAAGCCGTCGTGGTAGGAGAACGGGCGCCGCAGCATGGCCGCACCGCCGTTCTGGTCGGGCCGGGTGATCCGGGCGTGCGCGTTGACCGGGACGACGTACCCGCCCTTGGCGTCGGTCTTCTCCAGGTTCATCGCGGTCGTCTCGTCGCCCCCGGACAGCGGCGCCCCGTTGGCCTTGCGGCGCCCGATGACCTGCTCCTGGGCGGTCGGCGACAGCTTCTCCCAGTCGTCCAGGAGCATGCGGATACGCCGTACGACGGCGTAGGAGCCGCCCGCCATCCACGCGGGTGCGCCCGAGGAGGGCACGAAGATGCGCCGGTCGAAGTCGGCGTCGGCCGGCTTCGGGTTGCGGGTGCCGTCGAGCTGGCCCATGAGGTTGCGGGCCGTCATGGGGTGGGCGGTGGCGCCCGGGGTGCGGTTGAAGCCGTTCATCTGCCAGCGCACACGTGCCGCGCCGCCCGCGTCCTTCTGGATCGCGCGCAGGGCGTGGAAGGCGACCAGGGCGTCGTTCGCGCCGATCTGCACCCAGAGGTCGCCGTCGCTGCGCGCCTTGTCCAGGTGGTCGGAGGAGAAGTCCGGCAGCGGGTCCAGGGCACCGGGCCGCTGCTTCTCCAGACCGGTCCTCCCGAAGAAGCTGTGGCCGAAGCCGAAGGTGACCGTGAGCGCCGAGGGGCCCGCGTCCCGGGCCACGTCGGTGTCGTCGTGCGGCGCGGCCTCGCCGGCCATCAGCCGCTCCGCCGTCGCCGACCAGCGGCGCAGCAGGGCCGCTGCCTGGGTGCGGCCCGCGCCCGCCACCAGGTCGAAGGCGACGAGGTGGCCGCAGGCCTGGAGGCCCTCGGTGATACCGGGCTGATGTTTCCCGTGAAACATCGCCCGCTCGGAGCCCACCGAGGTCAGCGGGGCGGCCGGGGCGGGCGCGGCGGCGTAGCCCAGGGCCCCGCCGGCCGCGCCGAGCACGAGCCCGGTGGCGCCCGCGGTGCCGATCAGCGTCCGGCGAGAGACGCCGGCCGCTTCGCCACGGGGCTCCGGTGTGGCTGCCCGGGGGGTGCGGGCCTGCGGAATGGACTGGTCGGGCATGGGTCGTTCAGCCGATCTGCGCGTTCTTGGAGACGGTCACCTGGTCGATGTCGGAGGTGCGCACGGTGACGGCGATCTTCCAGTCGCCGGCCATGGGGATCTGCACCTTGTCCGCCGACCAGTGGCCGGTGGTGATGTGCTCGGGGGTCACCGGAAGCGGGCCGATCTTCTTCGCCTCCAGGGTGAA
Organism: Streptomyces sp. NPDC037126; assembly: GCF_055605965.1. Taxonomy (NCBI): domain Bacteria; kingdom Bacillati; phylum Actinomycetota; class Actinomycetes; order Kitasatosporales; family Streptomycetaceae; genus Streptomyces; species Streptomyces sp. NPDC037126. The sequence goes on from NZ_JBVJTD010000003.1 coordinate 481,226, forward strand.
GTCGGCCTTCACCTCCGGGATGTCGAAGGCCTGGCCGCTGGGGTTCTGGACGAACACGTGCATCTCGTTGGTGCCCGCGCGGGCGGGGTCGAGGTCGACGCTGACGACGCCCTTGCCGTTGGTGCCTCCGGTGTCGAAGGGCATGTCCAGGGTCAGCGCGCCGTTGGAGGCCGTCGCGGCGGAGCCGGTGGCGGAGGTGGCCGCCTTGGCCTCCAGCTCGGTGCGGCCGGGCTCGGTCTGGGTCAGCGCGGTGGTGACGGCGAGCAGGACCACCGCGACACCGGCCTCGGCGAGGACCGAGCGGCGCAGCCCGAAGCGGTTCGCGTCGGCGTCCCGCAACCGCTTCTGCCGGGCGGTGTCCACCGCGGCCCGCTGCCGGGCGAGCTGCGCGGCGCGCTTGGAGTCCCCGGAGCCGCCCCCGCCGGCCGCCTTCGACGCGGGGACGTGCTCCTTCTCGCGCGCCTCCTCGTGCTCCTCGCCGGACTTCCCGGACTTCCCCGCCTCGCCGGTGACGGAGGCGGGGTCCGCGAGCCGGCCGGTCCAGCGCCGGGAGACCGAGGCGATGCCGACCATCAGGGCGACGAGCCCGATCTTGACCAGCAGCAGCTGCCCGTACCGGGTCTCGGTGAACGCCGACCAGGAGCCGAGCTGGCGCCAGGACTGGTAGACGCCGGTCGCGACGAGCGCGACCACGGAGCCGAAGGCCGCCCGGGAGAAGCGGCGGACGGCGGCGGCCCCGACCGGGGTGTCCGAGGGAGCCCGGTACAGGGCGACCAGCAGGGCGGTGAGCCCGCCCAGCCAGCAGGCGACGGCGAGCAGGTGCATCACGTCGACGGGCATGGCGATGCCCGGCTGGAGCCCGACCGAGGCGTGCTCGGCCATCGCCCAGCTGGCCGCGAGCCCGGCCGCGACGACCACGCCGCCGACCGCGAGCCCGAAGGTCAGGTCCCGCTTCTCCTGCTCCTCCTCGCGGCGGTTGTAGGCGCCGAAGAGGACGGCGATGAACAGCGCGGCGGCGGCGAGCAGCAGCAGCCGGGAGACCAGGGTGGCCCCCGTCTTGGTCTGCAGCACCTGGCCGAGCAGGCCGAGGTCGAAGACGTCGGCGAACCTGCCCGAGGTGGTGTACGAGCCGCGCAGGAGCAGCAGCCACAGGGTGGCCGCGGTGAGCGCCAGCCAGCCGCCCACGACCAGCCGCTGCAGGGCCCGTACGCCCGCGCCGGGCCGCCAGCAGGCGAGCACGAAGGCCGCGCCGCCGGCGAGCACGATGAAGCCGGCGTACGACACGTACCGCCCGACGGCGTACAGCCAGCCCACGACTCCGCCGCCGGCGGTCGGTCCGGTGCCGGAGACGACCGTCTGGGAGGGCGCCCCGATGGAGAAGGTGTAGGCACCGGAGACGGGGTGGCTGTCGGCCGAGACGACCTGGTAGGTGACGGTGTAGGTGCCCTTGCCGAGCCCGCTCCTGAGCTGCACGGCGTAGGTCGTCCCGCTCACGTTGTCGGGCTTGCCGGTCTGGACGGGCTTGCCCCGCGGGTCGAGGACGCGCAGGGAGTCGTCGTTCATCGCCACCTTCTCGGAGAAGGTGAGCGAGACCTGGCTGGGCGCCTGTTTGACCACCACCCCCTGCGCGGGGTCGCTGCCGGTCAGCGCGGCGTGCGCGGAGGCCGGTGCGGCGCCCGCGAGCAGCGCGCCGGCGACGGCGAGGATCAGCAGCACCAGGGTCCGCAGTCGGGGGGTGGTGGTCGGGGTCACGGTGGTCCCTCCCTCAGTGTCCGGTCGTCGGGTTGTACGTGGCGGACTTCACCGGCATCTCGACGGTGAGGGGCCCGGATTTGGCGAATCCGAGTTTCAGGGTGATCGTCTGGCCCTGTTCCGGCCTGCGCCTCAGCTTCTCGAACATCAGATGGTTGCCACCGCTTTTGAACACGAGTTGACCGTGGGGCGGGACGGCGAAGGAGGACTTCTCCTGCATGGCGCCGCCGACGGTGCTGTGCATGGTGATCTCGCCCGCGGCGGCACTGGTGACCGAGGTCAGCTCGTCGCGCGCCGCGCCCCTGTTGGTGATCGTCAGGAAGCCGGCGGCCATGTCGGCGGAGACCGGCTGGGGCATGTAGGAGGCGCTGACGGACAGTTCGGCCCGGCCGGACGCGGAGTCCGAACCGGCCCCGGAGTCCGAGCCCGAGCAGCCCGTGAGGGCGAGGGTGCCCGCGAGCGCGCCCGCTGTCAGGAGGGCACGGCGCCTCACGGGGTCTCCCCCTTGACGATCTTGGGCAGGTCCTTGGTGTAGTCGTCGACCGTGGCCGCCTCCTTGTAGAAGACGCGGCTCTCGTCGTTCTTCGGCGAGAACGCGAAGACCTGGGTGCCGTGCACGGAGACGAGCTTGCCGTTCTTGTCCTTGGTGGTCGGCTCCACGGAGATGCCGAGGGCGCGGGCACCCGCCTGGATGGTGGCGAAGTTCCCGGTCAGGCCGATGAACTGCGGGTCGATGCCCTTGAGCCACTTGCCGAGCTCCACCGGGGTGTCGCGGCCGGGGTCGGTGGTGACGAACACGACCCGGAGGTCGTTCTGCTCGGCCTGGGGCAGCGCCTTCTTGGCGACGGCGATGTTGCTCATCGTCGTCGGGCAGATGTCGGGGCAGTGCGTGTAGCCGAAGTAGATCAGGGTCGGGTGGCCCTTGGTCTCCTCGCGGAGGTCGTACTTCTTGCCGTGCGTGTCGGTGAGGACCAGGTCCGGCTTGTCGAAGGGCTGGTCGAGGACGGTGGCGGCCCTGCCCGAGCCGGACTCCTGCGAGACCGCGGAGACCGGCGACTTGTCGTCGTTCCCGCTGCCGCACGCGGAGAGGGTCAGGGTGGCGGCGGCGAGCAGTACGGCCGCGGCGAACGTCTTCTTGCGCATAGAAAAATGTCCCAGTTGTGAGAACTCCGGCGCGCACCGGGGTCGTACGAGAGCCTCGCACGCCCCGGTGCGCGGTGCAGAACGGTGGGGCTCAGACGGTGCGGCGGCGGCCCGCGAGGACGCCGTACGCGACGCCCGCGGCGCCGACGACGATGCCGGCGACGCCGAGCACGCGCGCGGTGGTGTCACTGCGGCCACCCGGGTTCGCGGCGGCGGCCGTCGTCCCCGTCTTGTCGGAGGCGTCCTCGGCGTTCGCCGCCGTGCCGTGGTGGTCGTCGGCGGCCGTGGACAGCTGCAGCACCGGGGCCGGGTTCTGCGGCTCGTCCTGGCCGGACTTCGGCACCTCGATCCAGCGCACTACCTCCTTGTCGGAGTACGTCTGGAGCGCCTTGAACACCAGCTGGTCGGTGTTGTCGGGCAGGGCGCCGACGGAGAGCGGGAACTTCTGGAAGTAGCCGGGCTCGATGCCCTTGCCGTCGGCGGTCCAGGTGACCTTGGTGACGGCCTCGTCGATCTTCTCGCCGTGCATGGTCAGCGGCTTGTCCAGCCTGGACTTGGTGACCTGCACCTTCCAGCCGGGGACCGGCTGGGCCATGACGGAGGCCAGCGGATGGTCGGCGGGGAGGTCTACCTCGACCTTGGTGGTCGAGGCGTTGTCGCGCTCGTTGGGGACCTTGAAGTCCACGACCGCGTAGCCGCCCTTGGCCGCGGTGCCCTCGGGCTGCACGGTGACGTGCGCGAAGGCCGGGGCGGACAGGGCGAGGACGGCCGTGCCCGCTACGGCGGCGGTGGCGGCGATCCGGGAGACCGTACGACGAGAGGCGATACGGGAAACCTGCATGGCAGGAGCACTCCACTGTGAGAGTTCCGGTGATGGAGGAGGTGCGCGTGCGCGTGGCCGTGCCGTTCGGCCGGGCCACGGCGGGCACGCGCGTGCCGCGCGACGGCGGCCCCTGCCCACCGGCGGTGGAGTGGTCGCGTCGCGTCAGGCGGCGAGGAGGAGCGCGGCGGCGGGCGGGCCGCGCCTGATCACCGTGTGCTGGAGTGCGGTGGTCCCCGGGGCGGGTACCTCGTCCCGGTCGGTACGGGGGCCGCGTGGACCGGGTTCGGCGGCGGGCAGCAGCCCGGCGCACAGGGCGCGCGCCAGCGCGAGCGCCGCGCGCAGGGAACGTACGAGCGCCCCCTCGGCGACTCCGTGCGCCGACAGGTCGAGCAGCCGCAGCACGGCCAGGTCGCCGCGGCGCAGCACCCAGCCGGTGGCGACGGCCGCGAGGACGTGGCCGAGCAGCATCGGCAGCGAGGGCAGCATCGCCGCGGACGGCCCGGTGACGTCGTGGGCGTGGGGCATCGGGCCCATGGCGGCCAGGGGCTGGCCCGAGCGGTCTATGAGGTGCGCGGCGAGCAGGACGTGGAAGGCGCGTCCCGGGGTGAGGGCGGCGGCGCTGGACCCGCACAGCAGCCGCGTGGCCTCCTCGACCAGCGTGGCGCCGCTGAGCGAGGAGCCGCCGCTCCCGGAGGTGCCCATGGGCATGGACATGGTGCCGGCCGCCATCGCGGTCCCGTGCCCGCCCAGCCCGAACAGGACGTGCAGCACCGTCTGCCCGAGCGCGAGGAGCGCGGCGATGCCCGGCAGCGAGCGGGCGCGCCCGGCGAGCGGTGCCACGAGCAGCAGGGAGCCGAGGAAGCCCGCGCCGAGCGTCCACAGCGGCACGCGCGCGCAGGAGGCCAGGGTGTGCCCGGCCGCGGCCAGCACGACGCAGACCGCGGCGAAGACCGCGGCCCGCAGGATCCGGAGCGCGGCTCCGGGACGCGCCGTGCGCGGGTGGGGGGCAGACATGGCGCGCTCATCATCGCACTGCGCTTACGGACGTCCTACGGCAGGGCCGAGGGTACGTCCCTCATACACCGATTCCTCCCGGAGCGCATCGACCGTATGGGCGGAGACACATCGACGGAGTGCTTACGGCCACCTACGCGCGGCAATACGTAACGGTATGTCGAGCCGCAGCCAGGAGGCTGGAGCATGAGCATCTGGTGGTCACTCCATCTGCGGTGCGAGGCCGCGAGTGTGCCGCTCGCGCGGCGGCTGCTGATCGGCACCATGGAGACGGCCGGCGTGGACCCGGAGATCTCCTACGACCTGTCCGTCGCCCTGACCGAGGCCTGCGCGAACGCCGTCGAGCACGGCGGGGGCGCCCCCGGCGGCGGCTTCTCGGAGGCGTACCGGGTGACCGCGTACCTCGACGGCGAGAAGTGCCGTATCGAGGTGGCCGATTCCGGACCCGGTCTCACCCGCACCCAGGAGATCCGGCCCGCCCGCACGGACTCCGAGCACGGTCGCGGGCTCTGTCTGATCCGGGAACTCGCCGACCACGTCCACATCGGCGCCAAGCCCGGCCGCAGCGGGACGGTGGTCAGCTTCGACAAGATCCTCAAGTGGAAGACGGATCCTTCGCTCCTCACGGCGTGACGGCCGGGCATAGTGGCGGCATGCGCATCGAGGACGGGGAGATATCGGCCGGTGTGACGCTGCGGCTCCTCGCCGCCGCCGACGCGGGAGCGCTGGCCGCGGCCTACACCGAGAGCCGCGCCCATCTCAGGCCGTGGGAGCCGGTCAGACCGGACTCCTTCTTCACCGTCCAAGGGCAGCGGGAGCGCGTCGAGGGGCTGCTGCGGCAGTTCGCCGAGGGGGCCGCGGTGCCCTTCGTGTTCGAGGCGGCGGACGGCCGGATCGCCGGGGCCGTGACCCTGACGGGGATCTCCCGGGGCCCCTTCTGCAGCGCGTACCTGGGGTACTGGGTCGCCGTCGACCGGCAGGGGCGGGGGCTGGCGAGTGCCGCCGTGGAGCGGGTCTGCCGGGTCGCGCGGGACACGGTGGGGCTGCACCGGATCGAGGCCTCCACGCTGGTGGACAACGCCGCCTCGCAGCGGGTGCTGGTGAAGTGCGGGTTCGAGCGGATCGGCATGGCCCCGAACTACCTGCACATCGACGGGAAGTGGCGCGACTGCCGGCTCTTCCAGCGCATCCTGCACGACCGCGACCCCGCCCTCTGAGTCCAAGTCCGGCGGCCGGGCGTCACACCCGCGCGGGCAGTTCCGCGGCGGGCGCGGGCACGCGGTGGCGGGCCGCCCGGCGCGCGGCCGGACCCATGGCCCAGGACGCCGCCGGCATCAGCGCGCCGAGCAGCAGCCAGCCGGGGGTGCCCCAGCCGAGGAGCAGGGACGTGACCACCAGCGGGCCGAGGGTGCGGGCGACGGTCACACCGGTGCCGAAGAAGCCCTGGTACTCGCCCATGCGGTCGGCCGGGGCGAGATCGAAGGAGAGCTGCCAGGCGCCCGCCGACTGCTGCATCTCCGCCACGACCTGCAGCACGGCACCGGCCACCAGGGCGGCCGCGGCGGGCCACGCGGAGCGCCCCGCCGAGAGTGCGAACACCGCGCAGGACGCGAACATCACCAGCCCGGACCGGCGCAGCACCCGCACGGCGCTGCCCAGCCCCGTCACGGAACGGGCCGTCCGCACCTGGAACAGCGTCACCGCACCGGTGTTGAGGACGAACAGCGCCGAGGCCAGCCAGGCCGGTGCCCCGGTGCGTTCGGTGATCCACAGCGGCAGCGCCAGGCTGAGCAGCGGCAGCCGCAGCAGCAGGACGGCGTTGAGCGACGCGACCAGCGTGTACGGCCGGTCGCGCAGCACCGCGAGCCGACGGCCACCCCCGGTGGCGCCGGCGGCCGACACCCCGGGCAGCCGCAGCACAAGCAGCGCGCACACCAGGAAGCACACCGCGTCGAGGGCGAACACCCCCCGGTAGGCCGCCGCCGTCCCGGCGCTCAGCGCGAGCCCGCCGAGGGCCGCGCCCACCGCGAGCCCGCCGTTCAGCGTCGACTGCAGCCGCGCCAGCAGCCCCGTCCGCTCCCCGGCCGGCACCAGCCCCGCCAGCAGTGCCTGCCGGGCCGCGGCCAGACCCGACTGCGCGGCGGCGTAGCCGCAGGCGGTGAGGACGAACGGCACGAAGCCCCGCACCAGGAGGAACGAGCCGACCGCCGCCGAGGTTCCCAGCGCCAGCAGCACCGACGTGCCGCGCGGTCCGCGCCGGTCGGCGAGCCGCCCGAGCGGCACCCCGACCAGTGACCCGAACGCCCAGGCGAGGGTCAGACCGAGCCCCACGCGCGCGGCGGCGAGCCCGGCGACCTGGGTGAAGTACAGCGCCGAGGTCACGTAATAGGCGCCGTCGCCGACGGAGTTGGCGAGCTGGGCGAGGGCCAGGAGACGCTGCGGACGGTTCGTCATACCGAGGACGTTAGGAGGCCTGTGGACCCTTGGTGAGTCCCAATCCACGGCTGTCTCAGTGGCCCATTTCCAGCACCTTCGCCAGCACCTCCAGCGCCTGTGGATACGCCCGTTCGCGGGGCGTGCCGTAGCCGACGACCAGGCCCTGCGGGCGGCCGGGGCCGGGCGCGTGCCAGTGGTCGCCGAGGGCGCCGAGCGCGAGGCCCTCCGCCCGCGCGCGGGCGAGCGCCCCGGCCTCGTCGGGCACCTCGATCAGCGCGTGCAGCCCCGCCGCGATCCCGCGCACGCCCCGGGCGGGGCCGAGCCGGTCCAGCAGCTGGTCGCGGCGGCGCCGGTAGCGGAGCCGGCAGGCGCGCACGTGCCGGTCGTAGGCGTGGCTGTCGATCAGTTCTGCGAGCGCGAGCTGGCCGATGGTCTCGGTGTGGTGGTCGCTGTGCAGCTTGGCGTCGGCGACGGCGTCGACGAGGTGGGGCGGCAGCACCATCCAGCCGAGCCGCAGCGCGGGGCCGAGCGTCTTGGAGGCGGTGCCCAGATAGACGACCTGGCCGGGCGCCATGCCCTGCAGCGCGCCCACGGGCTGGCGGTCGTAACGGAACTCGCCGTCGTAGTCGTCCTCGACGATGAGCCCGCCCCGCGCGCGTGCCCAGTCGCCGAGCGCCCGCCGCCGCTCCGGATGCAGGGTGACCCCGGTCGGGTACTGGTGGGCCGGGGTGACCACCACCGCGGCCGCCTCGGCGAGGTCCCCGGCCCGCACTCCGCGGGCGTCCACCGGCACCGGCAGCACGGTCCCGCCGTTGCGCCGCACCACCTCCCGGTGGAACGCCAGCCCGGGGTCCTCCATGGCGACGCCCGCGCCGTCCAGCACGCGCGTGAGGAGCGCGAGACCCTGCACGTACCCGGAGGTGATGACGATGCGCTCCGGGGGCGCGAGCACCCCGCGGGCCCGGCCCAGGTAGCCGGAGAGCGCCGTGCGCAGCTCGATCCGGCCGCGCGGGTCGCCGTAGTCGTACGCCAGTGACGGCGCCGTCGCGATGGCCCGGCGCAGGGCGCGCAGCCAGGCCGCCGCGGGGAAGGCGCCGACGTCCGGGCTGCCGGGGCGCAGGTCGAAACGCGGGGCACGCGCGTCTGCGTCCGTCCGCGGCGCCTCGGCGTCCGGCGAGGCGGGCAGGGCGGCGACCCGGGTGCCGGAGCCCTGCCGCGCGGTCAGGTATCCCTCCGCCACCAGCTGGTCGTACGCCGCTTTCGCGGTGCCCCGCGAGACACCGAGGTCGGCCGCGAGGCGCCGGGTGGCCGGCAGCCGGGTGCCGGGCGCGAGCCGGCCGTCCCGGACGGCGTCCCTGAGGGCCCGTTCGAGCCCCGCCCGGCGTCCGTCCGCCGAGTCCGGTTCCAGATGCAGGTCGACGCCGACACCGGACCAGAAGTCCTCCACGAGAAGCCTCCCCCTGGGCACGCGAATGGCCGGGCACCACACGGGTGCCCGGCCATCAGTGTCGTATCAGCCCTTCAGCGACGCCATCCACGCCTCGACCTCGTCGGAGCGGCGCGGCAGGCCCGCCGAGAGGTTCCGGTTGCCGTCCGCGGTGACGAGGATGTCGTCCTCGATGCGGACGCCGATGCCCCGGTACTCCCGCGGCACCGTCAGGTCGTCGGCCTGGAAGTACAGGCCCGGCTCGACGGTGAGCACCATGCCCGCCTCCAGCGTGCCGTCCACGTAGCTCTCCACGCGGGCGGCCGCGCAGTCGTGGACGTCCATGCCGAGCATGTGGCCGGTGCCGTGCAGGGTCCAGCGGCGCTGCAGGCCCAGTTCCAGGACGCGCTCGACCGGGCCCTCGACCAGGCCCCACTCCACGAGCCTCTCGGCGAGCACGCGCTGCGCGGCGTCGTGGAAGTCGCGGTACTTGGCGCCCGGCTTCACGGCCGCGATACCGGCCTCCTGGGCGTCGTACACGGCGTCGTAGATCCTCTTCTGGATCTCGCTGTACGTGCCGTTGACCGGCAGCGTGCGCGTGACGTCGGCGGTGTACAGCGTGTGCGTCTCCACGCCCGCGTCGAGCAGCAGCAGGTCGCCGGAGCGGACCGGGCCGTCGTTGCGGACCCAGTGCAGGGTGCAGGCGTGCGGGCCGGAGGCGCAGATGGAGCCGTAGCCGACGTCGTTGCCCTCCACGCGGGCGCGGAGGAAGAACGTGCCCTCGATGTAGCGCTCGGAGGTGGCCTCGGCCTTGTCGAGGACCTTCACCACATCCTCGAAGCCGCGGACCGTCGAGTCGACGGCCTTCTGCAGCTCGCCGACCTCGAACTCGTCCTTGACCAGGCGGGCCTCGGAGAGGAAGACGCGCAGCTCCTCGTCGCGCTCGGCCGTGACCTTGTCGGTCAGGGCCGCCTCGACGCCGGCGTCGTGGCCGCGCACCACGCGGACCGGTCCGGTGGCCTCGCGCAGCTGGTCGGCCAGCTCGCGCACGTCGGCGGCGGGGATGCCGAGAAGCGCCTCGGACTCGGTGAGGGAGTGGCGGCGGCCGACCCACAGCTCGCCCTGGCCGGAGAGCCAGAACTCGCCGTTCTCGCGGTCCGAGCGGGGAAGCAGGTAGATCGTGGCCTCGTGGCCCTCGCCGCGGGGCTCCAGGACCAGGACGCCGTCCTCGGTCTGGTTGCCCGTGAGGTACGCGTACTCGACGGAGGCGCGGAAGGGGTACTCGGTGTCGTTCGAGCGGGTCTTCAGGTTGCCCGCGGGGACGACCAGGCGCTCGCCCGGGAAGCGCGCGGAGAGCTCGGCGCGGCGGCGGGCGGTCTCGGCGGCCTGCGCGATCGGCTTCAGGTCACGCAGCTCGGTGTCGGCCCAGCCGGACTTCATGTTCTCGGCAAGCTCGTCGGAGACGCCCGGGTACAGGCCGTTCTTCCGCTGCTTGATGGGCTCCTCGGCCTCGGTCTCCGGACCCTCCGCGGTAGCGGTGTCGGGTACGACCGGGTTGAGCTCGTCGGACACGTGATCCTCCTCGATACGCCTGCTGATCTCCCCCGGGGCCCGCGGCGCTCCTGCTTGTGGCCGAGCGGGGACCACCATCATCGTACGGTCGTACCGGGGCGTGACCCGGGCCGGATGCCCTGTTATGCCTGCTCATGCCAACCGGGGCGTCAGTCGAAGCGTGCCGCCAGCAGGACGACGTCCTCCTCGCTGTCGGCGCTGTCCAGGCCGTTCGGCAGGACCGTGCGCAGCACGTGGTCGGCGACGGCGCCGGGATCCTGGCGCAGCGCGCGCGGGACGCTCCCGGCGGCGGCGTGCAGCCGTGTGAAGGCGCGGTCCATCGGGTCGCCGGTGCGGTGCAGCAGCCCGTCGGTGTAGAGCAGGACCGTCTCGCCCGGCTCGGCCTGGATCTCCACGCTGGGCGCCTCCCAGCAGGCGAGCATGCCGAGCGGCGCGGACACGGAGGTCTCGGCGAACCCGGTGCGGCGGTCGCCGATCAGCAGCGGCGGGCTGTGCCCGGCACCGGCCAGGGTGACCTTGCGCAGGGCGGGCTCGCAGTAGGCGAACAGCGCGGTGGCCGAGCGGGCCGGCTCGGTCAGCCGCAGCAGCAGCTCCAGGTCGGACAGGACGGCGACCGGGTCCTCGCCCTCCATGACGGCGTACGCGCGCAGGGAGGCCCGCAGCCGGCCCATGGCGGCCACCGCGCTCGGTCCCGAGCCGGTGACGGAGCCGACGGACAGGCCGAGGGCCGCGTCGGGCAGCGGCAGGGCGTCGTACCAGTCGCCGCCGCCGCGCGAGCCGGTGCGGTGCCGGGCGGCGAGCTGGACGCCGGCCACGCGGGGCAGCCGGGAGGGCAGCAGTTCCTCGGCGATGGTCGCCATGCACGCGCGCGTGCGCTCCACCTCCAGCAGCCGGGCGAGGTGCTCGGCCGCGTGGCGGACGTAGAGGCCGGCGAGGTGGCGCCGGCGCTCGTCCGGCGCGGCGGGCTCGTCGTAGAACCAGACGGCGGCGCCGAGGCGGCCGGCGGACTCGCCGGCGAGGGGCAGGGCGTAGCTGGCGGCATAGCCGAGGCGGGCGGCCACCTCGCGGTGCCGCGGGTCCAGGCCGTCCTCGGCGAACAGGTCGGGGTGGACGATCTCCCCGGCCGTCCCGGAGTCGTACGGCAGCGCGCCCGGCGGGACGGTCTCGATGTGGCCGAGGTCGGCGCGGCCGAGGCCCAGACCGAGGGAGGTGGTGGGGCCGAGCCCGTCGTCCGGCTCCAGCACGACGAGCCCGCGGCGGGCGCCGACGAGGGCGGCCCCGGCGCGCAGCAGCTCGTCGAGGGCGGGCTCCAGGGTGCTGGTGCGGGCGAGCCGCTCGGTCAGCTCGTGGAGGGTCGTCAGGTCCGAGACCCAGCCGGCCAGTCGGTCCTGCAGGACGGTGCCGGGTGCGGGGGCGTGCGGGGCGGGGACCGCGGCGGCGGCCGGGGCGGGGTTCGGTGCGGGGGAGGGCGCGACAGTGTGTGCGGGCGTCGGAACAGCCGGATCGATTCCAGCCACTTTCGGAGGGTGCGGGGCGTTCATGGCGTCCGGCTTTCGGACCGGTGCGTATTGCTGAAAAGCATCGCAAACCCCCATGTCATTCTGCACCGCTAGCAGTGTCTCCACATGTACACGCACTCGAGAGGGGATGTCCAGCATTGTCCTGCGGGGATTCCCGGTGTCCATGGTGCCGACGAGGGTTTTGCCGGAACCCCTTGCCTTACTGCCAAGTTGGCTGAAAACTGCCTCAGGTATCGGTTCATTGCGGTCGACTGGCCTTGCTCCACGGAGCGTCACAGCGGTCGTGATGGGTACGTACTCGGAGAAGGCCAGGGGTGGTTGGGGACCACCCGGAACCTGGCGACGGACCCGGGCGTCATAGCCACCGACGGCCGAGCCCCATCCTCCCGTGGCGGAGGCGGAGAGAAACACGCGCGACGGAAAACGCCATACTTCGCCACCCCACGCCGCACCCGTGCTTTTGGCAGACGCACCATGGACGCGGACGCGGCCTACGCTCGACCCCTTGGGGACCCCATGCCGTGCGCAGGGGTGTGATGCGCCAACAGGTACGCACAGTGAAGTGATCGACACATGACGTGATGTGGACCACGGTGTTGCCAGCGGTGCAACGGAAAGGAACGAGCGCTCATGCGCGAGATCCTCGGAAGGCGACGCAGGCTCCTGTCCAGGCGGAACGACGGGAGGCCTGAGCTGATCAGCGCGGCCCTGACCTTCGCGACGGAATGGCAGTGGCCCGTACTCCCGGGTGTGGCCCCGGACCCGCAGGGCCGGGCCCGCTGCGGCTGCCCCGACCCGGAGTGCACGGTGCCCGGCGCCCACCCCTTCGACCCCGGCCTGCTCGCGGCCACGACCGACGCGCGCATGGTGCGCTGGTGGTGGACCAACCGGCCGGGCGCGCCGATCGTGCTGGCCACCGGGGGCGAGGCGCCCTGCGCCGTCAGCCTGCCGGCGCTGGCCGCCTCCCGGGCCCTCGCCCTGCTCGACCGCCGTGGCATGCGCCTCGGCCCAGTGATCGCCGCGCCCACCCGCTGGGCGCTGCTCGTGAAGCCGTACTCCATGGAGCAGTTGGGCGAACTGCTGTACGCCAAGGACTTCGTCCCCGGCTCCCTGCGCTTCCACGGCGAGGGCGGCTACATCGCCCTGCCCCCCTCCGAGACCGGTCAGGGCGCCGTCCGCTGGGAGCGTGCCCCGCTGCCGGGCTCGGCCGCGCCCTGGGTGCCCGACGTCGAGGCCGTGGTGGACGCGGTGGTCGACGCCCTCACTCGTACGGGTGTGAGCGCGCCCGAGTTGTAGGGGTGTCGGGCGCGCGCGGGGCGGGCGGGCGCCCCGCGCTCGTTATCTTCCGCTCATGCTGCGATTTCCTGGGGGACACGGCACCCGGCGGGCGCCCGGCGGCGGGCCCGACCCCCGAAGGCTGCGCCTGCTCGCCCTCGCGGGCGTCGTGACGGCCGCGGTCGTGCTGCCGCTGGCCGTGGCGTTCGCGGGGCAGGTGGGCGACGGGGGCCGGACCCCCGCGCCCGCGGCCCCGCGCAGGGGCGACGCCAAGGACCCCACCGCCACCCCCGGCAGGTCGCCCCTCCTGCTCGGCCTGGGCCTCGCCACCGCCGCCCGCTGCGGCCCCGGACTCAGCTCGCCCGACGGCATCGAGGCGCAGACCTGTGTGCTGACGCAGGGCACGGACACCTGGGCGCGCACCTACTACCGCAACGCCACCGGCGAGTCGCTGGACTCCGTGCTCACCCTCATGGGACCGGGCGGCCACACCGTGGAGACGCGCTGCGACACGGGAGCCGACGACGAGCCCGCCACCTGCGAGACGCCGCGCGAACACAGCCGGGGCGGACCGGACGCCTACACGGCCGTGGCCGAGTTCGCCGAGCGCGGCCGCGACGGCGCGCTGCTGTTGCGCTCGGGAAGCAACTCCGACGGGCCGAACGGGAGTTGACACCGGGCCGCGCGTTGTACGCCGGACGCGGACATGGAAAGACCCGGTTGCTGGCGACGGGGGATGCACCAGCAACCGGGCTACTGGAACGGTAACAAGAGATCGGCGGTTCGCAAATTCCGTCTCAGCCATTCGGCCACCGATTTCCCTGTCGGAACGGGGAGTTGTGACAGGAGTCACCTGCCCGGCGGCCCGGTGTCACGGCTGACCGACCGTTCAGCCGTGACACCCGCGCGCGGGGGCGTCAGCTGAGGGTGACCTGGCGGTTGGTCAGCCCGCCGCGCGCCCGGCGCTCGTCCGCCGTGAGCGGCTCCGTGGCGGCGAGGGCGGCGGCGAGACGCTCGGCGAACTCGGCGGCCGGCTTCTCCACGTCGTCCGCCGTGACCTCGCTCGGCAGGTCCCAGACCGGCACGGTGAGGCCGTGAGCACGGAAGGAGCCCACCAGCCGGGTGCCCTCGCCGAGGCTGGAGCGGCCCGCCGCGTGCAGCCGGGCGAGAGCGTCCAGAAGCTGTTCCTCCGGATGCGGCATGACCCAGCGCAGGTGGTTCTTCTCCGGGGTCTCGCACCAGTACGCGGCGTCCACGCCGGACAGCCGGACGGTCGGGATCGCGGCGGCGTTGGCCCGCTCCAGGGAGGCGGCCACCTCCGGGGTGGCGTTGTCCGCGTCCGGCACCCAGAACTCGAACCCGCTGTGCACCACGGGCTCGAAAGCCGCGCCGGCGTCGATCAGGTCCTGCAGCCGGGGCGCCTCGGCGGGGGCCCGGCGGCCCTGCACCGGGGTGCCGGGCTCGGCCTGGAGCGCCCGCTGGAGCGTGTCGCCGAGGTCGCGGCTGATGTCGCCGGACGCCGTGTCGTTCTGCAGGCCGAGCAGGACCGAGCCGTCGTCGCGGCGGAGCGCGGGCCAGGCCATCGGCAGCACGGTGGCGAGGCTGACGGACGGGACGCCCTCGGGCAGGCCGCCCTTGAGGGTCAGCTCGACCGTCGCGGCGGGCACCAGCTCGCGCAGCGCCACCCAGTCGCACTCGCCCGGCAGTCCCTCGAACGGGCGCTGCACCAGCTCGGTCACGGCGTGCGCGGCGGCCCGGCCGTGGCACGCCTTGTATCGCCGGCCGCTGCCGCAGGGGCAGGGCTCGCGTGCGCCGACAACCGGGATCTCTCCGTCCGTGAGCTGCGGGCGCTCGGCCTTCGTCTGAGGTCGCTTCTTGGCCATCGTGGGTGTCTCCCGGTTACGGCTCTTCTGGTACGGCGGGAGCCTAGCCGTTCAGGCCACCTGCGACGGGAACCTGTGGACAACGCACGCGCGCTCGACGCCGGTGGTGTGAACCTGTGGACGGTCCCGGCGTGTACCGGCCGTCTCTCTGGGGTCCAGCAGGGTTCAGCCCAGGTCCTCGAAGGCGTCCGTCTCTCTGGGGTTCAGCCCAGGTCCTCGAAGGCGTCCGCGAAGTCCAGGCCGGCCGGCTCCGGCAGCGAGGGGGCGGTGACGCGCGTAGCGAAATGGTCGCGGCGGCACCTCGCGTCGGGATCGTGGACGTCCCCGTTGACCACCACCCAGACCGTCACCTCGCCGCGGACGTCGTCGCGGACGCCCCAGTCGTCGGCGAGGGCCGTGACGATGTTCAGTCCCCGGCCGCCGTGCGCGGTCACCGACGGGGTTGCCGGAGCCGGGCGGGTGGGACCGCCGCCGTCCGTCACCTCGACGACGAGCCGGCCCCGTGGGTCGACCCGCCACGCGGCGAGCACGTCACCGTCCCCGGCCGGCACGTCGCCCAGTGGCCGCCCGTGCTTGCAGGCATTGCTCAGCAGTTCGGAAAGAATGAGTACGGCATCGTCGATCACCGATTCCGACACGCCGCCGCCGCGCAGCTGCGCGCGCATCCGGCGCCTCGCCTTCCCCACGCCCGCCGGGCCATGGGGTACGGCCATGCTCGACGACGTGGGCACCTCCTGTGCCACCACCAACGCCACCCCCGAGACCTCCTTTGCCCCACGCCACGGTGTGGATGCCCCATCGGCCTGAACCGGAAACCGGCCAATCCCCTTCCGGTGACGCATTCGAAACGGCCGCACACGGAGCGAACGCGCCGGAGCACACCCTGTGACGAAGCGCTCACGCGCGGCTGCCGAACGGCCGGATCTCAGCGGCCGAGCCGGTCCAGTACCGCGCGCGGGCGGTTGGTGATGAGGGCGTCGACACCGAGCCGGACGCACAGGTCGACGTCCTCGGGCTCGTTCACGGTCCACACGTGGACCTGGTGGCCGGCCCGCTTCAGCCGCTCCACGTAGCCGGGGTGGCTTCGCACGATGCGGATCGACGGCCCCGCGATCCCCACGCCCGCGGGCAGCCGCCCGTCGCGCAGCCGGGGCGAGAGGAACTGCACCAGGTAGACCGTGGGCAGGGTCGGCGCCGCGGCACGCACGCGGTGCAGCGAGCGCGCCGAGAAGCTCATGATCCGGACCGGGGACTCGGCGGCCGAGGCGGGGGCGTCCAGCCCGAACCGCTTGAGCAGGGCCAGCAGCCGCTCCTCGACCTGGCCGGCCCAGCGCGTCGGGTGCTTGGTCTCGATGGCCAGCTCCACGCGCCGGCCGGCGTCCGACACCAGTTCCAGCAGTCGTTCCAGGGTCAGTACGGAGGTCTCCTCGCGGTCCTCGGGCCGGTGCTCCCAGTCGGGCTCCTCGTCCCGGCCGCGCCAGGCGTCGCGGCTCTTCCAGGAGCCGAAGTCCAGGGCGGCGAGATCGGCCAGCTCCAGGGCTGAGACGGCGCCGCGGCCGTTGGAGGTACGGTTCACGCGCCGGTCGTGGACGCAGACCAGGTGGCCGTCGGCCGTCAGCCGCACGTCGCACTCGAGGGCGTCCGCGCCGTCCTCGATCGCCTTCTTGTAGGCGGCCAGGGTGTGTTCGGGCGCGTCCTCGGAGGCGCCCCGGTGGGCGACGACCTGGACGGAGAGGTGTGGTGCGTGGGTCACCGCGTCATGGTGCCACCGTCACGGGGTACGCGTGGCGGCGCTCATGCGTCCGCGCGACGAACCCGGACGTGCACGCTAGTCATTTATATAATTTTTGCCCGTAATGCCCTATGTAAAGGGTGGCCCTGGACCCACAGCCACCGCTTATGGTGCTCTGACGGCCCGTGGGAAAAGCTGACTGCATACAAACTGGAACACGGAACACATGCGCAGCGACATCGCGACGGGCCACGAGAAGCGTGACCGCCCCCGCCGATCGTGAACGAGCGTGACCGAGTGCGACCGAGAAGAACAGTCGTGGATCGAGGAGAAGAGCTGTGAGCACCGAGAACGAGGGCAACGCGGTACCCCCGGCCCCGTCCGCACCTCCCGTGCCGGTGGCCTCCTCCGACGCGTCCCCGCAGGGCTCCGCGCCCGGCGGGCACGAGCCGACGGCTCCCCTCCCGCCGGTACCCGGCAGCGCCCCGGCGGCGCCCCCGCAGGGCCCCGTGCCGACCGCGCACGCCCAGGAGGCTCCGGGCGGCCACCAGCCGCCGCCCGCCGGTCCTGAGGGCGCCTGGCCGCCCCCGCCCCCCGGCACGCCCGCCTACGGCGACCCGGGCAGCGGCGGCGCGGGCGGCGGCTGGGGCGCGTCGTACCACCAGCCCGCTCCCAAGCCGCGCAACGGGCGCGGCGGCCTGGTCGCCGCGGTCCTGGTGGCCGCGCTGGCCGCGGGCGGTCTGGGCGGCGGCATCGGCTACACCCTGGCCAGGGACAACGACAACGGCGGGTCCACCACCGTCTCCGCCTCCGACAACAGCGCCGCGCAGGTCAAGCGCGCGCCCGGCACGATCGCCAACGTGGCCGCCCGGTCGCTGCCCAGCACGGTCACCATCGAGGCCGAGGGCACCAACGGCGAGGGCGGCACGGGCACCGGGTTCGTCTTCGACACCCAGGGACACATCGTCACCAACAACCACGTGGTGGCGGACGCCCTCGACGGCGGCAAGCTGAGCGCGACGTTCCCGAACGGCAGGAAGTACGACGCCGAGGTCGTCGGCCACGCCCAGGGCTACGACGTTGCGGTCATCAAGCTGAAGAACCCGCCCTCGGACCTCAAGCCGCTGGCGCTCGGCGACTCCGACAAGGTGGCCGTCGGTGACGAGACCATCGCCATCGGTGCGCCCTTCGGTCTGTCCAACACGGTGACGACCGGCATCATCAGCGCCAAGAGCCGCCCGGTGGCCTCCAGCGACGGCAGCTCCACGAGCAAGGCGTCGTACATGAGCGCGCTGCAGACCGACGCGTCCATCAACCCGGGCAACTCCGGCGGCCCGCTGCTGGACGCCTCCGGCGCGGTCATCGGCATCAACTCGGCCATCCAGTCCACCAACAGCGGCAGCTTCGGCGGCGGCCAGTCCGGCTCGGTCGGCCTCGGCTTCGCCATCCCGATCAACCAGGCCAAGTACGTGGCCCAGCAGCTGATCAAGACCGGCAAGCCGGTCTACGCGAAGATCGGCGCGTCCGTCTCGCTGGAGGACTCCACCAACGGCGCGAAGATCACCGACCAGGGCGCGGGCGGCGCCTCCGCGGTGGAGTCGGGCGGCCCGGCCGACAAGGCCGGCCTCAAGCCCGGTGACGTGATCACCAAGCTCGACGACTCGGTGATCGACAGCGGTCCCACGCTGATCGGCGAGATCTGGACCCACAAGCCCGGCGACAAGGTCACGATCACCTACAAGCGGGGCGGCCAGGAGCACACGGTCGACCTGACGCTGGGCGCCCGGGTCGGCGACAGCTGAGCCCGGCCGGCGCGCGAACTACGGTCGCGCGCCGCGGCACCGGGCCACCGCGGCCGGGCCCGGGCCGGTAATGTGTACCCGCGCTGCCGGTCCGCGGCAGCCGCGGGGAGGCGTGCCCGAGCGGCCTAAGGGAACGGTCTTGAAAACCGTCGTGGCAGCGATGTCACCGTGGGTTCAAATCCCACCGCCTCCGCGGAGTTTGGCGGGTCTCACGGCCCGGAAGGGGTGCCTCGGTTCACGAGGTGCCCCTTCTTCGTGCGTGCGGCCCGCGGTCGCTACAGCTCGCGGTCCCGGGCCAGTTCCTCCCAGGGGAGTGCGCGCAGACCGGTCACCGCGGTGTCGCCGCAGGGGGCGTTCGGGGTGGACTGGAACCAGACGACGGTGAGCACGGAGCGGTGGAGGACCGGGTCGTGCTCCGACGCAGCCACGGGCGGCAGCTTCTCCACCGGCCCGAAGGTGCCGGCCTGCCCGTCCGGGTACGCGCGCGGCGGCGGGACCAGGTGGACGGGCGCGCCGGCGGCGGCCCGCTCCGCGGAGCGCAGCAGTCCCGTGATCCGCATCTCGCCTGAGCGCCTTGCAGGGGCAGCCCTCCAGCAGCCCGCCGTAGGTGGACGACAGGTGCAGCTCGGTGAGGTCGAGGGACCGTCCCGAGGTGAGGACCACGCTGGTCAGGGTCATGGGCCCACCCCAGGCGGGCACATGCGCCCGGGACCTGGGGATTTACGGCTGGTGGCCCGTCATCCGGGCCGCCGAGGCGATCGTCGCGCGGGCCTCGCGTTCGGTCAGGCCGGTGTGCCGGGCCGCCTCGGTGAGCGGGTCGGTCAGCGCGGGGCCGAGCCCGTTCTCGTAGGCGCGGCAGGCGGCCCAGAACAGCCGGGTGTTGCGCTGGCCCTCGTGGGCGGTCAGGACGAAGTGGACGAGGCCGCGGCCGTGGTCGCCGGGTGGCGCCGGGGCGTGCCGGCCGCTCCGGGTCGGGGGCACGAGCAGGCGCAGCAGGGCCGGCGGGCAGACGGCGGGGGGCAGGTGCGCGGTGCCGGGGGCGGTGCCGTAGACACCGTGGTCGGTGCGGGAGCCGGGGCCGACGAGGTAGCCGCCGGCGCCCCGGATGTCGATGCCGGGGGCGAGCCGGCTCGCCGAGTTCGGTACGGCGACGTCCGGCGGGCCGGTCAGCCACAGGTGGCGGCCGCCGCTCGGCGTGAGCACGACGACCGTCTCGGGGATCGTGAACAGATGGCGCAGGGCCAGCTCGCGCAGGGCGACGGAGGAGTCCGTACCGCACTTGGTGTCCAGGTCGACGCCGATCAGGTGGTACGGGGGCAGGCCGCAGGCGATGCCGTAGCCGGTGGCCCAGGGCGCGGCGGCGAACATCTCGCGGATGCGGACCGGGTCGGCCGAGGCGTCGTACACGCCGTGGCCGAAGCGGCCGCACTCGCCGTGGCAGGGCGGTCCCGCGGGGCCGGGGCGGTCGCGGTGCGGGGAGCGCAGGGCCGGGAGCTTCGTCCGGGACAGGGGGATGACGGCCAGGCCGCGTTCGGCGGCTGACAGGGCGTGTGCGAGGGCCAGCGTCGTGGCCTGCCGGTCGGTGGTGGCCATGACTCCATGTTCGTACGTATGTTCGAAAAAGGGAAGTGGAGGACGCCGGCGACGCGCCCGTACGGGGAGATTGGCCGGAATTGCGCGGGAACGATTCGCCCCTTGTGTCGCTTGGCTGCCGAACGCCTGTGCCATGGGTCGTGGGGCTTGAGATGCCCAAAAGGTGGCGTCAGGGGTTTATCGACTTGTCATCACGCTTGCGTGCGAATCGCGGCTTTCCGGGTGGTTCGCCGGTGATCCGCTGGGCAACTCTGGAGCGCGACGTCGTCCACGACAGTCGAGGCGGCCGGCCAACCGCCCCGAGACAAGCCGTAGTTCACGTACGGGCCCTAGGGCCTGAGTCCTTGGTTCTGGAGGAACAGCATGGCAAGCATCCGTACCGCCCGCGTTCTCGCCGCCGTCGCCGCTCTCCCGCTGGCAGCCGCCCTCTTCGGCGGCGTCGCGGCGGCGAACAACGGCGCCTTGTCGGGCGACGGATCGAACGCGGGCGTGGCGAGCGTCAGCGGCAGCGGGGTGGGCCTCGACAACAACGGGAACTCGTCCACCACGCAACAGAGCGCGGTCGGCTCGGGCGCGACGAACCAGAACAACACCGCCCAGGTCAACGGCTCCGCGTTCACGGGCATCCAGCAGGGCAACGGGAACGTGGCCGTCCACTTCACCCGCCTGTGGTGAGCGGGGGCGGGGGTTCCTCGCGCTGAGGGCCCTCGGGGGGTGCTTCGGGGGGGCTTCGGGGAGTGTGCTTCGGGGTCGCGACACGTCCGCGCGGCGGTGCTTCGGTACCGCCGCGCAGGCGTGTGCGGGGGCACCTTGACACCTCCCAGGTAACTGACGGACAGTCAGATACCTGCTCACGCACGTCCCTCCGAGGCCGGGAGGCTCCGCCGTGCACCTCGCCCCCACCGAACGCCAGCAGCGGCTGCGCGCCGAACTGCGCGCCTACTTCAGGGCGCTGCGGGACAGCGGGCCCGAAGCGGGCGACGACCGCGCCCTGTTGCGTCGCATCGGGGCCGACGGCTGGCTGGGGATCGGCTGGCCGGCCGAGTACGGCGGCCAGGGGCGGGGCGCGGACGAGCAGTTCGTGTTCTTCGACGAGGCGTACCGGGCCGGCGCCCCGGTCTCCATGGTCACGCTCAACACGGTCGGACCCACCCTCATGCGGCACGGCAGCGCGTGGCAGAAGGCCCACTTCCTGCCCCGGATCCTCGCCGGCGACCTGGTCTTCGCGATCGGCTACACCGAGCCCTCCGCCGGCACCGACCTCGCCTCGCTGCGCACCCGGGCCGTGCGCGAGGGCGAGGGCTGGCGGATCGACGGGCAGAAGATCTTCACCTCGGGCGCCCAGCACGCCGACTGGATCTGGCTCGCCTGCCGCACCGACCCGGACGCCCCGCGGCACCGGGGCATCTCCGTCCTCCTCGTGCCCACCGACGCCCCGGGCTTCTCCTGGACGCCGATCGAGACGGTCGGCGGGCAGACGACGACGGCGACCTACTACGACGGCGTCCGCGTCCCGGCCGTCGGCCTGGTCGGCGAGGAGAACGGGGGCTGGGCGCTCATCACCGGCCAGCTGAACCACGAGCGGGTCGCGCTGGCCGCGCTCGGCATGCAGGCCGAGGACTTCCTCGCCGCCGCGCTCACCGCCGCCCGTTCACCCGATCCGGTGACGGGCCGGCGCCGGATCGACGAGCCCTGGGTGCGTTCTCTGGCGGCCGAGGCGCATGCCCGGATCGCGGCGTCGCGCCTGCTCAACTGGCGTCTGGTGAGCGATGTGGGGGCGGGCGGGCCGGCCCCGGGGGACGCCAGCGCGGTGAAGGTCGCGGGAACGGAAATGGCTGTCACGACGTATCGCATGTGTCAGGAGATCGTCGGGGATGCCGGACTGATCCGCTCCGGTTCCCCGGGGGCGTTCGGGGACGGCGAGCTGGAGCGGCTGAACAGGGCGGCGCAGATCAACACGTTCGGGGGCGGGGTGAGCGAGGTGCAGCGGGAGATCGTCGCGACGACGCGGCTCGGGCTGGCGAGGGGGCGCAGGTGACCGGGCGGCCGGACGCGGAGGAGCGGCTCAGGGCGTTCGAGGGGCGGCCGGACGCGGAGGAGCGGCTCAGGGCGTTCGAGGGGCGGCCGGACGCGGAGGAGCGGCTCAGGGCGTTCGAGGGGCGGCCCGCCGCCGTCACCGGCGTGGGCCGGGACCCGGTCAACCTGCCCATGATCCGGCACTGGTGCGAGGCGATGGGCGACACCAACCCGGCGTACTCGGGGCCCGGCGCCGTCGCCCCGCCCACCATGCTCCAGGCGTGGACGATGGGCGGCCTGTCCGGGCACGAGGGCCGCACCGGCGCCTACGACGAACTGCTCGGCCTGCTGGACGGCCTGGGCTGTACGTCGGTCGTCGCCACCGACTGCGAGCAGGAGTACCTGCGGCCCCTGCGGCCCGGCGACGAGGTCACCTTCGACGCGGTGATCGAGTCGGTCTCCGCCCGCAAGACGACGAAGCTGGGCACGGGCCACTTCGTCACGACCCGCATGGACGTGCGGGTCGGCGGCGACCTGGTGGGTACGCACCGCTTCCGCATCCTCAAGTACGCCCCGGCCCCCCGGGAACCCCGGGCCGCCCGCCCCCGCCCGGTGGTCAACCGGGACAACGCCGGATTCTGGCAGGGCGTGGCCGAGCACCGGCTCCTGGTCCAGCGCTGCACGGACTGCGGCCTCCTGCGCCACCCCTGGCTGCCGGGCTGCAACGGCTGCGGCTGCCCGGACTGGGACACGGTCGAGGCGAGCGGCGAGGGCACCGTCCACTCGTACGTCGTCATGCACCACCCGCCCTTCCCGGCCTTCGACCCTCCCTACGCGGTCGCCCTCGTCGAACTCGCCGAGGGCGTGCGGATGGTGAGCAACGTGGTGGGGGTCCCCCACGACAAGGTGCGCATCGGGCTGCCCGTGCGCGTGGAGTTCCGGCGGTACGACGACGAGGGCCCCGAGGGTCCCCTGGTCCTGCCGGTCTTCCGGGCCGTGGAAGGCGAGGGGTGAGATGGACTTCACGCCCACCGAGGCCCAGGCCGGGGCCCGCGGACTGGCCGCACGGATCCTCGGCGACCTCACCGGCCACGAGCGGTTGGCGGCCGCCGGCACCGGCAGCGACCCGGAGCTGTTCAAGGCCCTGTGCGCGGCGGGCCTGACCGCCGCCGTCGAGGAGCTGGGCCTGCTCGGCCTGGTGCTGCTCCTGGAGGAACAGGGCCGCACGACCGCCCAGGTGCCGTACGCGGCGACCTGTGTGTACGGCGTCCTGGCGCTCGCGGCCCACGGCACGCCGGAGCAGCGGGACCGGCTGCTGGCCGCCCTCGGGGCCGGCTCGGCGGTGGTGACCGGGGCGTTCCCGGCCCGGAGCGGGGTGCGGGCCACGGGGCCGGGCGCTCTCACCGGCACCGTCCCGGCCGTGCCCTGGCTGAGGGACGCCACCCATGTGCTCGTCGCCGACGCGGACCGGCGCCTGTGGCTGGCCACGCTCGGCGAGGGCACCGGGATCACCCCGGTGGAGCTGACGGCGCCCTGGTCGGCCGCCCGCCTCACCCTGGATCGGGCACCGGCGGAGCCGCTGGGCGGGCCGGACGCCTACGCCGACGTCCTCGCCACCGCCCGCACGGCCTTCGCCGGGCTGCAGGCCGGGGTGTGCGCGGGGTCGCTCGCGCGGGCCGTGGCGCACGTCAACTCCCGGGAGCAGTTCGGGCGCCCGCTCGCCACCCGCCAGGGGGTCCAGCTCCGCGCCGCCGACGCCCATCTGGACACCGAGTCGATCCGGGTCACGGCGTACGAGGCCGCCTGGCGGCGGGACGCCGGGCTGCCGTACGCCGGCCACGCGCTGACGGCGGCCTGGTGGGCCTCCGAGGCGGGCCGGCGGGTGGTGCACACCGGTCAGCATCTGCACGGCGGGGCCGGAGCCGATCTCGGCCATCCGGTGCACCGGCACTTCCTGTGGGGCCGGCAGCTGGCCGGCCACCTGGGCTCGGGCAGTGAACTGCTGCAGGAACTGGGGGAGTTGATCGCGAGTGGGGAGTGAGGAATGACGACGGCACCGACGGCGGGCACCGAACTGCCCGCGCTGGAGATCCCGGTGACGCGCACGCTGATCGTGGCGGGGGCGATCGCCTCCCGGGACTACCAGGACGTGCACCACGACGCGGAGCTGGCCCGGCAGAAGGGCTCGCCGGACGTCTTCATGAACATCCTGACGACGAACGGCCTGGTCGGCAGGTACGTCACCGACCACTTCGGCCCGACGGCGGTGCTCCGCCGGGTCGCCATCCGGCTCGGCGCGCCCAACTACCCGGGGGACACGATGGTGCTCACCGGCAGGATCGAGGAGGTCGACGGCGACACCGCCACCGTGCGCGTCGTCGGCGCCAACGGCATCGGCAGACATGTGACCGGCACGGTGACGGTCACGGTCCCGGCACCCGGCCCGGAGGACGCGTCATGAGCCTGCGCACCAGCGACACCCTCGGCGGGCGCACGGCGATCGCCGGGATCGGGGCCACCGAGTTCTCCAAGGACTCCGGGCGCAGTGAACTGCGGCTGGCGGTGGAGGCGGTGCACGCGGCGCTCGACGACGCCGGGCTCACCCCGGCGGACGTGGACGGCCTGGTGACGTTCACGATGGACACCAGCCCGGAGATCACCGTCGCCCAGGCCTGCGGCATGGGTGAGCTGTCCTTCTTCTCCCGGGTGCACTACGGGGGCGGGGCGGCCTGCGCCACCGTGCAGCAGGCGGCGCTGGCCGTGGCGGCGGGCGTGGCGGAGGTGGTGGTCTGCTACCGGGCCTTCAACGAGCGCTCGGGCCGCAGGTTCGGCGCCGGGGTGCAGCACCGGGAGCCCTCGGCGGAGGGGGTGGCGCTCGGCTGGGTCCTGCCGTTCGGGCTGCTCACCCCGGCCTCCTGGGTGGCCATGGCGGCCCAGCGGTACCTGCACACCTACGGGCTGGCACCGGAGGTCTTCGGGCACGTGGCGGTGGCCGGCCGCGGGCACGCGGCGACCAACCCGGCCGCGTACTTCCACGGCCGCCCCATCACCCTCGCCGAACACGCCGCGTCCCGCTGGATCGTGGAGCCGCTGCGGCTGCTGGACTGCTGCCAGGAGACCGACGGGGGGCAGGCGGTCGTCGTCACCTCCGTGGAGCGGGCCCGGGACCTGCCGAAGCCGCCCGCCGTGATCGCGGCGGCCGCCCAGGGCGCGGGCCGGGCGCAGGAGCAGATGACCGGCTTCTACCGGGACGACCTGACCGGACTGCCGGAGATGGGCGCGGTGGCCCGGCAGCTGTGGCGCACCTCGGGACTCGGCCCGGGGGACATCGACGTGGGGATCCTCTACGACCACTTCACCCCGTTCGTGCTGATGCAGCTGGAGGAGTTCGGGTTCTGCGGAAGGGGGGAGGCGGCGGACTTCGTGGCCGCGCGGGGGCTGCCGCTCAACACGCACGGGGGCCAGCTGGGGGAGGCGTACCTGCACGGGATGAACGGCATCGCCGAGGGGGTGCGCCAGGTGCGCGGCACTGCGGTGAACCAGATACCGGGGGTGGCCAGGACCCTGGTGACGGCCGGTACCGGGGTGCCGACGTCGGGCCTGGTCCTGGCCGCCGACCGCTGAGGCCACGGCCCCGTGCGGCCCCCGGGCGGGGCCGGGAACCGCACCCGGCTCAGGGTCGGACCCGGAGACGGTGTGCACCCGCAGTCCACCTTCAGGAGGTGGAGCGGACCCCACCCCTACAACCTGAGGGGGACCTTGCTTCGGGACCTGCGGCCGATCCGCCGGTGCGCGGCCCGCTCATAGCGTGGAGCCATGACCACACCCGTCTGCACCAGCGCCTCGGCCGCCGCCGCACCAGCGCGGCAGACCCTCACGTACCCCTCCTTCACCTCGTATGTGCGGGCCCGTCAGCCGGTCCTGCTGCGTACCGCGCGCTCGCTGACCGCCAACCCGAGCGATGCCGAGGACCTGCTGCAGACCGCCCTGGCCAAGACCTACGCGGCCTGGGAGCGGATCGAGGACCAGCGGGCGCTCGACGGCTATGTGCGCCGTGCGCTGCTGAACACGCGGACCTCCCAGTGGCGCA
Organism: Streptomyces sp. NPDC037126; assembly: GCF_055605965.1. NCBI lineage: Bacteria > Bacillati > Actinomycetota > Actinomycetes > Kitasatosporales > Streptomycetaceae > Streptomyces > Streptomyces sp. NPDC037126. The sequence continues at coordinate 507,303 of NZ_JBVJTD010000003.1, forward strand.
AGCGCCGGGTGGACGAGTTCGCCTGCGAGGAGCTGCCCGAGCCGGAGCCCGTGCCCGGCGGCGACGACCCGGCCGAGCGTCAGGCGCTGCGCGACGCCATGTGGCGGGCGATAACGAAACTCCCTGCGCGGCAGCGGGCGATGGTCGTCCTGCGGTACTACGAGGACCTCAGCGAGGCCCAGACCGCCGAGGTGCTCGGGGTGTCGGTGGGCACGGTGAAGTCGGCGGTGTCGCGCGCGCTGGGGAAGCTGCGCGAGGACCCCGAGCTGGTGCTGGCGCGGTAGAGCCGCGCTTTCCTGCCCGGAGTGACATACCGCCTAGTGACATACCGCGCGGTATGTGCGCAGAATCAGCGGAGCCCTTACCACCGCGTAGGCGACGCCGCCCCGGGAGGACTCCGTGCTGAGCACCATGCAGGACGTACCGCTGACCGTCACCCGTATCCTCGAACACGGAGTGCTGGTACACGGCCGGTCCCAGATCACCACCTGGACCGGGGAGGCCGAGCCGCAGCGGCGCAGTTTCGCCGAGGCCGGGGCCCGTGCGGTGCAGCTGGCGAACGCCCTCAGGGACGAGCTGGGCATCCGTCCCGACGACCGGGTCGCCACGCTGATGTGGAACAACGCCGAGCACGTCGAGGCGTACTTCGCGATCCCGTCGATGGGCGCGGTGCTCCACACCCTCAATCTGCGGCTGCCCGCCGAGCAGCTGGTGTGGATCGTCAACCACGCCGCCGACCGCGTGATCATCGTCAACGGCTCCCTGATCCCGCTGCTCGCCCCGCTGCTGCCCGAGATGCCCACGGTCGAGCACATCGTGGTCACCGGTCCCGGTGACCGCACCCCGCTGGCGGGCACCGCCGCGCGGCTGCACGAGTACGAGGAGCTGCTCGCGGGCCGTCCCACCACCTACGACTGGCCCGAGCTGGACGAACGCCAGGCCGCCGCCATGTGCTACACCTCCGGCACCACCGGCGACCCCAAGGGCGTGGTCTACAGCCACCGTTCGATCTACCTGCACTCCATGCAGGTCAACATGACCCAGTCGATGGGCCTGACCGACGAGGACACCTCCCTGGTGGTGGTCCCCCAGTTCCACGTCAACGCCTGGGGCCTGCCGCACGCCACGTTCATGACCGGCGTCAACATGCTGATGCCGGACCGCTTCCTGCAGCCCGCGCCGATCGCCGAGATGATCGAGCGGGAGAGGCCGACCCACGCGGCGGCCGTGCCCACCATCTGGCAGGGCCTGCTGGCCGAGCTGAAGGCGAAGCCCCGGGACGTCTCCTCGCTCACCCAGGTCACCATCGGCGGCTCGGCCTGCCCGCCCTCGCTCATGGCGGCCTTCGACGAACTGGGCATGCGGGTCTGCCACGCCTGGGGCATGACGGAGACCTCCCCGCTCGGCACGGTCGCCCGCCCGCCGGCCCACGCGGTCGGCACGGACGAGGAGTTCGCCTACCGCCTCACCCAGGGCCGCTTCCCGGCCGGCGTCGAGGCCCGGCTCACCGGCCCCGGCGGCGAGCGCCTGCCCTGGGACGGCGAGTCGGCGGGCGAGCTGGAGGTGCGCGGCAACTGGATCGCGGGCGCGTACTACAACGGCCCCGACGCCGAGCCCCTGCGCCCGGCGGACAAGTTCAGCGAGGACGGCTGGCTGAAGACCGGCGACGTCGGCACCATCTCCCCCGACGGGTTCCTCACCCTGACCGACCGGGCCAAGGACGTCATCAAGTCCGGCGGCGAGTGGATCTCCTCGGTCGAGCTGGAGAACGCGCTGATGTCCCACCCCGACGTCGCCGAGGCCGCCGTCGTCGCCGTGCCCGACGAGAAGTGGGGCGAGCGCCCGCTGGCCACGGTCGTCCTCCGGGAGGGCGCCAGCGCGGACTTCGAGACCCTGCGCACCTTCCTCGCCGAGGAGGGCCGCATCGCCCGCTGGCAGCTGCCCGAGCGCTGGACGATCGTGGAGGCGGTGCCGAAGACCAGCGTCGGCAAGTTCGACAAGAAGGTCCTGCGCAGGCGGTACGCCGACGGGGACCTCGACGTCACCAGCCTGTGACGCCATTGTGTGCGCCGGGGCGGGGACACCCGCCCCGGCGCACACCTGCGGCGGCCGGTCCCTCAGCGTCCCGCCCGCCCGAGGGCGGGCAGCGCCGTGGCCGCCCAGCCCAGTGCCAGCCAGACGCCGGCCACCAGGCACACTCCGCCCCAGCCCCAGGTGTCGTAGGCCGGGGCGGCGAGGGCGGAGGCCAGGGCGCCGCCCGCGAAGCTCGCCACCACGTAGGCGGTGTTGGCGGTCGCGGGCGCCGAAGTGGTGGTCAGCGCCAGGGTCTGGTTGGCGACGTGCGCGGCGACCAGGGCCGCGTGGACGGCGACGGCACCGGCGAAGAGCGCGGCGAGCACATGCCCGCCCAGCCAGAACAGCGGGACGCAGACGGCGGCCAGGAGGTACGCGGAGCGCACGACCCTGGAGGCGCCGAAGCGGTCGACGAGACCGCCGGCGAGCGGGGCCACCACGCTCGCCGACAGCCCGAACAGTCCGAACAGCCCGGCCACCGCGGTCGACATCCCGTACCGGGGTCCGGTCAGCAGCAGTGCCAGGGAGGTCCACAGGGCGCTCCAGGCGCCGTACATCCCGGCCTGCCGGACGCACGCGCGCCACAGGTCGGGCGAGCGCCGGACGATCCCGGGCAGCGAGGTCAGCCCGCCGAACAACGGGCCGGTGCGGCGCGGGCGGTGTTCCGCCGGGAGGGCCCGGGCGGTGGCCAGCCCCAGCAGCGCGGTCAGGACGGCGGCACCGGCGAAGACCACCCGCCAGCCGAAGGCCTGCCCGATCAGCCCGCCGAGGACCCGGGCGGCCACGATGCCGGTGAACAGCCCCGCTATGACGGCGGCGACATGACGGGCCCGCCGGTCCTCGGGGGCGCGGGCGGCCACCAGCGGGACCAGCAGCTGGGGCACGACGGTGGCGGCTGAGGCCACCAGGACGGCGGCCGCGAGCGCGGTGCTCCCGGGCGCCGCCGCGCCGGCCGCCAGCGCGGCCGCGGCCACCAGCGAGAGCACGCCGACCAGCCGGCGCCGGTCGACGCCGTCGCCGAGCGGGGCGAAGAAGAGCAGGCCGGCCGCGTAGCCGAACTGGGCGACCGAGGCGATCCAGGCCTCCGCCTGGGGTGTGGCGCCGAAGTCGTGGGCGATCAGCGGGAGAAGCGGGGCCGCGAGGTAGATGTTCGCGGCGGTGACAGCGGTGCAGGCGGCGATCAGGGCGAGGAGGAGTCCTGGGGCTCGGGTGCCCCTGCCGGGCGCGGATGCCCGGACCTCGCGGCTGGTGGCGGTGCTTGGCTGCGGCATGAGCGGGAGACCCCTTTGCGCCCGGTCTAGCAACTAACTGGTTGGTTGGACAATGCCGGAACAGTCTGCGAGTGGACGGAATTCCGTGTCAACCAAATAGTTGGTTCCTTGCCTGTGCGCCCCTACCCTGTCCCCATGGCACCAGTGAGGGACCCCGAGGCGACCAAGGGCCGCATCTTCGACGCGGCCGTCGCCGAGTTCGCACGGCACGGCATCGCGGGTGCCCGCATCGACCGCATCGCAACCGCGGCGAAGGCCAACAAGCAGCTGATCTACGCCTATTTCGGAAACAAGGCGGAGCTGTTCTCGCAGGTCCTGGGCAGATGCATGGTCGATCTGGCGGCGGCCGTCCCGGTCGATCCGGACGACATCGACGGCTGGATCGACCGCCTCCTCGACTACCACGCCGCCCACCCCGAGCTGCTCCGCCTGCTCTTCTGGGAGGGCATCGAGTACGGCAGCGCCGAGCTGCCCGACGAGGCGGCCCGCCAGGAGCACTACGCGCGCAAGGTCGGCGCGCTCGCGGACGGCCAGGCCCGCGGGGTCGTCACCGACGCCATCCCGCCCGGCGACCTGCTGCTCCTGCTCGTCGCCCTCGCCAACTGGACGGTCGCGGTGCCGCAGATGCGGCGCATCGTGGCCGGCGGCGAGGACAGCGACCGCGAGCGCCTGCGGGCCTCGATCAAGGAGGCGGCCCGCAGGCTGGTCGCGAAGTGACCCAGGGCCTGTCGTTCGGATCATGCCGCGCGGCGCGGGGTGTGGCACGCGCATCTGGCGTTGTCGTCGCTCGCCGACGCTCCGCGTCGACTCCCTCCTCCGCCTCGCAGCTGCACGCACCACACCCCGCTCGGGTCGGCTGACAACGCACCGTGGGCCAGGCCGACCTGATCCGAACGACAGGCCCTGGCTAGTTGGTGCCGATCCGGGCCAGCAGGTCCACGATCCGCGCCTGCACCTCGGCGCTGGTGGACCGCTCCGCGAGGAACAGCACCGTCTCTCCCGAGGCCAGCCGCGGCAGGTCGGCCTGGTCGACGGCGGCGGTGTAGACGACGAGCGGGGTGCGGTTGAGCTGCCCGTTCGCGCGCAGCCAGTCCACGATCCCGGCCTGCCGCCTGTGCACCTGCATCAGGTCCATCACCACGAGGTTCGGCCGGAACTGGCCCGCCAGCGTCACCGCGTCGTTGTCGTTCGCGGCCCGCGCCACCTGCATCCCGCGCCGCTCCAGCGTCGAGGTCAGCGCCAGCGCGATCTCCGCGTGCTCCTCGATGAGCAGCACCCGCGGCGGATGCTGCTCGCTGTCCCGCGGAGCCAGCGCCTTCAGCAGCACGGCGGGGTCGGCACCGTACGCCGCCTCCCGCGTCGCCTGCCCGAGCCCGGCCGTGACCAGCACCGGAACCTCGGCGGCCACGGCGGCCTGACGCAGCGACTGCAGGGCGGTGCGGGTGATCGGCCCGGTCAGCGGGTCCACGAACAGCGCGGCAGGGAAGGCCGCGATCTGCGCGTCGACCTCCTCGCGGGAGTGCACGATCACCGGCCGGTAGCCGCGGTCGCTCAGCGCCTGCTGGGTGGTCACGTCCGGCGCGGGCCACACCAGCAGCCGGCGCGGATTGTCCAGCGGCTCCGGCGGCAGCTCGTCGTCGAGCGGCTGCGGACGCGGGTGGTCCGCCACCTCGACGGCACCGCCGGGACCGTCCAGCGGCTCGGGCCCCTCGGCCGCGTCGGCGTCCGGGGCGCCTATGGCGTACGACCGCCCGGCGCCCTCGGTGGCCGGGACGAGCCGGGACTGCCCGGCGAGCGAGGGCTGCGGTACGGGCGGCTGCGCGGCGGGCGACGGCTGCGCGGGCGCCGGATCGGCCGGCGGCTGCGCCTTGGCGGCCTGCTCCGGCTGCGGCTCGGGGCGCGCGGCCGGGTCGGGCGGGGTGCCCAGCTTGCGCCGCCGGCCGGAACCGCCCGGCGCGTGCGGCGGCGGGGTCGCCGTCGGCTGCTGGACCTGCAGGGCCTGCCGGGCGAACGGCACGCCCTGGCCGAGCGTCCGGACGCTGATCGCCCGGCCCTGCGTCGAGTTCGGGTCGGCCGCGGCCTCGGCGGGCAGCGGCTGCGCGGCACGCCCCGGCCGGGCGCCGGGGTCCGCCGCGGGAAGCGGGGTCCCGGACGCCGGGGTGCCGGCCGTGCCCGCCCGCGGTACGGGCGTGCCCGCGCCGGAGGTGTCGTCGGCGCCGGGCCACTGCGGCACGCCGGGCGCGGCCTGGCCGACCGCCGGCACCTGGCCGGAGACGGCCTCCGCGGGCAGCGGGCGGGCCGCCGGGGTGGCGGGCTGCCGCGCCTGAGCGGGGGCCTGCTGCCCGGGGGCCACCGGACTGCCCTGCTGGGGTGCGGGTGCCGCCTGCTGACCGGGGACGGCAGGCGGCACGGCCGCGCCCGGTGCCAGCGGAGCGGCCGCGCCGGGCTGTGCGCCGGGCTCCGCCTGCGCGGCCGCCGGGAGCGCGGCGGGCGCCTGCGCCGGAGCGGGGGCGGTGCCCTGTGCCGGAACGGCCTGGCCCGGGGTGCCCTGTCCGGGTGCCGGAGCCGTGGCCGCGCCCGCCGGGAGCGCACCGGGTACGGCCGTAGCCGCGGCTGTCTGCGGGGAACCCGCCTCGCCGGGAACGGCCTGGTCGGGGGCCTCCTGCGCGGTCTGGGCCGACGCGGCCACGGCACGGCGGCGCCGGCCGGTCGGGGCGCTGGTGGGATGCGGCTGCGGCGGGGTGTGGTCCTCGGACTGGCTCGGCGGCACGGCGTCGTGCCGGCCCTCGCCGGGGACGTGCCCGGCGGGCACCGGCGGCTGGGCGGGCACCTGCATCTGCCCGGGCACGCCGGCCGGAGCGAGCTCCGCGGCGCCCGGGCCCGGCGCCCCAGCGGGTTCCGGCGCGCGGTCGGCCTCGGCCGGCGGCAGGGCGAAGACCGTACGGACGCCCGCCTCCTGTGCCGCGGCACGCTCCGCGGCGGCGGCCAGCGCACGCCGGCGCCGCCCGGTCGGCTGCGCACCCTCGGGGTCGTCCTCGGTCCCGGCAGCCGACGCCGGCTCGCCGCCGGCCGCGGGCAGCGCGGGCGGCAGTGCGGCCTGCGGGGCGTCGGAGTCGCGGCGGGCACGCCGGCCCGTGGGCGCGGGCACACCCTGCGGCGGCACGGCCGCACCGAGTCCCGTGCCGGAGGCGGCGGCACCCGCGGCATGCTCGGCCGCGGTCATGACGGCACCCTCGGCCACGCCCGCGTCGTCACCGGCGCCGGTCTCGGCGGGCCGTCCACGGCGGCGCCCGGTCCCGTTCCCGCCGGACGCGGCGTCCGCGCCCTCGGCCGGGACCACGGCGGCCTCGTCGGCGGCCGTGCCCGCGCGCCTGCGGCGGCGGCCGGTCGGCACGCCTCCGTCCGGCTCACCGGCCTGGGCCGCGCCGGGCACGTCACCGTCCAGGAAGGCGTCCGTGGAGCCGCGCCGGGCCCGCCGCCGGCCGGCGACGGCGCCCTGCTCGGCCGCGGGAGTCCCGTCCGGGGGCGTCTCACCGGCGGCCGGTGCCGGCGTGGCGGGTGCCAGCGCGGCGGGCGCCTGCGCGGCGACGGCCCCGGCGCCACCGCCGAGCGGCACCTCCAGCACGTACGCGCTGCCGCTCATGCCCGGCACCTCGTGCGTCTGCAGCACACCGCCGTGGGCGCGCACGATCCCGCGCACGATCGGCTCGTGCACCGGGTCTCCCCCGGCGTACGGCCCGCGCACCTCGATCCGTGCGACCTCACCGCGCTGCGCGGCCGCGACCACGACGGTGTTGTCCAGGTAACCGCCCGCGGAGACGGGCGTGTTGCCGGTCGCGTCGACACCGGCGACATCCGCCACCAGATGCGCGAGCGCGGTGGCGAGCCGCTGCGGGTCGACCTCGGCCTCGATGGGCGGCGCGTGCACGGCGAACTGCACCCGGCCGGGGCCGATCAGCTCCACCGCGCCGTCGACTCCGGCGGCGACGACGGCGTCCAGCATCACCTTCGTGCGGGTGATGTCCTCGGCGCCCGCGTCGAGCCGCTGGTAGCCGAGGACGTTGTCGATGAGCGTCGTGATCCGCGCGTACCCGGCCGACAGGTGGTGCAGCACCTGGTTGGCCTCGGGCCACAGCTGCCCGGCGTCGTCGGCGGCCAGGGCGGCCAGTTCGCGCCGCAGCTCGTCCAGCGGCCCGCGCAGGGACTGCCCGAGCAGGGTCAGCAGCTGCTCGTGCCGGCCCGCCAGCGCCTCGTACCGGTCCTTCTCCCGCTCGCCGAGCGCGGCGTACCGCTCCTCGCCCGCCGCCAGCTCCTCCGCGTGCTTCTCCTGCAGCTCCTCCAGCTCGGTGACGTGCTGCTGGCGGAGCGCGGTGAGATCGGAGGCGTGCTCCTCGGAGAGCCGCTCCAGTTCCTCGGCGTGCGCCTTCTCCTGCGCGGCCTTCTCCTGCGACAGGCTCTCGTAGGGCCGCCGGTCGGCGAAGGTCATCACGGCGCCGACGAGCTGGTCCCCGTCCCGCACCGGAGCGGTGGTCAGATCGACCGAGACCTTCTTGTCGCCCTTGGACCACAGCACCTGCCCGCGCACCCGGTGCTTGCGCCCGGAGCGCAGGGTGTCGGCGAGCGGCGACTCGTCGTACGGGAAGGGGGAGCCGTCGGCGCGGGAGTGCAGCACGAGCGTGTGCAGCTCCTTGCCGCCGAGCTCCCCGGCGCGGTAGCCCAGGATCTGCGCGGCGGCCGGGTTGACGAGCACGATCCGCCCGTCGGTGTCGGTCCCCACGACGCCTTCGGACGCGGCGCGGAGGATCATCTCCGTCTGCCGCTGCGACCGCGCCAGCTCCGCCTCGGTGTCGACGGTCCCGGACAGGTCGCGTACGACGAGCATCAGCAGCTCGTCGCCCGTGTACCCGTAACCGTCGTACGCCTGCTGCCCGTTCTCCAGATTCGCGCTCGTGACCTCGACCGGGAACTCGGTCCCGTCGGTCCGCCGCGCGATCATCCGCGTCGGCTTGGTCCGGCCCTGCGGATCCATGTGATCGGGGCGCCGCATGGACCCGGGGATGAGCCGGGAGTCGAACTGCGGCAGCAGATCGAGCAGCCCTCGCCCGACCAGCGCGGTCCCCGGAGCCTCGAAGGCCTCCAGCGCGATGGTGTTGGCGTTGACGACGGTTCCGTTCGCGTTGACCAGCACCAACGCATCCGGCAGCGCGTCGAGTATGGCTGCGAGGCGAGCAGCGCCTCGGGATGGCCTGCTGCTCACGAGACGCTTCCTCCCTGTTACCGCACCTTGCCGACCGCTCGGGCCATCTTGCCAACCGGCCCGCGACGTGTCACGCGAGGGAGTCTAAGCGCACGCGTTGCGCTCGCGACGCCGGATGAGAGGGAGGTCCCACGAGGAAGTGACGCCGAAGCCGTGACCACGTGCTTCGGATGCACCGGACCTTCGCGGGACCTTTACCGCACCGGTGGGTCCGCCGGGCGGACCCCCTCTAGGCGGCGCCGCCGAGCGCCGGCAGCAGCGGCACCAGCCGGTCCCACCGCCCGATCTCGCACCCGTCGCCGCGGTCGTAGGAGGCGTCGACGGGCCGCCCGGCCCAGGTGCCGGTGACATGGGCGGTGGCCGGGCCGCCGTAGAGCATGGTGCAGACGCTGCCGGGCGGCACCGGGGCGAAGGTGTCCCGGCCCCACTGGGTGTTCGAGTCGAGCACCCGGCAGGCCCCCGCCACGTCCGGGTGACTGCCGCCACCCGGATGGCAGAACAGCTCGTACGTCCCGTTCCGCCCGGCGCCGGCGTGCCGGACGGTCACGGTGAGGTGATCACTGCGGACGCCGCCCGGCCGGGCGGCCGGGGCGAGGTGACCACCGTCCGGCTCCGGGGCCCGGTCCTCCGGCCGGACGGGCGGCGGTGCGGCACCGGCCGCGGCGGCGGGTACGGCGGTCAGCGGGACCAGTGGGACCAGGGAGGCCACGGCGGCGAGGGACGACACGAGGACGCGCCGCCCGGCGGCCGGCAGGACGGAAACCATGTCCTGCCCAACGCGCACGCGCCCCGGACGTTGCGCCGCAGGCGGTCCCCGGCGCCCCGCCGGAGGAAGCCCTTTGCCCTGCGGCCTGCCTGCCTAGTACCGTGGGGGGCGATTGGTGACACCGCACTCGACTGTGTCATCATCTGCACGCACCACTCGCGCGCTCGCGTGAGCGGTTGTGCTGGAGGCGTCGCCTAGTCCGGTCTATGGCGCCGCACTGCTAATGCGGTTTGGGCCTTAAAGCCCATCGAGGGTTCAAATCCCTCCGCCTCCGCACCGATCGCCGAAGCCCCGGTCCTCAGGACCGGGGCTTCGGTGTTCCCGGTGCTCTTCGCCGGACCCCGCCCCGTTTGACGTTTTCGCAGGTCACAAGGGGTGTGCGAATCGGATTTCACATGGCGGCGGCAGTCATGTAATGTTCTTCCTGTCGCCGCGAGCGGGCCGGAAGGGCCGGGAGCGAAGGCAAAACAAAAGAACAAGCACTCGTAGCTTAACGGATAGAGCATCTGACTACGGATCAGAAGGTTGCAGGTTCGAATCCTGCCGAGTGCACACAGATCAAAGGCCCCTCAGGTTCATCCTGAGGGGCCTTTGACATCAACGGCTGACATCAACGCGGCCCGAAGCGCCGTTCACTCCTCGGTGCGCGGCTCCCGCTCGTCGTCTGGTTCCTCCTCCGACTCGTCCAGTCCGAGGACATCGTCCGTCCGGTCGGCGGCGGCCTTGAGCGTCGTGCTCATCACGTGCGCGTACGTGTCCAGCGTCGTCGTGATCGTGCTGTGCCCGAGTGTTTCCATGATCGTGCGAGCGTCCACCCCCTGGGCGAGCAGAAGCGATGCGCACGTGTGCCGTAGATGCAGCTTCGGGAGGGAGATCAGCTCACGCCGGAGGCGCTGGACGTTCCGGCGGACGCGAAGCTGACCGTTCGTGAGGTCGGCGTCACGCGCCACTTCTCCACCCTGGCTTCGTGCCGCCACGACCCGCAGACGTGCGAAGTGCTGGAGAGTCGACGCGTCACTCCGCTGTACCGACACGAAGGCTGAGCATGCGCGTCGCCATTGACACCCAACCAGGTGGAGCCGCTCCCAACGAAGACCGGGTAGCCGGCACGCCGACGCTGGCCGTCGTGCTGGACGGAGTCAGCACGGCGGGGCTCGACACGGGATGCCGCCATGGCGGATGCACTCGAACGGGTGGCGGCACTGCATCCTGAATGCGACCTGGGCAACCCCGGAACACCCTCGGCGACAGTCGCGCTTCTCCGCCAACGGGAAGGGGGCCTGGACCATCTGGTCCTGGCGGATTCCCCCGTGGTTCTCGAAGGGCATCGCGGCTTCACTGTGATCACGGACCTGCGGGTTGACGAAGTTGTTCCCGAAACTACGGGCCGAGGCCGAGCAGTACGAGACCCATACGCCGGAGCACAAAGAGGCACTGCAACGATTCGTCACCGCACAGCGGCAGACCCGCAATACGCCTACCGGCGGTGCATCTCAAACCGGTTATGGCGGGATCCCGCTGAGTTACTCCTTCAGGCTGTCGTCACCGTCCTCAATTGGCGTGTCGGGAAACACCGCATAGTCGCCCCGTTACCGTGCGGGGGTCGCCACAAAGGACTGCCCGGCGGGTAAGGGCTCCCTCAGCCACGTAGCGGCGTAGCCCGATCGAGAGGATCTGGACCTTGAGTGATTTTTCCCGCCGCTACCTGCTCAGGGCGTCAGCGGCCGCCGGCGCCGGGGCGGTCGTCGTCCCGGGGCTTACGGCCGCAGGCGCGCCGGACATTGCGGCCGCGAGCACCTCGGGCCTCCTGGCCGCGAGCGACCCGACCAAGGGGTCGTCGAAATGTCCGCCGGCGAAGCTGACCGGTCGCGTCGTCCGCCCCGGTGACGCCTCGTACACGGATGATCGCATCGACTACGACCAGCTGTTCTCTCACTACCCGCTGGTCATCGTCTTCGCCCAGGAGACCCAGGACGTGGTGCACGCCCTCACCTGGGCGCGGCAGCACAACGTCGCACTGCGGGTACGCAGCGGCCGCCACGCCCTGGAGGGCTGGTCGAACATCGACAACGGCATCGTGATCGACGTCAGCCAGCTCAAGTCGGTCCACATCGACACCGGCGCTCGTATCGCGACGGTCGGCGCCGGCCTGACCCAGTTGGAGGCGGTGACGGCGCTCGCCAAGCAGAACCTCGCGGTGACGACCGGAAGCGAGGGCAGCGTCGGCTTGGTCGGTGCGACGGTCGGCGGCGGCCTCGGCCCCCTCAACCGCTGGCTCGGCATGGCCTGTGACAGCCTGATCGGGACCGAGGTCGTCGTCCCGTCGGGTCGCGACTGCGCCGAGGTGATCCGTGCCGACCTGAAGGACCACTCGGACCTGCTCTGGGCGCTCCGTGGGGCGGGAAACGGCAACTTCGGAATCGTCACGCAACTCACCTACAAGGTGCACCCGCTCAAGCGCATCGCCTATGTGCAGGCGACCTGGGACGGCCTTACGGACCTGCATGGGATCTTCGATGCGTGGCAGCGTACGGTACCGTTCGCCGACAACCGCCTCGGATCCGAAGTCGAATTCCACAAGTCCCAGATCCTGCTGTTCGCGTGGCTCGCGGAGGGCACGGAGGCAGAGGCCAGAAAGATGCTGGCCCCGATCCTGTCGATCGGCACGCCCGATGTGAAGGTGCAGGTCGGTAACTGGGGCCCCATCTTTGCCGGAGCCCAGGTCCCGCGCTCGCAGGAGCCCGCCAACGTCAAGTTCTTCTCACAGTTCGCCAAGAAGCTGTTCCCGAAGAAGGCGATCGACGTCATCGGCTACTACATGCGAAACGCTCCCACGGAGGACAGCAACTACTTCGTCGATGCCTTCCGCGGGGCGATCAAGAAGGAGCCCCGCGGCGGCACCGCGTTCTCGCACCGCGACGCGATCTTCTACGGCGAGATCGGCGCAGCCTGGGGGACTCCTTCAACGACACCGGGCGTCTGCGACCCGCTCACCTCGACGTGCCAGGCCTGGACCGCCGAATTCAGCCAGGCGATGCGCAGCTTCGTGGACGGCGCCTACGTCAACGTGCCGAACGTCGGCATGCAGGAGTGGGAGACCGCCTACTGGGGGAGAAGCCACTTCGAGCGGCTGCGCAAGATCAAGGCGAAGTACGACCCCGACAACGTCTTCCAGTACGAGCAGAGCATCCCGCCCGCGTCATGCTGATCGGCAGTTCGCCGTCGGGGCCCCGCCCTGGTCAGGCTCGGCCTTTCACGCAGAAGGGCCCGACGCAGTCGAAGGGGTGCCGTTAGCCTCGATCTTGCGTGAGGGATCGTCAGCCTGCTGACGATCCCAAGGCTGCAGGTTCGAATCCTGCCGAGTGCACACAGGTTGAAGGCCCCGGAGAGATCCGGGGCCTTCTGCGTTTTCCGGACGCCGGTGACGGAGAGAGCCCGCGGACTCCGCATCGATCTTCGTGCCCGCAGGCGCCCGGCCTCCGCGGGGCGCGGCGGCACGGCGTTGTCGGACCCGGCGCCTACCCTCACGGGTGATGGTGCGGACATGGAAGTGCTCGGGGTTGCGGTGGGCCGCCGACGGGCCCGGTCTGGTGTGGGACGGCGGGCGGCGCAGTGGGCTGTTTCGGGGGAAGCGGGTCGGCTTCGCCGTGCCGGAGGACGGCGTGCGGACGTGCGTGGGGGCGCGCGGGCACGCATGTCCGGTGAAGGCCGTCGTGCCGGGGCGCAGTACCGGTGCCCGGTGCGAGGAGTGCGCGCGGCTGGACCGGGCGCACTCGGTGGCCGCCGACACGCTCGCCGACGATCCCCGGCCGTACCGCGTGTACCTCGCGTGGTTCGGCCCGGGCATGGTCAAGGTCGGGATCACCGCCGTCGAGCGGGGCCCGGCCCGGCTGCTGGAACAGGGCGCCGTCGTCTTCAGCTGGCTCGGCACCGGTCCGCTGATGGCCGCCCGGCGCACGGAGGAGCTGCTGCGGGCCGCGCTGCGGGTCCCGGACCGGATCCCGTACGCCGAGAAACGGGCGGTGCGGTCGGCGCTGCCCGGCTCGGATGCGGAGCGCGCCGCCGAGGTGCGGGAACTGCACGCGCGCGCCGTCGCGCTCGCCAGGTGGCCCGAGTCCCTTCGCCCGGAGCCCTGCCAAGTCGAGGATCACACGGAGGTGTTCGGGATCGGCGATGCGCCGGCCGCCTTCGGCGACGTCGTGGAACTCGTCCCGGGCGGCGCCGTGAGCGGTGAGCTGGTCGCCGCCGCGGGACCGGATCTGCATCTGGCGGTCGAGGGCCGCGGAGTCGTCGTGCTCGACACCCGGCTCATGCGCGGATGGGAGCTGGCGCCGTCGGCCCCGGCCGCCGGACTCGGCTTCCCCGTCCGGGAGTTCACCCGCGGCCAGGAACAGGACGGTCTCTTCTGAGCCCCCGGGTAAAGACTCGGATCCCGCACGGATCCCTTTCGGCAAGGACCGTGGACGCCGTGGGGCCCCGCCCGCGACCGTGGTCGGCATGAGCGATCACCCCACTCCCGTCCTTCCCGAACCCCCCTACTACGCGGTCCTGTTCACCTCGCACCGCACCGACCAGGACACCGACGGATACCGCGAGACCGCCGAGCACCTCTCCCGCCTCGTACGGGACGTCCCCGGCTTCCTCGGCGAGGACTTCGCCCACACGCCCGGTGGACTCGCCATCTCCGTCGCCTACTTCCGCGACCTCGCCGGCATCGAGCGGTGGCGTCAGCATCCCGAGCACCTCACGGCCAAGCGGCGCGGGCGCGCGCACTGGTACGAGCGGTACGCGATCCACATCGCCCGGGTGGAGCACAGCCACGGCTTCGAGCGCTCCCGATGAGCTTCCCAGCGTTTGCCTGAGAGCCTCCTGTGTGTTTCTCAGGAAAAACACAGATTCGTGAAAGCGTGTTCTCAGAGGGCGCCGACATGGTGTCCACCATGACCACGACCTCGCCCCAGGGGCGCACCGAACTGCTGAGGCCGGACGGGAGCCCCGTCCGAGTGCTTGTGGTGGACGACGAGCTGTCGATCACCGAGCTGCTGAGCATGGCTCTTCGTTACGAGGGCTGGCAGATCAGGAGCGCGGGGGACGGGCAGGGAGCCGTCCAGGCGGCCCGCGAGTTCCGCCCGGACGCCGTCGTGCTCGACATGATGCTGCCCGACATGGACGGGCTCACCGTCCTCGGCCGGCTGCGCCGCGACCTGCCCGATGTGCCGGTCCTCTTCCTGACCGCCAAGGACGCCGTAGAGGACCGTATCGCCGGGCTCACCGCCGGCGGCGACGACTACGTCACCAAGCCGTTCAGCCTGGAGGAGGTCGTGGCCCGGCTGCGCGGGCTCATCCGGCGCTCCGGGGCCGCCGACCGACGGTCCGAGTCCGTGCTCGTCGTCGGTGACCTCACCCTGGACGAGGACAGCCACGAGGTCTCGCGGGCGGGGGACTCCATCCACCTCACCGCCACCGAGTTCGAACTGCTCCGGTTCCTCATGCGCAACCCCCGGCGGGTGCTCAGCAAGGCGCAGATCCTGGACCGGGTCTGGTCGTACGACTTCGGCGGGCAGGCCAACGTGGTCGAGCTGTACATCTCCTACCTGCGCCGGAAGATCGACGCCGGGCGCGAGCCCATGATCCACACCAGGCGTGGGGCCGGTTATCTGATCAAGCCCGCCGTGTCATGAGCGGACGACGACGGCCGCGTACGCGGAGGCGGCGCGCGGGACAGCCGCGCACCCTGCGGACGCGGCTCGTCGTCGCGTCCGTGGTGCTGATCGCCGTGGTGTGCGCGGTCATCGGCACGGTCACCACGCTGGCGCTGCGCTCGCATCTGTACGACCAGCTCGACGGCCAGCTGTTCGAGGTGGGAGCGCGGGCGTCCGGCGAGTTCGCCCCGCCAGGCCAGGGCAAGGACGGCATCGGGCCCGCAGAACGGCCGGACGACCGGCAGAACGGCCGGCCGGTCAACCTCGACCAGTTCGTGTCCCGGGGCCCGCAGCCGCCCGGCACTCTGGTGGCCCACATCGAGAAGGGCGAGGCGACCGAGGGCATGGTCGGGCACAAGTCCGACGACGACTTCTCGATGATCCCCAAGCAGCTGAACCGGGCGCAGCTCGCCGCGCTGGACACCGTTCCCCACGACATCCACAAGCACACCGTGGACGTCCCCGGCCTCGGCAGCTACCGCACCGCGTACGTCACCGGCCCGAACGGCACCTACTACGTCGCCATCCCGACCAAGGAGACCGACGACAACATCAACACGCTGATCCTCGTGGAACTCAGCGTCACCGCCGCCGGTCTCGTAGCCGCCGGCATCGCCGGCTTCGTGCTCGTCGGTGTCGCCACGCGCCCCCTGCGCAAGGTCGCCGCCACCGCCACCCGGGTCTCCGAACTCCCGCTGCACACCGGCGAGGTGAACCTCAGCGAGCGGGTCCCGGAGTCGGAGTGCGACCCGCACACCGAGGTCGGCCGGGTCGGCTCCGCGCTGAACCGGATGCTGGACCACGTCCACGGCGCCCTGCACGCGCGCCAGCAGAGCGAGACGCGGGTACGCCAGTTCGTGGCCGACGCCAGTCACGAGCTGCGCACACCGCTCGCCTCCATCCGGGGGTACGCCGAACTCACCAGACGGGGAAGGGAACAGGTCGGCCCCGACACCCGGCACGCCCTCGGGCGGATCGAGTCCGAGGCCGGGCGGATGACCCTCCTCGTGGAGGACCTGCTGCTCCTCGCCCGGCTGGACGCCGGACGCCCGCTGCAGTTCGGGCAGACCGACCTCATCCCGCTCGTCGTGGACACCGTCAGCGACTCCCGCGCGGCCGGCACGGACCACAACTGGCGCCTGGAACTGCCCGACGAGCCGGCCCTGGTCTCGGCCGACGCGGCCCGCGTCCAGCAGGTGCTGGTCAATCTGCTGGGCAACGCCCGCAAGCACACCCCGCCCGGTACGACCGTGACCGCGCGCGTGCAGCGGCGCGGGCCGTGGCTGTGCGTCGACGTCGAGGACAACGGGCAGGGCATCCCGCCCGACCTGCTGCCGCACGTCTTCGAACGGTTCGCCCGCGGGGACTCCGCGCGCTCGCGGGCCACCGGTTCGACCGGGCTCGGGCTCGCCATCGTGCAGGCGGTCGCGACCGCGCACGGGGGTGCCGTCACCGTCGACAGCGTGCCCGGCCGCACGGTGTTCACCCTGCACCTGCCGACGCTCACGCCCGCCCCCGAAGTCGACCGGCGGCCGCACTCACAGGCACAGCACAGCGCCACCACATCGGTGCGACAGGGCGCCTGACGAGAGTCGGTTCCATGCGAACCGACTCTTCTCCCGGCACCCTGCCGGCGCGGGAGCACCTCCCGGCCACAGACGCCGGAACGCCTGTCCTGGACGTAGTGATCCCCGTCTACAACGAGGAGAAGGACCTCCAGCCGTGCGTCCGCAGACTGCACGAGCACCTCACGCGCACCTTCCCGTACGCGTTCCGCATCACGGTCGCGGACAACGCGTCCACCGACACCACCCCGCTGGTGGCGGCGCGGCTGGCAGCGGAGCTTCCCGAGGTCGCCCACTTCCGCCTGGAGCAGAAGGGCCGCGGTCGCGCCCTCAGGACCGTGTGGTCCGCGTCCGAGGCGCCGGTCCTCGCCTACATGGACGTCGACCTGTCCACCGACCTCAACGCCCTGCTGCCGCTGGTGGCGCCGCTGATCTCCGGCCACTCCGATCTCGCGATCGGCTCCCGGCTCGCCCGCGCCGCCCGGGTGGTGCGCGGCCCCAAGCGCGAGTTCATCAGCCGGGCCTACAACCTGATCCTGCGGGGCTCGCTCCAGGCCCGCTTCTCGGACGCGCAGTGCGGCTTCAAGGCGATCCGGCGGGACGTGGCACAGGTGCTGCTGCCGCTGGTGGAGGACACCGGCTGGTTCTTCGACACCGAGATGCTGGTGCTGGCCGAGCGGGCGGGCCTGAGGATCCACGAGGTGCCGGTCGACTGGGTCGACGACCCGGACTCCACCGTGCACATCGTGCGGACCGCGACCGACGACCTGCGGGGCGTGTGGCGGATCGGCAGGGCGCTGGCCACCGGTTCGCTGCCGCTGGACCGGCTCACCCGGCCCTTCGGTGACGACCCGCGCGACCGTGAGCTGACCGACGTGCCCCGGGGCCTGGCCCGCCAGCTCGTCGGGTTCTGCGTGGTCGGCGGCCTGTCGACCCTCTTCTACCTGGCGCTGTACAGCCTCTTCCGGCAGTTCTCCGGCTCCCAGGTCGCCAACGCCCTCGCGCTGCTGGTGTCGGCGGTCGCCAACACGGCCGCCAACCGCCGGCTCACCTTCGGGGTGCGCGGCCGGGGCGGGGCGGTCCGGCACCAGGCGCAGGGACTGGTCGTCTTCGGCATCGGGCTCGCCCTGACCAGCGGCTCCCTGGCCGCCCTGAACGCGGCCGGCGGCAGCCCGGCGCACTCCACCGAACTGGCGGTGCTCATCGCCGCCAACCTCGCGGCGACCGTGCTGCGGTTCCTGCTCTTCCGCGCCTGGGTGTTCCCGGACCGGGGGGAGCCCGCCGCGTGCCCGCCGGTCACCGCGCACACCCCGGCCCCGCCGGACCGCGGCACGACGGCCGCGTACACACCGCGGCCGCTGCCGTACCGGCAGCCGTACCCGCAGCAGTCGTACCAGACCATCCAGGTCCGCGCCGGTGAGGCCGCGGACGGCAGCTGGAGGGACGCCACCATGAGCCTGCAGCCGGTGCGCCCTCACGACACCGACCCGGGGGATCCCCGATGACCACGCAGCAAGAGAACAGCTCGCCCGTCTGGGGCCCGCCCCCGGCCGCTCCCCCGCCGGCCCCCGGGACCGGCGAGCCCGGCCGCACCGCTCCACGCGGCCCGTGGCTGGGCCGGCCCGAGGACCCCCGCTGGGTCCGCCCGGCCTTCCTCGGCCTGCTGGCCGTCACCCTGCTGCTGTACCTGTACGACCTCAGCGCCTCCGGCTACGCCAACTCCTTCTACTCGGCGGCCGTCCAGGCGGGCAGCAGGTCCTGGAAGGCGTTCTTCTTCGGCTCGCTGGACGCGGGCAACGCCATCACCGTCGACAAGCCCCCGGCCTCGCTGTGGCCGATGGAGCTGTCGGTCCGCATCTTCGGGCTGAACTCGTGGGCGATCCTGACCCCCGAGGTGCTGATGGGCGTCGCGACGGTCGCCGTCGTGTACGCCGCCGTGCGCCGCCGGTTCAGCGCCGCGGCCGGTCTGATCGCGGGCGCGGTGCTCGCGCTCACCCCCGTCGCGGCGCTGATGTTCCGGTTCGACAACCCGGACGCCATGCTGGCCCTGCTGATGTCGGTGGCCTGCTACCTCGTCGTGCGGGCCGTGGAGGACGGCCGTACGAAGTGGCTGGTGTGGGCCGGGGTGGCGATCGGCTTCGCGTTCCTCGCCAAGACGCTCCAGGCGTTCCTGATCCTGCCGCCGCTCGCGCTGGTGTACGCGGTGTGCGCGCCGGTACCGCTGCGCAGGCGGCTCGGGCAGCTGGCCGCGGCGACGCTCGCGCTGGTCGTCTCCGGCGGCTGGTGGGTCGCGGTCGTCGAACTGTGGCCGGCCTCCTCCCGCCCCTACATCGGCGGCTCGCAGAACAACAGCTTCCTGGAGCTGACCTTCGGCTACAACGGCTTCGGCCGTCTCAGCGGCGACGAGACCGGCAGCGTCGGCGGGGGCGGCGGTGGCGCCGGCGGCACCGGGATGTGGGGCGCGACCGGGTGGGACCGGATGTTCAGCTCCGAGGTCGGCGGCCAGATCTCCTGGCTGCTGCCCGCCGCGCTGATCCTGCTGGCCGCGGGGATCGTGGTCACCCGGAGGTCGGGGCGCACATCCGTCACCCGGGCCTCGTTCCTGGTCTGGGGCGGCTCCCTGCTGATGACCGCGGCGGTCTTCAGCTACATGGCGGGCATCTTCCACCAGTACTACACGGTGGCCCTCGCCCCCTACCTGGCGGCCGTCGTCGGCATGGGCACCGGGCTGATGTGGGAGAGGCGGCGGCAGGCGTGGGCGTCGATCGCCCTGGCCGCCTCCGTGGTCGCGGCCGCGGCCTGGGGGTACGTCCTGCTCAACCGCACCTCCGGCTATCTGCCCTGGCTCAAGTGGCTGGTGCTGGTGGGCGGTCTGGCCGCGGCGCTGGGGCTGGTCTTCGCGGGCCGGGTCTCCCGGCGGCTCGCCCTCTGCGCCGCGGCGGTGGGCCTGGTGGCCGCGCTCGCCGGGCCGACGGCCTACACCCTCAGCACGGTCCGGCAGGGCCACACCGGCTCGATCGTCACGGCCGGTCCGGCGGGCGCGAGCACGATGGGCGGCCCGGGCGGCGGCCCCGGCGGCCGGGGCGGTATGCCGGGCGGCTTCGGCGGGGGCGTGCCGGGGCAGAGCCGGCAGGGTCAGGGGACCGGCAACGGCGGCACCCAGGGACTGCCCGGCCGGCCGGGCAGGCAGAACGGCAACGGGTTCCCGGGCGGTGGCTTCGGCGGGGGCGTGCCGGGCCAGAACCAGCAGGGCAGCCAGGGCAGCCAGGGCAGCCAGGGCGGCCCGGGACTGCGGAACGGCAACGGGTTCCCCGGCGGCGGCCGCACGGGCGAGGGCGGCACGGGCGGCGCCGGTGGCGCCGGCGGGCTGCTGAACGGCGCGAGCGTCTCCGCCGGGGCCAAGAAGCTGCTGGAGGCGGACGCCTCGAAGTACACCTGGGTCGCCGCGTCCGTCGGCTCCCAGAACGCGGCGAGCTACCAGCTCTCCACGGGCGACCCGGTGATGGCCATCGGCGGCTTCAACGGCACCGACCCCTCCCCGACCCTGGCCCAGTTCGAGAAGTACGTGGCGCAGGGCAGGATCCACTACTTCATCGCCGGCGGCGGCATGGGCGGGGGCATGGGCGGCGGCAACAGCGGGACCGCCTCGCAGATCAGCTCCTGGGTCGAGAGCACGTTCAAGAAGGTGACGGCGGGCTCGGCCACCTTCTACGACCTGACGCGGAAGAAGGCCGGCTGACGAGGAGGGCCGGTCGGCGGAGGAACACGTCGTACCCCGTATGGCGGTCGCCGTACGGGGTACGACATCTCGTCGTCGCGACGGCACCCGCGGCGTCGGCCGGTCCCGGCCACGGCCGCGCGGGGGTGCGGCCCCGCGCCCCTATGGTGGGGGCAGCGGCCGGAGTTCGGGAGGATGCGCCGATGGCTCAGCAGGATGCGCGGTCGGCGCGGGACAGCGTGTGGCTGCGGGAGAAGCCGCGGCGGGGCGGCCGCGCCGGGCAGCCCTCCGGACTGGACCGGGAGCGGATCACCGCGGAGTCGGTACGGCTGCTGGACGCCGAGGGGCTGGCGCGGTTCTCCATGCGGCGGCTGGCGGGTGAGCTGAACGTCACCGCGATGTCCCTGTACTGGTACGTCGACACCAAGGACGACCTGCTCGAACTCGCCCTGGACGCGGTGTACGGCGGGCTGCGGCTGCCCGCGCGGGAGGACGACGCCGACTGGCGGGAGCAGCTGCGGGCGCTCGCGGCCGAGTACCGGGCCCTGCTGGTGCGTCACCCCTGGCTGTCGCGGCTGGCCGGGCAGTACCTGAACATCGGCCCGAACTCGCTCGGCTTCTCCCGCAGTGTGCGGCGCACCCTCGGCCGCTCCGGGCTGCCGCCGCACCGGGTGATGGGCGCGATCTCGGCCGTCTTCCAGTTCGTGTACGGCTACGGCACCATCGAGGCCCAGTTCATGTCCCGGATCGCGGACTCCGGCCAGAGCGCGGACGACTACTACCGGCAGGCCATGAACTCGGTCCGTGAGGACCCGACGACCGCCGACTTCGTCCGCGAGTCCCAGCAGATCATGGACGCCCGCGGCGGCGGCACGGTCGCCGAGATGATGAACCGCGACTTCACCTTCGCCCTCGACCTGCTGATCGCCGGCATCGAGGCGATGGTCGACCGCGGCTGATCACTCGCCGTCCGACACCAGCCGGGCCGGGAAGCCGCCGGTGGCCACCGGGCCCCAGCGTTCCGGGGTGATGCGGATGATGGACTTGCCCTGCTTCAGCATCGCCGCGCGGTACTCGTCCCAGTCGGGGTGGTCGCCGGCGATGTTGCGGTAGTACTCGACCAGCAGTTCCACCGAGTCGGGGGAGTCGATGACCTCGGCGGTGCCGTCGATCTGCACCCAGGGGCCGTTCCACTCGTCGCTCAGCACGACCAGGGCGACCCGGGGGTCCCGCCTGGCGTTGCGGGTCTTGGCGCGCTCCGGGTAGGTGGAGACCACGATCCGGCCCGAGTCGTCGACGCCGCAGGTCAGCGGGGAGGCCTGCGGGGCGCCGTCGGCGCGGCGGGTGAGGAGCAGGGCGCGATGGCGGGGACGTACGAACTCCAGCAGCTCGTCCAGCGATACACGGGTGTTGGTCGCGATGTTGGAAGCCATGGGCGCAGCCTAGAGGCCGGGCCGGGCATTCAGCCTGACCCTGCTGGGCACAGGCTCGGCGCGTCCGTGTCCGGGCGCCGACCGAAGGTCACTTCACCGCAATGGAGCAGCTACAGTTCTGATGTCCTGTGCTCGCAGTCGGGAATGTGCTGCGGAGCTCTCCTGCGCATGGCCGTATGGCCATGTACGTCGAGAGGTTCGTGGTGGCTGCATCCGACTTTTCCGAAGTGTCCCGTTTTTCCGGTGGTCTTGAGCTGGCCGAGGCCCTCACCGCCGCGGCCCACGAGCTGCACACGACGACGACTCCCGGCGCCACGCTGAACACGGCGGTCCGCCTCGCGGTGAACCTGCTGCCCGGCGCCGAGCACGCCGGGGTCTTCGAGATCGAACGCGGGGACACGCTGCGCACGGTCGCCTGGACCGACGACATCGTGCGCGACGCCGAGACCCCGGACCGCCCGCACTGGGAGCGGCTGTGGACCTCGCCGGTGGTGCGCGTGGAGGACAGCGGCGGCCACGACGGCGAGCGGCAGGAGCTGCGCTCGGTGCTGTCCATGCGGCTGCGCGCGGACAAGAGACGGCTCACCGTGCTCACGGCCTACTCCCGGGAGCCGGGGGTCTTCGACGAGAGTGCCGCCCGCCTCGGCCGGCTGTTCACCGCGCATGTCAGCCTCGCCCTGAACTCGGTGACCGTACGCGAGCAGTTGACGGAGGCCATGCATACCCGGGACCTGATCGGACAGGCCACGGGTGTGCTGATGGAGCGCCTGGACATCGACGCGGCGGCGGCCTTCGAGAGCCTGGTGCGGGCCTCCCAGCGGGAGAACATCAAGCTCCGCGACCTGGCCCGCCGCATCGTCGGCGCGACGGAGAACTAGGCCGGGCTAGGCGGCCGGCAGCGAGTCGCCCTGGACCGCCTGGATGTCCAGTTCCACCTTCAGGGTGGTGCCGATGGCGGCGATGCCCGCCTGGAGGACCTGGTTGTAGTTCATCGCGAAGTCCTCGCGGTGCAGTTCCGCGGTGGCGCGGAAGGCGGCGCGGGTGCCGCCCCAGGGGTCCGCGCCGGTGCCGAGGTAGGCCAGGTCCAGGTCGACCGGGCGGACCACGCCGTGCATGGACAGCTCGCCCCGCACGGTCCAGCGGTCCGGGCCCGCCTGCGTCAGACAGGTCGAGCGGTAGGTGATCTCCGGGTGGCTCTCGACGTCGAGGAAGTCGCCGGAGCGCAGGTGCGTGTCGCGCATGCCGTTGCCGGTGTCGATGGAGGCCGCCCGGATCACCGCCTCCACCCGGGACTTGGTGACGTCGTCGGGCGCGATCTCGATCGTGCCGCCGAACTCCGTGAACCGGCCGTGCACGCTGGAGATGCCCAGGTGCTGGGCGACCGCGGCGACGGAGGAGTGGGCCGGGTCGATCGTCCAGGGGCCGGGCGGCGGCAGTTCGGTGCCGCCCTGGCGGGCCAGCGTCACGGTGCCCACCTCGGCCCGCCCGCTCGCGGTGACGATCGCGCTGGACGCGGCGGGCGCGTACCCGATGGCCGTCACGATCACGGTGTACGCCCCCGGCGCCAGCTCGGTGGCGTCCCGTACGGCGCCCTCGGCGTCCGCCTCGGCCCGCAGCACCTGCGTCCCGGTCATGTCGGTCACCGTGACGACCGCGTGCGACACGGCCCACCCGTCCCGCGTCCGGATCTTCGCGGACAGTCCCATCCCGTTTTCTCCCTGAAAAGCCTTGCAAAGCGGTCGTGTGCGACCGGCCCGTGGCGGGGGTGCGCCGCCGCTCGAGGCGCACCCCTCCACGGGCCGGGGTCCAACTACTCGCCGGAGTGGGCGAGTTCGATGTCGTGGCCGTCCGCTCCGGGGCCGGAGACGGTCAGCGCGGTCGCCACCGGCGGGTAGCCGGTCGCGATGACGGTGTAGTCACCACTGTCCAGATCGGTGAAGGCGTATGCACCGTCCGAGCCGGTGGTGGCGGTGCCGACCACGTTGCCGGCCTGGTCGACCAGGGTCACCCGGGCGTCGGCCAGCGGACCGTGCGGGGCCCGGACGAGACCCTGGAGCCGGGCGCCGGCGTCCAGGTCGACCTCGACCCGGGTGATCCCGGTGGCGCCGACCTCGACCGGCAGCGCCCGCGGCCGGAATCCGCCCGCGTTGACCGCGACGGTCACCGGGCCCGGCACCAGCTCGGTGAAGGCGAACTGGCCCTGCTCACCGGTGGCGGCGGTGGCCAGCAGGTCACCGCGCACATCGGTGACGATCACCATCGCGTCCTTGACCGGCAGCGCGCTCCCGGCGGCCCGGACCACACCGGTCAGCCCGCTGGTGCCGCTGAGCAGGATGTCGTACGACAGCGGTTCCCCGCCCACCACGATGGTGGAGGCCTGCGGCTGGTAGCCGTCGGCGGAGGCGATCAGGACGTAGCTGCCGGTGCCCGGGGCGTCGAGGCCGTAGGAGCCGTCGGCCTGGGCGACCGAGCGGCCCAGCTGGCGGCCGGACAGCGAGATCAGGGTGACCGCGGCCTGGGGGACCGGGGCGCTCTCGGCGCCGCGGACGTAGCCGTGCACCGGGGTGCCGCCGGAGGCACCGGGCTCCGCCACCGTGGCGAGGGCGGTCAGCTGACGGGTGGCCGTGGCCGTGGCCGTGCCGTCCGCCTGGGCGGCCGGCGCGGCCCAGCTGGACACGTTCTCCTGGACGGGTTCCTGCACGGTGTTCTCCATGACGTTCTCCACGCGGGCGACGGCCTCCGCGACCGCCCCGGCCTTCTCCTGCGCGGCCTGGGCCAGCGCGCCGGACGTCCGCAGCGGGACCTCCTTGATGAACAGCACCGTGACGAGCGCGATCAGCGCGAACGGGGCCGCGTAGAGGAAGACGTCCGCGATGCCGTGGCCGTAGGCGCCCTCCAGCCAGTTGCGCACCGGGGTCGGCAGCGCGTTCATGTCGGGCAGGTTGCTGCTGCCGGCGGCCTTGGCCGCGGCCTCCTGCGCCCTCGGGCTCAGTTCGGTGATGGTGTCCTTGGCGTGGTGGGTGATCCGCTCCGCCATGACCGAACCGAGCACGCCGACGCCGACCGCACCGCCGAGGGAGCGGAAGAAGCTGACCACGGAGGAGGCGGCGCCCAGCTCGCTCGGGGCGACCTGGTTCTGCGTGGACAGCACCAGGTTCTGCATCATCGTGCCGACGCCGATGCCCAGCAGCGCCATGTAGATCGACAGCTCCCAGTACGGGGTGTCGTAGCGCATCAGGCCGAGCAGGGCGAGGCCCGCGGTGAGGGAGACACCGCCGCCGACCAGCCAGCCCTTCCAGCGTCCCGTGCTGGTGATGAAGCGGCCGGAGACCATGGACGCGACGAACAGGCCGCCGATCATCGGGATGGTCATGACGCCGGACATCGTCGGGGACTTGTCACGGGCGAGCTGGAAGTACTGCGAGAAGAAGACGGTGCCCGCGTACATGCCGATTCCGACGAACAGCGAGGCCAGCGAGGCCAGCGTGATCGTGCGGTTGCGGAAGAAGCGCAGCGGGATGATCGGCTCGGCGGCCTTGGTCTCGGTGAACACGAACAGCAGCGCCAGCACGATCGTGCCGCCCACCATCGTGTACGTCTGCCAGGACAGCCAGTCGTACTTGTCGTTGGCGAAGGTGACCCAGACCAGCAGCAGCGAGGCGGCCGCGGTGATGAAGAAGGCGCCGGTCCAGTCGACCTTGACCTTCCGCTTGGCGACGGGCAGGTGCAGCGTCTTCTGCAGCACGACCAGCGCGATCAGCGCGAAGGGGATGCCGACGAAGAGGCAGTAGCGCCAGCCGAGCCAGGAGGTGTCGGTGATGACGCCGCCGAGCAGCGGGCCGCCGACGGTGGCGAGGGCGAAGGTGGCACCGGTGTAGCCGGAGTACCGCCCGCGCTCGCGGGGGGAGATCATCGCGGCCATGATGACCTGCACCAGGGCGGACAGACCGCCGGCGCCGAGGCCCTGGATGACACGCGCGCTGATCAGCATCGCCGGGTTCTGCGCGAGACCCGCGACGACCGAGCCGGCGACGTAGATCACCAGGGATATCTGGACGAGGGCCTTCTTGCTGACCAGGTCGGCGAGCTTGCCCCACAGCGGCACGGAGGCGGTCATGGCGAGCAGTGCCGCGGTGACGACCCAGGTGTAGGCGGACTGGCCGCCGCCGATGCTCTTGATGATCGTCGGCAGGGCGTTGGTGACGATCGTCGAGGAGAGGATGGCGGCGAACAGGCCCAGCAGCAGGCCGGACAGCGCCTCCATGATCTGCCGGTGCGTCATCGGGGCGTGGCCCGCCGAGGAGCCTCCCCCGTGCTTGGCGTGAGCCCGCACACCGGCTGGTGTGGTCGTTGCCATGGGCTTCCTTTGCTTACGTGCTTGCGGGTGTACGGGTGGTCTCTTCGACTACGGGAGCGGGCAGCCGGACCGGGGCGGACCGGCAGTCGCCGAAGGACGAGCGGAGCCGGGTCATCAGCCGGATCAGCTGGCCGACCTCCTCGTCGGTCCAGTCGCTCAGCCGCTCGGCGAGCAGATGCGTGGTCCGCAGCGACAGCTCGTCGAGCTGCGCGAGGCCCTCGGGCGTCAGGCGCAGGATGCGCGAGCGCTTGTCCGCGGGGTCCGGGTGCCGCTCGATCCAGCCGCGTGCGGCGACGTGCGCGACATGCCGGCTGGTCACCGACAGGTCCACCGCGAGCAGCTCCGCGAGCTTGCTCATGCGCATGTCGCCGTGGCGGCCGAGCAGGGTCAGCACGGCGGCCGAGCCGGCCGGGCAGTCGGGCGGCAGGATCCGCCCGAGGTCCCGTTTCACGGCACCGACGGCACTGAGCTGACGCGACAGCTCTTCGTACTGCGCCCGCTCGGCCATCACACCTCCCGTATTCGTTGCTTGGGGCAACCATAAGGGAGATTGGTTGCTGCAGGCAAATAAGTCAGGGGTGATCGGCGTAAAAACTCGGCAAAGACAAGTATTGCTCTCGCACATATGCAGGTCGGTGCGGGGCGAGGTGCCCCCGTCTGTCCCGGTGGCCCCCCACTTGGGCGGCCCGCCCCGTCTTCGCTAAGGTCTCGGGCCATGGCTAACACCCAGGGCCCCCAGGGCAATTACGACCCCGCCGGCAGCACCCAGATGTTCCGCGCGTTCGTCGACGAGGCTCCCCAGGGACGGCAGCAGCAGACGGCCGCCGCCTCCCCCTCCGGCCCCCGCGTCGGCGTGATCATCGGTGTCATCGTGGCCCTGGCCGTGGTGGCCGGCGTCGCCTGGCTGGCGCTCAAGTAGGGATCACTTCCACCGGACGGACACGTCCCGCGTCTCGATGTGCATGCCGAGCGGCACGCGCCAGGCGTCGACGCACACCGTCCAGGTGAGGTCCTTCCGCGCGCCCGGCGCGAGCGGCACGGGCAGGTCCACGGTCGACCCGATCGTCGCCCAGTCGATGCCGAGCGCGCCGATGACGTGCGTCCCGAACGTCACCGTGCCCGAACGCACCGCCGTGCCGCCCGAGTTGTGGAAGGCCACGGTCACCTTCTGGCACCAGCGCTGATCCGTCGCCTGCGTCGCCGGACCGCCCCAGGAGAGGTCGGCGGGCGCGGGCGCCCTTGTCCGGCTCGGTGCCGGGGCGGGCGAGGACGGATCCGGCGTCGTACGGCCGTCGCCGCCGGCCGGCCGCGGTGAGCCGGGGGGCGTGCCCGCGCCGGAGGGGCGTTCCGGCGTGCCCCGGTCCGGAACCCCGGCCCCCGTCCGCGCCGGGCCGCCGGACACCGAAGCGGCGTTACCCGAAGGGGAGTTGCCGGCGTCCTCCGTGCCCGCGCCCGTGCCGCCGTGTCCGCCCTTCGCCCCGTCCAGCGGCACCAGCGTCACCGACCCCGTCGGGGTGGCCGCGGCCGGGCTCACCCGGCCCGGGCCGCCCACCGCCACATAGCCGCCCCCGCCACCGGAACCGGCACACGCCCCCAGCGCCGCGCCCAGACACACGACGGCCGCCGATGCCCCCGCCAGGGCGCCTCGGCGGCCATGTGTCCATGTCGTCGTACGAAGCATTCCGGTACGAAGCATCCGGCCATGGTGGCTGACACCCCGTCAGATGGGAAGCCTCAGTCGGAGATCAGGCCCTCCCGCAGCTGGGCCAGGGTCCGGGTGAGCAGCCGGGAGACGTGCATCTGGGAGATGCCGACCTCCTCGCCGATCTGCGACTGGGTCATGTTCGCGAAGAAGCGCAGCATGATGATCCGCCGTTCCCGGGGCGGGAGTTTGGCCAGCAGCGGCTTGAGGGACTCGCGGTACTCCACGCCCTCCAGGGCCGAGTCCTCGTAGCCGAGCCGGTCCGCCAGGGAGCCCTCGCCGCCGTCGTCCTCGGGGGCGGGGGAGTCCAGGGAGGAGGCGGTGTACGCGTTGCCGACCGCGAGGCCGTCGACCACGTCCTCCTCGGAGACGCCGAGCACGGCGGCCAGCTCCGTCACCGTCGGGGAGCGGTCCAGCTTCTGGGACAGCTCGTCGCTCGCCTTGGTGAGGGCGAGGCGCAGCTCCTGCAGCCGGCGCGGGACGCGCACCGACCACGAGGTGTCCCGGAAGAAGCGCTTGATCTCGCCGACCACCGTCGGCATCGCGAACGTCGGGAACTCCACGCCCCGTTCGCAGTCGAAGCGGTCGATCGCCTTGATCAGGCCGATGGTGCCGACCTGGACGATGTCCTCCATCGGCTCGTTGCGCGAGCGGAAGCGCGCGGCCGCGTAGCGGACCAGCGGCAGGTTCAGCTCGATCAGGGTGTCCCGGACGTAGGCGCGCTCGGGGCTGTTCTCGTCGAGTGCGGCGAGCCGCAGGAACAGGGAGCGGGACAGGGTGCGGGTGTCGATGGCCTCACCCGCGGAGGGAGCGGCCGGAGCCGGGACGGCTTCGAGGGCCGTGACGCCCTCGATGCCGTCGAGGACGTCGAGAGCGTCGAGTTCCTTGGGCGCTGCCTCGCTCTTCGTGGGCGTCAGCACCTTCGAGCTGCCCTGTTCTGCGGACATGCCACCCCCTTTGGGTCGCGGGACGGTCGGGGCGGCGCCGTCATTCGAGCAACGCAGCCTTCACCTGAATACCGGCGCCGGGGCCCCGGCAAACGCGCTTCCCGCAGAATGTCACATGTCGGCAACACGCTGTAGTGACATGTCGACATGCAAGATGCGAATCGGCCCTGGGAAGAAGGGGTCTGACGCTTTTTCGGGAGGCAACTGTCGGCAACAGCCCTGGTGAGCGATTCGCTCGTGCCGGTGAGCGCTCGATCGGGTTTGCGATGCAACCCCATGGGGGCCGTGTGCTTCCGTGCGCCC
Source organism: Streptomyces sp. NPDC037126 (assembly GCF_055605965.1). Classification (NCBI taxonomy): domain Bacteria; kingdom Bacillati; phylum Actinomycetota; class Actinomycetes; order Kitasatosporales; family Streptomycetaceae; genus Streptomyces; species Streptomyces sp. NPDC037126. The sequence goes on from NZ_JBVJTD010000003.1 coordinate 536,397, forward strand.
GCTATGCATCGGCCCGGCGCACGCTATGCACCCGCCGGTATCTGTTACGCGTCGATCCGATTCGCGGACCGCAGCCGCTGGAAGCTACGCGCGAGTAGCCGCGAGACGTGCATCTGGGAGACGCCGAGTTCCGCGCTGATCTGTGACTGGGTGAGATTGCTGTAGTAGCGCAGCAGAAGGATTCTCTGTTCCCGCTCGGGAAGTTGGACGAGGAGATGGCGGACCAGGTCGCGGTGCTCCACGCCGTCCAGGGCCGGGTCCTCGTAGCCGATGCGGTCCAGCAGCCCGGGCAGCCCGTCGCCCTCCTGCGCGGCCTCCAGGGAGGTGGCGTGGTACGAGCGTCCCGCCTCGATGCAGCTGAGCACCTCCTCCTCGCTGATCCTGAGCCGTTCGGCGATCTCGGCGGTGGAGGGCGAGCGCCCGTGGAGCGTGGTGAGGTCCTCGGTCGCGCTGTTGACCTGCACCCACAGCTCGTGCAGCCGGCGCGGTACGTGCACCGTGCGCACGTTGTCCCGGAAGTACCGTTTGATCTCGCCGACCACGGTCGGCATCGCGAAGGTGGGGAACTGCACCCCCCGGTCCGGGTCGAAGCGGTCGATGGCGTTGATGAGGCCGATGGTGCCGACCTGGACGACGTCCTCCATGGGCTCGTTGCGGGAGCGGAAGCGGGCGGCCGCGTAGCGCACGAGCGGGAGGTTCGCCTCGATCAGCGCTCCCCGCACCCGGTTGTGCTCCGGCGTGCCGGGGGTGAGGTCCTTCAGCTCGGTGAAGAGCACCTGGGTCAGGGCTCGGGTGTCGGCGCCACGACGCTTCTCGGCGGTCGGAGGCGCGGGGGCGGGCGCCTCCTCCTGGGGCGGCGCAGTACTGGCCGACACGGTCAACGCCACCTCTTCGGTCAATCATCCGTCAAAAGCGGTCATAGCATCACAAGACATGTGCACTGTGTGCAAGCACCGCATAACGCCGTGTTGTGTTCAAATATCGACAAGTTGGGGCCCAGGGCGCAGTGAAGCCCCCCGCCGGAACGGCGGGGGGCTTTCGGGGCGCGGGGGCTAGAACTCGTAGTCGGCGATCACCCACGTGGCGAACTCACGCCACAGGGCGACGCCCGCCTGGTGGGCCGGGTGCTCCAGGTAGCGCTTCAGGGCGTCGGTGTCCTCGACCGCCGAGTTGATCGCGAAGTCGTGGGCGATCGGCCGGTCGCTGATGTTCCAGCCGCACTCCCAGAAGCGCAGCTCCTCGATCTGGCCGCCGAGCGCCCGGAAGGCCTCCACGCCGGCCACGACCCGCGGATCGTCGCGCTCGACGCCCTCGTTGAGCCTGAAGAGGACCAGGTGGCGGATCATGGGGCTACCTCAGTTCTTTCCGCCGTTGGCGAGCCACGTCATGAAGTCGCCTATGGCCTTGGCCGCGTCCGAAATGCCCTCGAAGCCTATCTGGACGTAGTCGGCCGCCTTGGCCGGGTCCGTGATGATCACGTAGAGCGCGAAGACCACGAGCGCGTACACGGCGATCTTCTTGGCGTTCACCGCCACCGCGGCCTCCCCTGTGTCCTGTCCGACGGGCCCCCTGCTGCCGGCGGCGAGTGTAACCTTCGCGCCTCGGCGGGTCGCCAACGGCCCGCCGGAGCAGGTCATTTGGGACGATATACGCGACATGCAGGAAGGGCCCCGCCGTGAGACGGGGCCCTTCCGAGAGCGGTAGCGGAGGGATTTGAACCCTCGGTGACTTGCGCCACACTCGCTTTCGAGGCGAGCTCCTTCGGCCGCTCGGACACGCTACCGAGGGAGACCCTACAGCAAGGTGGGGCAAGGTTTGAAATCGGTATTCACCGGTCCCGGAAAAACTCCGTGAGCAGCGCCCCGCACTCCGCGGCGAGCACGCCCTCGACGACCTCCGGGCGGTGGTTGAGCCTGCGGTCGCGCACCACGTCCCACAGCGAGCCGGTCGCGCCCGCCTTCTCGTCCCGGGCGCCGTAGACCAACCGGTCCACCCGGGACTGCTGGAGCGCGCCCGCGCACATGGTGCACGGCTCCAGGGTGACCACCAGGGTGCAGCCGGGCAGGCGCCACTCCCCGAGCTTCGCGGCGGCCCGCCGGAGCGCGAGTATCTCCGCGTGGGCCGTGGGATCGGCGGTGGCCTCGCGCTCGTTGTGCCCGGTCGCGAGCACCGTCGTACCGTCCGGGGACAGTACGACGGCGCCGACGGGGACGTCGCCGCCCCGCACGGCCAGCCGGGCCTCGTCCAGGGCGAGCCGCATCGCGGGCCGCCAGCGGTCGCGTACCGGGTCCGGGCCGGCCGGCGTGTCCCCGGCGGTCAGCGGACGGTCTCCAGCACCTCCGAGGCACCCAGGGCCTCGGCGATCGAGCTCAGCGCGTCGTCGGCGTCCAGGGCGCGCAGTTCCTTCTCGCTGATGCCCAGGTCGTCGAGGATCTCGCTGTCGCCCACCGGGCTGTGCGGCACCGCGTCGGCGGCGGCTCCCGTCTCCTCGGCCTCGTCGTCGGCCTCGGACTCACCGTCCTCGGTGCCGTCGAGGTCCAGGGAGTCCAGGTCGGGGCCGTCGTCGGCGCCCGGCTCCCGGCCCAGCAGCTCGTCGGTGAGCAGCAGCTCACCGTAGGCGCTGCGGGCCGCGGCGGCCGCGTCCGAGACGTAGATGCGAGGGTCGTCCTCGCCGTCCACGCGGACGACGCCGAACCAGGCGTCCTCCTGCTCGATCAGGACGAGCACCGTGTCCTCTTCGGGAGAGGCTTCCCGGGCCAGGTCGGCCAGATCCGACAGGGTCTCCACATCGTCGAGCTCTGTGTCGCTCGCTTCCCACCCGTCTTCGGTGCGCGCGAGCAGTGCGGCGAAGTACACCGTGACTCTCCCACTGGTCATAGGCGTGCCGGTTGGGGGTCCCCCCGGCGGAGGTTCTTGGGTGGAGAGAGCTGGGCTCCGAGCCCCACCCACTCGGAATCGTGGCAGAAACAAGGCGTTCAGGGGACGTCTTCGGCTCCCTGTGTCTGGCTGTTTCGATCGTGATTGGTCCATCGGCCCAACCGACCACTCGTTGCCGCCACCTGCGGATCGTACGCGGCTTTTCCCAGCGCCAACGCACGCCCACCTCGGAAACGTCGGCATGCGCGTCGATCTTCCTCACCCGGTTTTTGCCTTCCGGGCCTTGCTCACGTTTCCTTCCTACCAGCGGAAGGTCCGCATGCGCATCGCATGACGCAGCCGGGCCGCCTTGGCGCGTCGCGGCTGGACCCGGGCACGCAGGGCGCGGGCCTCGGCGAGTTCGCGCAGGAACCGGGCGCGCCGCCGGCGGCGCTCGGCGTCCGTCTCGGGCCCGGCCGTCTCGTGGTCGGCCGCGTCGTCGGGCACATCAGGCAGGTCAGGCACGTCGCACACCACCCCAGTCCGTCCCTCCCACCTTCCCCCGGACGGGCGGTTTGACGCCAGCAGCAGGGGGTCCGGGGCGCAGGTACCGTTATGGGCATGCGTCTCCACGTCGTCGACCACCCCCTGGTCGCCCACAAGCTCACCACGCTGCGCGACCAGCGCACCGACTCCGCGACCTTCCGCCGGCTCGCCGACGAGCTGGTCACCCTGCTCGCCTACGAGGCCACGCGGGACGTGCGCACCGAAGCCGTCGACATCAACACGCCGGTCGCGCGGACCACCGGCGTCAAGCTCGCCCGGCCGCGTCCGCTGGTCGTGCCGATCCTGCGCGCCGGCCTCGGCATGCTGGACGGCATGGTGCGGCTGCTGCCGACCGCCGAGGTGGGCTTCCTGGGCATGATCCGCAACGAGGAGACGCTGCAGGCCTCCACGTACGCCTCACGCATGCCGGAGGACCTCTCGGGCCGCCAGGTGTACGTCCTCGACCCGATGCTGGCCACGGGCGGCACGCTGGTCGCGGCCATCCAGGAGCTGATCAAGCGCGGCGCCGACGACGTGACCGCCGTGGTGCTGCTGGCCGCGCCCGAGGGCGTCGAGCTGATGGAGCGCGAACTGGCCGGCACCCCGGTCACGGTCGTGACGGCCGCGGTGGACGACCACCTCAACGAGCACGGCTACATCGTCCCCGGTCTCGGGGACGCGGGCGACCGGCTGTACGGCGCGGCGGAGTAGGCCGCACCCTTCGGGGGCTCAGCGGAGCAGGCCGCACCCCCGGGGGCTCAGCAGCCCTTCTTCGCCGTGGGCGACGCCGTCGGTGCGGGGGCGTTCAGCCTGGCCAGCGCCTGTTCGGCGTCCGCCGGCCGCGCCAGGCCCCTGAAGCCGTCGCCGAGGATGAGGTCGAGGTCGGCGCCCTTGCGGGCGTCGGCGCGGCTCTCGGCGTCGGCGAGCTGGGCGCCCAGCACCGGCAGCGAGGTGTTCAGCGCGGCGGCGGGGCCCACCAGTACCCCGGTGCCCTTCACCTTCTTGTCGTACTGCTTGGCCGCGTTGCCCACGGCACCGATCTTGAAGCCGCGCTTCTTCAGCTGGTCCGCCGTGTCCTTGGCGAGGCCGGCGCGGGCGGTGGCGTTGTAGACGTTCACGGTGATCTGGCCGGGCCGGGGCAGCGCCTTCGCCTCGGCCGCCGCGGCCGTCCTCGTCCGGCAGTGCGCCGCGGTGCCGGCCTGCGCCGAGCTGCCGCCGCCGGTGAAGACGTCGATGAGCTGCAGAACGCCCCAGCCGAGCAGGCCGAGCGCGCACGCGGACGCGACCACTACGGCGACCAGCCGGCCGCGCCGCCGGGGCGGGCGCATCCGCGGGTACTTGTCCCCCGTGATGCGGTACTGGCCACCCATGCCGGGGGGAGTCAGCATGCTCATGGGCGCAGCGTAGTGCGCCGGGGCGGCGATGCCTATTAGATGATCAGTCGAGGCCGCTCAGCGGAACCCGAAAGGGTCAAAGGCCGTGTCGGCCGGGTCAGTCGAGTTCGAGCACGCGCGCGTGCAGCACCTGGCGCTGCTGGAGGGCGGCGCGGACGGCGCGGTGGAGGCCGTCCTCCAGATAGAGGTCCCCCTGCCACTTCACGACGTGCGCGAAGAGGTCGCCGTAGAACGTCGAGTCCTCCGCGAGCAGGGTCTCCAGATCGAGCTGCTGCTTGGTGGTCACGAGCTGATCGAGGCGGACCGGGCGCGGCGCGACGTCCGCCCACTGCCGGGTGCTTTCCCGGCCGTGGTCGGGGTACGGCCGGCCGTTTCCGATGCGCTTGAAGATCACACGGAAAGCCTACCGGTCAAGACGTTCCGGGCGCAGCCATGGCGGGCGAGTGCGACCCTTGAAAAGATGCCGCAAAACAGTCATACGGGCTACTACCGGGAAGCGGGGCCCCGAGATGAGTGACAGCGACACCGCGCCGCTCGCCACCCCCGAGGGGGTTCCCGGGCTCCCCGCCGAGGCGCGCGAGATCGCCTCCGGGTACGCCTTCACGGGCCCCGCACTCGACCTCGGCGCGCTCCTGTGGGACGGGCGGTGCCACCCCGACGCCCCCGTCCGCATCCCGCTGCCGATGCTCAACCGGCACGGTCTGGTCGCGGGCGCCACCGGCACCGGCAAGACCAAGACCCTCCAGCTGATCGCCGAGCAACTGTCCGCGCAGGGCGTGCCGGTGTTCCTCGCGGACATCAAGGGGGACCTGTCCGGGATCGCGCGGCCGGGGCAGGACGGCGACCGGGTGCGCGGGCGGGCCTCGGAGACGGGGCAGCGGTGGACGCCGGCCGGCTTCCCGGCGGAGTACCTCGCGCTCGGCGGCCTCGGCCACGGCATCCCCGTGCGGGCCACCGTCACGAGCTTCGGGCCGGTGCTGCTGGCCAAGGTGCTCCAGCTCAACCGGACCCAGGAGCAGTCCCTCGGTCTGATCTTCCACTACGCCGACACCAAGGGCCTGGAGCTGATCGACCTCAAGGACCTGAGGGCGGTCGTCGCCTTCCTGACCTCCGACGAGGGCAAGCCGGAGCTGAGGAACATCGGCGGGCTGTCCACCGCCACGGCCGGGGTGATCCTGCGCTCGCTCACCGCCTTCGAGGCCCAGGGGATGGCGGACTTCTTCGGGGAGCCGGAGTTCGACACGGCGGACCTCCTGCGTACGGCCGGGGACGGCCGGGGCGTCGTCTCGGTCCTCGAACTCCCCGCGGTGCAGGACAGACCGCAACTGTTCTCCACGTTCCTGATGTGGCTGCTGGCCGACCTCTTCCACGACCTGCCCGAGATCGGCGACGTGGACAGGCCCCGGCTGGTGTTCTTCTTCGACGAGGCGCACCTGCTGTTCAACGGCGCCTCCAGGGCGTTCCTGGACTCGATCACCCAGACCGTGCGGCTGATCCGCTCCAAGGGGGTCGGGGTCTTCTTCGTGACCCAGACGCCGAGGGACGTGCCCGCCGACGTGCTCGGCCAGCTCGGCAACCGCGTCCAGCACGCCCTGCGCGCCTTCACCCCCGAGGACCAGAAGGCCCTGAAGGCCACCGTGCAGACCTTCCCGAGGTCGGCGTACGACCTGGAGGAGCTGCTGACCGGCCTCGGCACCGGCGAGGCCGTGGTCACCGTGCTCAGCGAGAACGGCGCCCCGACCCCGGTCGCCGCCACCCGGCTGCGCGCCCCGGAGTCCCTGATGGGCCCGGTGGACGCGGCCGGTCTGGACGACGCGGTGCGGGCGTCGCCGCTGTCCGGCCGTTATGCACAGGCTGTGGACCGGGAGTCGGCGTACGAGAAGCTCACCGCCCGGCCGGTGCAGCCCGCTGCCGCGCCGCGGTCCGGGGCGCCGCGGTCCGGGGCGCCGTCCAAGGAGGAGCCGTCGCTGGTCGAACAGGTCGTCGCCAGCGGGATGTTCAAGTCCCTGGCCCGTTCCGTCGGCACCCAGATCGGCCGTGAGATCACCCGCTCCCTCTTCGGCACGGCCCGGCGGAGGCGGTAGCCCGCCTCCGCCGGTGTCTCGGCGACCCTGCTCCTTCGCGGGCCGCCGGGGTTCGGGTCGTTGCGGCTCCGGGGCGCGGCGTGTGCCGCGCCCGGCCTCCACGCGCAGCAGGGTGCGCAGGGCTGCGCAGGGGTCCGTGGGCATGACTGTGCTGCTCCTTGTGTGTCGAACCGGCCGTGTGCGGGGCGCGGGTCCCTCGGCAGCGCAGGACGACGGTGCGGAGCAGGAGCGGGGCGTGCGGCGCCCGCGGTGCGGCGGGGCACGGGGGCGCCGCCGGCCGGGTGGGCGCCGGGCCGGGGAGGGGGGCCGGGCGCTCGGGCGCGTCGGCCCGGTGGACGGCGGCGGGCGGCCGCAGCGCCGTGTTGAGGACGTCGTGCTCGGCGGCGGCGCCCGCGGTCAGGGCGGGGGCCGCCTGGGCCCACGCATGGGCGGCGGGCACCCACAGGGCGAGGAGCAGCGTCAGCACCCGCAGCCAGGTGCGGCCACGGCGGCCGGTCGCGCTCCTGTTCACGCCGGGTGTCTGCCCGGCGCCGGCCGGAGGGTGCAGCACCCCGCACACCGGATGCGCCCGCACGGCGTATCCGTGCGCCGCGCGGTTGACGCCGTTCACACGTTCCGCGGCAGCCTCTGGGACCGGCCGCGGATGCGGAACGCGGTGACGATCTCGGTGACCCCCACCAGGAGCAGCCAGATGCCGCCGACCAGGGTCAGCACGGCGACCGAACGGAACGGGGAGTCGATGAGCACGATCCCGGCGACGAAGGTGAGGATCCCGAGGCTGATCTGCCAGCCCCGGGCGGGCATCCCGGAGTCGGACACGGCGGCCACGACCTGGGTGATCCCGCGGATCAGCCAGCCGATGCCGATCCACAGGGCGAGCAGCAGGATCGACTGCATGGGCCCGCGGAAGCAGAACAGGCCGAGCACGATCGACAGGGCGCCGCTGATGAACGCCAGCACCCGCAGCGAGGTCGCCCGGTGTGTGCCGAAGGCGGCGACCAACTGGAAGACGCCGCTGATCACGAGGTAGACGCCGAAGAAGACACCGACCACGACCAGGGTCTCGCGGGGCCACACGAGGACCAGGACGCCGAGGACCAGCGAGACGATCCCGGTGCAGAGGACGACCTGCCAGGCGGCCCGGGACAGGGCGTGCAGGGGGCCCTCGAAGGGCGGTTCCGGTTCATGGTGCTCGTGCCGGGCGCCGGGCGGGTGCCCCGCGTGGACGCGCTGGTCGTCGTACTCACGGCCGCCGGGGCCGCTGCTCGGTACCTCGGTCATGCTCCATGCTCGGACCGGCGCCGCGCTCTCCGCCACCCGGGTGGGCCGGCGGGCTTACCTCCCCCCGGCCTTGGCGGCCTTCGCCGCCGCCTTCATCTCCTGCTTGTGGGCGCGCACCTTGGCCAGCGACTCCGGTCCGGTGATGTCGGCGACGGACCGGAAGGACGCGGCCTCGCCGTAGGCCCCGGCGGCCTCGCGCCACCCCGAAGGCGCGACCCCGAGCTGCTTGCCCAGCAGCGCGAGGAAGATCTGCGCCTTCTGCCGGCCGAAGCCCGGCAGGTCCTCCAGCCGCTTCAGCAGTTCCGCCCCGCTGCCGACGCCCCGCCAGACCGCCTCGGCGTCCCCGTCGTAGTGCTCGACCAGGTACTGGCACAACTGCTGGATCCGCTTGGCCATCGAGCCCGGGTAGCGGTGCACGGCCGGCTTCTCGGAGAGCAGCGCCGCGAAGGCCTCCGGGTCCGCCGCGGCGATGTCGTGCGCGTCCAGGTCCCGGGCGCCGAGCCGGTCGGCGATGGTCCGGGGCCCCTTGAACGCCCACTCCATGGGGACCTGCTGGTCGAGCAGCATCCCGGTCAGCGCGGCGAGCGGGGAGCGCCCGAGCAGCGCGTCCGCGTCGGGGTCCTGGGCGAGGTGCAGGGTGACGTCCATGCGTCGATGATCCCGCGCGCCGTCCGGCGCCGCGCGCCGGTACCGTACGATGCCAGTAACTTAGGCAAGGCTAACCTAAAGTGAAGGGAGGTCCGGGGTGACCGCCGAGACCTACCGCGACGCCTGGGGCATCCCCCATCTGCGCGCGGCCGGAGTCCGTGAACTCGCCCGCGCCCAGGGCCGCGTCACCGCGCTCGACCGGGCCTGGCAGCTGGAGGTGGAACGCCACCGCTCCCAGGGCACCTCGGCCTCCTTCCTCGGCGCCACCGCGCTCTCCTGGGACGTCCTCGTCCGCCGCGCCCGCCTCGACGACACCGCGCGCCGCTGCTTCACCGCGCTGGAGCACCGGGACCCCGAGACGGCGGACTGGGTCCGGGCGTACACCGACGGCGTCAACGAGGGTCTGGGCCACGGCGCCCGCCGCGCCCCGGAGTTCGCCCGCACCGGCCTCGCCCCCGGCCGCTGGCGGCCCTGGACACCGCTGGGCGTCTGGCTCGCCACCCACCTCCTGTTCGCGGGCCTTCCCGCCAAGCTCTGGCGCGAGCGGGCGACCCGGCACCTGGGCCCGGACGCCGTGCGCCTCTTCGCGACCGACGGCCCCGGCACGGCAGGCAGCAACGGCTGGCTCGTCTCCGGCGAGCGCACCGCCACCGGCCACGCCCTGATCGCCGGCGACCCGCACCGCTTCATCGAGGACCCCGGCGTCTACCAGCAGATCCGCCTGTCCTGCCCCGAGTTCGACGTCGTCGGCCTCGCCGTGCCCGGCGTCCCCGGCATCGCCCACTTCGGCCACACCGGCACGGTCGCCTGGGCCATCACCAACGCCATGGCCGACTACCAGGACCTCTACCGCGAACGGCTCCGCCGCACCGGCGCCGGCGTCGAGGCCCTCGGCCCGGACGGCCGCTGGCACCGCGTCCACCGCCACACGCAGACCGTGCACGTCGCGGGCGAACCCCCGCTCGACGTCGAGGTCGTCGAGACACCCAGGGGACCCGTGATCGCGGGCGGCCCGGAGGGCCCGCCCGACGGCGAGGGCGAGGGGCTCGCCCTGCGCCACCCGCCCCGCGTCACCGAGGACCTCGGGTTCGGCGCCCTGCTCCCGCTCCTGCGGGCCACCCGGGTCGCCGACGTCGACCGGGCCCTGGACGCCTGGACCGAGCCGGTGAACGTCGTCCAGGCCGCCGACACCGCGGGCGGCACCCTGCACCGCGTCGCCGGCCGCGTACCGGTGCGCGCGCAGGCCAACCGCCTCCACCCGGTCCCCGCCTGGCGCCCCGGACACGAGTGGCAGGGCTGGCACGAGACGCCGTACGCGACCCTCACGGACGGCGTCGCCGTGATGGCCAACCAGCGCGGGCCCGCGGCCCCCCTCGGTGTCGAGTTCGCCCCGCCGCACCGCGCCGACCGCATCTACGCCCTCCTCGACGCCCGCCGCACCTGGACGGCCGAGGACATGCCGGCCGTCCACACCGACACCCACCTCGCCTCCGCCGCCCCCCTCCTCGACCACCTCGCGGCGCTGCGCGGCCTCACCCCCGAAGCGGCCCGGCTGCGCGACCGCCTGCTCGCCTGGAACCGCCGCATGGACGCCGACAGCGCCGACGCGGCGGCCTACGCGGCGCTGCGCGGCACGGTCGTGCGCCACCTCGCCGCCCACCCCGTGTTCGCCCCGCTGACCGAACCCCCGGCCTGCCCGGAGGTGCTGCGCCCGTGGCTGGCGCTCGTCCCCCGCATCGGGTACGCCCTGGAGCACCTGCTGCGCGCCGAGGAGCTGTACGGCATCGACCGCCCCGCCCTGGTCCGCGCGGCCCTTGAGGAGTCCGCCGCCGCGGCTCCCGCCGGGGCCTGGTCGGCGACCCACCGGCTGGCCGCCTGGCGGGCCCTGCCGGGGGAGCCGTACGACCCGCCCGGCCTGGCCGGCGACCACGACTGCGTGCTGTGCACCTCGGCCGTCCCCGGCCTCACCGACCTCGCCGCGCGCGGCCCGGCCGCCCGCTACGTCTGGGACCTCGCCGACCGGGACAACAGCCGCTGGGTGGTGCCCTTCGGCGCCGACGGCGTTCCCGGCAGCGCCCACCACCACGACCAACTCCCCTTGTGGCTCAGGGGGGAACTGGCCCCGATCCGCACCGACTGGACCCTGCTCACCCGCGACCGCACCGAGGAAACCGATGACCACTGACCCGGCCGACCCCTACGAGCAGCACGTCGACGGCTTCGGCACCGTCCGCGTCCGCCCCCTCGACCCCGCCGCCGACGCGGACGTGGTGCACTCCTGGGCGAGCGGGGAACGCGCCGTCTTCTGGGGCATGAACGGCCTCACCAGGGACCAGGTCGCCGGGATCTACGCCCACCTGGCGGACCTCGACACCCACCACGCCCACCTGGTCACCAAGGACGGCGCACCGACGGCCCTGTTCCAGACGTACGAACCGGCCGCCGACCGGGTGGGCGAGTGCTACGACGTGCGCCCCGGCGACCTCGGTGTCCACGTCCTGCTCGCCCCCGCCGGCGCGGCAGGCCCGCGGCCCGGCTGGACGTCCGCGCTGCTGGGGGTGATGACGGCGTACGCGCTCAGGGGCCTGGACCGGCAGCGGCTCGTGGCCGACCCGGACGTGCGCAACACCAGGGCCGTCGACCGCTTCGTGCGCCAGGGCTTCGTGCCCGGACCGGTGGTCGTCCTCCCCGAGGTGGACGTCCCCGGCGTGTACCTGCCGGAGAAGCGCGCCCAACTCGCCTTCCTGGAACGGCGGGTAGCCTTCCCCGGGTGACGATGACGCCGGACGAGCTGATCGCCCACTACGGACTCGAACCGATCCCCCGCGAGGGCGGCCTGTACCGGCAGACCTGGGCGGGGCCGGAGCGGCCGGACGGCCGGCCCGACGGTGCCGCCATCGTCGCGCTGCTCACGGCGGACGACCACTGCGCCCTGCACCGCCTCCCCTACGCCGAGGTCTGGCACTTCTATCTCGGCGACCCGCTGGAACTGCTGCTCCTCGCCCCCGACGGCACCACCCGCACCGCCGTCCTCGGGCCCGGACTGCCCTCGGGCCAGCACGTCCAGCTCACCGTGCCGGCCCGCACCTGGATGGGCGCACGGGTGGCCCCGGGGGGCGCGTGGACGCTCTTCGGCTGCACGACGGCCCCCGGATTCACCTACGCGGACTACGAACACGGGAACGCGGAGGACCTGACGGCGCGTTACCCGGCCGAGGCGGACCGGATCGGGAAACTCTGCCGCCCATGAGGCTGCTCGACGGACAGACCGCCCTGGTGACCGGCGCGGGCGGCGGCATCGGCCGCGCCATCGCCCTGCGGTTCGCCCAGCAGGGCGCGGCGGTGGCCCTGCACTGCCGTACGTCGGTCGCGGTGGCCCGCGAAGCCGCCGGGCGCATCCGGGACGCGGGCGGCGAGGCGGTCGTGCTCCGCGCGGACCTGACGGACGAGGAGGCCTGCCACCGGCTGGTGCGCGAGACCACGCGGTGGTCGGGCGGCCGGCTCACCGCCGTCGTCAACAACGCGGCAATCCAGCCGGTCCGGGCGCTGCCCGGCATGACGGCGGCCGAGTGGCGCACCGTCGTCGACACCAACCTCACCAGTGTCTTCGCCTGCACCCAGGCCGCCGCCGCCCATCTGCGCGCGCACGGCGGGGGCACCATCACCCACATCGCCTCCATCGAGGCCGCCCACCCCGCGCCCGGCCACGCCCACTACGGCGCGGCGAAGGCGGCGGTGGTCATGCACGCCCGCGCGGCCGCCCTGGAGTACGGCGCGGACGGCATCCGCGTCAACACGGTCTCGCCCGGCCTCGTCGAGCGCGAGGGCCTCGCCGACGACTGGCCGGACGGCGTACGCCGCTGGCTCGCCGCCGCCCCCACCGGCCGCCTGGGCCGCCCCGACGACGTGGCCGACGCCTGCGTCTTCCTCGCCTCCCCCCTCGCGTCCTGGATCACCGGCCACGACCTGGTCGTGGACGGCGGGGTGTCGGCCCGGCCGACCTGGTGAGCCCCCCGGGGGTGACGGGTTCGGCAACGGGCAGCGGGTGGCCCCGTGGGGGAGGACCGCTGCGGGGCGACGACGGATCGGGCGAGCGGTGTTCTTCCGGGCCCGGCGGTGAGCGGAGTGGGCGGGGGATGCGTATGTAAGCGGAGGCGGCCGGGGACGGAGGGGTGAGGTGGGCGAGGGACATCGGCGGGTGCGACGACTGACGCTGCTGTGCGCGGGGCTGCTCCTGCTGCTGCTCGGCACCGCGGCCCCCGCGTCGGCCCACGCGGCGCTCCGCGCGACCGACCCCGCCGACGGCACCGTCCTCGCGGCGGCCCCCCGGCACGTGACGCTCACCTTCAGCGAGTCGGTCGGCCTGCTCACCGACTCCTTCCGGGTGTACGACCCCGGCAACCACCGGGTGCGCACCGGCCCCGCGGGCCACGCCCCCGGCCGCTCCGACACGGCGCGCGTCTCCCTCCCGGCCCGGCTCGCCACCGGCACCTACACGGTGGCCTGGCGGGTCGTGTCGGCCGACAGCCACCCCGTGTCCGGCGCGCTCACCTTCTCCGTCGGCAAGCGCACGGCGACCACGGTCGCCGCGGCCCCGGACACCACCGAGAACCCCGCCACGACGGCCCTCTACAACATCGCGAGCTACCTGGCGTACCTCTCCCTGGCCGGCCTCCTCGGCACGGCGGCGTTCGTGGCGTACTGCCGCCCGCCGACGGTGGCCCAGCTGCGCACCCCGGCCCTGGCCGCCGCCTGGACCCTCGTCGCCTCGACGGCCGTCCTGTTCCTGCTGAGGGTGCCGTACGAGGAGGGCACCTCCCCGCGGGCCGCCCTCTCCATGGCCGCCCTCGCCCACACGGCGGCGACCCGCCCCGGCGCCCTCCTCCTCGCCCGGCCGGCCCTGCTGCTCCTCGCCGGAGCCGGCGCGGCGCTCCTGCGGGCCCGCCGCAGAAGGCTCCCCCGGCGCGAGACGCTCGTCCTGGCCGCCGCGGTGTCCGTACCCCTCGCCCTGACCTGGGCCGCGGCCGAACACGCCGCGGCCGGCATCCAGGTCCCCGTGGCGATCACTGCGGCGACCCTGCACCTGCTGGCCATGGCGGCCTGGCTGGGCGGTCTGGCCGCGCTGCTGCGCACCCTGAACCGCACACCGGCCCTCCCGGCCTCCGTCCCGGCCCGCTTCTCCCGGCTGGCCCTCACGGCGGTGACCGTCCTGGTGCTCACCGGCGTCTACCAGTCCTGGCGGGGCCTCGGCTCCCTGCAGGCCCTGACGGACACGACGTACGGCCGTACCCTGCTGGCCAAGCTGGCGGCCGTCGCCGCCCTGCTGCTCGCCGCGGCCTGCTCCCGTACCTGGACGGCCCGGCTGGTCCAGGGGGCCCGGACCCGGACGACCGCGCCCGACCGCGTCCCCGCGGCGGTCGGCGGCCCCCCGCCCCCGGAGCCGCCGGACGCCCCCGAGCCGCCCTCCGCCGTCGTCGTCCAGCTCAGGCGCTCGGTGCTGGCCGAGGCGGCCGTGGCCGTCGTGGTCCTGCTCCTGACGACGCTGCTGACCAGCACGGTCCCGGGCCGTACGGCGGAGACCGCCCCCACGGCGGCCACGGCCGGCATCCCCGCCGCATCGGTCCTCACCATCCCCTTCGACGTGGGCACCCCCGGCGGTCACGGCAAGGTCCAGATCACCCTGGACCCGGGCCGGGTCGGCCGGAACTCCGTCCAGGCGGTCGTCTACGGCCCCGACGGCGGACTCGCCACGGTCCCCGAACTCCGCGTCACCCTGACCCTTCCCGCCCAGCGGATCGGCCCCCTGGACACCCGGATCACCGACCGCGGCGGCTACTGGGCCACCGACTCCCTCGACATCCCCCTGCCCGGCACGTGGACGCTGAAGGCGACCGTGCGGGTGTCCGAGGTGGACCAGGCGACGGTCTCCAGGACGGTGCGCGTGCCGCGGTGACGGCACGCGCACGCGGTCCGCTCACAACTCGCTGTCGTCGAACTGCTCGAGGAGGAAGTCCACCGGCGTGTGCCCCATGGCGGCGGAGCCGCCGTCCTGGAGGGTCTGTTCCGCCCAGATGACCTTGCCGCGGGTCGTGTACCGCGTTCCCCAGCGCTGGGCGAACTGCGCCACCAGGAACAGCCCCCGGCCGCCCTCGTCGGTGGTCGCCGCCCGCCGCAGACGCGGCGAGGTGCTGCTGCCGTCCGACACCTCGCAGATCAGACTGCGTCCGTGCAGCAGCCGCAGGGCGACCGGCGGCGAGCCGTACCGGATCGCGTTCGTCACCAGCTCGCTGACGATCAGCTCGGTGGCGAACACCGTGTCCTCGAGCCCCCATTCCAGCAGCGTGTCCCGACAGCGGGCCCGCACCGAGGGGACCAGCGCCGGATCCGACGACACGTCCCACTCGGCCACGCGCGAGGGCGGGTAGCACCGGGTGCGCGCCGTGAGCAGCGCGATGTCGTCGGAGCAGTGGTCCGGCTTCAGGGCGTCGATCACCGCCTGGCAGGTCTCCTCCGGAGTGCGGTCCCCGGATCCTTCCAGCGCCCTGCGCAGCCGTTCGAGTCCGACGTCGATGTCGCGGGTGCGGTCCTCCACCAGACCGTCGGTGTACAGCACCAGCTGGGAACCCTCGGGCAGGGACAGCTCGACGGTCTCGAAGGGGTAGCCGCCCAGGCCGAGCGGCGCCGAGGCCGGCACGCCCGGGCAGGTGACCGTTCCGTCCGGGAGCACCAGCACGGGTTCCGGGTGCCCCGCGCGGGCCATCGTGCAGACCCCGGTGACCGAGTCGTAGACCGCGTACAGACAGGTCGCCCCGGTCACCCCCGCCCCCTCGCGGCCCTCCGCCCCGTCCGTCTCCTCCTCGTCCATGCGGACGACCAGGTCGTCCAGGTTCCCGAGCACCTCGTCGACGGGCAGGTCCAGGGTGGAGAAGTTGTGCACGGCGGTGCGCAGCCGGCCCATGGTCGCCGCCGCGTGCAGCCCGTGACCGACGACGTCACCCATCACCAGCGCCACCCGGGCACCCGGCAGCGGGATGACGTCGAACCAGTCCCCGCCCACCCCCGCCTCCGCGGGCAGGTACCGCCAGGCCACCTCCAGCGCGTCCTGCTCCGGCTGCGCCCTCGGCAGCAGACTGCGCTGCAGCGTCACCGCCATCGCGTGCTCCCGGGCGTACCTGCGGGCGTTGTCGATGGCCACCGCCGCCCGCGCGGCCAGCTCCTCCGCGAAGAAGAGGTCTTCCGGCTCGAACGCCGGGGAGTCCTCGCTCCGGTAGAAGTTCACCACGCCGAGCGGCACGCCCCGCGCCCGCAGCGGCACGGTCACCAGGGAGCGCAGCCCGCGCTCCAGGGCACTCCGGGCGCGCACGGGATCCTGTTCCTGCCAGCCGTGCGCCTCGCGCAGGTCCGGCTCCAGCAGGCCGCGTCCCTCCTGGAGCGTGCGCATCTGCGGGGTGACCGGCAGGAACGCGATGACCTCGCCCAGCGGATACACCGGCACCTTCGACTGATCGCCGCCGATCGCCGCCCGGCGCAGGTGCCGCCAGCCCTCGGCCGTCGGCTCCCAGCCGCGCAGCACCGCGTCCAGCAGGTCCACCGTCACGAGGTCGGCGAACCGGGGGACGGTCACGTCGGCCAGCTCCTGGGCCGTGCGCTCGACGTCCAGCCTCGTCCCGATCCCCACGCCGGCGTCGTACAGCAGCTTCAGCCGCTCGCGCGCGGCCTCGGCCCGCCCGGTGACGGCCGCCAGCTCGGTGGTGTCCCGCAGCGTCACCACGCCGCCCTCCCGGTCGCCCCGCGGGTAGGTGCGCCGCTTGTTCACCGCCAGCCACCGGTCACCGACGAGGTGCACCTCGTCGGTGACCACGTCCGCAGAC
Source organism: Streptomyces sp. NPDC037126 (assembly GCF_055605965.1). NCBI lineage: Bacteria > Bacillati > Actinomycetota > Actinomycetes > Kitasatosporales > Streptomycetaceae > Streptomyces > Streptomyces sp. NPDC037126. The sequence goes on from NZ_JBVJTD010000003.1 coordinate 553,077, forward strand.
GTCAGCAGGCGCACGATCGGCTCCTCCAGGCCCAGCTCCCGCACGGGCTGCCCGCGTACGTCCGACGGCAGCCCGAGCAGCCGCGCCGCCTCGTCGTTGGCCAGCACCAGCTTGTCGTCCGCGTCGGTGATCAGCACCCCCTCCCGCACCGCGTGCAGCACCGCCTCGTGGTGCTCGTACTGCTGCGCGAGCTCCTCGGGGGCCAGACCGTGCGTCTGCCGCCGCAGCCGCCGGGACACCAGCGTCGTCCCGGCCACGGCGAGCGCCAGCGCCACCGCTCCGCTGCCGAGGATGATCGGCAGCTGGGGCATCCACAGCGCCGAGACGTTCCTGACCGTGATCCCGGCGGAGACGAGGCCGACGACCTTGCCATGGGCGTCCCGCACCGGGACCACCGCCTGCACGTCCGTCCCCCTGCCCGCGGGCAGCGGGGGCCCGCCGGCCTGCTCGACGACGGTGTGGCCCTTCAGCGCCGGCCCGATGGTGCCGACGAACTTCTTCCCGATCTCACTCGGGTAGGGGTACGTGTAACGGATTCCGTGCGTGTCCATGGCGACGATGAAGTCCAGGCCGGCGTGCTTGCGCGCCGCCTCGGCCCGCGGCTGGAGCACGGCCGACGGGTCCCGGCCCTGCATCGCCTCGGCCACCCCGGGGGCGTTCGCGAACGACTGGGCGGAGACGACCGACTCCCGCTGCCCCTGCTGCAGCGCGTCGTGGGCCGCCTGGATCAGCATGGCCGCCACCCCGGCCGCGACCAGCAGCACCACGACGACGACCTGGAGAAGGAACACCTGACCGGCCGCGCTGCGCACGTCCAGCAGGGGAGCGCTGCGCCGCGGGCGTCCGGTGGGCGGATGACCCTCCGGGCCCCTGGGGCGCCCGGAAAATACTCCCATACACCCTTCATAACACTCTGTACGGACGCCGACCGGGTCATTCGCCCGATGCCGCCCGCGCCGAGACCACGCGGAAAGCCGGCCGGGCCGGGGCAGAGGGAGGCCCGTCCGGCCGCGCCCGGTGCTCCGGAGGGCGGCTCGAGTGGCGGACCACGGGCCGCGACGCGAGGGTGACTCTCGGGGAGCATCACAGAAAGAGCGAGAGATGCCCGAAGTCACCACTCCGTACCCGACCGGCACCCCGTGCTGGGTCGATCTGATGTCGCAGGACCAGCAGGCGGCGCTGGACTTCTACCGCGACCTGCTCGGCTGGCAGGGCCGGCCCGGTCCGGCCGAGTTCGGCGGATACGCCGTCTGCGAGCTGGGCGGCAGGGCCGTGGCCGGGGTCGGCCCGGCGGCGGCTCCCGAGGGGATGCCGGAACCGCCGACCCTGTGGACCAGTTATCTCGCCAGCACCGACGCCCAGGCCACCCAGGACCAGATCGTCGCCGCGGGCGGCACCCTGCTGGTCCCGGTGGTGGACGTGGGCGACCTCGGCCGGATGCTCGTCGCCGCCGACCCGCAGGGCGCGGTGTTCGGCGTCTGGCAGCCGGGCGAGTTCTTCGGCGCCCGGGTGGTCAACGAGGCCGGCGCGCTGACCTGGAACGAGCTGCACACGAGCGACGTGGGCGCCGCCACCGCCTTCTACGGCGAGGCGTTCGGCATCCAGATCGAGCCGCTGGAGGGCGCGGACGCCTACTGGGAGCTGCGGGTCGGCGGGCGCGCGGTCGGCGGTGTCACGCTGCTGGCCAACGACCCGCCTGGCACCCCCGCCCACTGGCTGACCTACTTCGCGGTCGACGACGTGGACTCCACCGTGGACGCCCTGGTCAAGCGCGGCGGCAACGTCCTCGTCCCGCCGTTCGACATGATGGCCGGCCGCATGACCGTGGTCACCGACCCGCTCGGCGCCCCGTTCGCGATGATCAGGCCGACTCCGATGTAGTCCACGGCCCCCGAATGTGACGGGAGTCATTCCATCGGGAGACGGAGAGCCCGGCCGGAGAACCGGAAAGCCGGGCCGCGCGGACGCCGGGGACCGGACGAACGCCAGAGGGCCGGGCCGCTTTCGCGACCCGGCCCTCTGAACCGGCGGAGGATACGAGATTCGAACTCGTGAGGGGTTGCCCCCAACACGCTTTCCAAGCGTGCGCCCTAGGCCTCTAGGCGAATCCTCCGCCGGAAACATTACATGACCGAGGGGAGTGCTCGCGAACTCGTTCCGGCCGGTCCGCATCGGGGTACTGACCGTCGGCCGGGATCGGGTACTGTGGGGCGCAGCCCCTCACGTGGCGCTATCTGACTGAACTCCCCCAGGGCCGGAAGGCAGCAAGGGTAGGTCGGCTCTGGCGGGTGCGTGGGGGGCCCTTGCGTTCCCGGGCGGGACCGGTTGTCGGTGGGCGCCTATAACCTCGTAAGCGTGTCGTCTCTCGCGCTGTACCGCCGCTATCGCCCGGAGACCTTTTCCGAGGTCATCGGGCAGGAGCATGTCACCGACCCGCTGCAGCAGGCGCTGCGGAACAACCGGGTCAATCACGCGTACCTGTTCAGCGGTCCGCGTGGCTGCGGCAAGACGACCAGCGCACGCATCCTCGCCCGCTGCCTCAACTGTGAGCAGGGTCCCACCCCGACCCCGTGCGGCGAGTGCCAGTCCTGCCGCGACCTGGCGCGCAACGGGCCGGGCTCGATCGACGTCATCGAGATCGACGCCGCATCCCACGGTGGTGTGGACGACGCCCGTGAGCTGCGCGAGAAGGCCTTCTTCGGCCCCGCGGGCAGCCGGTACAAGATCTACATCATCGACGAGGCCCACATGGTCACGTCGGCCGGTTTCAACGCGCTGCTGAAGGTCGTCGAGGAGCCGCCGGAGCACCTCAAGTTCATCTTCGCGACGACCGAGCCCGAGAAGGTCATCGGGACCATCCGGTCCCGGACCCACCACTACCCCTTCCGGCTGGTGCCGCCCGGCACCCTGCGGGAGTACCTCGGAGAGGTCTGCGGGCGGGAGGACATCCCCGTCGCGGAGGGCGTCCTGCCCCTCGTCGTGCGCGCGGGCGCGGGTTCCGTGCGTGACTCCATGTCCGTCATGGACCAGCTGCTCGCCGGCGCCGGAGCGGAGGGTGTGACGTATGCCATGGCCACGTCCCTCCTCGGCTACACCGACGGCTCGCTCCTCGACTCCGTGGTCGAGGCCTTCGCCACCGGTGACGGCGCGGCCGCCTTCGAGGTGGTCGACCGTGTCATCGAGGGCGGCAACGACCCCCGCCGCTTCGTCGCCGACCTGCTGGAGCGGCTGCGGGACCTGGTGATCCTCGCGGCCGTGCCGGACGCCGTCGACAAGGGCCTGTTCGACGCCCCGGCCGATGTCCTGGAGCGGATGCAGGCCCAGGCCTCCACCTTCGGCGCGGCCGAGCTGAGCCGCGCGGCCGACCTGGTCAACGAGGGCCTGACCGAGATGCGCGGCGCCAACTCGCCCCGCCTCCAGCTGGAACTCATCTGCGCCCGCGTGCTGCTCCCGGCCGCCTACGGCGACGCGCGCTCCGTCATGGCCCGCCTCGACCGCCTCGAACGGGGCGTCGGCTTCTCCGGGGGCGGCGGCGCGCCCGCCATGGGTTACGTCCCCGGTCCCGAGGCCCACGGCGGCGCGGGCACGGCGGCCGGCGCGCCCGTGACCCCCGGCGGCGGTCCCGCGGCGGCCCGCGCGGCCGTACGCGCGTCCGGCGGACCGGCCGGCCCCGGGCCCGGTGGCCCGGCTCCGGCCGCCCCGGCGCCCACGGCTCCGAGCGCCCCCGCTACGGCGCCCGCCCCTGCCCCGGTCGCCCCGGCAGCGGCGGCTCCCGCTCCCGCCGCCCAGACCCCGGCGCCCGCCGCGGAGGCTCCCGCGCCTGCCGCGGCCCCGGCCCCCGGCCCCCAGACCCCCGCCGCTCCCGGTGCTCCCGGCGCGTGGCCGACCGCCGCCGCCGTCGGAAGCGGCCGGCGACCCGGTGGCTGGCCGACGGCCGCCGCGGCGGGAGGCGGGCAGCAGGGCCAGGCCCCCGCCCGGCCCCCGGCCGCCCCGCAGCCGTCCCCGGCGGCCTCCGCATCGGCCGCCCTCTCGGCACCGCAGCCGCCCGCGGCCGCCCCCGCCGGCGGGCTCGACCCCCGCATGCTCTGGCCGAACATCCTGGAGGCCGTCAAGAACCGCCGCCGCTTCACCTGGATCCTGCTCAGCCAGAACGCCCAGGTGACCGGCTTCGACGGCACCACCCTCCAGCTCGGCTTCGTCAACGCCGGTGCCCGCGACAACTTCTCCGGCAGCGGCAGCGAGGACGTGCTGCGGGCCGCGCTCGCCGAGCAGTTCAACGTGCAGTGGAAGATCGAGGCGGTCATCGACCCGTCCGGCGGCACCGCCGCGCCCCCGGCGGGCGGCTCGTCCGGCTACGGCGGCGGGGGCGGCGCGCCCGCGGGAGGCGGTGGCTACGGCGCCCCTTCGGCACCGCGTCCCGCGTCCCCCCAGCCTGCCCCGCAGGCGCCCGCCCCGGCACACGGCGGTCCCGCGTCAGCCTCGGCCGCCCCGGCGCCCCAGCGCCCGTCGGCCCCCGAGCCGCCCCCCGTCGCCCCCGAGGACGACATCCCCGAGGACGACGACCCCGACCTGGACGAGTCGGCCCTGTCCGGCCACGAACTGATCGTGCGGGAACTGGGGGCGACCGTGGTGGAAGAGTTCTCGAACGAGTAAGCGAGCGGCGCGCGGGCAAGCCGAGCGGGACTAGGGCTGGCGGCGGGTAGGCCTAGCGGCGAGTGGGCCGAGCGGGCAGCCGAGCGGGCCGAACGGCGAGCGGCCGAGTGGCGAATCGGCCGAGCGGGCTCGCGGGCCGGGCGGCGGGTAGGCCGAATGTCGAGCGGGCGAGCGGGCCGAACGGCGAATAGGTCGAGTCGAGCAGGCCGAGCGGGCAGGCGAGTGGGTCAAGCGGCGAACAGGCCGAATGTCGAGCGGGTGAGCGGTGCATGGGCCGAATGGCGAGCGGGCGAGCGGCGAATGAGCCGAACGTTGAGCGGGCGAGCGGGCCGAACGGCGAATAGGTCGAGTCGAGCAGGCCGAGCGGGCAGGCGAGTGGGTCAAGCGGCGAACAGGCCGAATGTCGAGCGGGTGAGCGGTGCATGGGCCGAATGGCGAGCGGGCGAGCGGCGAATGAGCCGAACGTTGAGCGGGCGAGCGGCCTGAACGGCGTAGGCCGAGTCGAGCAGACCGAGCGGCGAGCAGGCCGAGCGGCGGCCAGGCGAGCGAGCCGAGCGGTGAACAGCGAACGGCGCGAGCGGTCGGCAGACCCCTGCGGTGGGCCCCGTGAGAAGCGCTCGCCGGCGTCGTTGGTAGGAACGCACAGCTTCCCCGGGCCCGGGTCTTCGGCGACCTTGCCAGTAGGCTGACCCCGTGAAGGTCCTCGTCATCGGCAGCGGCGCCCGCGAACACGCCCTGTGCCGCTCCCTGTCCCTCGATCCCGACGTCACCGCGCTGCACTGCGCCCCCGGCAACGCCGGCATCGCCGAGGTGGCCGAGCTGCACCCGGTCGACGCGCTCGACGGCACGGCGGTGGCCGCGCTGGCCACCGGCCTCGGTGCCGAGCTGGTCGTCGTCGGCCCGGAGGCCCCGCTGGTCGCGGGGGTGGCCGACGCCGTCCGCGCCGCGGGCATCCCGGTGTTCGGCCCGTCCGGCCAGGCCGCCCAGCTGGAGGGGTCCAAGGCCTTCGCCAAGGACGTCATGGCCGCGGCCGGGGTGCCGACCGCCCGGTCGTACGTCTGCACCACCGCCGAGGAGGCCGCCGAGGCCCTCGACGCCTTCGGTGCCCCCTACGTCGTCAAGGACGACGGACTCGCCGCCGGCAAGGGCGTCGTCGTCACCGCCGACCTGGAGGCCGCCAAGGCGCACGCGGCGGCCTGCGAGAGCGTGGTGATCGAGGAGTTCCTCGACGGACCCGAGGTGTCCCTGTTCGCCGTCACCGACGGCGAGACCGTCGTCCCGCTGGTGCCCGCGCAGGACTTCAAGCGCGCCCTGGACGGCGACGAGGGCCCGAACACCGGTGGCATGGGCGCCTACTCGCCGCTGCCCTGGGCCGACCCCAAGCTGGTCGACGAGGTGCTGCAGACCGTGCTGCAGCCGACGGTGGACGAGCTGCGGCGCCGCGGCACCCCGTTCTCCGGCCTGCTCTACGCCGGCCTGGCGATCACCGGCCGCGGGGTGCGGGTCATCGAGTTCAACGCCCGCTTCGGCGACCCCGAGACCCAGGTCGTGCTGGCCCGCCTCAGGACTCCGCTGGCCGGCCTGCTGATGGCCGCCGCCACCGGCAACCTCGCGGACCTCCCGCCCCTGCGCTGGAGCGAGGACGCGGCCGTCACCGTCGTCGTCGCCTCGCACAACTACCCCGGCACCCCGCGCACCGGCGACCCGATCACCGGTCTGGACGAGATCGCCGCCGAGGACGCCCCGCACGCCTACGTGCTGCACGCCGGGACCCGGCGCGACGGCGACGCGGTCGTCAGTGCGGGCGGACGCGTGCTGTCCGTCACGGCCACCGGCGCGGACCTGACCGAGGCGCGCGAGCGGGCGTACCGGGCCGTGGACCGGATCCGGCTGGACGGTTCGCAGCACCGCACGGACATCGCGGCGAAGGCGGCCGAAGGCCTCTGACCTGCCCGCACACCGCCCAGGCCCCGGATGCCCATCCGGGGCCTGATCTTTGCTTTCTGTCACCCAGCTCTGACCAAAGCCATTCCATCGGGTGAGCGATCGTCCATCCGGCTGACGCGGGCCGAGGCCCCAACTAGGGTGCCGCGCAAGCGTTCCGGCACTTGGCCCACCGGCATTGCGTTGTCAGTGGCGGGTGCCACAGTGGGGGAGTGAGCAGCACCAGGACAGCACGCCATCGGCAGGGAGGGGGTGAGGTCGGCACGTGACCGGAATCGGAGTGGAAGCGGGCGCGCAGGCCGCGCGCTCCCGGGCCCTCGGGGTGTTGCGGGTCCGGGGCCGGGCGCTGGCCGTGGCCGTGCTGCCCGCGGGCGTCGCGGTGATCCTGCTGGCCGGAGGTTCCACCGGCCATCTCGTCGGCCCCGGCTGGGACGCCGCGCGCTGGGCGGTGGGCGTGCTCGCCGTGCTGGTGCTGCTGGCCGCCGCCGGGGTCGCCCTGGTCGTCGCCCGGGCCCGCCCCGCCATGAGTCCCACGGTGTCCGTCGCGGAGGAGTCCGCCCCGGACCTGTACCGGATGGTCCGCGACCTCGCCGACCGCCTGGACGTGCCGGCACCCTCGGCGATAGCGCTCACCCCGGACTGCGACAGCTGGCTGGAGGACCGCACCCACTCGGCCCACGGCCCGCCCCCGCGCCCAGCGCCGGACGAGTTGGAGGGTCCCGGCCCCCGCGCCCAGCGCCGCGCCCCCGTCGCGCCGGTCCTCGTCATCGGCTCCCCCTTCCTGTGGTGGATGCGGGTCGGCGAGCTGCGCGCGGTCCTCGCCCCGGTCATCGCCGGTACGGGCCCCTCCGCGCACCCGGACATAGCCGCGGCCCGCCGCTTCGTCCGCGGTCTCGACGCGACGGTGGCGGTCGCCGCCACCCCCGGCCGCTGCCGGCTGACCCGTGGGGTGTGCGCGGCCCTCGGCTGGGTGGCCCGGCTGCTGCTGCGCGGCTGCCGGGAGCACGCGGCGCAGATGGAGCGCGGGGTCGCCGCGGCGGCGGCCGAGCGCGCACAGGCGGTGGACTACGGCCTGCGGATCGTCGCCCAGGAGCAGGTCGGCCTCGCCTACGCCGGCTGGGACCGGCTGCTGACCAGGGTCGCCCTGCCCGCCTGGCGCATGGGCCGGTGGCCCTCCCGGCTGGACGCGGGGGTGGTGGCCGCCCTCACCGAACTGTCCCGGCGCGACCGGCTCGCCGAGGGCTTCGCCTCGCGCCTTGGCGAGCGCCCCGCCTGCGACCTGCTGGAGGAGCCCGGCGCGGTGGACGAGGCCGCTTCCCTGCTCGCCGCCCGTCTCTTCCACGGCGGCCCCGCCGAATGCGGCCCCGACTGGGCTCCGGTGGACTGGGGGTCGTATCCGGAGGAGGTCGTGGACCGCACCTGGCGGGCGAACGCGGCCCGTCTCCACCGCGTCCTCGACGCCCTCGGCGTCCGCCCGGGGCCGAACCCCGGGGCCCCCTCCGGCGGCCCCACCCTGGCCCGTGTCCTGGACCACCTCGCCGAGCCCGCCGGCTCCTCGCCGCACCGGGCCGCGCCCGTCTGCGAGGACGGGGACGAGGACGACGACACCGAGCCCGGCACGGAGCGCAGCGCCGCCCTCGCCGCGGGGCTGAGCGCGCAACTGGCCCGGGAGGAGGCCGCCGCGCCCAGGGGCGCCACCGCGGCGGGGCAGAGCCCGCAGAGCGCCCTGTGGGACGACGGCGGGCTTCCGCTGCTCCCCCTGCAGCCCCCGCGCACCGCCCGCGAACTGCTGGCCGACCACGTCACGGCCATGGTGTGCTGCTCGGCCGTGGACACCGCGGGAGCGGTCCCCGCCCTCGACTGGCTGGACGGCCCGTCCCTGCTGCTGCACGGTGAGAGGGCGGCCGATCTGACGCCCAAGGTGCTGAGCCTGATCGAGGAAGGGGACCCGGGCCCGCTGCGTGACTGGCTGGCCGCGTCGGGCATACGCCCGGAGAAGCCGGTTCGGCTCGTTTAACGGGAGTAGCGTCTTCCACTTCAGGTCAATTCGCAACGAGTAGTGACCGAGCCCGTGCGTTATGTGATGTGCTGGGAGCGACCAAGCACCTGGCAAAGGCGTGCGACATACGACAGCACGGTCGAGCGCCGCCACGAGCCACGAGCGCAAGAGCACAGCGAGCACCACCGAGACAGGACTGCACGGGGGTATCGAGGGAGGGGAGCGATCATGGCCTCGGACCACATCCGCCGCTGGGAGTCCGGAGCACTCGCGCACGCCGTCACGGACCCCTTCGGTCAGGGCCCGGTTCCCTGGCTGCGCGGCAGTGAGACCTACTTCGACGACACCGGTCACGTCGTGCCCTGGTACCTCGACGCGGGCACCCAGCAGCACACCACGGGAGCCGCGCGCGTCCCCGCGCCGCGCTCCTCCTCCGGCGGCCCCCGCTCGGCCGACGACGTGCACCGGCAGATCAAAGGTTTCACCGCCACCGGCGCGGTCGCGCCCGGCGCGGCGATCGACTTCCACATCACGGTCGACCCGCCGCAGGAGTTCGGCGTCGACATCTACCGGATCGGCCACTACGCCGGGGACGGCGCCGCCAAGATCACCACGAGTCCGCGGCTCTCCGGCATCGTCCAGCCCCCGCCGCTGACCGCCGACCGCACCGTCTCCTGCCACCACTGGTGGCTGTCCTGGCGCCTGCAGGTCCCCGCCACCTGGAACATCGGGGCCTACGTGGCCGTCCTGACCACCGCCGACGGCTACCGCTCCCACGTGCCGTTCACGGTCCGCGACGACCGCCCCGCCGATCTGCTCCTGCTGCTGCCCGACATCACCTGGCAGGCGTACAACCTGTACCCGGAGGACGGCCGCACCGGCGCCAGCCTCTACCACGCGTGGGACGAGCGGGGCCGGCTGCTCGGCGAGGCGGACGCGGCGACCACGGTGTCCTTCGACCGCCCCTACGCGGGCGCGGGCCTCCCGCTCCACGTGGGGCACGCCTACGACTTCATCCGCTGGGCCGAGCGCTACGGATACGACATCGCCTACGCCGACGCCCGCGATCTGCACGCCGGCCGCGTGGACCCGGCGCGCTACCGGGGCCTGGTCTTCCCCGGCCACGACGAGTACTGGTCCGTGCCGATGCGCCGCACGGTCGAGCGGGCCCGCGACCGCGGCACCTCGCTGGTCTTCCTGTCCGCCAACACCATGTACTGGCAGGTGGACCTGGGTCCCTCCCCGTCCGCCGTCCCGGACCGGCTGCTGACCTGCCGCAAGCGCAAGGGCCCCGGCAGGCCGGTGCTGTGGCGGGAGATCGACCGGCCCGAGCAGCAGCTGGTCGGCATCCAGTACGCGGGCCGCGTACCCGAGCCGCACCCGCTGATCGTCCGCAACGCCGGCCACTGGCTGTGGGAGGCGACCGGCGCGCACGAGGGCGACGAGATCGAGGGCATGGTCGCGGGCGAGGCCGACCGGTACTTCCCGCGCACCCCGCTGCCCGAGCACGAGGAGCGCGTCCTGCTCGCCCACTCCCCCTACACCGACGGCGACGGCGCCCAGCGCCACCAGGAGACCTCCCTGTACCGGGCCCCGTCCGGCGCCTGGGTGTTCGCCTCCGGCACCTTCGCCTGGTCCCCGGCCCTGGACCGCCCCGGTCACGTCGACCCCCGCATCCAGCGCGCCACGGCGAACCTGCTGGACCGCATCTGCAAACGCGACTGACCGCCGGCGGACCGCGGCGGACCCCCTGGCCGAAACCGATCACCCGCATAAGGGAGAATCGAGGCACTTGGACAGAACCACGGGGAGGAACCGTGTCCGGATTCGTAGAAAAGCCCGAACCGATCCAGGTTCCGGGCCTGGTGCACCTGCACACCGGAAAGGTGCGCGAGCTGTACCAGAACGAGGCGGGTGACCTCGTGATGGTCGCCAGCGACCGCATGTCCGCCTACGACTGGGTGCTGCCCACCGAGATCCCCGACAAGGGCCGCGTCCTCACCCAGCTCTCCCTGTGGTGGTTCGACCAGCTGCGCGACCTGGCCCCCAACCACGTGATCGGCACCGAGCTGCCCGAGGGCGCCCCCGCCGACTGGGCGGGCCGGACGCTCGTGTGCAAGTCGCTGAAGATGGTCCCGGTCGAGTGCGTGGCCCGCGGCTACCTCACCGGCTCCGGGTTGCTGGAGTACGAGGAGTCCCGGACGGTCTGCGGCCTCGCCCTCCCCGAAGGCCTCGTCAACGGCTCCGAGCTGCCCGCCCCGATCTTCACCCCGGCCACCAAGGCCGAGGTCGGCGAGCACGACGAGAACGTCCCCTACGAGGAGATCGCCCGGCAGGTCGGCGCCGAGACGGCCGCCCAGCTGCGCCAGGCCACGCTCGCCGTGTACTCCCGGGCCCGGGACATCGCCCGCGACCGGGGGATCATCCTGGCCGACACCAAGTTCGAGTTCGGCTTCGACGGGGACGACCTCGTCCTCGCCGACGAGGTGCTCACCCCGGACTCCTCCCGCTTCTGGCCGGCCGACCGGTGGCAGCCGGGCCGCGCGCAGCCGTCGTACGACAAGCAGTTCGTGCGTGACTGGCTGACCTCCGCGGAGTCCGGCTGGGACCGCAGGAGCGAGCAGCCCCCGCCGCCGCTGCCCGAGGAGGTCGTCCAGGCGACCCGGCAGAAGTACGTGGAGGCGTACGAGCGGCTGACGGGCCTCGCCTGGCACTGACGTGCGAGCCCCCGGCGGCCGCCGGGGGCAACGCGAGAAGGCCCCCGGTGACCGGGGGCCTTCTTCATGGAGCGGACGACGAGGCTCGAACTCGCGACCTCAACCTTGGCAAGGTTGCGCTCTACCAACTGAGCTACGTCCGCATTGCGCCGTGGCGCGAGAGCAACTATACCCAACCTCGCTCCCGTGCGAGACGCACTGCCGCATGACGGTTCTCGGCGCCGAGTTTCGTGACGGCCGAGGAGAGGTAGTTCCGCACGGTCCCCTGGGACAGCGCGGCCCGCTCGGCGATCTCCGCGACCGGCGCCCCGTCGGCGGCCAGCTCCAGCACCTCGGCCTCCCGCGCGGTCAGCGGGGAGTCCCCGGCGGAGATCGCGTCGGCGGCCAACTCCGGGTCGACGTACCGGTTCCCGGCGTGCACGGTCCGGATGATCTCGGCGAGCCGCTGGGCGCTGACGGTCTTCGGGACGAACCCGCGCACACCGGCCGCGAGCGCCCGCTTCAGGTGCCCGGGGCGCCCGTGCCCGGTGACGATCAGGACCCGGCAGCCGGGCAGTTCGGCGCGCAGGGATGTGGCGACCTTCACACCGTCCGCGCCGGGCATCTGGAGGTCCAGCACGGCCACGTCGGGTTCGTGGGCGCGTGCCATGGCCAGTGCCTCGGGCCCGCTGGCCGCCTCGGCGACCACGAGGAGGTCGTCCTCCAGGGAGAGCAGCGCGGTCAGGGCGCCGCGGATCAGATGTTCGTCGTCGGCGAGCAGCAGCCGTACCGGAGCGTTCACGGGGTGACTCCTCCCACCGTCGTCAGGGGCACCTGGGCCACCACCCGGAAGCGGTCCGTGCCGCCGTCCACCAGTCCCGCCTCCAGCGTCCCGCCCACCGCGGCGAGCCGTTCCCGCAGCCCGGCGAGCCCCGAGCCACCGGGACCTCCCGGTGCCACGGCGCCGTCGTTCTCCACCGTCAGCACCACATACCCCTCTCGCATCCACAGCCCCACCTCGCACCGGCCCGCGTCCCCGTGCCGCAGCACGTTGGTGGTCGCCTCCCGCACCACCCAGCCGAGCGCGGACTGCACCTGCCCGGGCAGCCCGGCGGCCTCCGCGCGGACCTCGCACGCGATGCCGGCCGCCGCCAGCACCCCCTGGGCGCCGGTGAGTTCGGCCCCGAGATCGGCCTCGCGGTAGCCGCGTACGACGGCCCGCACCTCGCGCTGGGACTCCTGCGCGATGCGCTGCACCTCGATCATCTGGTCCACGGCCTCCGGCCGCCCGCGCCGGGCCAGTTGCACCGCCAGCTCGCTCTTGAGGGAGATCACGGACAGGTTCCGCCCCAGCACGTCGTGCAGATCCCGGCCGAACCGCAGCCGTTCCTCGGCGACGGCGAGCCGGGCCCGGGTCTCACGCGCCTCGTCGAGCTCGTAGACGGCGTTGAGCAGCCACACGGAGAAGAGACCCGTGAAGGCGAGGAATCCGGCGCCCAGGAACACCAGGACCGCGCCGGCCAGGGCGAGCGGCCCGGGCACCCCGAGCGGGAAGGAGACCAGCCCGGCCCCGCACGCGAAGCCGGCGACGACGGCGAACATGCGCAGCCGGTTGCGCACACCGAGGGTCAGAGTGCCCCCGCCGAAGGAGAGGATGCCGCCGAAGACCGTGCCGGCGGCGCTCCCCGCGCCCCTGCCGGTCGGGCCGTACTGGTGCAGCGCGAGCGCGGCCACCGCGAGCGCGAAGGTGAGGGCGCCGAGCACCCACAGGACCCGCACCGGCTGGGCGCGCCGGCCGAGGGTCCAGTCCAGGGCCCGGGAGGCGGTGACCCCGCACACCACCGCGTGCACGGTGACCAGGGCGATCAGCCAGCAGGCGAGCCAGGTCGACACCTGCCCGAGGGCGGGGAGCCCGATCGCGGTGATCTCCACGAGCGCGAAGAAGTGGAACGACCACCGCGTGTACGTCTCCACCTTCGCCGGCGTGGTCTTGCCCCGCCACCAGCCGCTCGGCCCGCTCATCCTCGTGTCCCCCGGGTCATGTCCCGCCCTCTCACCGCCGCGGCTCCCACCGGAACCGCCGCCGTACAGCAAACACCGCCACGATCGCCCAGGCCAGGGCGGTCGCGAGGGCGACGAGGGTGTCGTACCCGCTCAGCCGCCCCGTCCAGCCCCCGCGGAAGAGCCGGATCGCCGGGGACAGCGGGAGCAGTTGGCAGAGGTCCGCCAGTCTGCCGGGCAGGATCTCGACCGGGAACGTGATCCCGGAGCCGATCATCGACACGAACATCAGCGGCAGCGTGGTGACCTGACTGCTCTCCACGGTCCTGGTGAAGGAGGCGGTGAGCGCGGCGAGGGCCGCGCTGACCACGAGTCCGGCGGCCAGTCCGGGCAGGAGCAGGTACGGTGCCCTGGGCGCCCCGGTGTGCAGCAGGGTCGCGCACCCGGCGCAGAGCAGCAGCGCCTGCGCGAGTCCGATGCCGGCCGCGGGCAGGGCGGTGCCGACGAGGATCTCCGGGTCGGAGAGTTCGCCGGTGCGCAGCCGCTTGAGGACGAGTTCCTCGCGGCGGGCGACGTAGACGTTCACCAGGGACGAGTACACCGCGAAGAGGAACGAGAAGCCGACCGCACCCGTCAGCAGCGTGGTGGCGACGGTCAGCCCGTGCTGCTTGAGATCCAGCTGGTCGAGGGCCGGCCGCACCGTCAGGGGCAGGGTCAGCGGCACGAACAGCGCGGTGACCACGACTCCGCGGTTGCGGCCGAGCAGGGCGAGTTCGGCCTGTCCCAGCGCCCGCAGCCGGCGCAGCGCGGGCCCGGAGGCCGCCAGGGTCACGCCGCTCATGCCGCCACCTCCCGCTCCCGCGCGATCCCCAGGAACGTCTCCTCCAGTGAGGCGGAGCGCAGGTCGAGGCCGCCCAGTTCGACGCCGGCCGCCTCCGCCCAGGCCAGCACCCGGGTGGCGGTGCGCTGCAGCTGTGTGGTGCGCAGCCGTACGACCCTGCCCTCGGTCTCGTGCCCGCAGACGCCGATGTCGGCGAGCGGCGGCAGATCGCCGAGGAAGTAGCCGGCGGGCAGCTCGAAGGACATCCGCGAGGGCCGGCCGGCGGTGACCTCGGCCGGTGTGCCGGCGACGGCGATGCGGCCCTCGTGCAGAATGGCGAGCCGGTCGGCGAGGCCCTCGGCCTCCTCCAGGTAGTGCGTGGTGAGCAGCACGGTGGTGCCCGCGTCGCGTAGTGCGCGCACCAACCGCCAGGTGTCCCGGCGGCCTTCGGCGTCGAGCCCGGTCGTCGGCTCGTCGAGGAACAGCACCTCGGGCTCGCCGAGCAGGGCGAGCGCGAGGTCGAGGCGGCGCCGTTCGCCGCCGGACAGCTGCTTGACCCGCACCTCCCGCTTGCCCGAGAGCCCGACGAGCGCCAGGGTCTCCGCCTCCGGCCGCGCCCCGCTGGTGCATCCGGCCCACATGCGGGCGGTCTCGGCGACCGTCAGCTCGGAGGGGAAGCCGCCCTCCTGCAGCATCACGCCGGTGCGGGGTCGTACGGCGGCCCGCTCGTGGAACGGGTCGTGGCCGAGGACCCGGATCCGGCCCGAGGCGGGGGCGGCTAGCCCCTCCAGCAGTTCCACCGTGGAGGTCTTGCCGGCGCCGTTGGTGCCCAGCAGGGCGAAGATCTCCCCGCGCGCCACGGAGAAGGTGATGCCGCGGACGGCCTCGAACTCGCCCCCGTAGACACGCCTGAGGTCGGTGACCTCGATCACGTGCTCGTGCTCGTCGATGTTCATGCCCTCAGCGTTCCCGCGGCGGGGGCGGACCGGCAGTGCGTGGTGTCATCGCCCGGCATGACAAATGTCAGAGCGGATCACGGCAACGAAAAGACCCCGGTCCAGTGGACCGGGGTCTTTTTCCCGAGCGGACGACGAGGCTCGAACTCGCGACCTCAACCTTGGCAAGGTTGCGCTCTACCAACTGAGCTACGTCCGCACTGCTCCCGACCGGCTCCCACCGATCGGTGCGAGCACCAGCCTACCTGATCCACAACAGTGGTCGTGTCGGCGGTGCAGAGCGGGTGACAGGAATCGCACACTGCGCCTTCCCCCTGGAAGGGGGATGTTCTGCTACTGAACTACACCCGCATGGTCCTCGGGATTCGGCCTTCGGCCTCGCCCCTCGGTGTGTCCCAGACATTAGCTGATCAACAGGGGGGTAGCGCAAGTCGGTTCCCCCGGCGGCCCTCCGTACGGCCAAGTGCACAGCCCTCAGGGTCCGCTGACGGACCCTGAGGGCTGCCCCTTCGCGGGCCTCACTGCGCGGCGCTGAACGCCTCGTAGACCTTCTTGGGGATGCGTCCGCGGGCGGGGACGTCCATCTTGTTGGCCTGGGCCCAGGCGCGGACGGCCGCCGGGTCGGGGGCGACCTCCGTCTGCTTGTACGCCTTGCCGGACCGCGACCGCTTGCGGCCGGCCTCGACGTAGGGCGCAAGTGCCTTGCGCAGTTTCTTGGCGTTGGTTTCGTTCAGGTCGATCTCGTACGACTTGCCGTCGAGTCCGAAGGCGATCGTTTCCGCCGCTTCCGAGCCGTCGATGTCGTCAAAGAGAGTGACCACGACCTTTTGCGCCACGAATATCGGTCCCTTCGTGCGGCACGTCGATACAGCTCATCGGCGATGACGTGCCGAGTATCGGCTATTGCCAATTCATTTGTACAGTGCCCGGCAATGCAAAGTGAAGCCCGACTAAATCCGCCCGCGTGTCCGAGCACAATAGGCGGATCGGGCGACCTGTCGAACTTTCCCAGAACTTTTCACGACGGCAGGGCTCCGACACCCGATCGTGATGCGCCTCACGTAGTTTCCTACAACTCTACCCGCGTAGAAATTTCGTGCGGGTAGTCTGAAGGAACCTGCTCAGCACCACACACCGGGAGTGCCAGTGGCACGCGTCGTAGTCGACGTCATGCTCAAGCCGGAGATCCTCGACCCCCAGGGCCAGGCGGTCCAGCGTGCGCTGCCGCGCCTGGGTTTCGAGGGGATCTCGGACGTACGTCAGGGAAAGCGTTTCGAACTGGAAGTTGACGGGCCGGTTGACGAGGCCGCGCTCGCCCGCATCCACGATCTTGCGGAATCCTTCCTCGCCAACACCGTGATCGAGGACTTCACCGTCAAGGTGGAAGAGGCGGCGGAAGTCGCGGAGGCCTCGAAGTGACCGCTCGTATTGGCGTCGTCACTTTCCCGGGGAGCCTCGACGACCGGGACACGCAGCGCGCGATCCGCCTCGCGGGTGCCGAACCCGTCGCCCTGTGGCACAAGGACAAGGACCTCAAGCAGGTCGACGCCGTGGTACTTCCCGGCGGATTCTCCTACGGCGACTATCTCCGCGCCGGTGCCATCTCCCGGTTCTCGCCGGTGATGGAGTCCGTGATCGAGCAGGCGAAGGCCGGCCTTCCCGTCCTCGGTATCTGCAACGGTTTCCAGGTCCTCACCGAGGCCCACCTCCTCCCGGGCGGGATGCTCGGCAACGACCACCTCCACTTCATCTGCCGCGACCAGAAGCTGCGGGTGGAGAACGCGGAGACCTCCTGGACCGGCGACTACCGCCAGGGCCAGGAGATCCACATCCCGCTGAAGAACATGGACGGCCGGTACGTCGCCGACGAGTACACGCTCGACAAGCTGGAGGCGGAGGGCCGCGTGGTCTTCCGTTACCTCGACTTCAATCCCAACGGCTCGCTGCGGGACATCGCCGGCATCACCAACGAGGCCGGGAACGTCGTCGGCCTCATGCCGCACCCCGAGCACGCCGTCGAGCCGCTGATCGGTACCGGCCGTACCGACGGGCTCCCGTTCTTCACCTCGATCCTCAAGAAGCTGGTGGGCGCATGAGCCGGACGCCTCTGGACACGGTCGAGCACGCGGCCGCGACCCCCGACGTCGAGCTGCCCTGGGCCGAACTCGGCCTGAAGAAGGACGAGTACGAGCGGGTGGTGGAGATCCTCGGCCGCCGCCCGACCGGCGCCGAGCTCGCCATGTACTCGGTCATGTGGTCCGAGCACTGCTCGTACAAGTCCTCCAAGGTGCACCTGCGCCAGTTCGGCGAGAAGGCGCCCCAGTCGGACGCCATGCTCGTCGGCATCGGCGAGAACGCCGGTGTGGTGGACGTCGGCCAGGGCTACGCGGTCACCTTCAAGGTCGAGTCGCACAACCACCCCTCCTACGTCGAGCCCTACCAGGGCGCGGCCACGGGCGTCGGCGGCATCGTCCGCGACATCATCGCGATGGGCGCCCGCCCGGTCGCGGTCGTGGACCCGCTGCGCTTCGGCGCGGCCGACCACCCCGACACCAAGCGCGTCCTGCCGGGCGTCGTCGCCGGCATCGGCGGCTACGGCAACTGCCTGGGCCTGCCCAACATCGGCGGCGAGGTCGTCTTCGACTCCTGCTACCAGGGCAACCCGCTGGTCAACGCCGGTGCCATCGGCGTGATGCGGCACGAGGACATCCACCTCGCCAAGGCCTCGGGCGCCGGCAACAAGGTCATCCTGTACGGCGCCCGGACCGGCGGCGACGGCATCGGCGGCGCCTCGATCCTGGCCTCCGAGACCTTCGACGACGCCAAGCCCTCGAAGCGTCCCGCCGTCCAGGTCGGCGACCCCTTCCAGGAGAAGCTCCTCATCGAGTGCACCCTGGAGGCCTTCAAGGAGAAGCTGGTCGTCGGCATCCAGGACCTGGGCGCGGCAGGCCTGTCCTGCGCGACCAGCGAGCTGGCCTCGAACGGCTCCGGCGGCATGCGCGTGACGCTGGACGACGTACCCCTGCGCGACTCGACGCTCTCGCCCGAGGAGATCCTCATGAGCGAGTCGCAGGAGCGCATGTGCGCCGTGGTCGAGCCGGAGAAGGTCGACCGCTTCCTGGAGATCTGCGCCAAGTGGGACGTCATCGCCACGGTCATCGGTGAGGTGACGGACGGCGACCGCCTCGAGATCTTCTGGCACGGCGGGAAGATCGTCGACGTCAACCCGCGCACGGTGGCCCACGAGGGCCCGGTCTACGAGCGTCCGTACGCGCGCCCCGAGTGGCAGGACGCGCTCCAGGCCGACGACGCGAACAAGCTGCCGCGCCCGGCCACTTCGCAGGAGCTGCGGGACCAGGTCCGCCGGCTGGTGGCCTCCCCGAACCAGGCCTCCAAGAAGTGGATCACGTCGCAGTACGACCACTTCGTGCAGGGCAACACCGTCCTCGCGCAGCCGGAGGACTCCGGCATGATCCGCGTGGACGAGGAGACCGGGCTCGGGGTCGCGATCGCGACCGACGGCAACGGCCGCTACGCCAAGCTGGACCCGTACACGGGCGCGCAGCTGGCACTGGCCGAGGCGTACCGCAACGTCGCCACCACGGGTGCGAAGCCCCTCGCGGTCTCCGACTGCCTGAACTTCGGCTCGCCGGAGGACCCGGCGGTGATGTGGCAGTTCGCGGAGGCCGTGCGCGGTCTGGCGGACGGCTGCCTCCAGCTCGGCACCCCGGTGACCGGCGGCAACGTCTCGCTCTACAACCAGACGGGCGAGGCGGCGATCCACCCGACCCCGGTCGTCGCGGTCCTCGGCGTGATCGACGACGTGGCCCGCCGCACCCCGGTCGCCTTCCAGGAGGAGGGCCAGCTGCTCTACCTCCTCGGCGACACCCGCGAGGAGTTCGGCGGCTCGGCCTGGTCCCAGGTGATCCACGACCATCTGGGCGGCCTGCCCCCGAAGGTCGACCTGGAGCGTGAGCGGCTGCTCGGCGAGATCCTGATCTCCGCCTCCCGCGACGGCATGATCGACTCCGCGCACGACCTGTCCGACGGCGGCCTGATCCAGGCGGTCGTGGAGTCCGCGCTGCTCGGCGGCAAGGGCGCGCGGCTGGTCGTCCCGGACGGTCTGGACGCCTTCACCTTCCTCTTCTCCGAGTCGGCGGGGCGCGCGATCGTCGCCGTGCCGCGCTCCGAGGAGCTCCGCTTCAACGACATGTGCGGTGCGCGCGGCCTCCCGGTCACCCGCGTCGGTGTCGTGGACGGCGACTCGGTGGAGCTGCAGGGTGAGTTCACCCTCTCGCTCGCGGAACTGCGCGAGGCGCACGAGGGGACCATCCCGGCCCTGCTCGCGTAGCGGTCCGTACGGCTCAGGGGCCCGCCCGGAACTCCCGGGCGGGCCCCTCGCCGTCGCCGGGGGCCAAGGCGGCTCCCGTGAGGGCGAGTCGGCGCACGTGCCGAGAGGCCCGGGGGAACGCGCGGGCGGGGCTGGGGCCTGTCGTTTGGATCAGGCCCCGCGCCACGCGACATGATCCGAACGGCAGGCCCTAGGCTCGCCGTCATGCCACCGGCCAAGAAGCGCGCGCGCAGTTACGACCCCGCCAGGACCCGAGCCGCGGTCCTCGCCCAGTTCGACCACGTACGGGAAGCCGTGCGCGGGCTCACCGGCGAGCAGTTCGCGCTGCCCACCCGGCTCGGCGACTGGACCGTGCGGGACCTGGCCGCCCACTTCGGCATGGCGCTCACCGCCGTGCGGCGCGCCCTGGAGCTGCCGGCCCCGCCCCGGCAGGAGGTCACCCCGGCCGAGTGGGCGTTCTCCACCGTCCGGCGCGCCGGTGCCATCGCCGCTCTCGCCGGTGAACTCGCCGGGGCCCACCCCGATCTCGACACCTACCTCGCCGACGTCGGCACCGGCCTGCGCGCCCTGCTCGCCGAGCACTCCGGCGGCCGGCTGCTGGACACCGGGGCGGGCGCGATGCCCCTGGACGACTACCTGGTCACCCGTACCGTCGAACTCGTCGTCCACACCGACGACCTCAACGCCGCGGTCCCGGGACTTGAGGTGCCCTACGATCGCCAGGCCCTGGCCGCCGCCACCCGGCTGCTCGCCGACGCCCTCGCCGTGAAGGCGCCCGGCGGCTCCACGGAGGTGCGGGTGCCGCCGTACGCCGTCGTGCAGTGCGTGGAGGGCCCCCGGCACACCCGTGGCACCCCGCCCAACGTGGTCGAGACCGACCCGCTGACCTGGCTGCGGCTCGCCACCGGGCGGCTGGCCTGGAAGGACGCCCTGGCCGAGGCCAGGGTGAGCGCCAGTGGGGAGCGGGCGGACCTCGGTCCGCTGCTGCCGCTGATGTCGTGACGGAACCGGCGGCACCGGTTCGCCGTCGAATCCGTATGAACCGGCACAAGCAGCACATGACCCTGGCGGTGGCGTCCCTGCTCGTCCCGCTCACGGTGGCCTGCGGCAACGAGATGGCGGAGAGTGGTGCGGTGACCTCCGGTGAACCGGTGACCGGCGTCGAGTGGCGCGTCGTGAGCGTCACCGCCGACGGCACCACCCACAGCGCCCCCGCCGTCGCCCGCCTGCGCATCGACCCCGACGGCGGGGCGGCGGGCAACCTCGGCTGCAACACCTTCAGTGCAACGGCCACCGTGAACGGCGACCGGATCACCTTCGGCGCCCTGCGCACGACCAAGATGGCCTGCGACAGCGCTCGGATGGCGTTCGAGCGGCTCCTCGCCCGGGCGCTCGGCGGCCAGACGCTCACCGGTACGAGCGAACACGGGGGGCTCACGCTCACCACGAGTCACGGCGAGCGCGTGAACCTCACCCGTGGCGCCTCCGAATGATGTGCGACACCTCACTCACGTACCCGGCGAACAACCCGGAGAGCGGCCCCCGCCGGCGGTGAGGCGACCGCCCCTGCGTCCATGAAATCTGGCTGACCTGCGGAAACGCAGAAACCACCAAGGTGATCGCGATCGGTGGCCTCGTCGGGACCGCCCATCCCCAATTCGGACCAGTGGTCGACCTCGCCTACACTCGGTGCCGTGCCACGTGGTGACGGTCGACTCAATCACGATCTGCTTCCCGGCGAAAAAGGCCCCCAGGACGCTTGCGGCGTCTTCGGTGTCTGGGCTCCTGGTGAAGAGGTCGCAAAGCTCACGTACTTCGGGCTCTACGCCCTCCAGCACCGGGGTCAGGAATCCGCGGGAATCGCGGTCAGCAACGGCTCCCAGATCCTCGTCTTCAAGGACATGGGCCTGGTCTCCCAGGTCTTCGACGAAACCTCGCTCGGTTCGCTCCAGGGTCACATCGCGGTCGGACACGCCCGCTACTCGACCACCGGCGCCTCCGTGTGGGAGAACGCCCAGCCGACGTTCCGCGCCACCGCGCACGGCTCGATCGCGCTCGGCCACAATGGCAACCTGGTCAACACGGCGCAGCTCGCCGAGATGGTCGCCGAACTCCCGAACGACAACAACAGCCGCTCCACCCGCGTCGCGGCCACCAACGACACCGACCTGCTGACGGCCCTGCTGGCCGCCCAGGTCGACGAGGACGGCAAGCCGCTGACCATCGAGGAGGCCGCCCACACGGTCCTCCCGAAGGTGCGGGGCGCCTTCTCCCTCGTCTTCATGGACGAGCACACCCTCTACGCCGGCCGCGACCCGCAGGGCATCCGCCCGCTGGTCCTCGGCCGCCTGGAGCGCGGCTGGGTGGTCGCCTCCGAGTCCGCCGCCCTCGACATCTGCGGCGCGAGCTTCGTGCGCGAGATCGAGCCGGGCGAGTTCGTCGCCATCGACGAGAACGGCCTGCGCAGCTCCCGATTCGCGGAAGCGAAGCCCAAGGGCTGTGTCTTCGAGTACGTGTACCTGGCCCGCCCGGACACCGACATCGCCGGCCGGAACGTGTACCTCTCCCGCGTGGAGATGGGCCGCCGGCTCGCCAAGGAAGC
Source organism: Streptomyces sp. NPDC037126 (assembly GCF_055605965.1). Lineage (NCBI taxonomy): Bacteria > Bacillati > Actinomycetota > Actinomycetes > Kitasatosporales > Streptomycetaceae > Streptomyces > Streptomyces sp. NPDC037126. Next base: position 575,099 of record NZ_JBVJTD010000003.1, read on the forward strand.
CCCGGTCGACGCCGATCTGGTCATAGCGACGCCGGAGTCGGGCACCCCGGCCGCCATCGGCTACGCCGAGGCCTCCGGCATCCCCTTCGGCAGCGGCCTGGTGAAGAACGCCTATGTGGGCCGTACGTTCATCCAGCCCTCGCAGACCATCCGCCAGCTGGGCATCCGCCTGAAGCTGAACCCGCTGAAGGAAGTCATCAAGGGCAAGCGCCTGGTCGTCGTGGACGACTCGATCGTGCGCGGCAACACCCAGCGGGCCCTGGTCCGCATGCTCCGCGAGGCGGGCGCGGCCGAGGTCCACATCCGGATCTCCTCGCCGCCCGTGAAGTGGCCCTGCTTCTTCGGCATCGACTTCGCCACCCGCGCCGAGCTGATCGCCAACGGCATGTCGATCGAGGAGATCGGCACCAGCCTCGGCGCCGACTCCCTCTCTTACATCTCCATCGACGGCATGATCGAGGCGACCACCATCGCCAAGCCGAACCTGTGCCGCGCCTGCTTCGACGGCGAGTACCCGATGGAGCTGCCGGACCCGGAGCTGCTCGGCAAGCAGCTGCTGGAGACCGAGCTGGCGGCCGGTCCCGCCGCCACGGCCGCGGCCGACGCGATCCGTCGCCCGTAAGCCCCGTAGAAACCAACCCGAAAGATCCCAGGCAATGTCTGAGAGCCGTTCCACCGGTGCTTCCTACGCGGCTGCCGGAGTCGACATCGAGGCGGGCGACCGCGCCGTCGAGCTGATGAAGGAGTGGGTGAAGAAGACCCAGCGCCCCGAGGTCCTGGGCGGCCTCGGCGGCTTCGCCGGACTCTTCGACGCCTCCGCCCTCAAGCGCTACGAGCGCCCGCTGCTCGCCTCCGCCACGGACGGCGTCGGCACCAAGGTCGATGTCGCGCGCCGCATGGGCGTCTACGACACCATCGGCCACGACCTGGTCGCCATGGTCATGGACGACATCGTGGTGTGCGGTGCCGAGCCGCTGTTCATGACCGACTACATCTGCGTCGGCAAGGTCCACCCCGAGCGGGTCGCCGCCATCGTCAAGGGCATCGCCGAGGGCTGTGTGCTGGCCGGCTGCGCGCTGGTGGGCGGCGAGACGGCCGAGCACCCGGGCCTGCTCGGCGAGGACGACTTCGACGTCGCCGGCGCCGGCACGGGCGTCGTGGAGGCCGACCGGCTGCTCGGCGCGGATCGTATCCGCAAGGGTGACGCCGTGATCGCCATGGCGTCCTCCGGGCTTCACTCGAACGGGTACTCCCTGGTCCGCCACGTCCTGCTGAACACCGCGGGCCTGGCCCTGGAGTCGGAGGTGGCCGAGCTGGGCCGCACCCTCGGCGAGGAGCTGCTGGAGCCCACCAAGATCTACTCGCTGGACTGCCTGGCGCTGACCCGCACCACCGACGTGCACGCGTTCTCGCACATCACGGGCGGCGGCCTCGCGGCCAACCTGGCCCGGGTGATCCCGGACGGCCTGCACGCCGTGGTCGACCGCGCCACCTGGACCCCCGGCGCGATCTTCGAGCTGGTCGGCAGCACCGGGAACGTCGAGCGCCTGGAGCTGGAGAAGACCCTCAACATGGGCGTCGGCATGATGGCGATCGTCCCCGAGGAGTCCGCCGAGGTGGCCCTGGCGACGCTGGCCGACCGTGGTGTCGACGCATGGGTGGCCGGCGAGATCACCGACCGCGGTGACCGGGAGACCGGCGCCGAGCTGGTCGGTACGTACGCGGTCTGAGGCGCCGGGCGCTGAACCCGCAGGTAGCACAGAACCCGGTCGGTGGCAGTGCCACCGACCGGGCGGGTGCTAGTACTGGGTCAAGCGCCGCGACGGTGCTGTGAGGGACCCTCGTCCTCGTCCTCGTCGTCGTCCTCATAGAGGTCGGCGTAGCGAGAATAGAGATCGTCGTCGTCGTTCTCATCGTCCTCGAACGGCTCGCCGTTCGGCGGCTGGCTCGAAGTCGATGCGCCCAGTTCACTGGCCAGACGTGACAGATCAGTCCCACCGCTGTTGTACTTCAGCTGGCGGGCGACCTTTGTCTGCTTGGCCTTGGCCCGGCCGCGCCCCATGGCTCGACCCCCTCGGTGACGGGGCTCGACGGCCCCAGAGTCTGACACGCGTTCATGATCCGGAACGGACCCTCCGTAGAGAGGCCGGTCCGTAGGGCTTCCACGGTACCTGAGCCCGCGCCCATACGGTACGTCGCCCGCAGCACGCGCGTGTGCACAGGACCTTCGAGGCGCCCCGTCCTCGCTGGTCAGTGGCGATTTTAACCACTTATCGGGGAACGACCCGCCGGTGGGAGTGAGAGTTCTCTCTAAGTTCCCGCCGGCGGGTACCGCTCACGTGTGCGACGGAGTCACCGGGCGGGGTGGCCCGCGCGTGCCTCGGCCATCCGCTGCTCGGCGATCCGGTCGGCCGCGGCGGCCGGCGGAATCCCGTCTTCCTTCGCACGTGCGAATATGGCCAGCGTGGTGTCGAAGATCCTCGCCGCCTTGACCTTGCACCGGTCGAAGTCGAACCCGTGCAACTCGTCGGCCACCTGGATGACCCCGCCCGCGTTCACCACGTAGTCCGGCGCGTAGAGGATCCCGCGGTCGGCGAGGTCCTTCTCCACGCCCGGGTGGGCGAGCTGGTTGTTCGCGGCGCCGCACACCACCCGGGCGGTGAGCACCGGCACGGAGCCGTCGTTCAGGGCGCCACCGAGGGCGCAGGGGGCGTAGACGTCCAGTCCCTCGACCCGGATCAGCGTCTCGGTGTCGGTGACCGCCGTGACGCCCTCGGGGTGCTGGTCGAGGATCCGCCGGACGGCGTCCGCGCGCACGTCCGTGACGACGACCTCGGCGCCCTCGTCCAGCAGGTGCCGGACCAGGTGGTGGCCGACCTTGCCGACACCGGCGACGCCGACCTTGCGGCCGCGCAGCGAGGGGTCGCCCCACAGGTGCTGGGCGGAGGCGCGCATGCCCTGGTAGACGCCGAAGGCGGTGAGCACGGAGGAGTCGCCGGCGCCGCCGTTCTCGGGGGAGCGGCCGGTGGTCCAGCGGCATTCGCGGGCGACCACGTCCATGTCGGCGACGTACGTGCCGACGTCGCACGCGGTCACGTAGCGACCGCCGAGCGAGGCGACCATGCGCCCGTAGGCGAGGAGCAACTCGTCGGTCTTGTCGCGCTCCGGGTCGCCGATGATCACGGCCTTGCCGCCGCCGTGGTCCAGACCGGCCATGGCGTTCTTGTACGACATTCCGCGCGCGAGGTTGAGGGCGTCGGCCACGGCGGCGGCCTCGGTCGCGTACGGGTAGAAGCGCGTCCCGCCGAGGGCCGGGCCCAGGGCGGTGGAGTGGATGGCGATCACGGCTTTGAGGCCGGTGGCGCGGTCCTGGCAGAGCACGACCTGCTCATGGCCGCCCTGGTCCGAGTGGAACAGGGTGTTCAGGACATCAGCAGACGCGCCGGTTACGTCGGTCACTGTGGTGACTCCTGTGTAAGTAGCGGCGAGTGGGGACGGACCCCGTGCGGGTGGCGGGGTGCCGTGGCATGAGCGTAGAGCCTCGGCACGACCACCATCCGCGCAGTGTTCAGGATCACTCTCCCGTGGCGTTCGCGCACGCATGAGCGTGGCACGATTTGCAGTGTTTCGAGCCGGGTCCGATGGGGAGGGAGCAGGCGTGCCGAAGGTGTCCCCCGTGGTCGTCCCCTATGCCGCGTACCTGCGCGTGTACGAGCCGCTGGCCGCCTTCCCGGAGCCGGAGCGCAGCCACTGGGCGCGCTACGCCGGCCGCCCAGGGCGTCCCTCCTATCAGGACGAACTGCGCCGCTCCCTCGCCGACTTGCTGCCCACCCCGCCGGTCGCGGTGCCGGTGCACGAGAGCAGCGACGCCTTCGTGCTGGAGGTCGACGGGGTGACCTGCGTGTGCCCCTGGCGGACCAGGCTGCGCGGCTGGCAGGCGCTGGAGGACCTGCCGGGGGAGCTGCCCCCGACGGTGCTGGACGCGGTGCTGCCCCCGGTGGTGCGCAGGCAGGCGGCCCAGGACTACGAGCGCTGGCTGGCCCGCAATCCCGACGCCCGCCCGTGGATCCGCACGTCGACCTGGCAGGTGCCGCTGAACTGGTTCGTGCTGGTCTCGGACGAGGAGCGCCTGCACGAGAAGGGGACCGCCGAGGTGCCCCCGGTGCTGCGCTACCGCACGCCCATGGTCCAGGCCCGGCGCCGGGTGGCGCGGGCGCTGCGCACCCTGAAGGACACCGTCGAGGAAGGCCCGCTGATCGACGGCCTGGTGGACGTCGGCCGCTGGCTCGAGGAGTTCCACCCGCGCTCGTTGGTGGAGCTGGACTACGGCGGTCTGGTGCACGTGGTGCCGGCCGGTGAGCTGGAGGACGACCGCTCGGCGGCGGACGTGGCCGCCGGCATCGAGGCGCTGCGCCGGGGCGACGGGGCGGCGGCCGGGGAGGCCTACACCCGGCTCGTGGAGCGGTGGCGGGCGGTCCGGGACCTGCGTTCGGCGAACTGACGTTTCAACAGAAACGCCACGAACGTGGCGCACGTCACAGCTGAGACGGCGTCGAACAGCGTACGGTCAAGGGCACTTCACCCCAGCTGACGAGATGTCCGCCCTGATCCGGGCGATTGCGTCAAGGATGGCTGAAGGGTGACGGACCGCACGTACGGGGCTCTTGCGCCTCTTCCCCCTCCTCATGCCAAAATAGGACAAGGAGTCCGGGGAGGGCTCCTTCCGCCCAACTGTGGTGCACTATGGGCGGAATCTCAGCATTGCACGCTTTGGGGGGTCTGGTGACTCCTGATCGTCCTGTGACTGATCGTCACAGTGGCGTGACTGTCCGCTATGGCATGGTCCATCGGCTTCCGTCGCTGATGAACACCTGGGAGGGCAATTCCATCGGTTTGGCCGACCGGGCTGGACAGATGGTGTAGTTGTAGTGCCGAGGACAAGCCGTTCGTCCTATAACCGACTCGACTCGCGTCCGCCATTTCGGGCAACGCGGGTCAAGGTGCAGAATTTAGAGGAAAGAACCGAGAAGGTTCGGTTCTCCCGAGGAGGCCGCTCATGACCGCTCGCACCCCTGATGCCGAGCCGCTGCTGACCCCGGCTGAGGTCGCCACCATGTTCCGTGTCGACCCCAAGACGGTCACGCGGTGGGCGAAGGCCGGCAAGCTCACTTCGATCCGCACGCTCGGCGGGCACCGCCGCTACCGCGAGGCCGAGGTCCGTGCCCTGCTCGCGGGCATCCCGCAGCAGCGTAGCGAGGCCTGAACAACTCAATACCGGGCAATACGGCAGGTCCCCCAACTGGCCGTGGCGCCCGAAACCCTAGCTCCAAGCGACGCGGGACCTGCCCCAACAGGACCCACGCCCAGGCCGAAGAGAACGTTGTAGGCAAGCGACACAGGGTGCGTCGTAGATCGCGCTGGACTCCGCCGGGTCCAGCGCGATCTTTTTTGTGCGCAGGTCGGGGGTGTGACGGCGGCTCTGTGGGGGGCCTTGTCGGAGTCTGGGGAGGGCTGTCGGAACGGCTGTGCGCGGCCCCGGGGAGCGGTGCAATTGCACATATTAAATTGACCCGTTGTAGGACGGGTGTAAATACCGCGGTTTTCAAAACTCATGCGGTGACTCCCGTCACATGCCGGGCCACTTGTTGCCTCCGGCATAGGTGCGCTAATGGAAGCGCCGGTTCCAGCGACCCGCGCGCACACGCGAGTTGGGGCCGCCGGCGGTCACGCCGTGCGGGGGCTCTCGTCCTCGGCGCTCTCCCCGTCGGCCTCCTGGGGGAGGGTGCCGGGGTCCATCGCCAGCCGCAGCAGGCGATGGCAGATCGGGCAGTGGCGGGTGAAGTGCCGGTAGGACGAGGCGGCCGACAGGTGTGCCCTCAGCAGCGCCCGCGTCTCGTGCCTGGCCGATGCCGCCATACGCCACCTCCGCGGACCGACGGGGGAACGGGCCCTGGTCCCTGGGTACCGGCGGAACGTGACGTCGTCAAGGGCGCGGGCGGCCGCCGGGACCGTGTCCGGCGCCCTCGGGCGGGTCCGGGGCGGTCACCGGCTCCTCGCCCGCCGCGCGGGCCCGCGCGCCATGCCCCCGGCCGCTCCCTCGGCCGCGTGGGCGGTGGCCTCGCGCGTCCCTGGTGCGGACGCACGACGAGGCCCGCATCCCCAGGGGATGCGGGCCTCGTTCGCTGTGCGGTCCTGACGGGATTTGAACCCGCGGCCTCCACCTTGACAGGGTGGCGAGCACTCCAAACTGCTCCACAGGACCAGGTTTCGCTTCGCTCCGCTTGCCGCGTTGCGCTGCGAGAACAGACTGTACAGGAGGGTGAGCCCCCTGGTCGAACTCACCCTCCGTGCGGGCCCGGCTACGGAACGGCCGCGTCGATCGCCTTCACGATCCGCTTGTCGGAGACGGGGTACGCGGTGCCCAGCGCATGGGCGAAGTAGCTCACCCGCAGCTCCTCGATCATCCAGCGGATGTCCAGGACCGAGGACGGCACCGGGCGGCCCTTGGGGAGCTGCTCCAGCAGCCAGGCGTACTCGTCCTGCATCTCGTGGACCTTCTCCATGCGGGTGGTGTCCCGCTGGACGCCCGTCGGCATCTGCTGCAGCCGCCGGTCGGCGGCCACCAGGTAGCGCATGAGGTCGGGAAGCCGGCGTATGCCCGCCCATGTGACGAAACCGGGCTTCACGAGGGCGTCCAGCTGCCCCCGTACGTCCGTCAGGTTCGCCAGCAGGGCGGGGCTGCGCGTCGCCTTCAGACGGCGCTCACAGGCCCCCCAGGCCGCCAGGACCTGCTGCACCTGGCCGACCGTGCGCACGGTCGTGTCCACGATCTCGGCGCGCACCTTGTCGTACAGCTTCCGGTACGACTCCTCGTCCCAGACGGGCCCGCCGAAGTCCGCGATCAGCTTGTCCGCCGCGGCCGTCGCGCAGTCGTCGAACAGGGCCTGGACGGACCCGTGCGGGGTGGCGGACAGGCCCAGCTTCTGCTGGTTGGTCAGCTTGTCGGACGCGAACTTCGCCGGGTTCACCGGGATGTTGCGCAGGATCAGGCGCCGGGTGCCCTTCCACATCGCCTCGGCCTGCTCGGCCTCGGTGTCGAAGAGGCGGACGGAGACCGTGTCGCCGTCGTCCACCAGGGCCGGGTACGCCTTCACCGGCTGGCCGGCCCGCCGGGTCTCGAAGACCCGGGAGAGCGTGCCGATCGTCCAGTCGGTCAGGCCCTTGCGCTCCAGGGACTCGCCGCCCTCGCGGGAGGCGGTGGCCGCGGCGGCCTGGGAGAGCGCCTTGCGGGCCTTCGGTTTCAGGCCGATCTTCAGCGACTCCAGGTCCTTGTCCTCGGCCAGCTTCCGGCGCCGTTCGTCGACGACCCGGAAGGTGATCCTGAGGTGGTCGGGGATCCTCGCGAGGTCGAAGTCCTCCGCCTCGAAGGGGACGCCGACCATGCGCCGCAGCTCCCGCGCCATGGTCACCGTCAGCGGCTCCTGCAGGGGCACCGCCCGCTCCAGGAACGCCCGCGCGTAGTTCGGCGCGGGCACGTAGTTCCGCCGGATCGGCTTGGGCAGGGAGCGGATCAGCTCCGTCACCAGCTCCTCCCGCAGGCCCGGGATCTGCCAGTCGAAGCCCTCCTCCGTGACCTGGTTGAGGACCTGCAGCGGGATGTGCACCGTGACGCCGTCGGCGTCCGCCCCCGGCTCGAACTGGTACGTCACCCGGAACGTGAGCGGGCCCTGGCGCCAGGAGTCGGGATAGTCGGCCTTGGTGACCGCCTCCGCCGACTCCCGGATGAGCATCTCCCGCTCGAAGTCCAGGAAGTCGGGCTGCTCATGGCGCTTGTGCTTCCACCAGGAGTCGAAGTGGGCGCCGGAGACCACGTGCTCGGGCACCCGCTGGTCGTAGAAGTCGAACAGCGTCTCGTCGTCCACGACGATGTCCCGGCGCCGGGCCCGGTGCTCCAGCTCCTCCACCTCGCTGAGGAGCCTGCGGTTGTCGGCGAAGAACTTGTGGTGCGTGCGCCAGTCGCCCTCCACGAGCGCGTTGCGGATGAACAGCTCGCGGGAGACCTCGGGGTCGATCCGGCCGTAGTTCACCTTCCGCTGGGCGACGATGGGGACGCCGTACAGCGTGACCTTCTCGTACGCCATCACGGCCGCCTGGTCCTTCTCCCAGTGCGGTTCGCTGTAGGTCCGCTTCAGGAGGTGCCCGGCGAGCGGCTCGACCCACTCCGGCTCGATCTTCGCGTTGACCCGCGCCCACAGCCGGCTGGTCTCCACCAGCTCGGCCGACATCACGAACTTCGGCTGCTTCCGGAACAGCGACGAGCCCGGGAAGACGGCGAACTTGGCGTTGCGGGCGCCCAGGTACTCGTTCTTGTTGCCGTCCTTCACGTCCTTCATGCCGACGTGGGAGAGGAGGCCGGCGAGGAGGGAGACGTGCACGCGGTCGGCGGGCGCCTCGTTCTCGTCGAGGTGGATGCCCATCTGCTTGGCGACCGTGCGCAGCTGGGTGTAGATGTCCTGCCACTCGCGGATGCGCAGGAAGTTCAGGTACTCCTGCTTGCACATCCGGCGGAAGGAGCTGGAGCCCCGCTCCTTCTGCTGTTCGCGGACGTACCGCCACAGGTTGAGGTAGGCGAGGAAGTCGCTGGTCTCGTCCTTGAAGCGGGCGTGCTGCTGGTCGGCCTGGGCCTGCTTGTCGGCCGGTCGCTCGCGCGGGTCCTGGATGGACAGCGCGGCCGCGATGACCATGACCTCCCGGACGCAGCCGTTCTTGTCGGCCTCCAGGACCATGCGGGCCAGGCGCGGGTCGACGGGCAGCTGGGCCAGTTTGCGGCCGGTGTCGGTGAGCCGCTTGCGGGGGTCCTTCTGCTCCGGGTCCAGCGCGCCCAGTTCCTGGAGCAGCTGGACGCCGTCGCGGATGTTGCGGTGGTCCGGCGGGTCGATGAAGGGGAACTTCTCGATGTCCCCGAGGCCGGCCGCGGTCATCTGGAGGATGACGCTCGCCAGGTTGGTCCGCAGGATCTCGGCGTCCGTGAACTCGGGGCGGGTGAGGAAGTCGTCCTCGGAGTACAGCCGGACGCAGATGCCGTCGGAGGTACGGCCGCAGCGGCCCTTGCGCTGGTTGGCGCTGGCCTGCGAGACCGGTTCGATGGGCAGCCGCTGGACCTTGGTGCGGTGGCTGTAGCGGCTGATCCGGGCGAAGCCGGGGTCGATGACGTACTTGATGCCGGGGACGGTCAGGGAGGTCTCGGCCACGTTCGTGGCCAGCACGATCCTGCGCCCGGTGTGCTGCTGGAAGACCCGGTGCTGCTCGGCGTGCGAGAGCCGCGCGTACAGCGGCAGGACCTCGGTGAACCGGTACTTCTTCTTCTCCAGCGCGTCCGCCGTGTCCCGGATCTCCCGCTCACCGGAGAGGAAGACGAGGATGTCGCCCTGTCCCTCCGCCATCAGCTCCTCGACGGCGTCGGTGATGGCCGTGATCTGGTCGCGGTCCGCGTCCTCGGACTCGTCCTCCAGGAGCGGCCGGTAGCGCACCTCCACGGGGTACGTCCGGCCGCTGACCTCGATGATCGGGGCGTCCCCGAAGTGCCGGGAGAAGCGCTCGGGGTCGATGGTCGCCGAGGTGATGACGACCTTCAGGTCGGGCCGTCTGGGCAGCAGCTGGGCGAGGTAGCCCATCAGGAAGTCGATGTTGAGGGACCGCTCGTGGGCCTCGTCGATGATGATCGTGTCGTAGGCGCGCAGCTCGCGGTCGGTCTGGATCTCCGCGAGCAGGATGCCGTCCGTCATCAGCTTGATGAAGGTGGCGTCCGGGTTCACCTGGTCGGTGAAGCGGACCTTCCAGCCGACGGACTCGCCGAGCGGCGTCCGCAGCTCCTCCGCCACGCGCTCGGCGACGGTGCGGGCGGCGATGCGGCGGGGCTGCGTGTGCCCGATCATCCCGCGCACCCCGCGCCCCAGCTCCACACAGATCTTCGGGATCTGCGTCGTCTTCCCGGACCCGGTCTCACCGGCGACGATGACGACCTGGTGGTCGCGGATGGCCGCCGCGATCTCGTCCTTCTTCTGGCTGACGGGCAGCTGCTCGGGGTAGGTGACGGCCGGTACGCGCACGCGCCGCTCGGCCATCCGGGCCTCGGCGCTGTCGATCTCACCCTCGATCTCGGTGAGGACGGCGGCACGGGCCTCCGGCTTGCGGATCTTGCGTGCGCCCTCGAGCCGCCGCCCGAGCCGGTGCGCGTCGCGCAGCGACAGCTCGGTCAGACGGGGGGCGAGGGTGCCGAGGGCGGGGGCGGGATGCGTAGACATACGCGATCCAGGATCTCACCCCGGCTGAAAAACACGCGAACGATTTGACCGGGGTGCGCGCGGCCCCTCCGGCACTCCCGGTGACATCCCGGCTTCTGTCCTAACTTGGTCGACATGCCGGACACACCGCACGGAGCGCACGGCCGGCCGCCCACCCGCGCCGAGCGCTGGGCGGCCTTCCGGGCGTCCCCCTTCCTGCCCGCCACCGTGCTGCTGCTGCTCATCGCCGCCGCGGCCGGGCTCTTCGCCGGTTCCTACACGTACGCCATGGCCAACCCGACCCCGCACAGCATCCCCACGGCGGTGACCGGCGCCCCCGGCCGTCCGGAGGCGCAGCGGTTCATCGCGGGGATGGAGCGGGCGCTGGACGCCTCGCTGCGGCTGCGCCCGTACGGCGGCCGGGCGGCGGCGGTGCGCGCGGTGGACGAGCAGCGGGTGTTCGCGGTCGTCGAGGCGCCCGCGGGCGGCCGGGTGGTCACGCTGGAGGTGTCGGGTGCGTCCGGCTCGACGGTCGCCCAGGTGCTCACGGAGGCGGCGGTGAAGGTGGGCGGCGCCACCGGCACGCCCGTCGTGGTCCACGATCTCAATCCGCTGCAGAAGGGCGATCCGCGGGGACTGGCGATCTTCTACATCTCGCTCGCCGCCGTGATCATCGGCATGGTCGGGTCGATCCAGCTCAGCGTGCACGCGCGAGCGCTGAACCCGCTGCAGCGCATCGGCGTCACCGTCGCCTACGCCGTGCTCGGCGGGTTCACCATCGCCGCGGTGGTCGACTGGTGGCTGGGGGCGGTGAGGCTGCCGTTCGTGCAGTCGTGGCTGATCCTCGCCCTGACGATGTTCACCACGGGCATGGTGTTCACGATGTTCAACACCCTGTTCGGGCGGTGGGCCATGCTGCCGACCTGGGGGCTGCTGGTGCTGCTCGGCAACCCCTCCTCCGGCGGTGCCGTGTCCTGGCCGCTGCTGCCGTCCCCGCTCGGGCTCATCGGCCGCTGGCTGCCGCCCGGCGCCTCGGTGAACGCCCAGCACACCGCGGTGTACTTCCGCGGCCACCAGCACGCGTTCCCGTTCCTGGTGCTGGCCGGCTGGGCGGCCGTCTCCTGCGCGGTCTTCCTGGTCCTGCGGGACCGGCACCCGGGCGGCCGCCCGGTCGGTCCCGTCGTCGTGGACTAGGGGGTGCGCTGGGCGGGCGGTGCCGAGGTGGTCGTGGCGGTCGTGGCCTCGGGGGGCCGGTGGGCCGCTCCGCCTCCCTGGGCGAAGGACTTCGCGGTGTTGGAGACGGCCTTGATGCCCAGGTAGGCGGTGGTCATGCTGCTCACCGCGGTGAAAGCGGCGGTGAGGATGCCGACGATCACCGACTTGTCGCCGTCGAGCCGCCAGACGCCGAAGATCGCGACCGCGGCGATGGCGAGGTTGCTGACCACGACCGCGAGCAGCCCGTAGCGCGCCCGGTCCTTCTCCAGCTCGACGTCCCCTGAGGATCCGGTCCCGCTGCTCATCGTCCCCCGCCTCGTAGCTGTGCCACCCGCGCGTCCACCTGCGCTCGGTCGTACCCACGCCGGACGACGTCGAAAACGGGCGCCTCGACCGCGGCGCCGGCGGCCAGGCGTGCCAGACAGGCGTCCACCTGGGCGCGGTCGTAACCCCGCCGCACGATGTCGAACCCCCGGAACCCGTCCCCCACATCGCCCCCCTGCGAACCGGCACGACGCCGCCCCAGACCCCGGCAGACCGCGCCCCGATCATAGGCCGCGCGCCCGGGTCCCGTGATCGCGTGCGGCCGAGGAAACTTCGACGCCGTACGCGTCCTTCCCCTGACGGATCAGGCCACCGTGCGAAACAGATCGAGACTGGATCGGCTTTCTGCCCGGCCTTCCGCGGCACATGCCCAGACCGTGGCCCCTGCCGATCACTAAGCTGTCGCCGGGCCCGCGGGACCACCTGCTCCCGGCCCACTCGGGGCCCGCGGATCGGCGCGCCGGTGAAGGGGACACGGACCAGGCCATGAGTGACGACAGCAGCGGTGAGATCCTCCACATCAAGATCGCCGATCTCAAGGCGACCGCACCGCACTTCCATACCCACGGCGCGGACTTGGCTAAGGCGCTCACGAAACTCAAGTCAGGTCTCGCGGGGGCCGGTTCACCCTGGGGTGACGACAGACAGGGCGCCGAGTTCCACAAACACTACGGCCCGCTGGTGACGAAGATGGAGAACGCCGCCGACATCCTGTCCCAGGGCCTGCAGAGCATCCATGACGCTATGAGTGACATGGCTGACGGCCACATCGACAACGAGGAACTCGTGCGCTCGATCTTCTCCCGAATCAGCATCAGGGGCGGTGACGCTGCCAAGTGAGTGCCGCGGACAAGGCGAAGGAGATCGTCAAGGACGTCACGGGCATGTGGTGGCCTGCAGCCGACGAGGACGCGCTGCGTGATGCGGCCAAGGTATGGCGGGCATTCGCCGACGACGTCGAGGATGTGCTGGTCGCGGCCAACAAGTCGGCCCGCGGCATTATCGAGCACAACAAGGGCGAAGCAATCAGCGCCTTCGACGACCCCTTCTGGCGGCGTTACTACCACGATGGCCACGGCTGGCTCAAGGACATGGTCGACGGCGCTCGGGACATGGCGAAGGCGCTCGACGGGTACGCCGATGCCGTACATGCCGCCGTCAAGCGGCTTGAGCAGGAACTGGAGATCGTCGGCGCGACCATCGTCGCCGGCACCGCGCTGGCCGTTTTCACTGCCGGTATCTCAGAGGCCGCCGCTGCGGCGGCGACCGCTGGCATCGTCGACCTCGCCGCCACGCTTGGCGTCACGGTCTCCACGGAGATTGCCACCATTGCGGGCACCACGCTTGCCACGGCCTCCATCGCGGGCATCGAGTCGGTCACCGTCGACTTGGCCGTCGCACAGCCGATGAAGATCGCCGCGGGGATGCAACGCGGATACAGCCTGGATGAGGCCAGCGACTCCGCGCTTACTGGCATGGCGTTCGGCGGCGTCCTGGGTGCCGGAGCCGGGGGAATTCAGGCAGCCGTCGACGCCGGGGGTGTCCGGAGCCTGTTCTTGGGAGCGGGTGCCGACCTGGACGGCCTGTCGACGGTGCCTGCCCCGCGTTTCAACGACGAATGGCTCACCGGAGCCCGCCGCCGCCCGCGCGACATCCTCGACGACCCGACCCAGACGCGATGGGCGGAAGCCGCCTACGACGACTTCCTGCAAAACCCGCGCGACATCCAGGCCATCAGCCGCAACACCCGAGGTGTGCCGCGTGCGAACGGTTCGACGGGGTTCTCCGAGCAAGAGATCGGCGCGATCAAGAAACACGTCTTCGACACCGAGCACCCGATCGAGGACTACGAGACGGGTCAGGTCGTCATCCGGAAATTCGACGCGGATGCCGAGATCGCGGATGCCTGGATCCGCCTTCGCTCGGGCAATGCGTTGCCCGAGGACCACGTTCTGCTGGAGCACGAACTGACTGAGCTCAGCTACCTGCGTGAACACCCCGGAGCCACCTACCAGGAGGCTCACCGTGTGGCGAACGAAACCTACAATTGGCAGAGCAAGGTTCCGCTGAACAAGCGCGAAGACTTCGAAGGTGAGTGGTGATGGCGTCCCTCGTCTACTTCAAGAAGGAGTCCGAGGACGGGGCGGTCATCCGCTACTCCTTCGGTGAGGACCCCGCGGAAATGACGCGGCTCCTGACCATGAACACGTATACGCGGACAGCTCAACCGGACGACGGTGACCTCGACTACACCTTCCTCAAGGCGTCCCGGAAGATCAACGCCGTGTATGACGAGCGGGCGCAGTGGCCGGAGCGCGGGATGAGCGTGAGCTGACCCCGAATCGGGTGCTTCCGAAGGCTATCGCCCCTGGTGAGGAGCGAGTCGGTGCCGACATGTGACGCAGGATGAACGTGCCGGAGCGGAGGAGGCCCGCGCAGGACGACTTGCCCGCGCCTACCGAAGCCGCGGGCATGATCGCCGGGCAGGTGGCGTCCGGCTGAGTGCCCCTGTCGTTCGCTGCGCCGGATGCCCTGGGCGGCGTAGACGGCACGAAAGAGCCCCTCTCCAGTGATGTCGGAGAGGGGCTCTTGCCCTGGTAGGGCTGTGGTGGCTGGGGCCGGGGTCGAACCGGCGACCTTCCGCTTTTCAGGCGGACGCTCGTACCAACTGAGCTACCCAGCCACGAGGTTTCCGGGGAAACCTCAGCGGTCCTGACGGGATTTGAACCCGCGGCCTCCACCTTGACAGGGTGGCGAGCACTCCAAACTGCTCCACAGGACCAAGCTGCTGCGTGCAACAGTGTCGCACACGATTCTGCGTGCCCCCAACGGGATTCGAACCCGTGCTACCGCCTTGAAAGGGCGGCGTCCTAGGCCGCTAGACGATGAGGGCTATCGGCCCGCCTGCGCGCTTCTCAGCGCGTCGGGGACGTGAGAAGCATATGGGATGGCGAGGGGTATCGCCAAAACGGTTTACGGACGGCCGCCGGAGGTCCCCGCTCCGCCGGACGCCGCGGGCGCGGGCCTCGCCCCCGGACGGTTGTCGTCGGCGAGGTGACGGCTGACCTCGGCCGTCGTCAGACCCAGCCCGCCCAGCTTGATCGCGTCCCAGGCCTGCAGCCTGTGGCTGTCCCGGTCGAAGTAGAGGACCGAGGCCTCGATCGGCGCCGGGTACTTGCCCTCCACCGCCCGCAGCCCGCTGCCGCCCGTCGAGCCCTCCATACGCAGCCGGGTCCCGTAGGGCAGCTTCTCGTCCCCCTCGTGGTGGAGGTGCCCGCACAGCACCAGCGGCACCTCGCCGTCCGTCTCGCGGGCCGCGGCCGGCTCGTGGGCGATGGCCACGTCCACGGGCGTGCCGGCCGCCCGCTGGGACCGCAGGGCGCTGGCCAGCCGGTCGCCCGCCAGCTGCTCGGACGCGTCGCCGCCGGGCACCACCGAGCGGTCGGGGGTGAACTGGGGGTCGCCGATGCCCGCGAAGCGCAGCCCGCCCACCGTCTGCGCGTGCCCGTCGTCCAGGACGTGGACGTTCCTCATGTGCTCCAGATATCCCTGGGTGGCCCTGGAGTCGTGGTTGCCCCGCACCCACACGTACGGCACGCCCAGGTCCGCGATCGGGTCCAGGAAGCCGTTCTCCGCGGCCGTGCCGTGGTCCATCGTGTCGCCCGAGTCCACGATCACGTTCACCTTGTACTGCTCCACCAGCGAGGCGATGATCTTCCAGCTCGCGGGGTTCAGATGGATGTCCGACACGTGCAGGACCCGGATGGTGGAGGGGTCCGGCTGGTAGGCGGGGAGCGTGGACGTGACGTCGTACAGCTTGGTCACGTTCGTCACCAGGCGGGCCAACTCCTGCTGGTAGACGTTGAATTCGGTGACGATGCTGCGCGCGTTGCCGATCACCGACGGCGCCGAGGACAGCAGCCCGGAGAACCTGGGCTCCAGCACCGACTTCGGGTTCCAGGTGGCGTACGCCGACGCGCCCGAGGCGGCGAGCAGCGCCAGGGCGAGTCCGCCGGCCGCGAGGGCCCGGCGCGGGCGCCGGTAGACCGCGAGGCCGAGGGCGGTGGCGCCGGCGACCACGGCGACGCAGGAGCGCACCGCGAGGTCGAGCGTGCCGTGCTCGACGTCGTGGACCACCTCGTCCTGGAGGCCGGAGATCCGCTCGGGGTGGTCGACCAGGGCCTGGGAGCGCAGCGGGTCCAGCTGGTCGACGTTCACGTCCAGGCGGACCGGGGCCACATGGCTGTCCAGGGTGAGCGCGCCCAGCGGGGACACGTTGATCTTCGTGCCGCCCGAGAGGGACGGGCGCAGCGCCATCGTCGTGTTCATCGGGCCGACCGGGGCCCGTACGTCGCCGACGACCAGCAGTCCCAGCCAGGCGCCGACGAGCACGACCGTCGCGAGGCCGAGCGCGCGGAGCCACGGCCTGGGCCGGGCGGCCAGTTCCAGGTCGGGGAGCGGGCGGGTGGGGCGGATGCGTGTCGAGGTCCGGTTCAGCATGCTCTTCAGCGCGACGGGGACACGGGCCATTGGTCCCGTATGCCCAAGCACGGGCGGGGCCATGCGACGATTCGCCCCTCTCGTACGGGGCCGCGTAACGGACAATGACCCTGTGCTGGAGATGACGCGCGAGGAGTTCGAGGAACTGGTCGCCGAGGCGCTCGACCGGATCCCGCCGGAGCTGACGCGGCTCATGGACAACGTGGCGGTGTTCGTGGAGGACGAACCGCCCACCGAAGATCCCGAGCTGCTCGGGCTCTACGAGGGAACCCCGCTGACCGACCGGGGCGAGTGGTACGCCGGGGTCCTGCCGGACCGGATCACGGTCTACCGGGGGCCGACGCTCAGGATGTGCGAGACCCGCGAGGACGTCGTCGCGGAGACGGAGGTGACGGTGGTGCACGAGATCGCCCACCACTTCGGCATCGACGACTCCCGGCTGCACACGCTCGGCTACGGGTGAGCGGCCGGGCCCGTCCCGTGGGCGGCCCGGGGGTGCGGCGGGCGAGTTGATGCGTACGCGGCGCGTGTCCTCCCGCGGGCGGCGGGAGTTGGTGAGGTTGACTCCTTTCCTTGCCCCCGGAGGTGGCCGCCGTGCGCCCCTTGTACGTACCCGCCCGTCTGGCCGTCACGGTGCTCGCCGTCTCCGTCGCCGCCGGCTGTGTGAACGTGGGCGACACCGCGGACCGGGTCAGGCCCTCGCACTCGGCGGGCCGGCACGGCGGCGAGGCCGCCGGCGGCGGCCCGGCGGCGGACGGCGTGGGCGGCCCCGGCCGCGAGGGCGCGGAGGGCGACGCCAAGCGCGGGCACGGCCGCAAGGCGAAGCCGGGGGAGTCGGGCTCGGCTTCCGCCACCCCCTCCGGTGGCGGCAGCGCCTCCGCGCCCCCGGCGAAGCCCCGGAAGTCCGGCGCCCCCGGGGACCCGGCGCCCAGCGAGGCCCAGCCGACGCCTCCGCCCACCACCGCCCCGCCCGCGCCGCCGGCCACCACCCCGCCGCCGCCCGTCTCGGACCCGCCCTCGGCCGAGCCGTCCTCGTCGGCGCACGAGGAGCCGGGGCCGCAGCTGGTGCAGCGCGAGCCCGCGCCGGAGCCCGTGGCGGGCCTGCCGGCCTGACCCGCGGGCGTGACCTGAGCCACTGCCGACCAGGGACTATGGGGCTCGGTTTGCGTTCAGGGGTGGTGGGTGCGTATGGTGGTAGATCGTTTGATCCCATTTGCCCGGCGCCACAGCAGAGCGCGCCGTGTGGCGCGTACTCTCCCTTGCCGTGGCGGACCGCATTGAGGCGGTCGTGTGCGAATCACGGAGTTGACGGGCGCGTGCCGACGAGACTCCGGAAGGTTTCGCATTCGCATGTCCGTGTCCAGTTCTGACCAGATTGTCATGTCCGAGAACGAGAACGAGTTCGAAGACGTGACGACCGAGACCACTGACACCCCTCAGATCACCTTCGCCGACCTCGGGCTCCCCGAGGGCATCGTGCGCAAGCTTGCGCAGAACGGCGTGACGACCCCCTTCCCGATCCAGGCCGCGACCATCCCGGACGCCCTGGCCGGCAAGGACATCCTCGGCCGTGGCCGCACCGGCTCCGGCAAGACCCTCTCCTTCGGTCTGCCGACCCTGGCCACGCTGGCCGGCGGCCGCACCCAGAAGCACAAGCCCCGCGCGATCATCCTCACCCCGACCCGTGAGCTGGCCATGCAGGTCGCCGACGCCCTCCAGCCGTACGGCGACGTCCTCGGCCTGAAGATGAAGGTCGTCTGCGGCGGCACCTCCATGGGCAACCAGATCTACGCCCTGGAGCGCGGTGTCGACATCCTCGTCGCCACCCCCGGCCGCCTGCGGGACATCATCAACCGCGGCGCCTGCTCCCTCGAGGACACCCAGATCGCCGTCCTCGACGAGGCCGACCAGATGTCCGACCTGGGCTTCCTGCCCGAGGTCACCGAGCTGCTCGACCAGGTCCCGGCCGGCGGCCAGCGGATGCTCTTCTCCGCCACGATGGAGAACGAGATCCAGACCCTCGTCGACCGCTACCTGAACAACCCCGTCTCCCACGAGGTGGACGCGGCCCAGGGCGCCGTCACGACGATGTCGCACCACATCCTCATCGTGAAGCCCAAGGACAAGGCGCCGGTCACCGCCGCGATCGCCTCCCGCAAGGGCCGCACGATCATCTTCGTCCGCACCCAGCTGGGCGCCGACCGCGTCGCCGAGCAGCTGCGCGAGGCCGGAGCGAAGGCCGACGCGCTGCACGGCGGCATGACCCAGGGCGCCCGTACCCGCACCCTGGCCGACTTCAAGGACGGTTACGTCAACGTCCTGGTCGCCACCGACGTCGCCGCCCGCGGCATCCACGTCGACGGCATCGACCTGGTCCTGAACGTGGACCCGGCCGGCGACCACAAGGACTACCTGCACCGCGCCGGCCGTACGGCTCGCGCCGGCCGCACCGGCACGGTCGTCTCCCTGTCGCTGCCGCACCAGCGTCGCCAGATCTTCCGCCTGATGGAGGACGCCGGCGTCGACGCCGCGCGCCACATCATCCAGGGCGCCGGCGCCTTCGACCCGGAGGTCGCCGAGATCACCGGCGCCCGCTCCATGACCGAGGTGCAGTCCGAGTCCGCCGCCAACGCCGCCCAGCAGGCCGAGCGCGAGGTCGCCCAGCTCACCAAGCAGCTGGAGCGCGCCCAGCGCCGCGCCGCCGAGCTGCGCGAGGAGGCCGACCGTCTGGTCGCCCGGGTCGCCCGCGACCGCGGCGAGGACCCGGAGGCCGCGGTGGCCGAGGCCCAGGCGACGGCGGCGCAGGAGCTGGCCGTCGTGGCCGAGGAGCCGGCGGAGCGGGAGACCGAGCGCGAGGAGCGTTCGTCGGCGGCTCCGTACGAGCGCCGGGAGCGCCGTGGCTACGAGCGCCGGGACGACCGGGGCGAGCGCGGTGACCGGGGTGGCCGTTCCTTCGAGCGCCGTGACGACCGCGGCGGCCGTGGCTTCGAGCGTCGCGACGACCGGGGTGACCGTGGCGGCCGTGGCTTCGAGCGCCGTGACGACCGTGGTGGCCGTTCCTTCGAGCGCCGTGACGACCGGGGTGACCGCGGCTTCGAGCGCCGTGACGACCGCGGTGGCCGTTCCTTCGAGCGCCGTGACGACCGCGGCTTCGAGCGTCGCGACGACCGGGGTGACCGTGGCGGCCGTGGCTTCGAGGGCCGTGACGAGCGCCGCCCGTTCGACCGTGACCGCGACCGCGGTGGGCGTTCCTTCGAGCGTCGTGACGACCGCGGTGGCTTCCGCCGGGACGAGCGCGGCGGGCACCGGGGCAGCGACCGGCCGTTCAACCGCGAGCGCCGCGACGACCGTCCGGGCTTCCGCTCCGGTGGCCACGAGCGCCCCTACGGCCGCCGTGACGACCACCGTGGCACCGGGTCCTTCGGCCGCCGCGACGACAAGCCGCGCTGGAAGCGCAACGGCTGACCTGAAGGCTGACGCGCCGGCCCGACCGGGTGGCGCGGACTGAGCCACGAAGGGCCCGTACGACCGACGTCGTGCGGGCCCTTCGCCGTGCCGCCTCCGCGGTCCCGGCCCGCGGCACGGCCGCCAAGTGACGCACGTCACGGTCCTGGTGGGGGAATCGGGGCCGACGCATGACGGATGACGCGAGAGCGGCTCGCCCCGGCGTGGCACCGGTTCCCCGGTCCGGTCCGCGCCCGTGTGTCCGAGCCGGTCGAAATCCGGCCATCCTCCCGCCTCGCCCGGTCCGACGCGGCCGGGGCACCGATACCCGATCGGAGACGCGGCCTCCTGCGGCTATGCTCGGACAGGCAACATCGCTTGGGCCCTTAGCTCAATTGGCAGAGCAGTGGACTTTTAATCCATTGGTTGTGGGTTCGAGTCCCACAGGGCCTACGGCTGCGGGACAGGGGGCACCCCCTCTGACCTGCCACGCGGCGCCCGGGTCGACTTCGGTCGGCCCGGGCGCCGTCTCGTTCCCGGGCACCCGCGCGCGAGCGGACGGGCCGGCGGCTGCCGGGCGGAACCGGGGGCGAGTTGTGCTCTTCCGGGCCGGCCGTCCCCACCGCACCGAAGACCGCCGGTGCCCATCAGGTGAAGACCACACCGCTGAGCGGTGGTCGTGCCCCGCGGATCCGTCACTTCCCAACGGGCCGGTGCCTGCTGGCGACTGCCGTCGACTCAGGACGGCCGGGCACGCCGCCCTGCCGCCCACGGCCCGCCTGGTCGGAACACGCCGTCCGCGCAACGCCCTTGCGAGGTCCTGGTTACCGCCGCGGCCGCGCGTGGTGGTCGCCGTCGCCGTCGCGGCGGTGATGGCGGCAGGGGCCGTGCCGGTGGTCGCCCGGCGGTGGTGCGGGCATGGCCGCCAGCAGGGCCGCGCACTGGGCCCGTTCGGCGCTGTCGACCATCCGGTCGTTGTCGGAGGCCGCGTTGGCGAGGCTCGCGCAGCACACCGTCAGCAGCGCGGCGCCGATGAGCAGGGGCAGGCTGCGCCGGGCGGGCGGGGGCGCGAGCAGGGCCCGTACCCGCTGGGGCACCTCCCCGCCGGTCGCGGCCAGCTGGGCGCGAGGCGGCGCGCCCGCGGAGGCGAGGGCGGCGCGCCCGACCGCGCGGGCGACGACGGCCCGGTCGCCGACCTGCGCGGCGGCCGTCTCGTCGGCCCAGCGCTCCAGGACGAAGGCGCCGGTGGCGGCCAGGGGGCGCAGCAGCGGGTTCAGGGCCGCGGTGAGCCGCCACAGGCCCAGGAACAGGTGGTGCCTGCCGCGGAGATGGGCCCGTTCGTGCGCCAGCAGCGCCGAGCGCTCGTCGTCGCCGAGGCAGCGCAGCATCCCCCGGGACACCACGATCCGTCCGGGCGCCCCGGGCAGGGCGAAGGCCAGCGGCGAGTCCTCGTCGACCACGGCCAGTTCCGTGTCGCCGGGCAGCCCGGCGCACTCCCGCCGGGCCCGTACGACCTGGCGGACCTGGCGGACGGCGGCCACGGCCAGCGAGACGGCGCTCACGGCCAGGGCGACCGCGCTGACCGCGGCGACGGCGAGGTCCACGGGGTCCTGCGCGCGCAGCACGGCCACCGACCAGTGGCCCTCGGCCGCGACCTGGGGGATCTGCGCGACGCCGGTGAAGGCCAGCAGGGCGAGCGAGCCCGTCCAGCCGACCGCCGTGACGAGCGCGGCGCAGGCCAGGGCCCAGGCGGCGGGACGCGGGGGGAGCCGCCGGGCCGGCCGGGGCGCGAGCACCGTGACCACGGCCGTGACGACGAACGGAACGTAGACGCTGATCAGCACCGGCTCAGGGCCTCCCCGTCTCAGGGCTCGTCGGGTGCGTCGTGCCCGGACAGCAGCTGGTGCAGCAACTGCTCGTCGTGCACGGAGAGTTCGGAGACGAAGCGGGTCAGCACCGCCTCGCGGTCGGACCCCTCGTCCAGCAGCGACCGCATGCGCCGGGCCGTGTGCGACGCCTCGTCCCGCACCGGTGCGTAGGCGTACCCGCGGCCCTGCCGGTGGCGTACGAGCATGCCCTTGTCGTGGAGCCGGGACAGGATCGTCAGGACGGTGGTGTACGCCAGGCCGTCCGGCAGGCGCTCCAGGGCCTGGCGGGCGGTCAGCGGGCCGTCGGCGGCCCACAGCGCGGCCAGCACCTCGCTCTCCAGCTCGCCGCGTGCCCGTCTGCCGGATCCGCCGGGAGTCTCCTCGTCCCTCGGGTCGCCCACTGTCCGTCCTTCCTCGCACCTCGCTCGCAGAGGCTACCCCCGGGCCGGGGAACCCGGGCGACCGCTGCGCACGGTGCCCGGTGGCGCGGGCTCCGGGAACACCCCGCGGCCGCCGTTCGTCTACAGTTCCGTAGACCGTCTACATTTTTGTAGTCATTCGTTTTCCGCCCGCTCACCCAGAGCGGCCCGTGGGCCGCAGGAGGGTCATGCGCCCCAGGATCCTTGTTGTCGAGGACGATCACGCCCTGCGCGACGTGCTGCGCCGGGGGCTGTACGACGAGGACTTCGAGCCCGTCCTGGCCGCCGACGGCGCCTCCGCCCTGCGGCTGGCCACCCCCGACATCGCCGCGGCCGTGCTGGACGTCGGCCTGCCCGACGCGGACGGACGGGACGTGTGCCAGGCGCTGCGCGCCAACGGCTTCCTCGCGCCGGTGATCTTCCTGACCGCCCGGCACCGGCTCACCGACCGGCTGTCCGGGTTCTCCGCCGGGGGCGACGACTACCTCCCCAAGCCCTTCCACCTCCCCGAACTCGCCGCCCGGCTGCGCGCCGCGCTCAGACGGGCCGCCCCCCGCCCCACCGCCGGAACCGGTGACCTGGTCCTGGACGCCGTGGACCACGGCGTGAGCGTGAACGGCGTCCGGGTGGCCCTGTCCCCGACGGAGTTCCGGCTGCTGGCCACGCTCGTCACCGCGGACGGGGCGCTCGTGCGCCGCCGCGAGCTGGTGCGGGCCGGCTGGCCGGAGGGTGCCCAGGTCAGCGACAACACCCTGGACCAGTACCTGAGCCGGCTGCGCCGCAAGCTGCGCGTGGCGGGCAGCGGCCTGACCATCGGCACGGCGCGGGGGATCGGACACCGCCTGTCATGAACCGTGTCCTGCGCACCGGCCGCCGGCTCGCCCCGCGCACCCTGCGCGGCCGGCTCTCCCTCGTGGCGCTGACCACCGCCGCGCTGCTGATGACGGTCCTGACCGTGGTGTTCAACGTCATCATGGACCGGCATCTGGAGCGGCAGGCGGACGACGAACTGCGCAACCGGGCGGTGGCGGTGGCCACGACCGTCGACACCAGCGGCCACCGCGTCCGTGTCCTGGAGACGGTCAACGACCGGCTCCTGGACTCGAACGTGTGGATCTACTCCGGCCCCCGCCTGCTGGAGAGGCCGCCGTCCACCACGGCGGCCAGTCCGCTGACCCGGACCGCCGGCCGGCTGGCCGCGCGACCGGGGCGCGCCTGCGCGACCGTCTCGGACCACGGCCGGCGGCCGGTCCGGCTGTGCTCCCACCCCGTCGCGGGCCGACACGCCACCGCCACCGTCGTCACCGCCCTCGACCTCGCGCCGTACCGCGGTTCGGCCCGCACCCTGCTGCTCGGCTCGCTGGTCCTGGACGCCGTGATGCTCGGCTGCACGTACCTGCTCACCCGCCTGTCCGTCGGCAGGGCGCTGCGCCCCGTGCGGACGATGACCGACCAGGCCACCCAGTGGAGCGCGGTCGGCTCCGACGAGCGTTTCGGCACCGAGGGCCACCCGGCCGAGCTCGCCCGCCTCGGCGCCTCGCTGGACGAGCTCCTGGACCGCATACGGACCGTGCTGCGCCACGAACAGCAGCTGACCGGAGAGCTGTCCCACGAACTGCGCACACCGCTCACCCGGATCATCATGGAACTCGACTGGTGGCGGGCCCGCCCCCGCACGGAAGCCGAGACGCGCGCCATCCAGGACGTGATCGCCGAGGCCGCCCAGTCCATGCGCACCATCTGCGACACCCTCCTGGACGACGCCCGCGAGAACGCGCTGAACCCGGCGACGGCCCCCGGGACGACCGACGTGCTCCCCGTCCTCGACGGCCTGCTCAAGCACCTCGACGTACCGGCCCGGCTGCGGACCGAGGTGGAGGCGGAGGCGCCGGTCGTGGAGGCGGGGGTCGCCGGCGCACTCCTGGAACGCATCCTCAGCCCCCTGCTCGCCAACGCCGCCCGCTACGCCGGCTCCCGTGTGACCGTGTCCGCGCGGCGTCTGCCGGGCGCCGTGCGGATAGACGTCGTCGACGACGGGCCCGGCGTACCGGCGGCGTTCGTGGGCGAGCTGTTCCAGCCGGGGCGGCGCGCCGACCCCGCCGACGGGCACGACGGCGCGGGCCTCGGGCTGCCGCTCGCGAGGCGCCTGGCCCGGGCCGTCGGTGGAGACGTGTCGTACGACGCCGGGTACGCGCCCGGGGCCAGGTTCACGGTCAGCCTGCCCGTGGCGTGAGCGGCTCCCGCTCCTCATGGGCCGGCCGGTCCGGGAGCTCTACTCCGCGGCCACGATCCGCTCCACCGCGGCCACGACCAGCCGGTCCCGTTCGGCCGGGGTCAGGACGTCCGGCAGGGTGAGCTGCTCGACGATCAGCCAGTTCAGGGCGAGGTACAGGAGCCTGACGGCCGTGGCGTCGCCGGGCAGGCCGGAGGCCTCGTGGTAGGCGACGTCGGCGTCGAGGTCGGCCCGGACCCGCTCGGTGAGCACCGCGCGCAGGGCGGGGCGGCGGGTGGCCTCCAGACGCAGTTCGAGCAGGGCGAGGTAGCCGGTGCGGAAGGCGGAGACGCGGCCGATCAGCTCCCGCATCAGCTGCGTGTACGTCTCCCGGTCCCGGCCGGCCGTGCGCTGGCGGGCGATGGTGGCCTCGTCCGGCCGGAGCCGTTCGTAGACCCGGGCGCCGGCCTGGGTGAGCAGATCGTCGCGGTTGGCGAAGTAGTTGGACGCCGTGCCGGTGGGCACGCGGGCCTCGGTGTCCACCGCCCGGAACGTCAGGCCCCGGGCGCCCTCCGCGGCCAGCACCTCGACCGCCGCGTCGACGAGCGCCGCGCGCCGCTGGTCGTTCCGTCTCACCATGTGCTTCGACTCCGCGTGCTCCCCCGTACCCAGACCACTGCGGTCAGAGTACTGAAGCCGGAGCCGGGCGCGGCGCCCGGACGGGGCTCAGCCCGCGCTCAGCTCCGTCAGTTCTGCCAGCGGCAGCGTGTGCTGGGTCTGGAGGACCTTCGCGCGCAGGTAGCGGACGTTGTGGGCCGTGGTGAAGACGCCGGTCGGCACCCGGTCCCGGACGGTCAGGCCCAGGGAGCGCAGCTGCCCGGCCTTGTCGGGGTTGTTGGACAGCAGGTCCAGCTCCCCGATGCCGAGGGCCCCGAGCATCTGTGCGGCGGCCGTGTAGTCGCGGGCGTCCTCCGGCAGGCCGAGCGCCGCGTTCGCCTCGTAGGTGTCGAGGCCCTGGTCCTGCAGGGCGTAGGCGTCGAGCTTGTTGTAGAGGCCGATGCCGCGGCCCTCCTGGCGCAGGTAGAGCAGGACGCCGCCGCGGTCGGCGATGCGCTCGGCCGCCTCGCGCAGCTGGGGTCCGCAGTCGCAGCGGGCCGAGCCGAAGACGTCGCCGGTCAGGCACTCGGAGTGCAGGCGGACCAGGGGGACGGGGCCGGGCTCGCCGAGGACGACGGCGACGTGCTCCTGGCCGTCGGTCAGGCCGTGGAAGGTGACGAGTTCGGCGTCGACGCCGTAGCCGTCGTGGAAGCGCAGCGGTACCCGGACACGGGCGCGCGGCGTGGCGGCGGGGAAGTCGGGCATGCGGGTCTCCGGGTTCCGTGCTCCGTCCATCTGCTTCAGATTTGAATCAGATGCTCGGTCCGGACCCTACCCCATGCTTAAAAGTTGAAGCAACGGATTTCCGGCACGGCTCACGGCGGCACGGCCCACGGGACCGGCTCGGCAACGGCCCGCCTCGCGGCGGGCGGTTTACGACGGCTCGTCCCGCGGCGGCGGGGCGGGCGGCCCCGAGCAGGGTGACGACCTGCGCCG
Organism: Streptomyces sp. NPDC037126; assembly: GCF_055605965.1. Taxonomy (NCBI): domain Bacteria; kingdom Bacillati; phylum Actinomycetota; class Actinomycetes; order Kitasatosporales; family Streptomycetaceae; genus Streptomyces; species Streptomyces sp. NPDC037126. The sequence goes on from NZ_JBVJTD010000003.1 coordinate 600,957, forward strand.
CCACGGCACCTCCTCCGCGGCGGCCGACTCCTCGCCCTCCCCCTGGAGCCCGCGCGCGACCCCCGAGCAGATCTCCTCCAGCTGCCCCACCTGCTCCGGGGTGAGCCGGTCGAAGAGCGCGCCGCGCACCGTCTCGACATGGCCGGGCGCCGTACGCTCCAGCACGGCCGTCCCCGCGTCCGTCAGCACCGCGAGCAGGCTGCGCCTGTCCCACTCGCAGTCCTCCCGGCGCACCAAACCGTCCCGCTCCAGCCGGGTCACCGCGTACGTCAGCCTGCTGCGCGTGATCTTCAGCTTCTCGGCGAGGTCGGTCATGCGCAGGCGCCGGTCCGGGGCCTCGGACAGATTGGCCAGCACGGAGTAGAAAAGGTGCGGCATGCCGGCCTCCTGCTGGAGCTGCCGGTCGATCGCGTCCTCCAGCAGCTGGGAGGCGGCGATGTAGGCGCGCCAGGCGCGCTGCTCCTCGGGGGTGAGCCAGCGGGTCGTCATGCTGCCAGTGTAAGTTTGTTTCAAACTTGAACCAAGAAGCCTTCGCAGGGAGAGCGCGCCGATGTCGTACCCGTACGTGCTGCTGTCCGCCGCCGTCTCCCTCGACGGCTACCTGGACGACACCGGCCCGGACCGGCTGCTGCTGTCCAGCCCCGCCGACTTCGACCGGGTCGACGCGGTACGGGCGTCCGTCGACGCCATCCTGATCGGCGCCGGCACGATCCGCGCCGACAACCCACGCCTGCTGGTCAACTCCGCGGAGCGCCGCGCCGCCCGCACGGCCGAGGGCAGGCCCGCCTACCCGCTGAAGGTCACCGTCACCGCCTCCGGCGACCTCGACCCGAACGCCACCTTCTGGCACACCGGCGGCGACAAGCTCGTCTACACGACCGACAAGGGCGCCGAGCGGGCCGCCCGCGTCCTCGGCGGCACGGCCGACGTCGTCCCGCTCGGCCCGGACCTCGACTGGCGGACCCTGCTCACCCACCTGCACGACGTGCGCGGCGTGCGGCGCCTGATGGTCGAGGGCGGCGGCACCGTGCACACCCAGCTCCTCCAGCAGGGCCTCGCCGACGAACTCCAGCTGGTCCTCGCCCCGCTCTTCGTCGGCGACCCGGCGGCGCCCCGCCTGTTCGGGCCGGGGGAGTACCAGGGCGGCCGGCTGCGCCTGACCGAGACCCGCCGCATCGAGGACGTCGTCCTGATGCGCTACGAGCCCACCGCCCCCGGCACCGGCCCCGAGCCCACCGCCGCCGACCGCCACTGGCTGCGCACCGCCTGTGAACTCGCCGCCCTGTGCCCGCCCTCGGAGACGGCCTTCAGTGTGGGCGCGGTCGTGGTCGCCGCCGACGGCACCGAACTGGCCCGCGGCCACTCCCGCGAGGGCGGCGACCCCGTGGTGCACGCCGAGGAGGCCGCGCTCGCCAAGCTCGACCCCACCGACGCGCGCCTGCCCGGCGCCACCGTCTACAGCAGCCTGGAGCCCTGCGCCCGCCGCGCCTCCCGGCCCGCGCCCTGCGCCCGGCTCGTCCTCGGGGCAGGGGTGCGCCGGGTGGTGACCGCCTGGCGGGAGCCCGACACCTTCGTCGCCGGCGCCGACGGCACCGGCGTGCTGAGGGGCGCGGGCGCCCAGGTCGTCGTACTGCCCGAGTACGAGGCCCTCGCCAAGGCCCCGAACAGGCACCTGTCGGCCTGACCGGTCCGGACCGCGGAAAACCGGTGTGCTTCGCGCCCCGCGCATGTCGTACACTGGAGACACAACGACGCGGGGTGGAGCAGCTCGGTAGCTCGCTGGGCTCATAACCCAGAGGTCGCAGGTTCAAATCCTGTCCCCGCTACTGAAGACTCAGGGCCGGAATCCAGCAATGGATTCCGGCCCTGAGTGTTTTCCGCGCCGGCGCACCGGCTTTTCCCACCGACGCGCCCGCCTCCCGTGCCCGCCCGCCCCCGACACGCCGAGTGGCGTACGTCACAGCAGGTCACACGCTCGGTCCACAGCGGTCGCCCGCCGTCCCCGCTCCGGCCACGCTGGAGCCACGTCGGACATGTGGGAGACAAGCGGTGCGCCCTGGTGAGGTGGAGGAGGAGAGCGCGTACGCCAGGGCGGGCGGCCGGCTCCCCGGTGACCCCGTGCCCGACCCGGGCCTCGGTGACGTCGAGGTCGTGCCCGGACCTCCGCCCCGCCGCCCGCTCCCGCGCGTCCTGGCCCGCGCCCTGCCCGCCCTGCTGATCGCCGGCGGTGTCCTCTACGGCCTGCTCACCCCGAAGGAGTTCACCGCCGTCCCGTTCTTCACGGCCGCCGCGCTGATCGCCGCGCCCCTGGCCTCGCTGCGCACCACCGTCGTCACCGGCCTCGCGGCGCTCGCCGCGATCTACGCCGTGCACGCCGAGGCCGGCTTCGACCCGGCCGTCGCCACCGTCACCGACCTCGTCACCGTGGCCACCGTCGCCCTCCTGGCCGTCGCCATCAACCGCGTGGTCCGCCGCGGCGACCGGCGCCTCGCCTCCGCCCGGGAGATCGCCGAGGCCGCCCAGCGGGCCGTGCTGCCGGAACCCGCCGCGCGGATCGCCGGCCTCGACATCGCGGCCCGGTACGAGGCGGCCCAGCAGGACGCGTTCATCGGCGGCGACCTGTACGCGGTGCAGGACAGCCCGCACGGCGTCCGGCTGGTCGTGGGGGACGTGCGCGGCAAGGGCATGGGCGCGGTCGCCGCCGTGGCCGTGGTGATCGGGGCGTTCCGGGAGGCCGCCGAGCAGGAGGCCGGCCTGGAGGCGGTGGCCCAGCGGCTGGAGCGGGCGCTCGCGCGCGAGGGAACCAGGCGCGACGGCATCGACGCCTTCGAGGGCTTCACCACCGCCGTACTCGTCGAACTCCCGCACGACGAAGCGGTGGTGAGGATCGTCAACCGCGGTCATCCCCCGCCGCTGCTGCTGCACGCGGACGGCACCCTGCGCACCCTGGCCGCCCCCGAGGCCGCGCTGCCGCTCGGCATGGGCGATCTGGGCCGGTGGCCCGACCGCGCCCTGGAGTTCCCCTTCCCCGGCGGTGCCACCCTGCTGCTCCACACCGACGGCCTGTCCGAGGCCCGGGACGCCCACGGCCGGTTCTTCGACCCCGAACGGCGGCTCGCGGGGCGCGCCTTCCCCGGCCCCGGAGCGCTGCTCGGCCGGCTCGCCGAGGAGGTGCGGCGGCACTCCGGCGGCGGGATGGCGGACGACATGGCGCTGCTCGCCGTACGGCGCCCCTGATCGTCTTCACCCAGGGTGATCGGACGGATGCCCTCCGCATAACATCTGAGTCACCATCAAAAACGCCGTGACTCCTGAACCTCGGCCAACTCGCCCGTTTTGCAGGGATCCTGTCTGGAAAGTCCGCGACCGAAAGCGTTAATGATCAAGTGGAACGGCTTGGAAAGTGACAGTCGGGTCTATTAACGTTCGATAACGCAGCGCGGTCGTCCCAGCCGTCACAAGAGACGGCTCCGTGCGCACGCGCCGAATCCCGTAAGGGAACCGGGGAACCACCACCCTGGGGTGAATCACGCGGATGCCGTCATGGACTCTCCGAGTCGAGGACCGGTATACGCGCGTAGGAGACCTTCCTGCTCCGAACCCGTCAGCTAACCCGGTAGGCGGAGGAAGGAAAGGAGTACGCCCGCGTGGCGTCCAACCGGCCTGCCCCAGAAGCCCCGTTCGTGCCGGCTCAGCGTGAGCCCGAGCCCTTCGGCTACGGTTCCTTCCCCGCCGACGACGGCCCCTGGGAGGAGTGGAACCCCACCGAGGAATCCATCGCCTCCGTCCGCGGCCGGCACCGCGTCTCCAAGCAGCGCGGCGGCTTCGCGCGCAGCTCCACCGTCCTCGGCGTCGGCGTGATCGCGGCGGTCGGTGCGGGCGGCATGGCCAGCGCCAACACCGGCAAGCCGCCGGTCTCCATCTCCCTCCCGGACCTGTCCTCCGTCGAGCACATGTTCGGCGACGACTCCTCCGACGCGCACAATGCCGACACCACCGCGCTGAGCAGCGTCGGACGGACCGCCACCGACAGCGACAAGAGCACCGGCGCCGGCGAGGCACTGCGCAACCGGATCATGGCCCAGGCCGAGAAGCAGCAGGGCCAGGCCGACAGCAGGGCCACCGCCACCGCCCTCGCCGCCAGCGAGAAGCAGACCGCCGAGGCGGCCGCCAAGGCGGAGAAGGAGGCCGCCGCCAAGGCCGCCGACACCAAGCAGCAGGCGGAGGCCGACGCCAAGAAGGCGGCCGAGGCCAAGCGACTGGCCGAGCTGGCCAAGGAGTACACGCTGCCGGTCGTCTCGTACACGATCACCGGCACCTTCGGCCAGCCCGGCGCCATGTGGTCCTCCGGGTACCACACCGGCCTCGACTTCGCCGCCCCCACCGGCACTCTCATCAAGGCCGTCCACGGCGGCACGGTCACCCAGGCCGGCTGGGCCGGCGCCTACGGCTACCGCACGGTCGTCACCCTGGACGACGGCACCGAGCTGTGGTTCTGCCACCAGTCCTCGATCAACGTCTCGGTCGGCCAGAAGGTCTCCACCGGCGAGGTCATCGGGCGGGTCGGCGCCACCGGCAACGTCACCGGACCCCACCTGCACCTGGAGGTCCACCCGGGCGGCCAGGCCACCGCCATCGACCCGGCGCCGTGGCTGCGCTCCAAGGGCCTCAACCCCTGACGGGACGCCTGCGCGGCACGCGGGGCCTGCCCGGCGCGAAGCCGGGCCCGTCCCGCGGAAATGCGACGCCGGCGGCGGAATGCGATCATCCGCTGCCGGTGTTGACGTAGAGCATGACTTCTCTGCACAAACTCGGTTCCTCCGACCTCGAGGTCTTCCCGCTCTCCCTGGGCGGCAACGTCTTCGGCTGGACCGCCGACGAGGAGACCTCCTTCGGCGTCCTGGACGCCTACACGGCCGCCGGCGGCAACTTCGTCGACACCGCCGACGCCTACAGCGCCTGGATCGAGGGCAACAAGGGCGGCGAGTCCGAGACGATCATCGGCAGGTGGACCAAGGCCCGCGGCAACCGCTCCGACGTCGTCATCGCCACCAAGGTCAGCCAGCACCCCGAGTACCGGGGTCTGTCCGCGGCCAACATCAGGGCCGCCGCCGACGCCTCCCTGCGCCGTCTGGACACCGACTACATCGACCTCTACTACACCCACTTCGACCAGCCCGAGGTGCCGGTCGAGGAGATCATCGGCGCCCTGGACGAGCTGGTGAAGGCGGGCAAGGTCCGGCACATCGCCGCGTCCAACATCAGCGCCGAGCGGCTGCAGGAGTCCCTCGACTTCTCCGCCCGCGAGGGCCTGGCCCGCTACGTCGCCCTCCAGCCGCACTACAACCTGGTCTCCCGCGACACCTACGAGGGCCCGCTCCAGGACCTCGCCGCCCGCGAGGGACTGTCCGCCGTCCCGTACTTCTCCCTCGCCTCGGGCTTCCTGACCGGCAAGTACCGCCCCGGTACGACGGTCGAGAGCGCCCGCGCGGGCTCCGCCGCCCAGCACGCGGACTCCGAACGCGGCCGGCGGGTCCTCGCCGCCCTCGACGAGGTCGCCGCCGCCCACGCCGCGCCGGTCGCCACCGTCGCCCTCGCCTGGCTGGCCGCCCAGCCGACGGTCACGGCCCCCATCGCCTCGGCCCGGACGGTGGAACAGCTGCCGGCGCTGCTCGGCGTCGCGGAGCTGCGGCTGACCGACGAGGAACTGGAGCGGCTGACGCGCGCCTCGGCGTGACGCCGTGCGGCACATCCCGGCGTACGGCCACCCGCCGTGCGCCGGGTGCGCCGCATGCACGGCGGCCCTGACCTCCCGCGGCCCGGGCGGCTACGTCCGGTACGGGTTGTACGCCGGGTACGGCATCGCCGGATATCCGTACTGCGCCCAGTACGCGGGACGGGGAAGGGCGGTGCGGGCCGCGTACTCCAGAGCCGGCCGGGCCAGTTCCCTGCGCCGCCACAGCTCGTCCAGCAGCTCCCGCTCCCGTACGACGAAGTCGGCCCCGGCCCGTCCGCGCCTGCCCCGCCGCCGCAGCAGCGCCAGCGAGGTCGCGTACGCCTCGTACTGCGCCACCGCCCGCGCCGCGGGCCGTCCGGCGTGGTGGCGGGCGTAGTCCCGGGCCATCCGGCGGGCCCGCATCGAGCCGAGCGCCAGCGGTTCGGTCGGCCCCAGCCAGCCCACCGGGACGTACGCCGGCAGTTCCTCGCGCATGGTCCGCAGCTCCCGCTGCCGGGTCCAGACCGCGAGCCAGGTCAGCAGCCCGAACACCGGCACCATGAACGCGCCGTACACGGCGAAGAAGCCGTACGGGCCGAAGGTGGAGGAGCCGTTCCAGAAGGCGTGCATGCTCATCGCGAGCAGCAGCCCGCACAGCGGCACCAGCACCCGCCGGGCGTGCTGCCGTTCCCCGGACAGCGCGGCGACGCCGAAGCCGATGCCGGTGAGGGTGGTGAACAGGGGGTGCGCGAACGGGGACATCACGATGCGCACGAAGAAGGTGGCGGCGGTGACCGAGGCGATGCCGGTGCCCCCGCTGAGCTGGTCGGTCCCGAAGGCCGTGCCGAGGTAGAGGATGTTCTCGGTGAACGCGAACCCGGTGGCGGTGATCCCGGCTATCACCACCCCGTCCACGATCCCGGTGAAGTCGCGTCTGCGGAAGAGGAAGACCAGCAGCACGGCCGCGGCCTTGGCCGACTCCTCGACGATCGGCGCTATCACGGTCGCACCGAGGGTGTCGGCGCCCGCCGGGTCCGCGGTGGAGGTGGCTATCCACTTCGTCGCGAAGCTGTTGGCCACGATGGCTATGAGGGCGGCGGCGCAGGCGCCCCAGGCGAAGGCGAAGACCAGGTTCCGCCAGGGGCCGGGCGCCACCCGGTCCAGCCAGCGGAAGGCGGCTATCAGCCAGGGCACCGGCAGCACGGCCAGTCCGATACCCACCAGGAACCCCTCGGTGCCGGTCTGCCGGCGCACCAGCGCCAGGATGACCAGCCCGGACAGGGCCAGCAGCGTGATCAGCGCCCCGTACCGCACCCATGGGCGCTGCCACCAGTGCGGGTGGCGGAGCACGCCGTCGCCGGGGTTCGGCGGATACGTCGGATACGGAGGAACGGTGGCCACGGCATCGACCCTAACGGGGACGGGGCGAGGGGCTGGAGCGTTTATCGGTCCTGGTGACGGGCCGGACGGTCGGCCCGGTCGTCGGCCGGGCGAACGGCCCGGCCGCGGTCCCGGTGGGGTACGCGGCGGAAGAGCAGATCGTTCACCACATGACCCTTGTCCAGTCCCTGTCCCTCGAAACGGGTCAGCGGACGGAACTCGGGCCGGGGCGCGAAACCGCCGTCCGCCTGCGTGTTCTCGAAGTCGGGATGCGCACCGAGCACCTCCAGCATCTGCTCGGCGTACGGCTCCCAGTCGGTCGCGCAGTGCACGATCGCGCCGGGGCGCAGCCGCGTCGCGGCGAGGGAGAGGAACTCGGGCTGGATCAGCCGCCGCTTGTGGTGCCGCTTCTTGGGCCAGGGGTCGGGGAAGTACACCCGCAGCCCGTCGAGCGCGTCGGGACGGAGCATCTCCCGGAGCAGGATGATCGCGTCGCCGTTGCCGACCCGGACGTTGGACAGCCCGTTGCGGTCGGCGAGGTTGAGCAGGTTGCCCTGGCCGGGGGTGTGCACGTCGACGGCCAGGACGTTCGTGCCGGGGTCGGCGGCGGCCATCTGCGCGGTGGCCTCGCCCATCCCGAACCCGATCTCCAGGACGACGGGACGGTCGTTCCCGAACAGCTCGCCGAGGTCGATCACCTGCTGCCCGTCGATGTCCAGCCCCCAGTCGGGCCACAGCCGCTGCAGCGCGTCCGCCTGCCCGGCCGTCACCCGGCTGCGCCGCGGCTGGAAACTCCGGATCCGCCGCTCGAAGTGCGACCCGGCGGGGTCCGCCTTGGGCCCGTCCGGGAACCGCGGCTCACCCTTGTCCCGGGAGTGCCGGATGGAGACACCGGGGGCGTGCGGTGCCGCGGGCAGGGCTTCGGGGGCGTTCAGCGAATCAGACACAGTAATCCAATTTTAGGGCGCGCCCGCGGCCCGTCCGACCGACGGCCCGCACCAGGCCCCCGGGCGGGCACCGGTACACCGGCTGCACTGAACCGGTCTGCAGCGACCTGGCCCGCGCTGAGCGGCCCGCAGCGACCCGGCCCGCAGCGACCCGGCCCGCAGTGACCCGGCCCGTAGTGACCCGGCCCGCACCGACCCGGCCCGCACCGAGCCGGTCTGCAGCGACCCAACCCGCACCGAGCCGGCCCGCGCCGGGCCGCGGCCTACAGTGACCCGAGCATGTCGAGCACCCTGCGGCCGACCTCGCGGCCGATCGGCAGGGAGGCGGTGGCGGCGGGCGACGGTGCGTTCAGCACGTGCACCGCCCGGGCTCCCTCCCGGATCAGGAAGTCGTCCACCAGCGTCCCGTCCCGCAGCACCGCCTGTGCCCGCACCCCGGCGGGCGCCCGCACCAGGTCCCCGGACTCCGCCGCGGGCAGGAGTCTTCGCACCGCCCGCAGGAACGCCGCCCTGGACACCGAGCGGCCCAGCTCCCCCGCGCCGTACCGCCAGTGCCGGCGCGCGATCGCCCAGGAGCCCGGCCACGCCATCGTCCCGGCGAGTTCCCGGGGGCGGACGACCCCCCAGCCGTACCCCTCCCGGGCCAGAGCCGGCACCGCGTTCGGCCCGATGTGCACGCCGCCGTCGATGCCCCGGGTCAGATGCACACCGAGGAACGGGAACGCCGGGTCCGGCACCGGATACACCAGCCCGCGCACCAGCTCGGGCCGCGCCAGCTCGTAGTACTCCCCGCGGAACGGCACGATCCGCACCCCGGGCTCGTCCCCGGTCAGCCGGGCGACCTCGTCGCAGTACAGGCCGGCGCAGTTCACCAGCACCCGACCGCGCACGACGTCCCCGCCCGCGGTGAGCACGGCCACGCCCCGGTCCGGGCGGCGGTCGACGCGGACGACCCGGGCGCCGTACCGGATCTCGGCGCCCGACGCGCGCGCGAGCTGCCGGGCGACCCCGACGAAGTCGCACACGCCGGTCGTGCCGACGTGTATGGCGGCCAGGCCGCGCACCTCCGGCTCGTACTCGGTGATCTGGGCGGGGCCCAGCTCGCGCACCGGGATGCCGTTCTCCCGGCCCCGCTGCACGAGGGCGTGGAGCCGCGGCAGCTCCTCCCGCTCGGTGGCGACGATCAGCTTGCCGGTGACGGCGTGCGCGATGCCGTACTCGGCGCAGAACTTCACCATCTCGGCGGCGCCCCGCACCGCGTACCGCGCCTTGAGCGAGCCGGGCCGGTAGTAGATCCCGCTGTGGATGACCCCGCTGTTGCGCCCCGTCTGGTGCCGGGCCGGTCCCGGCTCCTTCTCCAGCACGGTCACCCGCGTGCCCGGCGCGGCGCGCGTGATCGCGTACGCCGTCGACAGCCCGACGATCCCCCCGCCGATCACCAGCACGTCGCAGTCGTACGCACCCACCCGCACCTGCACCACCTCCCACCTCGATAGTGCACTGCGCCACTGACAACGCCTTCAAACGCGGCCGGTGTGCGGTGTTCGCTACGGTCGGCGGGCCGGCCGGGTCAGGCGGGGGCCATCATCAGCAGTGGGCGGGCCCGCTCCCGCAGCTCCACCACCCGCGGCTCGTCCCCGTACGGCTCCAGCCGGTGCAGCAGGTCCTTCACGTACTCCGTGGTGCGCGCGGAGGAGATCCGCCCGGCCACCTCCACGGCCCGCACCCCCTGCTCGCAGGCGGCGTCCAGGTTGCCCGACTCCAGCTCGGCGACGGCCGAGACGACCAGCCGCAGCCCGTGCGAGCGCACGAACTCCTCGGTCGGCTTCGACAGCGCCTGCTCGGTGAACCGGCGGACCTGGCGTGGCGCCTTCAGGTCCCGGTAGCACTCGGCGGCATCCGCGGCGAACCGGTCGTAACCGTAGAAACCCAGCCAGGACGGGTCGTTGTCCCCCTCCCGGGACCGCTCCAGCCAGCCCTCGGCGGCCTTCAGGGCGCCGCCCGCCGCCTGCGCGTCTCCCGCGCGCGCGTGGGCCCGCGCCTCGACCAGCCGGAAGAAGCTCATGGTGCGGGCCGTCGCCAGCCCCCGGTTGCGCTCCAGGGCGGCCTGCGCCAGGTCGACGCCCTCGTCGCCGAACCCGCGGTACGTCGCCTGCAGCGACATGGAGGCGAGCACGTACCCCCCGAGCGGCACGTCGGCCGCCGCGCGCGCGAGGCGCAGCGCCTGGATGTAGTACCGCTGCGCGGCCTCCTGCTGGCCGGTGTCGAAGGCCATCCACCCGGCGAGCCGGGTGAGTTCGGCGGAGGCGCCGAACAGGGCCCGGCCGACCTCGTCGGAGTAGGCGCCGAGCAGCAGCGGCGCGGCCTCCACCCGCAGGCACTCCGGCACCATCGACGAACGCCAGTCGCCGCCCCCGTACTTGGAGTCCCAGCGCCTGGCGTCCTCGGCGGCCTCCCGCAGCTTCTGCACATCGCTGTGGCCGACTTTGATCGGTGCGCAGGACTCCTCGGCGGAGCCCGCCTCCCGCGCGACCGAGCTGTCGGCGGGGGTTATCAGCCATCGTGAGGCGGGCGTTGCGTATGCGCTCACTGCGAACGATCCGGCGAGGGACTGCCAGATGCCGCCGGAGCCGGCCCGGCGGCCGGCGAGGTCGAGGCGGTACAGCTCCGTGGCCGAGCGCACCGCCTGCCCCACGTCCCTGGGGAAGGCGAGGCCCACTTCGGGGGCGGGATCCGCGTCCGCCAGGCCGATCTCGTGGAGCGGCACCGGGCGGCCGAGCTTCTGGCCGATGGCGGCCGCGATGAGGTGCGGCGCCGCGCCCTGCGGCACCATCCCCTTCGACACCCAGCGCGCCACCGAGGTCTTGTCGTAGCGAAGAGTCAACCCGCGTTGAGCGCCAAGGTCGTTGACGCGTCGCGCGAGTCCTGCGTTGCTGATTCCCGCGAGGGCGAGAACGGCGCCGAGCTTTTCGTTCGGCCCGCGTTGCTCCCTGGACATGCGCCACCCCTCGACACAGACGGCTGCCGCGCTGGCATAACCACGCGGCATTCGTAAACCCAGCGTAGTTCGCCGCATCCCAAGCGTTAAGGGGCATTGTTCCGGTTGGCGGGATTGTGGTCCGTACGGAAGTGCGGTCCTGTACGCACCGTGCACGGCCGGTCGCCCTCGTGCCCCCGCCCGTGTGGCCGTGCGCCCGTCCGTGCGCTCTTCTCCGGCCAAGTGGGGAGCGGTTCCATGGGTCTTGCGTGGGTCGGCCCGCTGTACTGGATCCAGTGGGCTGGGGGACACCGCCACCTTCATCCCCGCGGGTGGCGGACCGGTCCGGGAGGCGATGCCCGCCTCCCGGACCGTGCGCGTGCCCGGGGCGCCGCGCGCTCCGCGGGCCTGTACGGAGCGTGCTCACGTCGGCCGTGCCGCTCCGTGTTTGGCCGAAAATCGACCCCGGTGCGGACGCTTGATTTCCGTCCCCACCACGGAAGTTGAGGGCGCGAAGGGCGTTTTCGGGGAGCGTTTCGGGGGCGCATTCGAGTCGCACCCGTGCGGAGCCGCCCGGGGCCGTGCCCCGCGGACGTACGTCAACTTCCTTTGCCGTCCCACGATCGAAGGCGGTGTCACCGCCGCTCCAGAGCGCTTCCTTCATGGCAGCATGGGGAACCGGTTCGTACGGTGCACTGGTTGTCCACAGTCTGTGGAGGCGTCGATGCGGTGGTTGGTGGGTTGGAGCAGCACCGCCGCGGGCGTCGCCGGGTTCGGCTCCGCGGGTGCCATGGGGTACGACGGCGAGACCCTGCACCCGGTCGGCTCGCAGCTCCTGTGGGGCGACCCCGACCCGCTGTGGGCCGTCGGCGACTGGCGCCCGGACGAGGTGCGCGTGGTCCGGGCCGACGCACAGAACCGGATCGCCGTCCTCGGCATCTGCGGCGCCTCCGACGAGGAGCTGCGGCGCGGCCTGTTCACCGCGCGCGGGGGCGCGCTGCGCCATCTGACGAACTGGCCCGGCAGCTACACGGCCGTCGTCCAGGTAGGCCGCCGCATCACGGTCTGCGGCGATCTCGCGGGCGCGCGCCCGGTGTTCCACACCCCCTGGGCCGGCGGCACGGCCTACGCCACCGCCGCGCTGCCCCTGGCCGACCTCATCGAGGCCAACCTGGACTTCGGCCACCTGGCCGCCCTGCTCGCCGCCCCCGACGTACCGGCGGCGCTCGGCGACACCACCCCGTACGAGGGAGTACGGCGGATCCCGCCGGGGCACGCGCTGGTGCTGCGCGCCGGGGCGCGGGAGATCGCCGGGTACGAGCAGGTCGCCTCCCTCGCCGTGGCCGCGCCCCCGGCCGACGCCGGCCGGGCCGTGGACCCCGTACGGGACGCCCTCGTGGAGGCGGTCCGCACCCGGCTGTCGGCGCCCCGGCACGTACCCGACCTCGACCCCGGTCCGGTGCCCGGGATGGGCCCCGCCGAGCGGCGGGCCCGGCGCGGGATGCCGGTGCCCGGCATCGGCGCCGACCTGTCCGGCGGGCCGGCCTCCGGCACCCTCGCGCTGCTGGCCGCCGGGCTGCCCGGCCGGCCCGGCACCCTTCTCGGCCACGGCACGGGCGCGGGCGAACGGCTCCTCGCCGTCACCTTCAACGACCTCGCCGTGGGCGGCCGGGAGGCCGAACTCGAGCGCGCCGGCGCCCTCGCCGCCAACCCCCGCCTGCACCACGTGGTGGTCACCGGAGGCGAGGACGTCCTGCCCTACGCCGAGCTCGACGGCCCCCTCACCGACGAACCCGGGCCCTCGCTGGCCTCCGCGGCCCGGCACCGCGCCCGGCTCGCCGCCGGCAGCGCCGACCACTTCACCGGCCACGGCGCCCGCCAGGTCCTCGACGCCCACCCCGCCCGGCTCGCCGACCTCCTGATGGACCGGCGGCGGCGCCATCTGGTCCGGCCGGTCGCCGCCCTCGCGCGGGCCGACGGCTCGGTGATGGTCCCCGCGCGCGTGTACGGCGCGGCCAGACGCCTCGCCCGCACCCCCTACCGGACGGGCCTGGAGGCGCTGGCCGAGCGGCTGATGCGGCGCCGGTTCGACGAGCCCAAGGGGGCGGTCGGCGCGTCCCTGGCCGCGCTGACCTGGGCCAGACCCGGGCCCGCCGCCCGCTGGCTGACGGGTGAGGCACTGGCTGAAGTATCGGTTCTGCTGGGGAGTGCGGCGGACCGCTCCGGCACCGGCGCCCAGCGCCCCGGCGACCACCGCGCGCGTGCGGCGCTCGCCCGCTACGCCGCCGACCTGCGCGTCCTGGAACAGGCCGCAGAGATCCGCTCCCAGCGTCTGCACGCGCCCTTCCTGGACAACCAGGTCGTGCGCGCCTGCCGCGAACTCCCCGAGGCGCTGCGCGTCCAGCCCGGCGCACGGGCCGCCATCCTCCGTACGGTCCTGGAGGGCGCCGGCGTCACCGACCTCCCGCCCGGCTGGGGCGCCCCCTCCCACGCCTCCTCCGCGGCCGCCGCGCGCGCGGGCCTGCGCACGGCCGCCGACCCGCTCCTCGACCTGTTCTCCAGCCCTCTCCTGGCCGACGCGGGCCTGGTGGAGGCCCGGGTGGTCCGCAAGGCCGTCCGCGCCGCCGCGGCCGGCGAACCCCTGCCCCTGGACGGGCTCGCCGAGCTGGTCTCCCTCGAACTCTGGCTCCGCCGCCTCCTCTCCCGCCGGGGCACCTGCTGGACGGGCACCCCGGCCCGCTCCCGCGCGGTGCCGTCGGGAATCCAGCCGAGGAGGGACGCGCTGGCCTCCGGCGCCTGAGCGGTGGCGGCCCGGGCACGTGGTTCCCGGTACCGCCGGGGTCCGCGGTGGCGGCCACCGTGCGCCTGTGGCGGTCGCCGCGGCCGGTAGCGCAGTTCCCCGGGGTCGCCGCTGTAGCGCAGTTCCCCGTGTGCCCCGGGCCACGCGGTGCCGGCGCCGCGAGGTGCCACCCGTAAACCCGCGTGCCGGGTTCGCCGGGCCCCCGACACAATGGCCTGGTGCGGTACAGAATCCTGGGCGTGACCCGAGCGACGGACGGCCGGGGAGCCCCCGTACCCATCGGCGGTCCCCGGCTCCGCGCGCTGCTCGCCGCCCTCGCCCTCCGCCCCGGCCGCACCATCACCCCCGAGACCCTCATCGGCGAGGTCTGGGCGGACGACCCGCCCCAGGACGCCCCCGCGGCCCTCCAGGCCCTCGTCGGCCGGCTCCGCCGTGCCCTCGGCCGGGACGCCGTCGCCTCCACTCCCGGCGGCTACCGCCTCGAAGCCACCGAGGAGGACGTCGACCTCCACGTCTTCGAACGCCTCGCCCACACCGGCACCAAGGCCCTCACCGACGGCGACCCCGCCACCGCCCACCGCACCCTCACCGAGGCCCTCGCCCACTGGCACGGCCCGGCCCTCGCCGACCTCCCCGACCGCGGCGCCGCCACCCGCCCCGAGGCCCTGCGCCTGGAGGCGACCCGCGCCCGCGCCGCCGCGGCCCTCGACCTGGGCCGCGCCCGGGACGTCGTACCGGACCTGAAGGAACTGACCGCGGCCCACCCCTGCGACGAGCCGCTGCACGCCCTCCTGATCCGCGCCCTGCGCGACACCGGCCGCCCCGCCGACGCCCTCGCCGCCTACGAGTCCGCCCGCCGCACCCTCGCCGACACCCTCGGCGCCGACCCGGGCCGGGAACTGCGCGCCCTGCACGCCTCGTTGCTGCGGCAGGAGGAACCCGGGCCGGCGAGGGCGCCGGCCCCCGCCCAGCCGCCGGAGCGCAGGGGCAACCTCCGCCCCCGCCTGACGTCCTTCGTCGGGCGGGAACCGGAACTCGAAGCCGTTCGTTCCGACTTGCACAGGGCCCGCCTGGTCACGCTCACCGGACCGGGCGGCTCGGGGAAGACCCGCCTCGCCGAGGAGGCCGCCGAGGCCCTCTCCCCGGCCTGGCTGGTCGAGCTCGCCCCGCTCGACCATCCGGAGGCGGTGCCCGGCGCGATGGTCAGCGCGCTCGGTCTGCGCGAGACCGTGCTGCTGAGCACCGACCTGGCGACCCCGCAGGCCGACCCCACGGCCCTGCTGATCGAGCACTGCGCCACGCGCAGCGAGCTCCTGATCCTCGACAACTGCGAACACGTCGTCGGCGCGGCAGCCGCCCTCGCCGAGACCCTCCTCACCCACTGCCCCGGGCTCACGATCCTCGCGACCAGCCGTGAACCCCTCGGCGTCCCCGGTGAGTCGGTGCGCCCGGTCGAGCCCCTCCTCCCGGAGCAGGCGCACCGCCTCTTCGCCGAGCGCGCGAAGGCCGTCCGTCCCGACGCCGACGCGGTGCTCCGCGACACCGCGGCCGTGGCGGAGATCTGCCGCCGCCTGGACGGGCTGCCGCTCGCCATCGAGCTGGCCGCGGCCCGGCTCCGGCTGCTGACCCCGCGCCAGATCGCCGGCCGGCTCGACGACCGCTTCCGCCTGCTCACCTCCGGCAGCCGCACGGTCCTGCCCCGCCAGCAGACCCTGCGCGCGGTCGTCGACTGGTCCTGGGAACTGCTGGACGAGCGCGAGCGCACG
The DNA here is from genome assembly GCF_055605965.1 of Streptomyces sp. NPDC037126. Lineage (NCBI taxonomy): Bacteria > Bacillati > Actinomycetota > Actinomycetes > Kitasatosporales > Streptomycetaceae > Streptomyces > Streptomyces sp. NPDC037126. Next base: position 616,543 of record NZ_JBVJTD010000003.1, read on the forward strand.
GTGCTGCGCGAGATGTCGGTCTTCGCCGGCGGCTGGGACCTCGCGGCGGCCGAGGCCGTGTGCACCGGCCCGGCGGCGGACCTCGTCGGCGCGCTGGTCGACAAGTCCCTCGTCGTCGCCGCCCCCGACGGCACCGGGGCGTCCGGCGGCATGCGCTACCGCATGCTGGAGACCATCCACGAGTACGCCACCGAGCGCGCGGCCGAGCTCCCCGGGCCGCGCGCCGCCGCGGAGCTGCGCCATCGCGCCTGGGTGCGCGCCCTGGTCGAGGAGGCCGATCCGCGCCTGCGCTCCGCGGACCAGCTCCCCTGGATCTCCCGCCTGGAGACCGAACTGGACAACATCCGGGCGGCCCTGGACCGCGCCGTGCGCACCGGTGACGAGGCGGAGGCGGGCGCGATCGCCCTGGCCATGGGCTGGTTCTGGTGGCTGCGCAACTACCGCCTGGAGGCGGTGGCCTGGGTCCGCCTGCTGCTGCGCCTGGGCGTGGCCCTGGACACCCCGGCCGACCGGCGGGCCGGCGGGGACCTGGCCGCACGGGTGGAGTCGGCCGACCCGGTCGACGCCCTGCTCACCGCTCCCGACGGTGAGGCCGGGCATCCGCTGCGGCAGCTGCGCATGGACCTGCGGATGCTCGACCTGTTCCTGACGGCCGAGTCGAACGCGGAGAGCCTCGCCGCCGACGACCGGGCCCCGCGGTACATCGCGCGCGTACGGGCGGCGTACGAGGGCGGCGGACCGCAGGCCGCCCGGCTCCCGGGCATCGTCTGGCCGATGACCGCGTACCACCTGGGCAGCCCGGCGGACATCGGCCCCGACATGGCCGCGGTGGTCGCCAACTGCCGTGCGTACGGCGGCGGCTGGGAGATCGGCGTCTCACTGATGTACCGCACCCACGTGCTCGTCGACTCGCCGGGCAACCTGCGGGGCGTGGACGAGGACCTGGCCGAGCTGCGCACGCTCAGCCGGCGGATCGGGGACCGCTGGATGCGCGCGCAGGTGTGCAGCGCGGCGGGTGAGGCGGCCATGGCACGCGGCCGTTTCGACGAGGCCCGCGGTGAGTACGAGGAGGCGCTGCGGCTCGCCTACGAGGTGGGCGCCTACGCGGAGTCGCCGTTCCTGCTGGCGCGGCTCGCCGAGATCGCCTACCGCTCCGGCGACCGGGAGGCCGCGCTGGCCGCCCTCGACGCGGCGGGCACGGCCGCCGACCGGTACGGAGTGGGGGAGGCCCGGGCCTTCGTGCTGCTGATGCGCGCCCACATCACGCTGTACGACGGCCACACCGCCCGCGCCCGCGAGCTGTTCGAGGCGGCCCGCGAGCTGGACCGGGGCGGTACCGGCACCCCGCCACCGCAGTTCGAGGCGTTGCTGCGGGCGGTCGAGGCACTGCTGACGGCCGCGGAGTCGGGCCCGGAGCAGGGCCTGGCGATCGCCGCCGAGGCGCTGCGGCACGCGGTGGCGCAGCGGTGCGCGGAGTCGGTCACCGGGGGACTCGTGGATGTCGCGGCCGGTCTGCTGGCCCGGCTCGGCGACCTGCCGGGCGCGGTCCGCCTGTACGAGGCCTCCGACCGGCTGCGCGACGGCCTCCCCCGCCCGGAGCCGGAGCGCGGCGAGGCCGGCCGGGTGCTCGCCGGCGCCCGTGCGGCCCTGCCCGCCGACCGCTACGCGGCCGAGTGCGCCCGGGGCGCGTCCTACGGCGTGGCGGACGTGCTGCGGGACCTCGCGGCGAGGACGCCCACCGAGGGCGGGAGTTAGGGCCCGCTACCGGCAGGTGAACCGGGACTCCGCCCAGTCCGCGAGCGCGACCCGGTCCAGGGCGTGGTCGTGCGGTGCCACGACGAGCCGTACGGTGCTGCGCCCGGCGAGGTCCACGTGGACGGGGACGGCCCCCTCCCCGCCCCTGACCGTCCCGGAACGCCAGAGCCGGACCCCGTCGGCGTAGACGGAGAAGGTGACCTTGCCGAGGCCGAGGGTCATGTCGTCCACACCGGCCAGGGCGTCGTAGGCGGTGCACCGCCGGTTGAGGGAGACGGTGACGGAGGAGCCGCCGTGCACGGTCGCCCCGCGCGCGTACTCCTTGCCGCCGATCGACATGCCGTAGCGCTGCCACACCCAGCTGCTCCCGCCCAGCGCGATCTCGGGCCGGGTGCCGTCGCCCACGACGTCGTACCTCAGGTCGCTCAGCTCGTAGACCACGGGAGCGGGCGGTGGCGGGGTGGGCGTCGGGGTCGGCGCGGGCGTCGGCCTGGGGCCGGGCTCAGGGGCGGAGGTGGGGGCCGGCCTGGGCGTGGGCGTCGGCGTGGGTGCCGGGCCGGGTGCGGGAGGGGGCGTGGGCGTGGGTGTGGGGGCCGGCTCGGGAGCGAGCGCCACCGGCTCGGGGGTGGGCTTCCGCCTCGGCGGGGTGGGCTTCGGGGAATGGGGCCGTACGAGCGGCGCGGACGGCGACGGCTCGGCGGTCTCCTTCGCCGGATGGCCGTGGTTCACCAGGGCGATCGCCGCCGCGGCCGCCGCGACCGCGACGACACCGGCCGCGATCCCCGCCTTCACCGGTGCCGCGAGCCCCTCCGAGGCGGCGGCGCCCGCGCCGCCGGAGGACCCGCCGGCCGCGGCTGCGGCGCCCGCGGCCCCGGCGCCGCCGGCCACGATGCCGAGCGCCTTGGCGTATCCGGCGGCCCCGAACCAGCCGATGACCGCGACCGGGACGACACCGGGGATGCCGCTCGCGACCTCCTCGATCTGCGCGGCCGCGAGCCGGCACCTGGCGCACTCCTCCAGGTGCTTGCGCAGGCCCCGCTCGGCGCGGATGCGCAGCTTGCGGCGGGCGTAGGTGCCGAGCTGGTCGGCGTAGCGGGCGCACTCCTCGTCGTCGGCGAGGGTGGCGCTGACATGAGCCTGGAGGTACGCCTGCTTCAGCCCCTCACGCGCGCGGCTGGCGAGCACGCGCGTGCCGTTGGCGTCCAGCCCGAAGAGAACGGCGACCTCGCTCGGGGACTCGTCCTCCACCTCGGTGTGCCACAGCACGGCCTGCCAGCGCTCGGGCAGGGAGCGGAAGGCCCGCATGGCCATGGACTGCTCGGCCTCGTGCAGGGCGCGCACGTCGGCACCCAGGTCGTGGGTGGCGCCGTCGGAGACCTCCGGCGACCGGGCGGACTGCTGGGCGAAGGTGGCGAAGTCGTCGACGAGGTGCTCCCGCCGGGCGGACCTGGTCCAGTGCGCGGCGACGCGGCGGACCGAGGTCAGCAGATAGGCGCGTACGGCGTGCTCGGGACCGGAGCCGCCGCGCACCGCCTGCAGCATGCGGGCGAAGACCTCGGCGGTGAGGTCGTCGGCGGTGTGTCCGTCGCGGCAGCAGGTGCGCGCGTACCGCCGGACCGCGTCGGCGTGCCGCCGGTACAGCTCCGCGTACGCGGAGTCGTCGCCGGCTCGCATGCGCTCGATCAACTCGCCGTCCGCGGGCGGCATTTCGCGAGGCGGTGGCAGGACGCTGCCCTCGCGCTGGGCGGGTACGCCCCCGCCGGCCGGGAGGCGCTCCGGCTCCGCCGGGCCGCCCTGACTCGGCACCTGCGGTGAGTTCAGCCCCACGGTGTCCGCGTCGTCGTCACCGCGTGACTCGTCCCACCCGTCAACGCCCATCGCGGAAAGCCCCCGGCACCGGCCCAGCCCAACCCGTCACCGGCTCAGAGTGCCACATTGTCTATCTTTCAAGGACCCCTCCGACGCCCTGTCACCCGTCCGAGCGCCCCACCGGCGACCACCCCCGAAAACCACCCGAACGAGTGAGACCCCCGGCGAAACGCGGCACCCACAACACAGCCCGACCAGCCCCACCGCCCTGCCCCGGCCCGATCAGCGGCGCGCGCTCCCGCTCACGAGCCCCCCCGAGGCGAACGCACCCCGCGGAGCCACCGCCCCGCCCCGAACCGAGCGCCCGCCCCGGTCGCGGCCCGCCGCAGGCGTACGCGCTCCGAGGCGGCCGGGCTGCTGAGCACGGCGTACGCCCCCACCGCCGCCCGGCGGCGAACGCGCCCCGCGGAGCCGGCGCCACCGCCCCGCCCTGCCCCGGCCCGATCAGCGGCGCGCGCTCCCGCTCACGAGCCCCCCCGAGGCGAACGCACCCCGCAGAGCCACCGCCCCGCCCCGAACCGAGCGCCCGCCCCGGTCGCGGCCCGCCGCAGGCGTACGCGCTCCGAGGCGGCCGGGCTGCTGAGCACGGCGT